>JBBRMD010000008.1:0-148800 GCA_038231015.1 Candidatus Obscuribacterales bacterium
ATTTTGCCCGAGTTATTGTGGCCTTGAATGCTGAGTCAAAAGTGATACCAGTATCTGATTTACTTGAGCAGATTCTGAAAAATACTGGCTATATTTCGCGTCTAGAAAAAGATGCTCACGAATCAAAAGATGAGTTAGCACTGGGCAGAATTGAAAACGTCATGGAACTAGTGGCGGTGGCAAAGGAATTTGAACAAACCGCTGACGAGCCAGACCTAGACTCATTTTTAGCTCGCATTTCGCTGGTAAGCGATCTCGACAAAGCTAACCTTGATGAAGACACGGTCAAACTAATGACCATCCACTCTTCTAAAGGTCTAGAATTTCCTGTTGCTTTCATCATGGGCTGCGAAGAAGGTCTCTTCCCCCATGTGCGCTCACTTGACTCACCCACACAAATGGAAGAAGAGCGTCGTTTGATGTACGTTGCCGTCACTCGCGCTGGCGACAGCCTGCACATGACCTTGGCGCGCAAACGCACCATGATTGGTCGAGGCTTCTCGAACTCGGGCTTCTCATCAACCTTTACGATACCTAGCCGCTTCCTCAAAGAAATTACTCCGGGGCTAATCTCAGGATTTTACCCAAGTGGCGACGAAGAATTTAAGCGCAGCGGCGGTGGCAACCCCAACTTTAATGGTGGTGGTGGCTTCGGCAGCTTTGGTGGCAACAAAAATAGCCAGGGCTACACTGACGACAGTCAGGAATGGGACGACCGCAACGGCGGCAAAAAACCAGGCAACTTTGGCGACTCGAAATATGGTGGCAACGATTACGCCAGCGGAACTTCGGGCGGCTACAAGAAACCTAGTGGTGGCGGATACGGCGGCTCGGGCGCTTCGGGCGGCGGCTGGAATAAGGGCCAAAGTGCTGGTGGCTATAACAAGTCAACTGGTTATCAGTCACAGAACGCCGGCAGACCGATGGCTAAGAAGGCTGAGCCGGTCAAGCCAAGAGCAATGCGACTTCCTCCACCAACCGACAAACCAGACGTCTCTGAGGCCCCTACATTTGAGCGTCTCAAAGTCGGCGACGCCGTGCAGCATGTCAAGTTCGGCATGGGCAAAATCTCGCAGGTCATTGGTGACGGCGAAAAAGAGATGTACAACGTCGCTTTTGAAGACCGGAACAGACTACTTGATCCGAAGTTTGCAAAACTTATAAAGCTGTCCTGATGGCATCCTCTATGTAAGAACATAGACCAGAGATTTTTCTGTAGAAAAATCCCTTTAGTAGTGTTGCCTGAAAAAGGCGTCTATTTAGGACCTATTTTTAGGTCCAGTGTTTAGGTCGTATCTTTAGGAAGGGGGTCAAACGGTGTCAGTTGAAAGAACTTTTGTCGCGGTCAAGCCAGACGGCGTTGAGCGTGGTTTGGTAGGCGAGATTCTTGGTCGCTTCGAGCGCCGCGGCCTCAAGCTTGTTGGCTTGAAGTTGATGGTAGTGTCAGTCGAATTGGCTGAAAAGCATTACGGCGAGCACAAAGGCAAGCCATTCTTTGAGGGCTTGGTCAAATTCATCACCGGCGGCCCAATCGTTGCCATGGTGTGGGAAGGCAAAAATGCCATCACTTTGGCCCGTAACGTAATTGGTGCTACCAACCCGACTGCTGCTGCTCAAGGCACAATTCGCGGCGACCTAGCTACCGATATCGGCCGCAATGCCGTTCACGGATCTGACGGTCCTGAAAGTGCAGTGCGCGAAATCGGCCTTTTCTTCAAAGAAGAAGAGCTTGTGAACGGCTGGAATCGCACCATCGAAAAATGGATCAGCGAATAAGCTGGACCAGCGAATAATCCGAAATAACGCCGAGGCTCCTAGAGCTAGATTTTATTAGCCAAGGCCTTATGAACCGCTTTAAAGACCTCCTCTACAGGGAGGTCTTTTAAGCATGCAAGGGTTTTCAGGGCGCAAGTCTTTTCAAAACAAGGTTGGCAATCAAGATTTAAATGCACCGCACTACCCATACTTCCGTACGGTCCATTTCGCAACCAGGGAGTAGCACCATGCACTGCCACCACTTTTGGTTTGGCAATCTTGACCGCCTGCTCCTCATACATCATCGGCTTTTGGTTAGCAGTATCGCGAAGGTTCACCGGCTCTCGGGCAAGCAGTTCGCTATTGAAGGCCTCGTGGGCGATTGCAGATGCTAGATGAAGGGGGCCAGTATCGGCACCAACTACCAAATCGCACTTTTTAAATAGTGCCACCAGCTGCATTAAACTGGTTTCACCCGTCAGGTCAATTAAAGATCCAGTCGTTCCTATTCCTTTATATATGTATTGGTTGGTGCTCCGCTCTGCCGGTCCCCCGACCAGAACTAGCCGAGCCTGCAAACGCTGTTGCAGCATGGCTCCCAAGGCAATCCAATGATCGTCTGGCCAGATTTTGGTAGGCCAGGTGGTGCCCGGAATGAGGGCAATTATTGGCCCCGCCTCTGGTGACTTGCCCCGAACACGATTGCTCGGCTCCACCTTTGGTGCCCCAGATTCGACTCTAATCTGCCCCGCCTCTGGTGCCTCAATATGCTCTGGTGCCCGAGTTGGTGCCTGAGCTGGTGACTGGGACGATTCGTCGGCTGTTGCCTCAGCCACAACCAAGTTCTGCCCCGCCTCTGGTGCCCCTCCCAGGTTCTCAAGTTTGGCTGAAATATAAACCCTAGCGGCGTCTCCGGGCTCGGGCAGAGGGAAGTGCACCATGCGGTCGCGGCCAGCCAAGCGCAAACAAGTCTTGCGCTCTTGTGCCAAGGTTTCTAAAGCGAAATCAGCCAGCGCCATATTCAGTTCAACCACATGCCGGTCGGGAGCAAAATAGTCGCCGACCTCTAAAGCATGGGTGAGCAACTTGGAGGCGCCTTCTCTGGTGCCAGCAAATCCGACCCTTAGTGGTGCCCCCGATAAATAGGCAGGGATGGCACTCTTGAGCAATCCTTGGGCATCGATTGCCATTTCGAACTTGAAGTCTTTCAACTCTTGGAAGTATTTTTTGGCGGCACCAAAGGTGGAGATAAGTGGCGTCACTTTCCGCATCTCTTTGAGCCAGGTCTTCCGAGGGAACACCAGCACCCTGTCTACAGCGGGGTTGCCGGTCAAAAGATCTTGAGCAGCTGGTTCAACTAACCAGGTAAGTTCAACATTTGGTAATCTTTCTTTGATTCGTGCTGCCAGCGGCAGGCAATGAACGACATCACCCATGGCGCTAAGTTTTACGATCAGAACTCTCAAGGCTTACCACCCGCTGGGGCTTACTGGCTTTGCACAAGCTTAACCGATTATCTATTTTGCGGGCAGTGCTACTTTGATACCAGCCATTATGACTGGTGCGGCACCATTGGCAGAGCTAAAATCACCCCTGGTGTCACATTGTTCTGGTATCAGATCCCCGAAACCCTTGTGCCCCAAGGGTAGAAAATTTCTATATACAAAGAGGTTATAAACGGATACTTGTTTGGTACAATACCTATGCCACCTAGAGTGGTGGTAACCGTATAAAACGGTGGAAACCACTTAAGTCCCACCGAACAAATTAGAGCGATGCCATAAGGCAGTGCGCTCTACAGAAAGCTGCCTAAAAGCAATTTTCTACATTTAGCACCCTGAGCAGCCCTCGCGGCTTGCCCGCGGGCTGGTTTCCGATTGATCCAAATACACGAAGGAGTGAAACATGGCAGTAGTTCGTAAAACTGGTGGCAAGGCAAAACCTAAAGCTGCTACTAAATCCGCTAAACCAGCTGCAAAACATGTAGCTAAAAAAGCTGCTAGCCCACGCAAGCTTGTTCGCAAGACAGCAGCCCCTAAGCACACCACCAAGGCCAAAGCTACAACCTCGCGTTCTAGCGAAGACCAATACTTGAATTTCTCCGGCAAATTCACAGTGCGTTTGCCGAAGTCGTTGCACCAAGCCCTTGTTGATAGAGCCGAAAAAGAAGGCGTCAGCCTGAACTTGTTCGTCACCAACGCTCTTTCAAGAACTGTTGCTGTGCCTAGCAAAAAGAGATAAGAGCCTGAACCGCGGTAGTTAGCGTTCGCGCATCTATTGGTTCTCGATTCTGAAAAATCAAAAGGAGGGGTTCGCCTCTCCTTTTTTTTGGCGTCTCTAACTTTATTTAATAGATAAGAGACATCTCATAGTTTGTTATCAGCTTTATTTCTACTGACGCTACAAACTTGACCCATACCAAGTGCTAGCCATTTTAAGAAAATCCAGATTAAGCGTAACTCAGCAAAGGCTTGCGATAAGGTTATTTGCAACACCTTTGAATCATCCCTCGAACCAGCTAGACTCACTCTGACGAGATCACACCAAGGCCCAACAAAACGATAAGTCGACTTTCGATTGATTCGCCAAAGGAACCTATAAATGACCCAAAGTATTCCGATTCTCAATCTCAAAGCCCAATACGCGACCATTCAGGACGAATTAGAATCCACCATTCTTGAAGTACTTCGCAGCGGTAACTACATCCTCGGCAAGTACGTCGGCACCCTCGAAAAGCAAGTTGCTGAATTATGCGGTGTTAATGATGGCATCGGCGTAGCAAACGGCACAGACGCATTGATGCTAGCTCTCTGGGGGCTCGATATCGGACCGGGAGATGAGGTCATCACCACCCCCTTCACTTTCGCTGCTACAGTCGAAGCGATTGTGATGCGCGGCGCCACACCAGTTTTCGTCGACATCGACCCAGCCAGCTACAACATCAACCCAGCCTTGATTGAAAAAGCGATCACCAGCAAAACAAAAGCAATCATGCCGGTGCACCTCTACGGCTTGCCATCACACATGGAGCCAATCTGCGCCATTGCTGAACGCTACGGCTTGAAAGTTATTGAAGACAATGCCCAAGGCATTGGTGCTACTTACAAAGGCAAACCCACTGGTTCATTCGGTGATGTCGCTTGCACAAGCTTCTATCCAACCAAGAACCTAGGCGCCGCCGGTGATGCCGGTATGATCGTCAGCAAAGACCCTGTTGTTGCTGAGCGCATCAGAGCGATTCGCGCTCACGGTATGAGACGTCGCTACTACCACGATGAACTAGGCGTCAACAGCCGCCTTGATGAATTGCAAGCAGCAACTCTCGTAGTGAAACTTCCTTACTTGAAGCAATGGAACGAGCGCCGTGCTCACCTGGCTTCTATATATGATGCCAGCTTGGCCAACTGCCCAGGCTTAGTTAGACCAAGTGTCAGCTTAGCTGGTGGAGTCGCCAATGGTGCTAGAGATAGCAAGACTGGCGCCACTCACGTTTATCACCAATACACTGTTCGTGTGTTGGCAGCAGATAAAGCGCTCACTCTAGAAAATCCCAATCGCGACAAACTGATTGAGCGCTTGACCGAAGCTGGTATTGGCTCTATGTGCTACTACCCAGTTCCTCTTCATGTGCAAAAAGCCTTCGAAAATCTGGGCTACAAAATGGGTGATTTCCCAATTTCAGAACAACTTTCAAGAGAAGTTCTTTCACTGCCAATGTATCCAGAATTGACTGACGAGCAAGTAGAAACAGTTGGCAAAACCATAACTGAAATTATGGCAAGCGAAATTGCTTCTGGAGCTGTAGCCGTAGCAGGCGTTGCATCAGTTGCTGGTCTAGCTCACTAGCCTAAGGCCCCAGTTGAACGAAGAAACAAGCGAAAATGCCAAACTACCGGAAGCGTCAGCCTCCGGTAGTTCTGTTATTACGGCGGCTGTCAAGCCCGCAGGCCAACCTAAGCCATCAAACAAATACTTGATTGCCTTGATGGCACTAGCGCTGGTGCTCACTTTCATTGGCTACATGCCGATTCTTTTTGATTTCTTTGCTGGCGACGACTATGTGCATTTGATCTGGCTCAAAGAGGCGGTGCAGCACCCTGAGCTGGTTTGGCGCAACTTCCACACATCATGGTTGGATGGCACCACCACAAAGTTCTATCGCCCCCTTATCTCTGTGTTCATGGTCTCTGACTATGTACTCTGGAATCACAGCGCTATTGGTTTCCACCTCACCAACTTACTCTTCCACTTAGCCAGCACCGCTTTCATATTTTTGATTGCTCGCGAATTGGCGCTGCTTACACTGATAGAAGAGAAAGCCACCATTCAAGAAGAGCTGTCGCGCAAGACCTTCAAAGCTCTACCAATTTCTATTCTATATATTTGGCCGTTTTTCTCAGCAGCAGTGTTCGGCCTCTATCCGCTGCATACTGAGACTGTTTCGTGGATCACTGGCCGCGTTGACGCGGTAGTAACAGCCTTCATCACTGGGTCGTTCTGGTTCTATTTAAGAGCGCGGAAAGCTAGTGTAAATACAGGCGCTGGTAGCAGAAAAGTATCTCTTACTTTCTCGTTCATACTGCTGGTTTTGGCTCTGCTCTCGAAAGAAATGGCCATTACACTGCCGGCCATATTCGTTCTAATCGAGCTGCTTTATGCCGCCCCGGGCGAGCGTAGCCGCTCCATTCTTGAAGGTCTACTGAGCAAGTCGTATCTGTTGCGCGCCCTGAAAAACACTGCGATGTACTGGGGCTTGATCGTCGTCTATTTCATCGTGCGTCGCCTAGCACTAGGCACCTTCGTTGGTGGCTACGACGATTCTTTATTCTTTATCGCCAACTATAAAGCCTTCATCAAAACTTGGCTCAATGGCCTCAGGCTCTTCTTCGAACCGCTCAATCATGAACTTATAAGTGCCCGGGCCGTGGCCACAAGACTGTGGGATTTCTATCTTGGCCTGATTGGCCTGGGCACTCTCGTCAATCTAGTTTTAACTCCTGCACTGGCCCGCTTGTTCTTATTCCTCTCTGGTTGGCTGGTCCTTTCCCTCGCTCCTGTCTACAAAATCTTCGCCATCGCCGACGACCTACAAGGCAGCAGATTGGCTTATGTAGCCACTGTTCCACTAGCATTCTTAATTGCTTTAGCAGCTGTTGTGGTCAGTCGTGGGGTGATCGCCCGCAAACAATTGTGGTCGCGCTCACTTCTCGGTGTCGGATTTATCGCCCTTTCTTTCTATGTCCTGCACCTCAACAACCAAGCCTGGGTTGATGCTGGGGTTGAAGCAAATTCTATTAGAGCTGGGCTTTCAAAACTCTACAAAGAAGTGAAGGGCGACCCGCAGATTCTCTTCGTTGGCTTGCCTGACCAAATTCACGGCGCATATATTTGTCGCAATGCTTTAGTTGGCATGACCCGCACTCCGCAGCTAGAGCGCGATGCCGTCAACGCTATCATGGTCGATAAGTTTGAACCTATTTTGCCTTTTGGCTATATGAAAGAGTCGCTCTACAAAGACCGCGACAAAGTTTTGGTGTACCGCTGGTGTCCAGAAATTAGCGGCGCAAGCGACAGCAATCTATCAACCGACAGCAATATATCAAGCGGCGCCCCAGGCCACTTTGAGAAGATGGAACTGAACGACATCAAAGAGTATCCCGTCAAAGAAGCGAAGGTCTTCAAAAGCGGAGCACTACAGACGGTGCTGAAGCCGGTACAGAGTGAGAACACCAAATTCGAATTTTTGCCAGACGGAACACTTAGTGCAACAGGCGGAAGCGGCAAGTTAGGCCGTCCGGAGATTCGCTTTGACCCAGGGTCTATCAATGCCTACGCCCTAGAATTTGTCACTGTCAAACTCAAGCAGCAAGCAGTAAGCGATGCCTTCAAGTCGGCTTCGGCCAAAGAAGGCGCTGATCTTTTATATACAAATGATTTGGTGCCCCAGTTCGATATCAAACGCCGCACACCAACACCAATGCCCACCGGCCTTGGCGAATTCACCTTAATATTCCCACTGCGCAGTTTGCCTGAATGGTCGCTGGGCGGAAAATCACACGGCCTCACCTTGCGCTTGCCCCACGATAGCAATTGCATTATCGAAGAGATAACTGTGGCTCCGGCAGCAAGTTTAGTGCCAACACTTAGTTTCGCCAATTCTGGATACCTAGGCAGCAAAGGCTTCTTGCATCTCTCACAAGAGAAAAAAGCAGACGACATCACCTTCGACATCAGCCAGATCAAAGGCGACCCTGTCGGCGTGGCCATGGAAATTACTAGGCCTAATCTATTGTTCGAAGAACAGAACTGCACCACACCAAGTCGCGTAGCACAAACAAATACTAAGTTTGCCACCACTTTCAGCGGCAAGAGCGGCACTATTACAATTAAGCGCGAGAACTTCTCTGCTCTCGGAATCTATCAACTGCGGCTCTGGCCGGTCTTCCAAGACGGCACTCGCGGCCAAGCCAGCGACCATATCGTAGTGGCTGTTGATTCTTAGGCCAGATAGTTAGGTGGACAAGCCTTAAACTAAAATTGTTGGAACGAAGTCAATTAGCAGTTTCTGTTTTTGACAGTTCAACTTGTGTTAATTTCGGTATTTCTCGTACCAGCTTCCCTTCGCGAATGACGACCACAGCTGTACCAGTCTGTGCCGCAATCTGTCTTGCGCGCTTAGCAGCTCTTCTAAGAGCTGCTGTTGCATTTTGCATATCTGGATCGGAAAGAGATTCAGACTTCACAGGTTTTCACCTTCATCAATCATGATGCGTACGTCTCCACTGTCATCATACCATCGCCAATAATTCACTTCAGTACGATAGCTCGTTTCAAAGTTGAGTAACCCTGCAGAAAATCGACGGCGTACAACATCGTCCGGCACGTGATGACCTCCTTGAGCTACTCGTTCAGCAACCCGCGCAATAGCTTCTTCTGCGTTGGACAACGAGAGAAAGAATAGCTTTACCTGATAGCCCTGTTTGCGCCAATTTCGAATCATCCGGACTTAGGCATGCCCCGCTAAAGTGGTCTCAAAAGCGAAACTGTGGCCAAGTGCAGCATGGTCAGAAATTTCTTTCAACATAAATCTTCCAGCTTTAATTGCTGCTAGTTCTGGCTGGAAAGGTGAAAAGCCTGCGGCAATTAAATCAGCGTTGATAAAAACTGGGCATTCGGCTTCGTTTGGCAAGAACTCCCGAGCAAAAGTTGATTTTCCGGCTCCATTTGGCCCTGCAAAAATCAAGATCTTTTTCTGTTTCAATCCTGGCACAACTGAAGATCCTATAAAAGCAGATTTCTACGCGGGACCAAAAGCTTAGCAACCAGAACCTGCACAACTTTTTTGTCTTGATTGCGCACTCGGCTACGCACAGTCACCAACCCGCTGGTCGGCCGCGTGGGCATGTCGGCGATCTCTATCACTTCCGACTCTACTTGCAAAATGTCGCCTGGGCGTGTGGGCCGAGTCCAAGTGATTTCTCCACCGGCGCCGATTAAGCCTCCGGAAATGGGCAAACCGCCATCGACTAGTAAACGCATGGTAATAGATGCGGTTAGCCATCCGCTGGCTGCTAGGCCTGCGAAAAAAGTCTCTGCTGCAGCTTCTTCATCTAAGTGAAAAGGCTGCGGATCATACTTGGCGGCGAACTCTTTTATCTCCGCAGCCGTGACTTCATAGGTGCCGCTTAGATAAACCTGGCCGAGGGCCAAATCTTCAAGGTAAAGATATAAAGATGTGCTGCTCATTGTCACTCCAGAACAGAAATTTAGCAGAAAGCTTCTAAAATTGACAGCGAAAGGCAACGAGAGCGACACACGTATTTCCCGCAGAGCGGGCCCGCAATTCGCCAAACTTGGCGGATAGAGTGGTGTTATTCCCACTTAACACCGGGCTTCACCAACCTGCGGAAGTGAAAAGTCATGGCCAATATCAGCGAAGTAAAACTAGTCGGAAAGGCAGCGCTTGAAGTCGGCGAACACCTCGCCCCCAAAGCCACTGCTGAAGGCTTGAACTTACTAAGCGTGGCCGGACACAACATTGAAGCAGTCGTTAAAGGAGCAGTTTCTCCTGAGCTTAGAGCCGGTGCTCATGTCGGTCCGAACAACGGCATGATTGAGATTCATCAATCTATTGATGCCCAAATATTGAAAGCCCGCAAGTTCGAAGCTTCAAGCGTTACTCCCTATGCCAGACCCAATTTGGCTGACTTCCCCCAACTGCATGCCACCCAGAAAACTGACACCCTTGTAATTGGCGGCGGCTTCACAGGCCTTTCGATCGCCGACAAGCTAGCCACCGGTGGTATCAAGACAATACTTGTAGAGAGTGGAAGAATCGGCGAATCAACTAGCCAATTTGCTGGTGGCATGATCACCCGCGCCGGCGACCCTTCATTTGTCGAATTGGGCGAAGCCTACGGCGAAAAAGTGCTTGGGCAGTACGCTAAGGGCATGGTGCAAGCTCACAAAGCAGTTATGGAACGGGCTGGAAAATTTGGCAGCAAAGTTGATTTCAAACCATCAGATTCACACCAATTGAGCTACGACGTCAGTGCCGTTGACGAATGGATGCGCGCCGAACACCAAGCTGTCGCACGCTACGACAACGGCATCAGAATCGTCACAGGTGCCAAGGCCAAAGCCATTTTTGAACCAGCCGAAGCTGTTATGACATTCCGCGGCGAAGGTCAATTGAACCCACTTAAATACGCCAAACAAATGGGCGCAGAAGCAAAACACCCTATCTTTGAAAACACATCTGTAATTGGCTTGCATGTAGGCAAACCAGGCGGACCAATCACCGCCATCACTGCTGACGGTGGCCGCATCGAAGCCAATCGCGTAGTCTTCGCTACCGGTACCGGCGGTAACTTGTTCCGCAACCTAGATCACTGCGTTGAAGGCGCCCAGTGCTTCGCTGGTATCGCCGAGACCAAAGGTGTAGTAAAACTACTGGGGAACGCCTTCGATACAGATGGAGCGGTTCGCACTGCCGGCGGTGTCATTCGCAACAGAAACACTGAAGGCGCTTACAATTACTTTAGAAAGCCAGCTGATGCTTTGTCGATTCCTGGGGCTGAAGACAAGCACTTGATGCTGTTCGGTGGAGCAGACAAAATGTTGCCAGAAGCAGCGGCAACGAGATCGACAGCAGAACTGACCGAGCAATTAAAGACACTCTTCCCCGGAAGCAAAATGCTACACAAATGGACTGGCCTGCTTGAAGAAAGCAAAGACGGCATGCCGATTATTGCGCAGCACGCTGATGTTCCGCAAATCTTCGGTATCCGCGGCGTTGGTGGCAGTGGCATCGACAGCTCACAATTTATCGCCCACCAAGTCGACAAGACACTAAGAGGCGGCAAGTCTGTTCTCTCAGCCGAACGTTTCGGGAAATAATTCGCCGAGTTTTCAGAACTAACTTTTCAGACCTAAACTTATGAGGGCATTTTTTAGGAGCTGACTATTCTGGCATACGCAAGAGGGCACGACCACCGCTAATTCGCTTGGTTACTCCCTTTTCGTCGAAGTGCGAAAGCAAGGCCATGGCATACTTGCGGGTGGTGCTGATGCCTTCTCTAAAATCAGAAGGCGAAATGTCTTTCTTGGCTAACCAGATTTTGTGCAGCACCAGGTGCGAAGCACGGATTTTGCCAGACGTAGCGACAAAATCGTGATCGACAATAACGACCTGCTTGTTCTTGACCATGCCATCTAAGGTCAAATGCAGTTTCTTGATGTCGAGCTTAACTTGACGCGCCACTTCTTCGATTTCAAGGCAGGGGTGTTGATTGAGCAGAGCCATTATTTGATCGCGCAAGCGATTGGCTTGGGCGAAGGCGGGGTCACCGGTGACTGGCGGAGCGGCACTTGCAGCAGACGCTGCAGTTGCTCGACCGTTTAGCGGTGGTTTGTCAGCGGGGTTAGCGGTCGGGACGGCCGGAGTGACAGCAGGACTGACAGCAGGAGAGTCGGCTGGGGTCTCAGCATTCTCTTTTGGGGCGGGTGCTGCGGCGCTTGCAGAAGCAGACGCAGCGGCACTAGGTTCTATCGGATCGAGAAGTGATGAGTAGGCTGCTGCCATGGCTTTTCCGGCTGCATTGAGAATGGCTGGAGAGTTGCCAATGCCTTCACGACCCTCGGCTGTATCAGCAAATGAATCGTCATCGCCTGACTCGAAACCAGATGACTCGAAACCAGATAAAGAGTCATTTGATGAGCTGTCTGCGTATGAGCCGCCGCCATTTTCGTAGAGGTCATATCCACCCATGGTGAAGATGCGATCGCCCTCTTTAGCCAATAGACCTTTGAATGCGAGGTCGGCAACAATTGCCTGCATCACGGGGCGAGTGAGGGTATTGAAAGTCTTTTTGCGCATCGTTTCAACGCTGACGCCGAAGCGCGAGTTGTCTTCGTTTGCCATTAGTGATTGAAGCAAAGTAAGAATCTTCACGCCAATCTGTTCTCTGGTCGAAACCGCTAACAGCAAATCAGCAATAGAGACAAGCGAACCGTCAGCAAGGGCTGCATCGGCTGCGCGCTTCAGCTTTACCGTCGGCATGAACCAAGTCATCTGAGAAAGCGAAACCGCTTTGAGCGGATGAGCGGCCACGGCCATAACAAAGGCTTTCTTCTCGCTCTCAGCGGTACCGTCAATGATAGCTGCACTAATGTCGTGCACCAATTGACGCGTTAGCCAACGCGGTCTGTCGACAAGCAAGATAGCACCACCGGCAATGCCATCATCACCATAGCGAATGACATAGCGATTGCCCGGTTGAGCAACGATTGGCTCTTCTAAGAAAATCTGACCGAACTGTTTAGACGAATCTTCCTCCAGCTTCTCGAGCCAGCGCAGTGTACCTTTTGCTTCTGCGGTTCCGTGATAGAGCTTGATCGGTTGAGGAGAGACAGCAACATGCTTATCGTCGGCACCACCAGAAAATTCTAGGCCACCGTAATCAATGACTTCCACAATCAAATTGTGTACGACTGTTCTATCACTACCAATTAGGCTTTGACCACGGGCAACTTCACCACCATCTTTAACGGCCAGATTGACCGCCAATCTTTGCCCAGCAGTAGCTTTATCAACAGCCTTGCCAAAGCTCTCCATGCCGCGTACACGAGCCTTAACAGCACCTGGTTCGACGACAATATGATCGCCGGTGTTGAGTTCGCCTTCAACCAAGGTGCCGGTTATTACTAGTCCAAATCCTGATTTTGTGAAGGCTCTATCAACAGGCAAGTACAACGAGCGACTGATCGCGGCAGCTGAAAGGGCTTTTGTTTCGGCTCCAGACTTGGCTTCGGCTGCCAATTGCAGCATTGTTTCAGCGTCTTGATTGTTAGCAATGTGGTTAGCACCAAGGTCAATAACCTCACTGGGATCTACCGGAGCAGCGGAAATTCCAGATGCATTCAAATGCTCATAAAGACCAGCTTTCAGCGCCTCGATGCCTTTGCCGTCTTGATTAGAAACCGGATAAGCACCAAGCAACTTCACGCCATACTGGTCAAGCAATTCTTTCACTGAACTTTCAGCGGCAGCAACAGCCTTCTCATCAACCATATCGATTTTGGTGAGGGCGACTATAACTGAACGCACTCCGAGCAGACTCAATATTTTCAGGTGTTGCAATGTTTGTGGCATTGGGCCTTCATCGGCCGCCACTACAAACAATGCCGTTTCAATTCCGCCCACACCAGCCAACATGTTTTTCAAAAACTTCCCGTGCCCCGGAACGTCGATGAATCCGAGCACGAACTTGACATTGTCCTTGGGCTCAAAATCGAGATGGGCAAATCCGAGGTCGGTGGTCATTTGCCGTTCTTGTTCTTCTTTCAATCTATCCGGATTGATACCAGTTAATGCTTTAATCAGCGAAGTCTTGCCGTGGTCAACGTGACCGGCGGTAGCGATTGTGCAATATGAGGTCGTAATTACTGGTGACATTCTGTTTCCAAAAAGAACTGAGATAGCGGTGGCAGGTTTGCGATCTTAAGCAAAGAGGCAATCTTAAGCAAAGGGAGGCAATCATACAAAAACGCACACATAGATACGCAAAGCATATCTTACCTTTGCAGCACGAAGATTTTATTATCCTTCTTTCGCTCTTAGTAAGAGTTTGCTAAACGGAAAATAGAACAAAGCACTGTAAAATCGTCACTCGGCAACAGCCTAAAAATAATCGGAGAGCCAGTGCTTCATCAATTTCTAGATCCAATTTTGCAAATGATCAAAAACGGTGTAGAAGCCGGTGGCTACTGGGCTGTCGTGATAATGATGGCGATTGAATCGGCCAACATTCCACTACCAAGTGAAGCAATCATGCCCACCGCCGGTCTTCTCGTGCAAGAAGGCAAAATGAACATTCACTTGGCAGCCCTTGCCGGCGCCGTCGGCTGCGTAGTGGGCTCGATACCGTCATATTTTCTCGGCATGTGGGGCGGTCGCCCGTTTCTCGCCAAGTACGGTCGCTTCTTTTTGTTACGAGAAAAAGACATGGAGCTAGCTGACAAGTGGGTTACCAAATACGGTGACATCACTTTCTTTATATGTCGCATGCTTCCGGTCGTTAGAACTTTTATTTCCTTCCCGGCTGGCGTTCTTAAGGCGCCACTGCTCAAGTTTCTTGTCTATACATTCATCGGTTCGCTAGTCTGGTGCTACTTCCTCACCTGGGTGGGAATTAAGTTCGGCGACAACATGGAAACCTTCCGCGACCTTTGGCACAAATTCGACTTAGTGATTGTGCTGATATGTGGCGGCGGCTTCGGTTGGTATCTCTACCGCCATCTTAAACACGAATAACTCTACTTTTTGTACTGCCTACGGCGAGTATCTTGGCGAATTTCGAGCAATTCGTTCAAAAGTTTCTGACGATCGGGTCCATCCCAACGCTTGAGCCAGTCTTGGATTGCTTGTTGAATCATGCCGCTCTTGTCAGGAGAGTGCGCACCATAAAGGCGCTTCAGCTCAAGCCAAATTGACTGCAAGGCGGCCAATTGATCGGCTGGTAACTTGATTGTATAAGCCACATAGTTACCCTTTCCTTGACTTGCCAATATGGCGTCAGACAAGAAACTTTCAGATGTGGCAGCAGTTGCTTCGGCGTCGGCCTTAAGCTCAAGAAAACCAGGAATCATCTCACGAGGGCCTTCATCTTCAGCCGACCGTGCCATTGCAGATAGGTCGCCAGAAATATCGACAGACTCTTCATTGGTGTCTTTTTCAGTGCTTTCTTTTTCAGTACTATCAGCCGCAGACGGGTCATGCCGCACTGATTCGGCACTCTGATTATGTGTCTGTTTTGATGAACGCTTGTCTTCCAAGGCCGCGAAAATTCCCTGTAGCTGATGCTTGCAACATTGTACATGTAACCAATTGGATTGTTTAGAATGGGAACATTACTAGTGGCCAGTTGATTCTTTCAGCGATACGCTGTTTGATAGAGTGTGTAAACCGCGGCAGAACAGATGATTCAAGACATTATCCGAGCGCTAATTCAAAAAGTCATGGGCGATAAGATCCTGATGGGCCTTATTGCCATCAGTATTATCGCGATTTTCTTCAATGGCGCTAACCAAAGCGAGAAGAAAGAAAGCGTTCAATCAAAGCGCCTTGGGCGAGCTTCAGCCGATCAGCCGCTGCATCCTTATGAAGACGATGCTCAAGGGCAAAATCAACAAGCGGCACAGCCAGCGCAGGTTCAAGCTGGCACTAATCAAGCTGCCAATCAGCCAGGCGTACAGGCCTCTAACCAAGCAGCCGGTCAGATGGCCGGTCAAGCTAACGCTGGACAGGCTGCAGCAGTTCAGGCGACTGGCGCTCAACAAGCAGGCGGCGGCCTAACTCCCCAACTAGCTTCAGACTTTATTCATTGGTGGATTGAAAGAGCTTTAGACTACCGCATGGCCAGCTGCGCAGCTAGCCAAAAAGAAGCTAAAACATGGATGCTTCCTGATGCTGCCAACGCCTTCGAACAGCTTTATTGGGGCGAGCACATCAAGCAAGGAATCGCCTCAGGTTCGCTTGTTGGCTCTTTTCAGCCAGTTTCAATTACACCTGTTGCTACTAACCCGGACGGCACAATGGTCGTCACGGTTGTAGGCACTTTAGTAATGCAACAAACCGGTCAACAGCCAGCTGGTCAGCAGTTAACCATGGACTTCCTTGTCAAGAAAGACGGCGACGGTTGCCGTATTGCTGGATTCTTCAATAGAGCTGTCGCTCCAGTGGCCGCTCCTTAAAATCTTCAGGCCTCCTTTAGCTCCTTAAAAGCACTCGACAATTGCCATTAAACTTAGATCAAAAGAAGCAAACAAAAACTTCCGCAAAGATTCGACGCAAAAAGACCGCCTTCGCTTTGACCGACAAATCTCGTGTGGTATATTGATCCAGCGCTTATTTCAGATCAGCGCTAATTCAGACCAGCGCTGTCTTTTGCGTCAGTCTGCCGAGGTAGCTCAGTTGGTAGAGCAAAGGACTGAAAATCCTTGTGTCCGCAGTTCAATTCTGCGTCTCGGCACCATTTTTCAATCGAATAGTACAAGAGGATGATCATGGTCAAGTGGTTGAGCCTTATCTTCTCTTTGCTTTTGATAGGTTTTTCTGGCAGTCTTTGTAGCGGTCCCTTATGCAGTGCAGCACTGGCACAAAAGCCCGCTCCTCAATCAGGTGGCCCAGAGACATTTCTCGTTAAGCCATATCTGCAGCTCGGGCTAGAAGCAAAGAGCGATGCAAGCACAGCCACAGTTGTGTGGTTCACCAGCAACGATACGCACAAATGGAATATTCAAGTTAAGAGCGGGCAAGTTAAGAGCGGCCAAGCTCCAACAGAGAAACTAGCAGAATACAGACCTGTAGACGGCCTGCTTGAGCGCTTAGTAGCCCTACCTGGTTTTTCATCACCTATTAAAAAATATACTGCTCGCCTAAAGAAACTGAAACCTGGTGAGCCTTTTCAATACCAAATACTCAAAGACGGAAGCTCCGTTTTCGAAGCCAGCGGAACAGCGAAGAAGTCAGCCGCCCAACCTTACAAAGTCGCAATCTTCGGCGACTGTGGCGCCAACAGCCCAGGCCAAAGAGAAATCGCCACAGAAGTCTTCAAAGCCAAACCAGATTTTGTTGTAATACCTGGCGACATCGTCTATCGCCACGGACTCTACTCACAATATTTGACTAATTTCTTTCCTGTCTACAATAGCGACGCCAAAGCAAGCGACGCCAAAGCCGGTCACGCGGCACACGACCTGTCAGTGCCGCTAATGCGCTCAATATTTATGGTCGGTGTTCTCGGAAACCACGACATAGCCTTGGACGGCAATGCCACCAATTTCGACAAGCACAACGATGCCATGGCCTATTTTCTCTTTTGGGATCAACCGCTAAACGGTTTCGGCACTGAATATGGTGACAAAAATACTCCACCAATTGCCGGGGCAGAAAATAAACAGATGCTGTTTAAAAAGTCTGTCGGGGATGCCTATCCACAAATGGCCAATTTCTCTTTCGACTACGGTAACGGCCACTGGACAGTGCTTGATGCCAATTACTACATGGACTGGAGCGACGCCAAAACTCGTAAATGGCTAATCGAAGATCTCAAAAAAGCACAGTCGGCCACCTGGCGTTTTGTCACCTTCCACCAACCAGCATTTAGCATCGATGCAGCGCACGGTAGCGAACAGCGTATGCGATTAATTTCAGACATCCTTAACAAGTACAACGTTGATATTGTCTTCGCTGGTCACGCACACTGCTACGAACGAAGCCATCCTATTGTCTTCACACCGAAAGGCAATGCGCGCAACTTCACCATGTCCAAAGATGGCACTGTTGACGGTGCCTTTGCCATTGATCACAATTACGACGGTGTCACAAAAACTAAGCCAGTGGGAACACTGCACATTGTCACCGGAGCGGGCGGAGCGCAACTCTATCCACCAGGTCTAGCAGCTGATTACATTCAGAAATTCGATTCGTCTGACTATTCATATACCAACATGGAAGTTGCCGATAAGCGGCTAACCATCAAACAAATTAGCGCCAAAGGCAAAGTTCTCGACCAATTCACAGTAACGAAATGATGGCCGCGAAATGACAATAGCTGAAAAAACGAAATGACTGATACCGATCACAACCACTCAATAACCGGAAGCTGGATGGGTCAGTATTTCTATCTAGGTCAGCAGAATGGCAGCGCCTTCGAGGTAGTTTTTGTTGAAATCGGTGGCCACGCTCAAGGTCTAATTGAAGGCAGTGTTCTCGACAACTGTAATCTCGGCGAGGCCATGGTGACTGGCAGCTTTACCTATCCCAGCTTGCAGTTTACAAAAACTTATATCAATAACAGACTCGACCCTGTTGAATACCGCGGCCACATGAATGAAGAGGGCACGGAAATCAAAGGCAATTGGTATATTCGCCCGCGCAGTCAAAGTTCAGGTGCTGCAATGGGCACCTGGATAGCCACACGAGGCGATAGCGGTGAAGAATTTACGTTCGATATAGACGAGACAGACGAAGATACAAAAGAAGAAATAAAAAGAGAATTAGAAGCGCCCGCGCGAACAGCTGTGTGCTGAAACAAAGTAGAATCAACTTACACAAGAGGAATTACCAATGACCGCAGTTGCGCATTACGCCATACTCATACTTTCTACATTCGTACTAGTTGGTGGCATCATCGGCTTCAAGAAAGCCGGAAGCAAGGCCTCACTAATCGCCGGCGGAATTAGCGCTTTACTCTTGGATATTTGCTTCGGTCTTGGTTTCGCCAATCTGCAAGCAGGATTTATCGCTGCTCTCATCGTTACCAGCCTTCTCGATGGCTTCTTCGCTAAACGCTTTATGAAAAACAAAAAGTTTATGCCATCAGGAATGATTTTGCTGCTTTGCGCCATTACTCAGGTCTTGATCGTAGCTGCGATGGTCATCAAATAAGTTGACTATGAAACCAGATAACCACTCCAACGCCGAAGGCGCAGTTCCTGAAGCACTCGAAAATATAGACGGACCAAACGGCTCTGAAGATCAAGAAAAATCTGAAGAGCAAATCAAAATCGATGAGCGTCTCGCTGACGCACTCGAAGATATTGAAAGCGCTCGCAGCGAGCGCGCCGAAGGCATAGAAGCAGCCTTTCAGAACAAAGACCTCACGGCGGTTGGTCAGCTTGTTTCTGATGAAGTAGCAGCCGAGAAGAACCTAGAACAGACCATGCAATTCTTTGCTGATCAAGCGAGTTCATGGACAAGCCGTCGTTCAGCTGCAAAGAAGAGATCGGCGCAAGCCGATGTTGAAAACTGCTCAACTATGATTCAAGCCTACATAGCGGCCAAGAACCAGTGCTTGGAATCATTGCAAGAGTCAGAGACCCACCAAGCTCTTTTGATTTATTTAGAGCTTAAAGTCTCGCAGGCAACAAAAGCAGAAATACAATCGCATTTAGATGACTGGTCGCGCCGCGCAGAAGCCGCTCGCAAGAGTCGCAACAGCGATCTTGAAGATTATGCCCTTGAAAGCAAACGCATCTGCCAGAAGGCGCTAGACGCATTTGACGCTCGGGAAATTTAATAGCTGGAAATTCAAAGCTGTAAAGCCGATAGCTCTAATTGCAGCTGCGACCATCTTTGAATTCGAAAATAGTTGAGTACTCAACTATTCTGTAAAACTAAGAATAGCCAAGACTGAGGCTACTACCGACTGATTTTTTGCAAAAAACCAAATACTATTTAATAAATTTGCACTGCTGTTCAGCCATGTAGCGAATGCGATCGCAGTGCTCTTCGCACTCGCCTTCAACTATTGCGCGTGTCTCAGGGCTGTAGTGATGAACGAGCATGCCATCAGGACCAATATGGTATTTAGAGTTTGTTGACACGTTCACATCGCCTCTATCGAGGCGATTTTGATAGTCTGCTCTCAGTGCTCGAATCTCAGCGTTAGCCTTGTCCATGACGACTTTCTTGCGCGCTTCAGCTGCGCTTTCAGCAGCATCTTGAATCGGTGAGCCTGACAAGGCTGCCACCATGCTAGGACCTGTGGCAGAGCCAGTGCCGCCAGTACCAGCGCTAGTACCGGTGCCAGTCGGACGAGCGACAGCGGCTGCCGGAGCAGCTGCTGATGACTTTGTGAGCTTCGCCAATGCATCTTGAGAATACTTAGCAGTGGTCGCATCAGGAGTTGCATTCAAACAATTTTGATACTCAATTTTTGCCTGGGCTACTTGACCGCCCGAAAGCAAAACATTCGCTAGATAATAGTGACCCAGCGCAAACTTTGGATAAACAGCGAGAACCCGCTCAAAGCTAACTTTGGCATTGCGGTAATCTTTGGCTCCGTATGACTTGCAGCCATCTTCGAAGTCACCAGCAAAAGCAGGAGCAGCTCCCGCTAACAAAATCACTAAAGACAAACCATAAGCTGTAATTGCCGAACTCATAAATTCCTTCGCTTTAAACCAATTAGGTCATCAGATGTTCTATGGTGACGATTTGGCAACCTGTTGTCAACCGCGATTACCCCATAAGCAGTCTAGAATACATAAAGTTCTATTTAGCCCTGGCATCCCATAGTTAGTTTGCTTGTGCAAGATTGACCAAGCAAGACAGAGAGAGGCAGCGATGATTGTAGGGCTAAGAAGTCTAATATCCAGCCTCCTGCTTCTATCGCAAGCGGCATATTTAATAAACACTGCACAGCTTGCTTCGGCGACTCCGGTAAAGACTGGGGCTGCGGATTCGGCAAAGACTATCGCGGCCAAAACAGCTACTGCAAAGGCAGATTCTCCAGCTAATCAAGCAGTCCAGGAAGGCGAGCGCCTCAGCAAACTGTACAAATATGACGAAGCGGAAAAGCAGTTTAACGAGGCCCTTAAGACAAATCCGAGAGATGTTGCAGCATTGCTTGGCCTCGGAAAGCTTTATCGTCACAAAGGCAAAGCCACCCTTAGTTTTAACGCAATTAAATTAGCAATCAGCCTTGCGCCCACAAATGCGCTATGTTACGTCGAAAGTGCCAAGCTTTTGCACACGCTACACCGCTATCCCAGAGCCATTAAAGCTTGCCAGCGGGCTATAGAACTTGCGCCCAATAATGCCGAAGCCTACTTTTATTTAGGCTGGTGCCAAGACCTCATGGACCAAGAAATTGAAGCAACCAATAATCTGCGAAAAGCTGTCCAGCTCAATCCAAAAAATCATGGAGCATGGACGGTACTCGCATTCACGCTCTGGCAGCGCGACCGCCACAGCGAGGCGGTCAAATGCATGCAGACAGCAATAAGCCTTGCACCAAAGAACAGTCAGTATCAATCAGAATTAGCCGACATTTTTGTGGACGAGCATAAGCTGACCGAAGCAGCTGCTGTCTATTCCGCCATGAAAAAGAACTTTCCAAAAAGCGCTGAAGGCTACTTAGGTTTGTCCGACATCGCTGCACTTCAAAGCAAAACCAAGCTGCGTGGAGAATTGATAGAGCAAGCAATCAAAGTCAAATCGACTAGCCCAAAGGCTTGGCTCTGCCTGGCGCAGTTTCACCTAGAACAAAGAAAATTTGACGAAGCAATTAGATGTTCGCGCATTGCTTTGGGCTTCAAACCTACTTCTGCTCTAAGCAATAAGGCCTTAGCAATTTGTTTGATACAAGCAGATAGGCCAAAAGAAGCAGAAGAATATTTGCAAAAAAGTATTGTCAACGCCAAAACGCATCAAGAAAAGCAGGCATCGCAAGAGCTACTTGTGCATTTGCATTTCTTAAACAACAAAAACGATCGAGCAATGGAACTAGCCAGAGAAATGTACACGCTAGCACCAAAAGATTACTGGTCGATTTCAGCGATGGCCTGGGCACTGATGTGCTTCAAGCGATACGATGAGGGCTTTGCATTATTAGAGAAAGGCAAAAAACTTTTCCCTAATGACACTGGTTTTGATATGGACCTCTTAGGCGGACTTGTTAGCGCCGAGAGGTATGCTCAAGCAAAAGCTTTAGGCAAGAAGCTACTACTTAAGCGGCCTAACGAGCCCTACATCTGGTTGTGCCTAATGACTGTTGCCACCAAAACGCATAATAAAAAAGATGCTGAAGAAGCGATGAAACACACTCAAGGTCTCAAGATGAGCTCGTACGAAGCAATGGAAATGGGCTTTGCTGGAATAGAAATTGGAGCTGATGCAGCTTCGCAGGCATCGCTAAAACAGGCGATAGAAGACAATCCCACTAGTGTCGATTTGATTATGAACACGCGCGATCCCAAGGCTGAGAAGAAAATGCCAAGCAAACCAGCCGCGAAAAAGTAGCAATAAAAAATTATGACCCAGAGCTTGTGAGTAACTTAGAGCTTGACTCTAATCGAGATACGCAAGAGGGTCATCGGCCCGAGCCTGCTGTAGGCGAAGAACGCTCTCGGGCAATCCGGCCAACAACTGAGTCTGCTTTGACTGATAGCGCTCTAAATCAGATTGACTGCGAACATGATCACCCAATGCACTATGAACTTCGCTGCGCAATTTGTAGACATAACGCAAATGCGGATTAGCAGCGGCAGATCGATCTAGCAGTGGCAAAGCAGCCTCTGGACCTTCTGCCTTCAAAAGAATAAGAGCCATAGCAGTCATCGCCTCAGGGTCGATTGGATTAATCTCCAAAGCCATTCTCGCCACTTCGCGCCCCTCTTCCACACGATTGAGGGCGACCAAAGCCTGAACTTTGTAATACAAGGCATGAGTGTCAAACTGGTTCTTCTTCAAGGCTTCATCGCAGTTCTCTAGACATTGCTCCATGTCACCAGCAGCGAAACTAAGCCGGGCGCGCAGAGCATTACTTAAGCTCAAGTGAGGTTGAAGGGTATCAACCATATTGCAGTCAGCCACGGCCTCTTGCCAATAACCAGCTTCAATTAATATCAAAGCGCGGTAATAGTAACCGGTATAAATCTGCGGATTTTTTGTCACCACCAGCGATGCTGTCGAGAGTGCAAGATCGCCTTCATTGAGAGAGAGGTAAGCACCGGCTTGCGGTGTCAAGAAAAACTCGGCTTTGCGATCGGCCGGAGCTGCAGCACAGATAGCAAGTACTTCTTCGTAATTATGGGAAGCACCATGAAGCATGGCCCGAGAGAGAGCGACAAGATGATGCTTGCTCTTACTTGCCTCAAGTTGCTGAACCAAAAGCTCAGCTTCTTTGATCTTTCGCGTCTCAAGAAGTGCTGCAATTTTTATAAAATAAGCGTTCTCTCGATATTTGCGTCCTTGCAAAACCAAGTCACAGTCTGCAATGCACTCTTTAATCTTACCAAGTTGCAAACGAGCACAGGCACGGTTAAGAGCTGCCACCAGATCGCGTGGATTCTGCTTCAAAATCTGATTATAATCGGCCTCTGCTTCTTCATAATCGCTCAGACACAAATGCACCACTCCGCGCATGGTCAAAGCATAGCTGCGCGTTGGACTGATCAAAATAGCTTGAGAAGCGTCTTCTAAGGCGCTTTCCAAATCACCAATTTGCTGGTAGGCAAGAGCACGAGCACAGAGCAATCTATAGTTTTGATCGTCTATGCGCAGTCCTGAATTAATCAACTGCATGGATAGCTGAGGCCGTCCGCGCACCGCTAGCAAACTAGAGATAAAGGCAAACCACTCAGGCAAAATTAACAGATTCAACTCTACAGCGAGAAAGAAACCAAAGTCGAATGAAGGAAGAACTCCGGTAATTGTGAGCATAAACACGACAAAGCAGAAGTACAGATGAAACAACTGCCATCGTGATATGTGAATAGGCGAACGTAAGGCGGGTAGAGCCATTAGCCCTTGAGCTTCTTCAGACGCTCTTTAGCAGCCAACATCGTCTCTTCTTTGCGGCTAAAGCAGAAGCGAACATAGTTATGGCGATTCTCAGCGCCAGGGCCAAAGAAGCTGCCACCAGGCACCACGGCCACGCCGATATCTTTCACCAAATATTTAGTGAAGTCCATATCTGACTTAAAACCTAAGCCACTAATATCGCAGAATGCGTAGTAGGCGCCCTCAGGCTTGAAATAGGGTATGCCCACTCCATCTAAGATTTCGAGCATCATGGTGCGGCGCTCAGCATACTTTGTTTTGAGTTCGTCATAGTACTTATCGGGCATGTTAATGGCTGTCACAGCAGCTCTCTGCAATGGTGCTGGTGAACCAACAGTTAAGAAGTCGTGCACTTTGCGAATAGGCAAAGTCAATTCTGGCTTAGCAATCGCCCAGCCCACGCGCCATCCGGTCACGCTATAGGTTTTGGAAAGGCTGTTGATAGTGACAGTTAGGTCGGCCATCCCAGGAAGAGCAGCCATCGAAACGTGTTTGGCACCATCGTAGAGAATGTGCTCATAGATTTCGTCTGTGAGCGCCAAGACATTGTATTTCTGACAAAGATTAGCAATGGCAGTCATTTCTTTTAGATTGAAAACTTTGCCAGTTGGATTATGTGGCGTATTGATAATAATGGCGCGAGTATTTTCGTTGAAGGCCTTCGCCAGCTCATCTTCATCGAATGTCCAATTAGGGGCATGGAGTTTTACGTAGCGCGGAACAGCGCCACACAAAATCGAATCAGGCCCATAATTTTCGTAGAATGGCTCAAAGACAACCACTTCATCGCCTGGATCAACCAGCGCCAACATAGTTGCCACCATCGCTTCGGTGGCACCACAACAAACAGTGATGTCAGTTTCAGGCTCAATGGTCAAACCAGTAAATTTCTTGGTTTGCTCGGTAATGGCCTGACGGAGAAACTTATCACCCCAAGTGATGGCATACTGATTGACATCATCAAAGACTGCGCGAGTAACCGCTTCTTTTAGCTCAGGTGGGCAAGGGAAGTCAGGAAGCCCTTGGGCCAGATTGACCGCTTGATGCTGAGCCGAAAGTCGCGACATCTCGCGGATGACCGACTCTTGAAACTGATTTGCCCGGTTGGACGCAATTTTGCGTGTCTTCGACTGCATGTTAACCTCGCGGCATCTATCTATATAGGTGGGGCTATATGATATCGCTCGGGCAGTCGATTTGTCTTAGATTAAACCTAATTTCCTGAATGCTTGGCCTTGTTGACCGAACTTACAGTGCTGGCCAGGTCATAAATTGTGATGCCAGAGGTCTCAGAGAAGAACTCATCGTCGTGGGCTTTACTCAACTGATCGTAATCCCAAGTCATGTAGTTAACTGCTTGCAGCTTCTCAATTAGCTCTTTTGATTTTGGATTGTTCTTAGCGGCCTCGGCTAACTCGTCATGCTTTCTTGAAAGCTCAACTTTGTTGACAAAACCGTCACCATTCAAATCGAGCTCATCTTTGGCAAACATATTGAGGGCCGCAGCAGCTGTCTTCTCTTTAGAGAACTGGAATTCAGGTGGGGTTGGTTTGAAGCCTGGATCTGCTGCAAAATCGGCTCCCGAACCGGCTCCAGCAGAAGCCTTGCCCCCGTCTTGTCCGACTCCGCCAATCACACTGCCAGTTCCGTCAGTTGTGGGCGGCTTTGCGCCAGACGCAAGTGCCTCATGCTTCTTGCCATTTAGATTCGGCTTGCCGCCAGAGTCTTGGCCGCCGTCCACTATAGTGACCGGAGGCAATGCGCAATCAGCAGCACTAGCGTCGCCTCGTCTTTGCTCAGGTCTTGGGCTTGAATCACTACTGCCAGCCGACTTGCGGCCTGGCCCCTGGTGGTTTATGTCAGCGCTGTTTTTAACGCTGTTTTTAGCGCCGTCATAGGCGCAGTCAAAAAGAGCATTCTTGCTCTCTTTAGCAGAATCAGAGTTAACATCTTTGGCTTTGACAAAACTTGGTTCGACGGTGGCTTCTAGCATAGTAAAAATCCTCAGAACGTCAGCGACTGCATTCAATGACGTCAAACTAACCAGCCAGTATGACAGTATCGTGGCTACACTTTACTTGCTCGCGTAAGCGCACTGATGCTTGCTTAGTCGCTACTTGGTGCTCACTTCAGCCAGAGGGAAATAATAGTGCAAGATATTTTTGTAGGTTTTGCCTTCGCGGGCCATACCAGCGGCACCCCATTGGCAAAGACCAGCGCCATGTCCGGCTCCGGTAGAAGTAATTGTGATGGCAGAAGCGCTCGGCGGACTATTAGGAACACTGCTCGGCCCATCGCTAGAACCGGTGGCAGTCTTTTCAAATGAATAGCGCATACCAGGAACGGCGCCCCAGCCAAGCCCTTGGCCCAACTTAAGCCAGAGAGCATAGCCAGAAAGCGAAACATTTTTGCTTTGCTTTTTATCCAGCGACACTTGCTCAACGGTGACAGAGAGCGGCCGGCCTTGGGGATCTCTTACATCTATTGAAATAGGAACGCAACCAACTTTTTGCTTTAACTCTGCCAAGGTATAACTCACAACATGCGGCTTAAAAAATGGTGATGCCTGGCAATAGCTGCACTTCACGCGCACGGCAATGCGGCAGCTACTTACAGCTTTGCGGCCGGCATCATTCAAAACTTTGCCAGAGAAAATCTCACGTTCATCGCTAGTGCCACCAGCACAAGTCGAGTGATAGAAAACCGCCGGAGTTGTTCCGCTTGTGGTCGTAAGCGTTTGGCCAAAAACCACATCTACTGCTTGTTTTGCCAAGGGTCTTTCGTAGTCACTACCTAGGTAGGCTTGCACGTCAGTGCTATCGGCAAGTTTCATATTGGGCCGCTGCCTAGCCAAAACAGTGGTGGCAAGCACGGCCTGAGCCTTCAAAGCCTCAAGGGGAAACTCTGGAACGCTTTCGCTACCTACGACACTAGTTATGTAAGACCTTGAATCAACTTCATTGATGACATTTAGTCTGCCACCGCTAGTAGTGATAATAAATCGTCCTCGGTAGGGCCGAGCTTCAGCTGAACCTGGCTTCAAACGCAGGGGAGTCCACCCTAGGGGGCGAATAACAATACGCGCACCAGCTCGCTGAACAGCCTTGCCCCCTTGGACACTCTTGCCCCCGGTCCACTGTAAGCCACTTTTAGCCACGCTAATTTCTACATGCCGGAGGGTCGACGAACCACCACCCTGACTCAATTCGAAAGCACCGTCAACAGTTAGAGACTTAATATCAGGGTGAGCCTGAAAGAGAGTCACTTTTACAGAAGTTGGCAGGGCACAGGCCGCTTCAGCTAAGGTGAGCGAGGCAAAGGTGCCGATCAAACCACCGAGAATGCATACGGCAAAGCTAACTAAAACTGTTGTGGAACGGCGCATAGATTAAGGCCAGGTTGTAGAGAAGAGAAATTCTTTGGCCTTAGGCACAGCCGAATCTTGCGAAGTGCCAGACGGCGAATACAAAGCAAAAGCATGGGCGGGTTTGTCGAAAGGAAAATAGCCAATAACGTAAGATTGGAATTTATTACCATGAGGAGTGGTACCAGTCTTGGCGGCAATCTTTAGTTTGTCGTCGGTATCGAGCTTCTTCGCCGTGCCATCAGTAGCTGCCAGTCTCATTCCAGCGCTGAGTACTCGGTGTGACTCTGCGGTGAGTGGTGACACCATAGGTTTTTCTTGATCGATCAAATCGAGATTTTCTGCCGAATGCAAAACCGGAAGTTTAGCACCAGGGGCGATGGCAACCAAGGCAGCGAGTCTCATCAACTGCAAAGCAGTTGGTTTAAAATCACTAGCCAAACCCAAAACATAGTGCAATGAGCCAGATTCGATTGGCTTCTCAGGAAAGGGGCCAGAAGCCCGACCCGCGCAGGGTTTATCTAATCCGAACTGAGCCGCCTTGGCAAGAAATGCGCGAGTAGTTAAGCGCTTGGTTGCCTGAGCAAAATAAATATTGCAGGAGCGACCGATCGCTTGCACCAGATCAATTTTACCGTGGGCATTTTGGCAATGCACTGCTTCTTTTCCCACATAGTGTGTGCCTGTGCACTCAAATGTTTCGTTGTTGTGAGTCAGACCTTCATCAATCAAAGCCGCTGCTGCAACTAGCTTCATGATAGAACCCGGCCGCTCGCTTGGCACAAATAAACCTGTAGGAAAACCGACCTGTCCAGTTTTAAAATTGCACCAGTAAAAACTTGTTTGACCTTTTGCTTCAGCCATTTGCTGGGCGACAGGAAGAGCCCCTGTGATTCCAAACAGGGAGCGGATGAATCCTCTTCTATCGATGCTGCCAGACACTTAACTGATTACCCCAAGGGCCGAAAGCCAACTTACAAACAGTTGACAACCGCTTGACCTCAAGCACATCCAATTTTGACACATCAAGAGCGACGGGACGGGCATTTCGGTTGATAATAGGCGAAGTATAAAGTTGATGGCCGTCAAGCAAAAGTTCTCGGCCAGCTAGGGAGCATTGCTGCGCGTGCACGCAAGGGTTTTGCCACTTATCTGTTTGCTAAGTTTTTTCTTCACCAGTGAGGCGAACGCTCTTGGGCCGCCCAGCCTCAACCTGGTACAAGTGGCCAAAGCTACCATCAACAATCACTTCAGCGACCATCCTAAAACCATAGGCGAAATCGTGGAGGCTCTGAGCAAAAATATCCATCCTTCTTATAGGCACTCAAAAGGACTGTTTATTACTTTGAGCAAACACGGCAAAACCAGGGCCTGTTGGGGTCAAATCAGTGGCACCGAGAACAATCTGGTAGCTGCCACGGCCTTCACCACAGAAGGCGCCCTCACCAAAGAGTATCGCTACC
This sequence comes from Candidatus Obscuribacterales bacterium, assembly GCA_038231015.1. GTDB lineage: Bacteria > Cyanobacteriota > Vampirovibrionia > Obscuribacterales > Obscuribacteraceae. The sequence continues at coordinate 28,433 of JBBRMD010000008.1, forward strand.
CGCCCATAAAACGGCAAGAGGTGCCAGGGCTCGCCGTTCAAGTGACTGTGATTGACCGCGTAGAAGCGGTTGAAAGAAATGTTAGCTTGCATCCGATGCTCGACGGGCTGATGGTTAGAAGTGGCGGAAAAGCCGCAGTGTTGCTTCCCGGTGAAGCTAGCGACGGCCATTATCAAGTGATGCAGTGCAAAGTCAAAGCTGGTATAACCCCCTCTGAGCCATGCCAGATGTATAGGATAAAAGCCCATGTCTTCAGGTGAATCGAATATTAGCTTCAGCTCAAACGCGGGCACACGGCCGAGGACGCCGTTATTTACCTGGCTATTTGTGGCCTTACAAGTTGTAATCGTGGCCATGGCCGCAGTTATGCTCGACAAACCAATGGGAGCAATCGCCGGCCGAGTGGCGATTGAGCAAAAGGGCTTTCATCTAAAATCGTATGACCTTAAGGACAATAAAGTTTTCGTCTTAGCCACCGGTCCACGCACCGGGCCATCGGTTGAGCGCGGAGCTTGGGTCAATAACGACGGCACTTTCAAAATTGAGCAATTGCCTGTGGGCGAATACACCATTCGCGTGCGCGCCCCAGGTTTCTCTACAGCAATGGTCAACAATCTTTTTGTCGTCCAAGGCAAGCCCCAAAATATTCCTGAACCAGTGCAACTGACACTGCTCAGCCCCACAGTGAATATCGCCTCTAATACGCGCGTCTTCACCACCAAAGAAGCACCACATTTCTGGGTCAATGCCACAGGTGCATCAGACGCCAAAGTGCAGGTATATAAACAAGATTTTCTCAGTTTGATCAGCTCTCCTGAAGCAAAAAAAATGGGCATCTCCCTAGCTTCAGACTTCAATATTTATGTTGACTCGTCTAAAAAATTCGCTAGCCCATTTGCGAAAATGACTCCTGTAGCCAATTTTAGCCGCAAGTTGACGATGGATGATAGTGATTCAGCCAATGCCCAATTTAAGTTTGATCACGCTCTACCAGCTGGTGACTATTTTGCTCACGCGGAAGTTACCGATATGTTTGGCCACAGCACAGCTTCAGCACTGACCTGGTTCTCAGTCAGTGATGTTGGTTTGATTGTCAAACATTCACCAGACAAAACTGTAGTCAAGGCTGTCGATCTAAATACACTAAAAGGAATTGGCGGAGTTGATTTAAAAATCTTCTCGCGCGACGGAGATGTTAGCAAGACTGCCAGCGTACAAGCAAAAACAGCAGCAGACGGCATTGCTACACTGCTTTTGCCAAAAGATATTCGCTCTAGATTGAGCTATGATTTGGTATTGCTCGGCTCTTTAGGTGCCAGCAAAGCCTACAGTGGTTACAACTATTACCGCTCTGATTCTGATACTCACAAGACTTATTTCTACACCGATAGACCGGTCTATCGTCTTGGACAGACCGTCTTCTTCAAAGGCATGTGTCGTGCAATCAACGAAAACGGCATCGCCAATGTCGGCGCCGGCGAAGAATTAGATCTAACGGTTGAAGATCCAGACAACAATGAGCTGAAGACCCTTCATGTCAAAACCAATGCTCATGGCACTTTCCATGGCCTAATTGAAGTGCCGACCGATGGTAAAACCGGCGGCTACCAAGTTCAAATCAAATACGCTGATGGCACCATCAGCTATCAAGGGTTCGAAATCGCTCAGTACAGAAAGCCTGAATATCAAGTAGAAGTATTGCCAATAACCGAAAGAGTAATTGCTGGAGAGAAAGGCAAAGCCCGTATCAAAGCTACTTATTTCTTTGGCGGACCGGTGGCCAATGCCCGCGTCAAATACAATGTCTACTCATCAACAGACTGGAACACCCGTTGGCGTTTGATGGACAGACCAGCCTTCTACAGCTTCTTTGATGATTGGTACGACGCTGACTACTACGAAGGTGCTGGAGACTTCAGCGCAGAAGGTTATGCAGTAACCGATGCCAATGGTGAAGCTATTGTCGAATTTGCTACCACAGCGGCAACTCCACCAACGGCAGGGCCGCTCGGTTCAGAGTTTGCCGACAAGAAACTAAAAGTAGAAGCCGAAGTAACCGATATCAGCAGACTATCAGTGGTGGGAAGTGGCTCAATGTTTGAGTCAGCTGGAGACTTCTTATTGGCAGTAACGCCAACTAATTATGTCGTCAGCAGTGGCCAACCAATGGCGGTAGACATCAAAGCAGTTGACTACAAAGGCGTAGTTGTAAAATCTAAAAACCTCAAGATCAAGGTAGTTCGCTACCCTTGGGACCGCTTCAAGTCTGAGTATCGCCCAGACCAAGTGCTAGAAGAAAAGACTGCCACCACTGATGATGCTGGCAATGTGCACGTTGATTTAGAAACCAAAGGACAATGGGAATCTGATAGCTACTATGTGATTGCCCAAGCAACAGACAGCGGCGGACACATTGTTCAAGATGCCAGTTCTATCTGGGTATCGAGCACTGAAAAGCCTTTCTTCTTAGGTCACAAAGACGCCCAGAAAGAGCCGCTCAAGCTTAAGTTAGACAAACGCGTATACAAGCCAGGCGAAACCGCCAAGCTCATCATTACCGGTCCATTTACCGGCAAAGACGGAGCTGAGGCAATCGTTTCAATCGAAGGCACCAAGCTGCATAGCTTCAAAACTATCCCGCTCACTTCAGCTGCACAACTAGTTGAAATTCCGGTGAAGCAAGAGTTCACTCCCAACTTCTATGTGACCGTTTCACTAGTAGCGAAAAACAAACAGTTCTACAACCAAGAGCAAGTGATCATGGTCAGCCCTGATAATCACTTCCTCAATTTGACTATCGCCAGCGACAAAGAAAAATACAAACCAGGCGAAGAAGCCACCTATACGATTAAGGCTCTCGACCAGCAAGGCAAGCCGGTCAAAGGTGTTGAACTGTCGCTCGGAGTTGTCGATGAAAGCATCTATTCAATACGTGCTGAGACAGCTGCCGATATCAAGAAATTCTTCTACGAACGATTGCCGAATTGGGTGACAACAGTTTGTTCATTCCCTGAACAATACTCAGGCGGACCAGACAAGTTAGAGCCAAAAGTACGCAAAGACTTCCGCGATACAGCAGCCTGGGTGCCCGAACTAGTCACCAATGAAAAAGGCGAAGCTAAAGCTGTGGTCAAATTGCCAGACAACTTGACCACTTGGCGCACCACTGTGCGCGGTATAGACATGGCCACCAATGTCGGTGCCACCATTCAAAAAATCATGGTCACTCAAGACATCATTGCTCGCTTAGCTCTGCCACGCTTCTATAGTATTGGCGACGAAGCGAATGTCACGGCCATAGTGCATAACTACACCGACAAGACTCAGAAGGTCTCACTGAACTTGACCATGGGGCCAGAGCTGACATCAAAAGTTGCTCTTAGCCAAGCACTGACAGTTGAGGCTGACAAAGCAGCGCGCTTCGACTGGCCAGTAACAGCCAGTAAGCTGGGCACTACCAAAATCAAGCTAGTAGCCAGAGGCGAGACTGCCGCTGACGCTCTTGAAAAAGAAATAGCTGTCAATCCGCTAGGCATTCAGGTAACCCTGATCAAATCAGGTCTCTTGGCCAATGCCAACGATTCACTATCGCTCAACATTCCAGCCATTACCGATGCCGGGCCTGGCACTCTCACTCGCAATCTCACTCTTTCATCGTCCACCATCGGCACAGTGTTAGATAAGTTTGCAGCGTTGATTGACTACCCATACGGTTGCACCGAGCAGACCATGTCTCGCTTGATGCCATCAGTGGTAGCAATGGAGTTGAACAAAAAGCTCTCAGCACCACTAAGCCCTGCTGATACCACTAAGTTTGGCAAAGTCTATAAAGAAGGCATGGCCAAGCTGAAAGAATATCAACACGGTGATGGCGGCTGGGGTTGGTGGGCCGGAGACACCACTAGCGCCTACCTAACGCCGCTGGTTCTCGAAGGCCTCAAGCTCGTCAAGGGCGTTGGCTACAGCGTCGAAGAGAGCATGGTAAGCAAAGGACTCTCTTGGCAGACCACTGCTATAAAAGACTTGAGCACCCAGCTAAGTGACCCTAAACATGTGGTCGATAAATACTTCGACGGCGAGAGCCAAACAGACCTAGCCTACATGCTCTTCACCCAGGCTCTCTGGCAGAAGAAGCTCAATAAGTCTGACGAAGCGGCTGTCACCTACTTAACGAAATATCAAGCCAGTCTCGGGCCTGAGACCTTGAGCTACTTTGCTCGTGCTCTCAAGTTAGCTGGTCGCGATGAAGAAGCTCAACGGATACTAAATCGTCTGTTGAATCTAGCCAACACCACCGACGATACCGTCGATTGGGAACGCAGTAAAGCCATGCTCGCCAAGCTTGGCCCAAGCATAGACGAATATAACTATTACACCTATCGCTTCACACCTGAAGAAACAACCGCTCTTTGTCTAACCACTGTGTTGGAAGTGAGACCGACTGAAACTTCTAAAATCGAGCGGGTGAAGAGTTGGATTCTTCTGCATCGTGGCGAAACTGGCTGGGGCACGACCAAAGCAACAGCTCAGGTATTCAAAGCCTTGCTAGCAGATGAACTCTGCGCACAAGCTGCCTTAGGTGGCAAAGTGACTAATTTCACTCTGCAAGCCTTGCTAGGGGCCGGCTCTGCCACTAAAACTGAAACTGGGGCTGAAACTGGAAGTAACATTGCAACTAGCACCGGAGCTAGCAGCGAAACTGGCGTAACAGCCAGCAGTAGCCCAGCGGCCACCGCGCTAGCCAAGGTAGCCGCCAGCCTCGACCTCGGCAAGTTCGACTTTACCGTGGCCGATCGCCTGACCAAAGGGAAGACCGTGTCGTGGCCTGCTAGCGCGAATCAAGCAGGAAGCAACACTCTTCAACTAACCAAGAACGGTGATGGCAGACTGTACTGGGCAGTAACTACTACCTACTACAAATCGCTCATGGAAGAAGGTGCCACCGGAGTAGCCAACCTTCCCTCTGACCTAAAACTAGAAAGACAGTTCTACCGCCTCAAATCAACAGCAGACACTACAAGCGGTATCATCAATGTTAAGGCCGAACCTCTTGCTGGAGCTCCAATTAAGGCTGGAGAGACGATCTTGATGAAAATCTTGGTAGACACTCCGCGCTCACTTCCGTATGTAATAGTCGAAGCGAATCTGCCCTCTGGCGCCGAAGTTGTTGACAGCAAGAACCAAGCAAATACCGTTGAGGGTGGAGAAGAAGCGGCTGTTGAAGGCGATTGGGGCCGACCTTGGTGGACTCACCAAGACATTCTCGACGACAAGATTGTCTACTTCGGCAGCAATGTGCCAATCGGTAAATCGCAATTCACAACTTTACTGCGCATGGAACTGCCCGGTCGAGTGAAAGTGAACCCCGCTATGCTGGCCGGTATGTACACCAAAAACATCAAGGGCTACACTAAAGTTGATCGCCTCAATATCACCGAGTAAGAACAATCTGAATAAAACTAGTCTGAATAAAACTAGTCTGAGTAGAGGCCAGTGATGAATGAGCCAACAACTAAAAAGAACAGGCACTGGCAGATAGTAGCCACTATCGCTCTATTTGCCACACCGATCTTTTTGTTGGCTTATTACTTCACCGGTAATCCATTCAAAGCTGAGTTAGCGAGACGCACTGTCAGCCTGAGCCAATATTCCCGTGAGCAAAGAGTCAACTTCATCACAGCCGCTCGCTCTTTGGATGGCACGGTGATTGCGCCCGGGCAGGTATTTTCATTCAATGCGAAGGTCGGCCCTCGCAACGGCAGCCGCGGCTTTGTGCCAGCCGGCAGCTACCTCGGCGGCTCTAGAGTAAATAGCGATGGCGGGGGCATCTGTTTAGTTTCATCGTGCCTCTATCAAACGGCATTGCTATCAGGACTGCAAATAAAAGAACGAGCAGCCCATACAACTTGCGTACGTTCTGTACCACCCGGCCTTGATGCCACAGTTTGGTATGGCAAAGCCGATCTAAAGTTCATCAATAACTACAAAAATTCGGTGCAAATTCGCTGTGACAGCGGCAATCCAAATGAACTAGCAATTTCTATTTACGGCACTGATGAAATGAAAGCACAGGCGCAGAACCGCCAACTTAGGCGTCGGGAGCTAGCTTTTGACGGCCGCAATCTTCTAGTCGAAGTTTACTTAGACGACAAAAACAGCAAAGCTATTTTAGATAAATCTCGGGCTGACAAGTCTCGGCCGGACAAATCTGGCACTAATCAACCGCTGCTAGTCTCCAGAGACAGCTACCGGCTCCCCTGAACTAGTTGCCGGCTTGCGACCCATGAAATAGCTTGCTAACAAAACCACTACAGTTACAGCCGCAATGGCGCCAATTACAGTCATGCGATCTTCTATGGTGGCAGACAGACCGAGTTGCAAAAGCCCGGCGGTGACAATAGCACAGCTTGTTGCCAGAGCGGGCACCAAAGCGACGTTGACCACTTTTTCTTCTTCTTCAGGGAAGAACGATTGGCCAACAATGGCCACCAGTATTGAAGAGACAATCAAACTAATCAGATAGCCACCGGCCGCTTCACTATGCAAGAAATAGCTAACAGCACATGTGCCAGCGGCCGAGAGCAGAGCAAAAGCAGTGGCAGTGATGCGGCGGTCAGAGATATCTTTAAGGAGAACCATGAGCCCTAGGGCTGAGAAGAGGCCTAAATAAAGAGAGGCACTAACGTACGGATGGTTGAGGTTGATACCGGTGACATTAGAGACATTGGTGTAGGCAAAGACTTGCTCAAGGATACGAGCGCCAAAGAAAATCGCAGCGCAAGCTGGAATTTGCGAAAATGTCCCGACCATACAACCGGCTCCGAGAGCGGCCATGCCGAGATTGCCAAAGAGTCTAGTACCAAGCAAAGTAAAAATACCAATGATCAATATTTGCTTGACAGCACTGGTGGCACAATCTTTTTTGATGGCAATAGCATCAAGTGCGTAAGCCATTCCATAACCAGCACCAACTAGGGCAGCTAAGCGCATATACTCAGGAGCTTCTACAGCTTTGGTGACCATCACCAAATAGGCGAGGCCGCCAGATAAAGTAAGCACCAAGCGCTTCACCAAAATTTTGTCATCACGCATAAACGGTCTTTGCATCAAGGTCATCAGCGTTGAAATAATGAAGGCACTGTTGATCATGCCGCTAAATTTTTCAGTGTGGCCACTGCCAGCTTCTCCGCTGTAAGCAAAAAGCATTGCCGCTAAGTAGACGAATGGTGGCGCCACATCATCAAGTCGCGAATCTTTTGGCTTAAGCATGTTCAAGACTAAGCGAATAGAAACAGCTCCCATCAAATAAGAAGCGGCCGCTAAAGTCAGCTTTTCACCAGGCACTAGCATTGTCAGAGCGACAGCACTGGCAAGATGCAACATTGTGCGCATGGCAGGCTTAAGGCTAAGTGTGGCAAATACATAGGTAAGGCCAAGACCAGCAAAGTAGAACGCTGTGTCAGAGAAGGGCTGACCGGCTGCTGAGGCTACGGCAAGAATAATCAGACCGGCCAATGCTGTGGCGCCTAGAGCTTTTAGGTGGCCGCCAACTTTACCTAACTCTAGGGTAGCCCAAGTGCGGTTGCGTACCAAATCAAAGAGGAAGACAAATATTGTCAGCCCAAGCAGCAAGGCGGGCAGATTTTTAGCCACCAGGCCAGCGTTTCCAAGTAGGTCCATGGGCTTATGCCTCTATTAAAAAGCGGAGAGATTAATGGGGGAAATTAATTGGGAAAAATACAGGGATAGTATCACAGGCAAATCCAAGTTACACTCGGGAAATGCGGGTGATTCTTCCCTTATTTTTAATAGGCTGTTTTCTGATCGTCTTGTTTCAGGCGTTTGGAGCCGATCAGCCGTCAGATCCTCGTCGTCATGCCTCATTATTTGTAAAACATATACAAGAGAATGACTTCGCCAAAGTAGTTGAAGGCTTTGGCGGCAACGTCTGCCGCTGCCCGGCAAAACTTGGCTGGGTCTCTTATCTCATTTACGGCTCAGGTGAAGAGCCAAACTTGGCCTGCCTGATGGGTCACAGCTTTGAGACAGCAGCACCTGAAGTCAAGGCCATGAAATCTGACACCAAGAACTATTCGATGCTCGACAAACCAGAAGACTATCAAGTCACCATCCCGCTCACCTTCAATAGTTATCGCCCGCTATTTCTTCCACTCGACATGGCATATGGCTACGACATGACAGCCGAGCAGTTTGAAAAGTTTCTCGCCGATCCCGATGCCGATTCGTGGAAAGGTCTCACACTGCGCATGCGACCGTCTTTAAAGACAGGCACAGTAGACCAACCAGAAGCGTCAAAAAATTTAGTGAACCGCCAACGAGCCGAACAAGAAAGGGCGGAGCTGAAGAGATCTAATCAGACAAAACGACCTGACCAGAGTGCTTTAGAAGCAGAGCTATTAGGCGAAGCCGCTCGCTATAACATGCCTAAAGATGCTGGAGCAGTCAAGCAACTAGATGGCACCACTCTTAGCAAAGAAGCTGTTGTAGCGCGTTTACCTCGACTTAAATCAGCTCGCTTGCGCCTGCATATGGTTAGACGCGATCCTAGACAACCTTTCACAGTCTTTCACTTTGTCATCTCAGATCCGGTCTTGTGCTTCGATGTGAATGGCAAGGGCAGCGAGAACAGTGCAAAAGATATTGTTCTCAAGAATTTCCGTCCCCCAGCTCCGACTGCGGCTGTTAGCGAGTAACTGTTAGTAGTCTGATTTAGAATCTAAATCAGAAAAATTGGGCTCATCGGCATGATGGGCGACAGCCGCTGCGATGGCTGGATTGTTAGCGCTGAGGCGTTTGTTGCGAGCGCGGTAGTAGGCCAACATTAGAAGCGGCAACAAGGCATAAATAATTAGAGAAAAGAAAGTCGGTGCAAAGCGCGGCCAGCCAAAAATCCAAATTATATAAATAAGCGGTAGTGAGTCGTCGATTATTACTTTAACCAAGTATGCAACAGGGTTGAAGCGAGCCAATCTAGCAACGAAAACGAAGAAAATCACTTGCTGCAAACTATCAGAGATGACGTACATAACAAAGTCTTGCCAGTGCCGCGCATAACTATATTTGAGCATGGTGGCAAGGACGATGAAGATAAAGAAGAAGCTGAACCTCGGTACATATTTGTTGTAGAGGCCAGCTCCAATAAGAGCCATGGTAGCTGCAGCTAGTAGTGAAGGAGCAAGCTCAATCAAATCAGAGGCAACCGGGAAAATATAATCGGTAAGGTTAGCCAGGCTGCTGAGCGATGCCGTGCGAATTTCTGGCGAAAAATATGAGAGGGCAAAGTCGAGCAGTGAGTCTTTAGTCTGATTGATACCAGCCCACGCTATCGCCACCAAAATTCCATCAAACCACATTTGCTGCTGCATCAACCGTGGTGCGACACCGCTTGGCCTAAAGGCGGCCTTAACGATCGACATGACGCCCAAGCGCGGCGATAGAAGTCTATAGACAGCCAATCCCAATGTCACAGAAACGAATGTAGCAACCATCTTGCCGGTCGAGTCTTGAACCAAACCAAGCACCTGCTTAAAGATAAAGGCCACTTGCGAAATCGAACTGTCTTTATAATTATTGAGCAAGACAGGCCAGTGATTGAACTCTTCAGGCAAGACAAGAAGACCGACAGCAATACCGATGAAAATACCAGGTCGCCAACGCACTGCGCCAGAACGCAAAATGCCGATGCCCCACCAAAGTGTTAAACCGCCCAGTACATAGTAGGCAACATCGCGCAGGCCTTTGAAGATGTGATCTTTGCTAGCCTCTTTCGAGCGCTCGAAACTCCATTTCTGAGGAAGTTGCCAGGCTTGGGAGAAATTGCACGGCACATTTCCTACTACCTGCATAGTAATTTTATACTCGGCATCACCAACTTTAAGCGAAGGCACTTTGCACTCAACATCAAAATCTGCACGGTTTTTACGCTTAGACCACGACGACTTATCGAGCACAACGTCTTTATATTCTGGGTGCACACGATTGATATAGCTAAGGGCAAGCTTCTCGGCTTCTGGTTTGCTGATACTAGCGCCTGGCGCATCATCATCTTCGGTTATATCAAACGAATACTCGCGACCATCGCCATACATTTCGACTTTGTATTCAGTAGGATCAAGAAAACGGAAGAAGCGTACAGACCAAATAAATCCCGGCTGCGTCATGGCTGCTAAATCGAGGGTGGCAGCCAATTTACGTTGTTCGAAAACATACTGCATCTCTTCACCAGAAACGTTAGTGGTGAGAGAAGCGACGTTTAAGTATTCAGCTGGGTCAACACCGTTGCGCTTAAGAATCTCTTTGGCGCGAACAATTACATGATCACGGTCAATGGTAACGCGGCTGCGGTCACCAGGAAGAGGGGTACTTGTGCAGAATGAGAAAGTGATACCACATATACCAATGATGGCCAGTATCAACTGGGTTTTGCGCTTAAACGGATGATAAATATAGGCTTCACCTTCGTCTGCCAGTGGCTTGATTTCAACAGGGTGAACTGGCAAGGCTTCATTGAAGAGGGCTTCATCTGAAGAAGCCAATGAAGATGAAGATCCACTAGTATTTGCTGCCGCTTTCTTCTTCTTATAGAAGTCAAACAATAGCGATATTACTGTGGCGACAACAAATGGAATCAGAGGCAAGAGCCCCGAGGCTCTTAGCCAAGGCGCTTCGGCCGAGAAGAGTGGTTTGACAGTAAGGAAAGCATCAACCAAATAATGGCCGATGAAGCAAGGCAGAAGGCCATAGCGCCGCATGATGTAGCCGTAGAAAAGGCCGCCAATAGTCAGCTCGACGCCACGGGCATAAGCAGGCTGCTGCGGATACGAACTATGCATGAAGCCCCATGAGGCGGCTTGAAATAAATTGGCGATCCAAAAGCGACCGGTGAGCTTTTCCATCAAGCTGAGAGCCACAACCCGGGCGATTGTCTCTTCTTGAGTGGCGGCATGAATGCCTAAAGAAACTGCCGAGAAGAAAGGCACAGCACTGCCCAAAAGCTGATAGTCATCGACTCCCAGCGGGCACCAGAAATTGAGTTTCTCACCCATGATGTAATAGGCGATAATCCAACCGAGGTGAATAGCAAAAACGCAGTAACCAACGAGAACAGCAGTGCGCCCCTCTCTACTAGCGAAGCCACGTAGAGTCAAATAGTTCTCGAGGGCAATGCGCTTTGGATAGCACAGTCGATAGATTACATCAGCACCACCAAAGAGCAGCACACCAGATACAAAAGAACTTATGGTGGCAACTGCTTGGCGGAAGTAATAAGAGACTATGTAATCGCGAAAAGAGCTGCTTGGATCGTATGAATCAATCACAGACGAGTAATCGTTCACAGCGTCAAGGGCGCCCACCATGGCTGTCACTAAGCCACCAAAGATGGCAAAGCGCCAGCGCATCTGCTTGCGCGTCAAGGCCCAAGGCACGACTAAGACTGCTAGAGCCTGCAATGTTCCATAGAAAATATTGGCGATGCTTTGCAAAAGATCGTTCATCGAACGCACTTTGCTGTATTTACGCTTCCACTCATCAGGAATATTGAGGAAGCAAGAATATTCGCTCAGTTCATTACCGGCGAAAGCGACGTAATAGCGCAGCTTGGCACCCTTGAAATCGCTGTCAGGGCTTGTATCTTCCCATGTGAATGAATGGTCGTCGCGGTGCGCTTTGGTGCTAGTCTCGTCGCGAACTAATTTTAATCCGGCCATTGGCCGATGCACATCTTTCGCTAAAAAAGCCTGAGCCCGCGCTAGCGCTTCTTCATGCTTGATAGTCGGCATCGCCCGTTCGTCTTCTAAGCTGTGCATGAAGGCGAGGAGCTTTCCGGTTGGCGAAAGCCAAACACGAAACTGCTCTAAGTCATTTTGCTTGCAATAACGAGTCGTCCACGACCAAACCGGCACCTTATCTTTCATCAAGCGGTTGGCTTCATCAAGTCCAAGTTCGTACTCTAGAAAGGTTTTGCTTTCGTTAAAAAAGGTGAATGTTGTCGACTCGATAGTCGAGGCAGTTTTGTAGCCAAAGGCTTCTGCGCGCTCACGAGATTGCTTAGCAATATCCTCGCGGCTGTACTTGAGATCTATAGAAGCGGCCGGAAAAACACGCGTGTCTAACTTGACATAGAGACCAAACCCAACCAGGGCCATCACCATCAAAAGCCAGACTACTTTGTCTGACCAAAACGCTGATTTGCCACGCTTATCGACTTCGGGAGGATCGGACGCCATGTCTTCCTATATAGGACATTTCTTTCTACTTAGACTCTAGCCCAAAACAACTAAAGGAGCCAACGTAAAACACGGCAAAACAGCGAAAAGCTGTGAAAAATAGACAGAATATTGAGAATAAGAGGGTCAGCCCCTAGAAGTGATATATATTAGGCTGCAAAATCGATCAACGTGACAACCGCAAAGCAATGCTAACAAAGTCAGAAGTATTTATGTGGAATAAAGCCGTCGAGTCAATCGATCGCGCAAGCCTTGAGGCTCTCCAGCTCACGCGCTTAAAAGACACCCTGCGCCAAGTGATAGCCAACGTACCGCTGCTCCGTGAGCGTTTCACTGCAGCCGGAATGACAGCTGAAAAAATTGACGCCATGAAGAGCGTCAAAGAACTAGCAAATTTACCTTTCATGAAAAAGAGTGATTTGCGCGACAACTATCCTTTTGGCTTATTTGCCAAGCCGATGAAAGAAGTAAATCGTATACACGCCAGCTCTGGCACAAAAGGAAAACCAACAGTTGTTGGTTACACCAAAACCGATATCGAAAACTGGGCTGAAGCTTGCGCTCGCTCTCTCGCTTGTGGTGGCGCCAGACCGGCTGATGTGCTCCATAACAGCTATGGTTATGGCCTATTTACTGGCGGCCTCGGCATGCATTACGGCGCTGAGCGCTTAGGCTGCACAGTGGTGCCTGCTAGCGGCGGACGCACCCAGCAGCAAATTATGTTGCTGCAAGATTTTGGTGCTCGCATCCTACTTTCAACTCCTTCTTACGCTTTAAACATGGCCTACACAATGGCCGAAATGAAGATTCCGCGCAGTTCTATCAATCTTGAAATTGGCATCTTCGGTGCTGAACCATGGACAGAAGAAATGCGCGGACAGTTAGAAAACCTCCTGCAAATTCAAGCCTTAGATATTTACGGCTTGAGCGAAGTAATGGGACCAGGCGTCTCGATGGAATGCATCGAGGCCAAGCACGGCTTGCATATCTGGGAAGATTTGTTTATTGCTGAAATTGTCGATCCACTTACCGGTGAAGTGATGCCTGACGGCCAAGAAGGCGAGTTAGTTTTCACCACCCTGACAAAAGAAGCAATTCCGGTCATTCGCTACCGCACTGGTGATCTCTCAACTCTGATTGTTGAACCTTGCGTGTGCGGCCGCACCATGCGCCGCATGACTAGAGTAAGAGCGCGCCTTGACGACATGCTTATCATCCGCGGCGTTAATCTCTATCCCTCTGAAATCGAAAAAGCATTGCTTTCGATGGAAGAATTGGCACCACATTATCAACTAGTTATTGATCGCAAAAAAGCGCTCGATACACTAGAAATTCAAGTAGAAGTGAATGAAGCGGTGATTGATAAGTGGGGTCATTTTGACGATGGTCATTTAGACCTGACCGCCCTTACCGAGGGCATTCAAAAGCTTCTAAAAGATAGCCTGGGGCTCACTGCTGACGTTACTTTACTGAAGCCAAAAAGCTTGGCCCGCAGTGAAGGCAAAGCAGTGCGAGTAGTAGATAAACGCAAAGACAACTAAAAAGGAAAATAATCATCATGGTTAAGCTCATCGCTCTCTACAAAACACCAGCTGACACTGCTGATTTTGACAATCAATATTTCAATACCCATATTCCGTTAACCATGAAAATGCCTGGCTTGCAGAAAGCAGAAATTTCTAGAGTTACTGGCGCCCCAATGGGAACTGCCGAATACTATTTGATGGCCGAACTCTATTTCGAAAACAAAGAAGCAATGGACGCTGCCATGTCTAGCCCAGAAGGCAGAGCATCGGCAAAGAATCTCATGGGCTTTGCCAAAGAACTAGTATCAATGATGTTTGCTGAAGTGGAAAAAGTTCCAGCTGCCGTCTAGTAATCTCAAGCAGGACAATCTACAGCAAGACAATCTACAGCAAGACAATCTACAGCAAGACAATCTACAGCAGGATCCTCTACAAAAGGTACAAACATGCCTCAGGCTTCGCCCGATGTAGTTTTCACTGGCATGCCAGCTGAGAACTACGGATTCAAAAGAATCATCTATAAAAAAGAAGGCTACGTCGCGACCATTACCATCAATCGCCCCGACGTACTCAACTGCTTTGACACCCTTGCTCTTAAAGAGCTGGGCACTGCCTTCTTAGACTGCGGTTCGGATGATGCCATTGCAGTTGTAGTTATTACTGGTGCCGGTGACAAAGCCTTCTGCACCGGCGCTGACTTAAAAGAGCAAGAAGAGCACATTCTCAAAAAGCCCAACAACTACCACAAGTGGATGTACACCTTCATTGAGATGCACGATCGCTTGCGCAATATCGGCAAACCGACCATCGCCCGCTTAAACGGCATGGTTGTAGGTGGTGGTAACGAACTGAATATGGCTTGCGACCTAGCGATTGCCGCTGATCACGTCACGATTCGTCAAGTTGGTGCTGCTCGCGGCAGTGTCGCCGCTGGTGGCGCCACTCAATGGCTACCAATGATGATCGGTGACCGTCGCGCCAGAGAAATGTTGCTGCTTTGCGAAAGCGTAGATGCATACACCGCTCTCGATTGGGGTTTGGTCAATCAAGTTGTGCCAGCTTCTATGCTCGATGCTACTGTGGCTGAGATGGCAGAGAAGCTCTACAACAAGCTGCCTGAATGTACTCGCTATACAAAACAACAGCTGAACATGTGGAGAGACTTCTCTTGGTCGATGACCGTTGGTCACGCCCGCGACTGGCTAGCTCTGCATGCAGGCAGCCACGAAACGGCCGAAGGCCTCAAAGCTTTCCGCAAGAAGCAACCAATCAATTACGCAAAAATTCGCGCCAAAGCAGCTAACGACGCTGAAGGAATCAACCTCGGCGTAGAACTAAAACACTGCGGCAAATGCTCGAAAGAAATGCCAACCTCGTTTGCATTTTGCGCTAACTGTGGCGAAAAATTAGGCTAAGGCGAAAGAAAATTTTCGGAGGTTCAATTAGGAGAAATGGTGATGACGATGACATACAAAAATATTCTCACAGCAAAAGAAGCAGTGGGAGCCAAGTCAGGCAAATCCGATCAACCTGAAATCAATATCGGTGTGGTCAACCTTCATCGCCCAGCAGTTCTTAATGCCCTCAACCACGAATTGATGGAGGAGCTGGTCACCGCTCTTGAAGATTTTGACCGTGACGATTCTGTTAGAGCAATCGTGCTAACAGGCAGCGATCGCGCTTTTGCCGCTGGTGCTGATATCAAAGAAATGTCTGACGAAACCACTGTTTCAATCATGCAAAAAGATAGATTCGCCACCTGGGACCGCATCAAAAACATCAAAAAGCCAATCATCGCTGCTGTTAGTGGCTTTGCTCTTGGTGGCGGCTGCGAACTAATGATGATGTGCGACATTATCATTGCTTCTGAAACAGCGCAATTCGGCCAACCAGAGATCAACCTGGGTGTTATTCCAGGAGCTGGCGGAACCCAGCGTATGACCCGCGTTCTAGGCAAATACAAAGCGATGGAACTAATTCTTACCGGTCGCCCATTGACCGCCCGCGAAGCTCTAGAAATGGGCTTGGTCAACAAAGTAGCACCAGTCGAATTGTACTTAGAAGAAGCCAAAGCAATGGCCAAAGAAATCGCTGCCAAATCACCGATTGCCGTAAAACTAGCCAAAGAAGCCGTTCTCAAATCGTTTGATGGCCCCTTGCAAGAGGGCCTGCAATTCGAGCGCAAAAACTTCTACATGCTCTTCTCGTCTGAAGATCAAAAAGAAGGCATGAAAGCTTTCATGGAAAAGCGCAAAGCCACTTTCACCGGCAAATAATTACCCCAAATCTACTGGCATGCAACAGTTGCTGACTATTACAAGTTGCTGACTATTACAAGTTGCTGACTATTACAAGCTATTGCCACAACCAATTTCAAAATCAGGAAAAGCAAATGTCTGACGAAAAAATCTTACTGACCGAGAAGAAAAACGGCGTTGGTATCATCACTCTGAACCGCCCCGACAAACTGAATGCCTTTAGCGATGAGCTCACTTTCCAGTTGCAAGACGCGCTCAAAGAGATGGAAAAAGACAAAGAAGTACGGGCCATTATTTTGACTGCAGCTGGTCGCGGCTTCTGCGCCGGACAAGATTTGCAAAGTCGCAGTATCGCTCAAGAAATGGGCGAACGTCCATCTTTAGGTGATTCTATCCGCCGTCGCTATAACCCAATTGTGATCAAACTGCGTCGCATCGAAAAGCCAATCATTGCCGCTGTGAACGGCGTTGCAGCTGGCGCTGGTGCCAGTATTGCCTTTGCTTGCGACTACCGAATTGTCACTGACAAAGTCAACTTCATTCAGTCATTCACCAAAGTTGGTTTGATTCCAGATTCTGGTGCCACTTTCATTTTGACCCGTCTCGTTGGTCTAACTAAAGCCTTCGAATTAATGCTTAGTGCCGACAAACTTAGCGCTGAAGAAGCCCTCAAATTAGGTATCATCAACAAGATTGTTGGCGAAGACGACCTCATGAAAGAAGCCATGGCTCTAGCTGAAAAGCTAGCTGCTGGCCCAACCAAAGCCTTTGGCTTAACTAAGCGCGCCGTCAACCGCGCCGTCTTCGATGACTTAGAAGAATTGCTTGAGTACGAAGCAAGCCTGCAAGAAATTGCCGGCCGCTCAGACGACTTTGCCGAAGGCGTCAAAGCTTTCGTCGAAAAACGCACACCGCAATATACTGGCAAATAGTCGCGCTTCTCACCTTCTTTTTTTTGCGCAAAATAAAATGTCATATTTTCTGCAGAAAATATGACATTTTAAAACGCGAGAAAAAAGAGAAGCACTAGCTTGTATGCAATAAAAAGCTTCAAACCTAGAAACTGGCATTTAGCAGTCGGCGCAGGCGGCCGGGGGCAAACAGAATAAGCTCCCAGAGAGCGGCGCTGTAGCCGTCGAGAACCGCTTCTTGTACCTTTTCTTCGAGCTGTCGTACTGTAACCATCACATCTATCATCTCAACTCGGCTGGCACCGCGAGCGATGGCAAGACCAGCGGCATGCATGCGCATTAAGGGCATGAGCAAAGCCAGATGATGGAAGCCGGCGATTACACTAAGCTGAGCAAAGCCACCACCGAAATACCATTTACCAAAGACGCGCGAATACAAAAAGCGAGTGAGCAAGTCGTCTATCTCTTTGGCCTCGGCATTGCTAGTTTTATTATGTTCGGGCCAGGGGAAATTATTTAGCTCTTCAAAAGTAAAGGCGCGGTTCACCACCTTGAACTTAGGCGCTTTTAGCACCAAATCAAGGGCAAAAGAAATGCCGTTGAAGACAACGTCCTTGTTGAGATATTTGGCATCATTGGGGAAATATAAAGCGAACAATCCAGCCAGAAACTTCTTGTCTAAGCCTTTCGGTGCAGCAATAGTGGCAGGCAGCGGCAGCTTGTTTAAGTCTTTGAACAAAGAGCCTGATGCAGCAAAGATTTTCTCTTTCAACGAAAGGTGTTCACTTGTGAGCGCTTCTAAAATTCCCTTTTCGTATTCAAGATATTGATCCCAACTAATAGGCTTGTCAACGGTAAGCTTGACGGCATCCCAAATTACAGAGCGGGCTGTGTAGAGTGTGTTGTAAACAGCAAATTTCTCTTTCAGGGTGTCAATTTGCTCTGTCAATGGCGTGCCGACATTACTCAGTACAGCGTTGCTGCGGAAGCTGACCGTGAGATAAACACCAGAAGGGGTGTTATTGAATGAATAAGGAAAAAGGCCACAAATAAGAGGCTTGACGTGTTCACCGCGAGTAGCATGGATATGACAGAGCTTGTTGATCAAGAAGGGGCAGTGGCCATCGTCAGTGGGGCGGATGGCGTGTGTATAAGTAGAGCTATCATTCTCTTTGGCGCTGAGCATGCGAAACTGCCTGCTCCAATCAAACTGCGGTAGTTCTTTGCTCCAGTCAATGGCTGAGACCCGCTCATAATCGTCTTGGGTCATTGGCACTGCAACACCGTTGCAACAACGACCGCAGCCGGCACAGCTGTAGTTAATTCCCTCTGGAATATGTAAGATTTTGCCTTCTACATCAATCGTTTTGTGGCCAGTGGAGAGCGCCATTCAAGATCCTTTGCATCAAATGCTGCAAGATAACTCTCAATAGTTTAGCGCCTTATTTCGCTCTTCTTAACTCCAGACTTAAGAAATTCACGCGTACTTTCAGAATTATTGTGGCCAAACTGAACCAGCGGAGCCGCCAGTTTTTTGCTTTCGATAACCAGAGCAGGCAAGCTAGTGATGCCATACTTTTCTTTCATTGCCTCGAGCGGCTTATTGAAAGCGGCATCATCATGGTGAAACTCAAGCAATACCGGTTCAAAGTTCTGGTTGATGAAGCTATAATCTTGGCTGTTCCAGAAAGTATCCAAGCGCATACTGTCGCTGTTGCTGCCAGCATTATCGACAAAGACAAGCAGTCTCGGTTTGGCAGACAACTTCTTAGAAGAAAGAGGTGCGCTAGCTACCGAAAGAGGTGTATTACCTACTGAAAGAGGTGTATTACCTACTGAAAGAGGTGTATTACCTACTGAAAGAGGAACCCAAGCCACTTTCCCTTTTGTTGGTGGTAGTTGATGCCAATGCTGCGCACCATAGAGATAATCTATTAACTCTCGCTTGTTTGTGTATCCTGCAAATTTTGCCGAATAGCCATTGTAGCCAATGCCATCGGTACGACCATAGGCATTGCGGTAGCGGTTATTGTAGTTATATTGGTAGCGATTTCCTGATTCTAGACCAGCAGTGTTCTCGATGCCAGCCTCACTCAAGTTAGCTGTCGATTCAATATCGTTGATGCTCATATCGATCATGTGAGAAGGCACCACAAGCAATTCACAAGTCGAAGTATAACCATACTGGTTATGAAGCTTGCTAGTTAGTGGGTTTGGATGATTATATTCACGCCGATTGTAATCAACTCGCACCGGAATGAAACCCGAATTTATAAGAGCGGCAATCTTGCCATCATGAAAACCGTCGCCGTACATTTGCAATGAAGCAGTATCATGCTTTGTCAAGAAAGCATACAAGATAGGTTTCTTGGTGCGTTTTGACTCACTGACGGCGCTATCGTGGGCGCGCCACTGAATTAGACTTTTGCCACTAAGGCCATCGTTGAATTGGTTGAACCAATCTTCGGCAAACTGTTCACCAACACTGTAGAAAGTAGCGATGGCGAGCAAAACTGTTGCAGCAATGTAGAGCCCTTTGGGCTGATAACGAGTGCCTTTTGATTTAGTCGGCTGCATAAGAAAACTCCCGGTGAGTAAGCACCCAGATAGAGAATGACAGACAACAAGTGACAAGGGCTAGCAGTGAGAAAATCGGCCCGTAGGCAAAAAGATTTCCCGAGATGAAGACTGAAAGTGGTACATACGGAAACAGGATGCCGATGAAGAGGCTTTCGACAAGGCGTCCGCAGTTCACAGCAAAGGATGTATCAACTAAGTGTGCAGTATTGACAGCACATTGATAGACAGTCTGAGCAAAAGCATTATACAAAACAAAAACGAAGCCGAAACCGGCTAACAGTGCTAAATCTTTCAGACCAGAGACGAGCGAAGAAAGAAAGACAAGGAAAGCCGCTGTACCAAAACAAAGAATGACTCGCTCAAAACCATTGGTCAATACTTCTGGAGCCCACAATAGAGATGGACAGTTAAATGCTGAAACAATATGTTCGCAGAAGACGGCTTCTACAGCACAGAGCGATGCAGCAAAACCGACAGCAAACCACTTGCTCACGACATAGTTGGCAATTGTGATCGGTCTAGCTAAAACAAGAGCAATGGTGCCGTTCTGCACCTCGCGACCGATTACTCCGGACGCCCAAAGCAAAGTGAAGAAACTAGCCATCAGAGGATGCGATAGCAGGTCGCTATTGAGCGCCTCAGGGTTACTGCAGCGCTGCAGAGTAAACATCACAATCGGTCCAAGAAATAATAGAGTGAGCAAAATCACTCTCACTTTATTGGCTTTAAATTCTCGCCAAGTGGTTATACAAACGGCTCGGTTCATGGGTTTGGCTCCGCTTTGTTAGAGTTTATGAAGAGGCGTTCAAGCCTGGTGTCTTCTGGTCTTACTTCGCTAATCGGAAAATTAGCAGTTACTAGAGCTTTAATGAGATTAACAGTAGCCGCACTACCAGTGGTGCTGACCCGGGCGAAGTCTGTATTAATTTCAGCAATAGCCAAACATTCTTTCTGGGCCACTCGGCCAAAATCATCTTGACTAAGATTTGTAGCTGATGCCAACCAACGAATGACCAAATGCTCTTCTTGTTCAATTTTCACATTAAGATCTTCAACGCGGCTGACAGTGCCATCTTTAATGAAGATTACTCGATCGCAAACTTTTTCAATTTGATCTAATTGGTGCGAGTTAAGCAGAATTGTCAGGCCATCATCTTTGAGTGTCTTCAATAATTGGCGAACAATCATCACCCCAGCAGGGTCCATGCCAGAGGCTGGCTCGTCTAACAGCAAATATCGCGGATTTCCCACTAGTGCCTGAGCAAAACCCAAACGCTGGAGCATGCCGCGTGAATACTTCTTAACAGCCACCGACCAACTAGAAGCCGGCAACTCGACTTTCTCAAGCAGAGCTTCGCAGTCGTTTTTGCGTGAACTTTCCGGCATTCCGGCCAACTCATGGTGAAACTGCATGTAATCTCGCCCCGTCATCCAGCGGTCGAAAGTGAGACGCTCAGGCAGATAGCCCAAACTGCGCCGAGTCAACAAGGCATCAGGCGCCTCTCCATCTACAAGAATCGAGCCAGAATCTATGCGCAAAAAGCCCATAAGACAACTCAGGAGGGTAGTTTTTCCAGCACCGTTTGGTCCGACCAGGCCAAGAGCCTCTCCAGGCTTAACTTCTAGGGAGAGGTTGTTGAGGGCCTTAACTTTGCCGCCTTTGTAGGTCTTAGTAATGCCCGAGACTATTATGCCGACGCTGGAACTGCCGATACTGGAACTGCCGATACTGGAACTGCCGATACTGGAACTGCCGATACTGGAACTGCCAACATTGGCGACGCCGTCAATGGGTAACATCAGGCCCCCTGAAGCTTGAGCAGCTTCTGCGGAGTCGGTTTTACCAGCAGATATGACAGTAGACTTAGTGGTGTTAGAACCCTCTGGAACGCGCATTGATAAGACCTCAGCCTCACTGTCAGTTTTATAAATATTCCCTTGCCAACTCCAGCATAACCCCGGGTAAACCCCAGAGTAGCCGTTCACAACACTTCTCAAAGAGTTGGCAATTCTATATTTTCGGTAAGCTGGGCTTAACTTTCAGCGGTTTGTGCTACAAATGCCTTAGGTATTAAGGCCATCCTCATCTAGCAGAACAGGTTCATATGACTAGCCTAATTTCGCGAACCTTCCAAATTTTGCCGCTAACCACCACTTTTGCTCTCGCCCTAATTGCCCTTGCAAGCACTGCCAGCGTTACTAGCATTTTAACCCTGCCAGCTGATGCAAAAAAAGCAGCGGCGACCCTGAGCGATACGAAGGATGCTCTTCAGGCGCAAATCGACAAAGCAAATAGCCAAGAACCGGCCAAAGAGCTTTACCAACTTGATTATTCACGAAACTTTTCGTACGTCCTACCGAACGGCTGGCAGGTCACCCAGAACCCAATGTATCCTCACGACATTCTGGTCAAGCAAAAAAGCGAAACTAAGGGCAAAGGCAACATTGTTCTAGCCGACCAGCAGGCCAAGGGCAACCTCGGCAAGATGAGCAGCGAAATGATCGATGAGCTGCCAAAACAGTGTGACGACTTCAAACTAGTCAGCAACGAAATGCTCAAGCTATCGTCAGGTGTCAACTGCGCTCGACTTATGCACACAGGCAAGTTAGGCGAAAGCGAAATCTGTCAGGTTAACTACTTGATGCCCTATACTCGTGGGCGGATATTAATTGTTACAGGCACAGTTATTAAAGGTGATAGCGAAAGTCTAGACACCATTGAAAAGTTTGCCTCTTCGGTGACCATGAAGAAAAAGAAATTGTCTCTATGAACTCTCTCTCGCCCGGCGAATTATTTAGCGCGCGCACGGCGCCACTATGGGTGGTGCTAGCCTTCATCATCGGCATGACCATCTACTCACAAGTAGTAAAGTTCGAAGCGAGTTCTAATCATTCTTCTCGCGACCTAGCTAAGACTTTCCCTCGCATTCCCTATGAAGCAGCCTACGAGCAACGCGGTTCGTCTGGGCTTTCCATTTTATATATCTATTGCGATGGCAAAGGCAAAGTGCGCCTTGAATCAACCATGCCTAATAGCACCGCCGTTACAGTGACCATCTGCGACTTTCTCAAAAAGAAGCGTTATTACATTCAAGAGCAACAAAAAACCTTCTTAATCGCCGACTTGAGCAGCCAAGGTTTAGCCGGATTTGACGAAGAAATGTTCAAAAGCAATAACGCTGAAGAGCTAGGCAAGACAACAATCAACGGCATGGCCTGCCACGGATATCGCTCTTTCTTAAATGGTGACAAGAACTCACCAATCGAGTCTTGGTTCAACAACAAGACTGGCTGTCTAGTAGTGACCGAAGCACCTAACAGCAAGAGTAGTGCCACACTAACACGCTATCTCCAAAGGCAACCGAAAGAAACGCTCTTTACTATACCACCGGGCTTTAAGCAGTCGGCTACAGCTTTTTAGCTAGGCTAGAAGCCAGCGTCTTTAGGCAAAGTCTTCATTTGCTCTTCTAATTGTTTTTGTTGTTCTTGCTGGATCTCGCGAATGCGATCTTGCTCTGCTTTCTTTTCTTGCATGAGCATGAAAGGTGTCATCTGCGGCCGAGTAACCGGGGTTTGCGCATTGAGCTTCTCTTCAAGCATGGCAATACGTGTCTCAACTTGTTTGGAGCGCATCACCTTATCTGGTGCAAAATTTTTGGGATCATCACAGAGCCGCACAAAGCTTCGATACTCTTTAATGGCTGATGAGATGTGATTCTCCGCTTCAAGTATCATAGCCAATTGCAAATGTGCTTCTTTATTTTCGTGATTGTATTCTAGGCATTGATGCCAATGATCAATTGCGCCTTGGTGATTGCCCTTAGCGAGCAAGCAGATGCCTAAATCTAGATGCACGCGCTCATAGTTTAAGCCCTTGATTGTTTGCCTGGTGGTGAGCATCTCATCAAGATACTTATAGGCCTCTGACCAATTCTTCATCTTCATGAGACATTCGCCAAAGCCAATCCAGGCGTCAAAATAAGTCCATGGACGGTCGCCTAAGGCATTGCGGTAGTAGTCGCAGGCTGGAGAGAAGTCGCCTTGGGCCTCGTACAATTTAGCGTTGGCCACCATGGCGGCACAGTATAAAGGAGATTGATAGTTAGCGCCCTTGAGAGCGAAAGCAACATAAGGAGCCGCTTCTGTATACCGCTTCAGGGCAGTGAGGGTCTCTACCATAGCGACATTGCCCCAGCCTTCACCGGAGACGTTCTGATCTAAGTGCTTCTTCAGGGCGTTATAGGCTTTGAGGTAATCACTCTTGGCCATATAGCACTTGCCTAAATAATAGAAGGCTTCAGGAGCATAGCCATTACGCGCAAAGTAAGTGGCTTGTAGAAGGGCATCAATAGCCAGATCGTAGTCACCCTTTTCAAAAAGCTGTTTACCGAGTTTAGTGTTCTTCATGGCCGGGTCGGTCGTGTTTTTCTGGCTGTTCTTTGCTTGAGCAGGTTGTATCAGGCAGTTTGCTAGAGAAAAATCAGTTGTTTGCAAAGACTGAGCAACAGAAAATAGTGGAAGGCCGGCAGATAATAGAGGAAGGGAAGCAAGGGGAACTGCAACTAGTAACCGCGCTGCTAAAGACAATCGGCCTTGAGATTTGAATGGCACTTTTGGCGACGATGGAAAATCTGATCTAAAAATAGATTTCAAAAAATTCTTACTCAAGGAGAAAATACCCTTCAAAGTTTACTCAAGTTCCAAAAGCGCTAAAAATTCGGCCTCATCAATTATCTTTATACCAAGTTCTTGCGCTTTCGCGACTTTTGAACCCGGGCTAGCGCCAACTAGCACGTAGTCAGTTTTTTTCGAAACTGATGAAGTAGCCTTTCCGCCTCGAGCCTTAATCGCCTTCTCTGCTTCTAGACGCTCAAGCTTCTCTAGTGTGCCCGTCACCACAAAGGTTTTACCAGCAAGAGTCTGAGGCAAGACCACCGTCTGCTTGTCTTGGTCAACTTCCATCTTTATGCCAAGCTCAGCAAGTTCGAAAATCAAAGCTCTGTTTTCTTCTTGGGCAAAGAATTCGATTACGTTTTCAGCAATAACAGCTCCCACACCTTCAATAGCGCACATCTCTTCAAGGGTAGCTTGGCTAATGGCGCTCATAGAGTTAAAGCGGTCAGCCAATAGCTCAGCGACAGAAGCGCCCACATGCCTGATACCCAAGGCGAAGACGAGCGCAGCCAATGGCCGTTGCTTGGACGCTTCTACGGCAGCAAGAATGTTAGTAGCCGATTTCTTGCCCATGCGCTCAAGAGTGAGCAACGACTCGTCAGTCAGTCGATAGAAGTCTGACTGACGAGTCACCAACTGCGCTTTGACCATCTGCTCGATGAGCATTTCGCCGACGCCATCAATGTTCATAGCCTCTTTGCCCACCCAGTGGATCATTCGGCGCACTCTCTGGTCCGGGCAACCGTGCACATTGAGGCAACGAAAAACTACTTCATCGCCGATGCGGGCCAAGGCAGTACCGCACGCTGGACACTCAGTCGGATAAACAAAAGCAACGCTGTCTTCTGGTCGCTTATCAAATTTGACACAGACAACTTCAGGGATGATCTCACCGGCTTTGCGCACCACTACGGTGTCTCCAATGCGCACGTCAAGGCGAGCAATCTGATCAGCGTTATGCAAAGTAGCGCGTTTGACTGTGGTGCCAGCGAGAGTAACAGGAGCCAGCCAGGCTGTGGGAGTAACGGCTCCAGTGCGACCAACTTCAAAACAAATGTCTTCAAGTTTGGTTTCAGCCTCTTCGGGCGGATACTTGAAAGCAATTGCCCAGCGAGGGCTATGGGATGTGTTGCCCAGCCTATCCCAGAGCTTGCGGTCGTCTAGCTTGATCACCACTCCATCAGTTTGATAGTCAAGTTCATGACGCAAATCAGACCAGTGGTCGACAAACTGACGCACTTTCTCTAAGCCGTTCACTTTCTGCCGACTAGGTTCAACCGGCAAGCCTAGAGCGGCTAGCAAGTTTAGATTTTCAGCCTGACTGCGGGGTTGCTTGATTTGATCGTCAACAACGTATATGAAATAGGTCCAGAGCGATAGCTTGCGTGCAGCAGTTTTACGGGGATCTTTCTGGCGCAGGGAGCCAGAAGCAGCGTTGCGCGGATTAGCGAAGACAGCTTCGTTTTCTTCGCGTAAGGCATTGTTTAAGGTCGTGAAACTACTGACAGGCATGTAAACTTCGCCACGCACTTCGATCAGTTTTGGCATGCGCCGTTCGCTAGGGCCTGAGCCGGAACTAGAACTTGAGCCAGAGCTAGAACTTGAGCCAGAACCAGAGCTAGCAGCCACGTCGATAGTGCCATCGGCCGCTACTACAATAGGCTTCAGTTTTTGGGGAAGACTCTTAATTGTCTTCAAATTAAGAGTAACATCCTCGCCAATCTCGCCATTACCCCTGGTGGCACCTTTGACAAAGACGCCGTTTTCGTAAGTTAGAGCAATGGAAAGACCGTCGATTTTATGCTCACAGACAAAGTCGAAAGTCGTATCTTTGTCTTCAATTTCAAGGCCGCGCTCAAGCCGCTCCTGCCATTCTCCTAAGTCATCTTTAGACATAGCATTAGCGAGGCTAAGCAAGGCTATGCGATGCTGCACCGGAGTAAATTCGGTACTAGGAGAAGCGCCCACTTTTTGAGTTGGGCTTTCCGGCACCACTAATTCAGGGAAAGCCTTTTCTAGACTCTCCAGCTCGCGGTAGAGCACATCGAAATCGGCATCGCTTAGCTCAGGGTTATCTAAAGCGTAATAGCAAAAGCGGTGGTGCTCTACTTCTTTGCGTAGCTGTTCAATGCGCAGGCGAGCTCCCTCGATTTGGCTGGCGTGGGAACTTTGAGAACCGGCTGTCTCAACCATTGAGTACTCCTAGGTTAGTTAAGGCCTTCGCGGCTGAGGATGACACAATCGCCTTGGGCAGTACCAGAGCAGATTGCAGCAGCGCCATATTTAGCACCGCGTCTTTCCATTTCGCGAGCTAAGGTAAGCAAGATGCGAGCGCCGCTAGCACCAATTGGATGGCCCAGAGCAACTGCACCGCCATTGACGTTTACTTTGCTTTCGTCAATGCCAAGCATTTGAATTGACTTGAGAGCAACAGAAGCAAAGGCTTCATTGATTTCAAGCAAATCTAGATCTTTGACAGTCAATCCGGCTTTCTTCAAAGCTTTCTCTGTAGACAAAGCAGGCACGGTCGCTAAGTAAGGAACATCTTGACCAATCGAGGCATGACTGACTATTTTAGCTAAAGGCTTGAGACCCAATTCTTTTGCCTTATCTGCGCTCATGACGAGCAACATGCAGGCACCATCATTAACACCAGGAGCATTACCAGCAGTGATTGAGCCTTTGTCGACGAATACTGGTTTGAGCTTAGCTAAAGCCTCAAGTGTGGTGTCGGCGCGAGGAGCTTCATCACGGTCAACACTTTTGGTTTGACCTTTACCTGCGGCTACTTCTATGGGCAAAATCTCGCTCTTGAAGGCACCAGATTCGATCGCTTTGACAGCCAATTGGTGACTGCGCAAAGCCCACTTATCTTGAGCTTCGCGGCCGATACCGAACTCATCGGCAACATTAGCGCCATGAACGGCCATGTGCACGTTAGCGACTGGACATTCCAAACCATCAACCAACATGGCATCTTTGAATGCAACGTGACCCATGCGCTTGCCGAAACGAGCAGAATTGGCTTCAACCAAATACGGAGCTTGACTCATTGATTCCATGCCACCAGCCAAAATAATTTCAGCGTCATTAGCACGAATGCGCAGATCGGCCAAAGTGACGGCTCTCATTCCAGATGCACAGACTTTATTGACTGTAGTTGACTCAGTAGTGTTTGGCAGACCAGCATCAAGTAAAGCTTGCCGCGAAGGAATTTGGCCACAACCAGCCTGCAGAACTTGACCGATGATTACTTCATCGATGGTGTTGGCATCAATCTTGTTGCGTTGCACTAGCTCTCTGATTAAGGGGCTAGCTAACTTCACAGCACTAAGGTTGGCAAGGGCTCCGCCCATTTTACCGAAAGGAGTACGAAGTCCATCAACTATTACGGTCTCTCTGGTACTAGTGGTCATGGCACAACCTTTTATGTGTGTGAGGGTTCTTTGTCTGAGTGATTTCAACTGACTAAATGGTACCGGTCCATCCAGCCAAGGCCGCTCAACATAATCAAATGTTCCGCTTGCACCTACTGAAAAGTGCCGCAAAATAACGAAGCGATGTCATGAAGCCCTAGAAGTCTATGTAACGGCCTCAGTTGCTTTATGATAGTGCTAGTTAAAGTTATACGCCCAGTCCAGTTAGGTATCAGGAAAATATGCCTCGACCATCGTCTAATTCAGGGCGAGATTACAAAAAAAGTGAAAAGCGTTCACCGCTTGAGCTTTGGCGCGATTTTAACCAATCATTAGAAGAAAAAAGAGTCGATGCGGTTTTCGAGCCCGAGCGTATTGAACCCACTCGTCGCCTGACAGCGCTCGGAATTGACTTTGGCGTGGGATTTTTAGGCAGCATGTTCATCATGCTTTTGCCCGTTATCAATATGTTCATGACCAGCCAAATGATCATCATCATTTACCTAATGGTTCGTGACTATTTCTTCGAGGGTCGTGGGATTGGCAAAAACTTAATGGGAATACAGGTAGTTGACATCTACTCTGGTAACTCACCCTCGGTCAGGCAAGTTCTCGAACGCAATGGCATCTACTTAGCCCCCCTGCTCATCTGCCAAGTTCTCGCCTTGTTAGTAAATTTATTGCTTCCACTACTGACACACCTCCTACCGGTGCCGGCAATCGGGCCGTTAACCGCTACCGTTTCAGCTATTGGCAACTTGGTAGTCGCGATCTCGGCACTTTACCTATTCGTAATACTGCCCATAGAAAGCTACCGGTCTTACGACAGGGAAGATAGTATGAGGCTGGGTGATGAAATTGCCGGTACCTGCCTGGCGAATACCGACATGAGTTTCAGCAATTTCTTGTCCAAATAGAAGCACAAGCAAAACAATGAGTACAAATCCAAAAGTTGCATACATCTGGGGTCCCGTGACCGCGTTCAATGGCCCACTTGCGGCCTATCTGGTCAAGCGTGGCTGGCATGTGCACTTTGCTTGCAAGTCTTCTCTCAACCTTCTTAGCCTTTCGCCCCTCGACCTCAAAACCCAAGCGCAGAACATGCTTTATGCGGCCTTGGGCGGAAAGGATGACGAGCGCGTCTTCAGAGACAGACTAAAAGTTGTCGAGCCTGGCGAAGCTGCCAAATTTAATAAGTATGATGCCATCATATTTAGTGCCTTGCCTCCCAACTTTGACGAAGCACGCTCGCCGCGAGCACCACTAGCTGGAACTGATTTCAAAGCAATCATCAAAACATTTAAAGGCACGCCGACTTTCATTGTCTCCTCGATTTGGGGTGGCGTCCAAAAAGATGGAGTAGTTCCGGAAGAACTAGAATTTGCCCGGCGCAAGCCATTAAGCAACTGGGAAAGCACCTGTCAGCAGTATGAGCAGCGCGTCTTAGAAAGCCTTAGCGGTACAGAATCGCCCTGGTATTTAGTGCGCTTGCCTTTAATAAGCGGTGACACCAAAACTGGTGAAACCATCAAGTATTCAGGCATTCACAGTCTACTGAAAGAACTGGTTCAAGAGGCAGCAAAGCCGTTTTTCCCGGCATCGTCACTCAAGCTAGCTTACAATCCTGATTCGACTCTCTGGTACTTGCCGATAGATGTAGCAGTGAGCACCTTCTTCCATTTCATTGAAGACAGTGCCAGGCCGCGTATCTTCAATCTAGTTTCGACACAGATGACCCTAAACCGCGAATGGCTATCGCACTTGGCCCAGTCGCTCAACTGCCCTGAAATACAATGTGCTGAGCAAGATGGATTAGATTTACCGAATACTCTACGAAAACTCTTACTCGACGATGTGCAGGTCAAAACGCGAAACCTATTTGAAGTAGCTGGGCGCTATCAAATTCTGCCTGTGCGCCTAGAGAAAGAATACTTCGACAAACTAATTAAAGCGGCTAAGAGTCACAACTGGGGCGATCACCTCACCGTTAGCGAAGAACCGAGCGGTCTGGATTATTCGGAGCAGCTGGCCCACTATTATTTTGAGAAATTTGTACCCGAGCGTATTGAACAAGGCGCTCTCAAAGAAGCCAACATAAATGGTACCAGTATTGGTTTCCATTTAAGAGCCGGCAGTATTCACGGCTGGCTTCTTCGGTCGAAAGCCAATGGCGATCCTGAAGTAGTGCCATTTGATCCGAGCCTGGATAAACCAGATATCTGCTTCCACTTTAGCGGCATGACACTCTCTCGCCTAATTCAAAAGAAATTGCTTTTGCACAGAGCTGTGATAATGCGCGATGTCGAAGCCCAAGGCAACTTGTTTCAACTATGGCGCATTACAGGCACAATAGAAAAATTCTTGCGCGATAATCCGATTGCCTCAAAAGATGTTCCTGGCCTGGCTGATTTTCATGTTGATGAGCCGCTCGAGCACGCTAAAGCCGATTGAAATATCTGATGAAAGAGCTGCAGCATGCTAGAAGAAGTATCTTATGAAAGAGCAATCTAATAGCCATGGCTAGACATATTGGTATTGTGGTGCCAACCACTCTTGAGTTAGCACCGCTGCTGGAATTTATTCCGCAGTTGAAGCAAACTGCGCTTTCACCTTGGCAAATTTACGGAGCTGAACTTTCTGGCGTGAAAGTTACCGTAATCATTTCTTTCATCGGCCCGGCCAATGCAGCGGCAGCCACAGAGCACTTAATTAGCCTCAAACCCGATTTCATTTTGCACGGCGGTGCAGCTGGTGCCATTAACGAAAGTCTGCTTCCTGGTGATTTAGTAATCGCTTCTGCTAGTAAAATCATCTGCTCAAAAGAAGTTCTTGAAGTGCGCAAGACACTTCTGATGGCCACCACTTCAATTCGCTATTTAAAGAATGGCGAGCCAGTGCGCCTTGATCAACTCGATGGAGATAGCGATTTAATAGCTCAGAGCCTCACTATGGCAGAGCAGTTCAAAGCTATTTTTCCTATTTGGGACGGTCCTGGTTGGCCCGGGCATTTAGTGAAAAGAGAGCCGCAATTATTAACTGGAACTGTCGGCTCACTCGATGGATGGACAAAAGGATTGGCCCAACTAAATTTTGTGCGCGAAAATTTTGCTGTCGATGCAGAAGACATGGAAAGTGCTTACATAGCCCAAGTGGCGGCCATACATGGCTTGCCAAATTTAGCCATTAGAGCAATATCAAACAACGAATATTTGCAGACTTTGGAGAAAAGCGAAATCATTCCAGCAGTGCAAGCAGCAGCAAAGCGCGTGGCTTTCATCATCAAAGAACTTATTGAGCGAAGTGAGCCTTAGCCGATTTAGCTGAGTTTTTTCTACTTAGCTGAGTTTTTCGACATAGCTGAGTTGTTCGATTTAGCTGAGATCGGCAAGCTCAGCTGAGGCCGCCTGGCTGACCGGGGTCACCTTCCCTAACTGAAATAGTTGAGTACTCAACTATTTTTGTGGTCCGAAACACCCAGTTCTTCATTGTTGAAATTGTTGAGTACTCAACAATTTTCAATTTAAGATCTGCTGATCCAAAATCTATTTAGTTCTAATTCTCGTAACTCTGCCCATCGGCGGTTGTTCCGCTAGTAGTTACAGGTTTACTGACGCCCTCGGAAGTGCCTGCAGAGACGCTCTTTTCTCGGTCATAGTCGCCACCTTTCGCTGTGGTGCCAGTTGTAGAAACATTCTTGTTGTAACCCTCGGTACTTGTTGCAGTAGCATTCTTGGAGCGGTCATAAGTGCCGCCTTTGGCCGTTGTCCCAGTGGTCTCAACAGACTTAGTAACACCTTCACCTTTGGAGTAAGAAACAGATTTATTGCGATCGTAGGTGCCGCCATTGGCTGTGGTTCCTGTCATAGCAACATTTTTGTTGTAGCCTTCGCCTTGGCTGGCACTAACTGATTTATTGCGGTCGTAACTGCCGCCGTTAGCTGTATTTCCATCGCTATGTTTTGAAAAGGAAGTTGGTGAATTCCAAACTTTGGCGGTATTTGAACTCGAGGACGAGCCCGAAGCCGAACCCGAACCCGCAGAGAAATTAGAAGCCGAACCAGAACCAGAGCCGTAAGCGGACCTCGATTGACTGGAATTTTGGCTGCGTCTGCCGGCAGCCAAACTGTTGAGATCGCCACTTTGCATACCACTAAAGCGCTGACGAAGTTGGCCGTTGCCTATCTGTCCAGAAGCACGAGCTGCTGCCAGTCGACCACCACCTTGCCCAGCTAAACCCGCACTACCGGCATAGCCACCGGAACCTGCATACCCAACGGAACCCGCGTAACCACCAGCGCGCCCGCCGCCGTGACCGCCGCCACCCCTGGCCTGTGCAGGGCTAGCAAATAAAAGAACGAGGGCCAGAGATGCCATTAGAACCGACGTTTTGCCATTGACCATTGCGCGCCCCCTTACGTAAAAATAGGGTAGAAACCAAATTAGATAGCAAGTTAAATACCCAGGCGACAAGCACAGGCGAGTGCAGCGCAGTTATTTATCTAACTACAATTACTACGAGGGTGAATGGTTTAAAGTTTCAGGCAGAAAGTTAAATGAAATCTCACAAAGCATTGCTTGTTTCAGCATGCGACTTCATGGCGGCCAGCAAATTAGCCATTTCGATTGCGCAGGCTGCAGCCTCTGAACCCTTGTTGCCAGCTTTGGTGCCAGCACGTTCAATTGCTTGCTCAATAGAATCAACTGTGAGTATGCCGTTGATTACCGGCAAACCTGTTTCTAAAGCGACAGCAGCAACTCCAGACGCACTTTGTCCGGCAACGAAATCGAAGTGAGCAGTGGAACCGCGAATCACTGCACCCAAACAAATAACGGCGTCATAGCGACCAGTAAGAGCTGCTTGTTTAGCAACTAAAGGAATTTCAAAAGCGCCTGGGCACCACATTACTTCAACAGCGCTTAAGTCAGCACCGTGGCGCTTAATTGTCTCTAGAGCACCATCTAACAAAGGCTTGGTGATGAAGTCGTTGAAGCGACTAACAATGATAGCGAAACGCAAACCGGTGGCAATTAAACGCCCTTCAATAACTTCAGGTTCGCCTTTAGACATTGCCGCTCTCCTTTACTGCTGTATTAGTTTGATTTTGGGTATTAGCCTGACTCTGCATATTAGTCTGATTCTGGCTTTCAGAAAACTCCAGCCAATGCCCAAGCTTTTCTTTTTTAGTGAACAAGTAATTCATATTGTGGCTATTGCACGAAGGAGGCATACTGACTCTACCAGTCACTTCTAGACCGTAGCCTTCAAGCCCAACAATCTTTCTGGGGTTGTTGGTGATGATGCGTACAGATGTGAGCCCGAGGTCGCTCAAGATTTGAGCCCCGACTCCGTAATCTCGCAAGTCTGGCTTGAAGCCTAGCGACTCGTTGGCTTGCACAGTATCTTGGCCGGTCTCTTGCAAGGCATAGGCTTTGATTTTGTTTAACAAGCCGATACCGCGACCTTCTTGGCGCAAGTAAACCAAAACGCCGCAGTCTTCCTTAGCGATCAGTGCCATGGCAGCTTCTAGCTGTGGGCCGCAGTCGCAGCGCAAGCTGGCAAAAACATCGCCAGTAAGACACTCAGAGTGCACTCTAATCATGACGTCGCTCTGAGCGACAACATCGCCCTTAACCACAGCGATATGTTCGCTGCCGTCAAGCACATTGCGATAGGCATAAAGTTTGAAAGTGCCATATGCAGAAGGCAGTTCGCATTCAGCTTCACGCACAATGAAGCGCTCGCGCACAAGGCGGTATGCGATTAGTTGAGCGATGTTGATAAATTTGATGCCGTGCTTAGTTGCGAATTGGCGCAATTGAGGTACGCGTGACATGGTGCCATCGGCGTTCATAACTTCGCAAATCACACCCGAAGGGTTGCAGCCAGCCAATCTAGCTAGGTCAACAGCAGCTTCGGTATGACCAGCTCTCTGCAAGACTCCACCGTCTTTAGCGACCAAAGGTGAAATGTGGCCTGGACGTCTCAAGTCACCTGGTTGTGAAAGCGGGTCTACAGCTACTTTTACCGTAGTGGCGCGGTCATAAGCACTGATACCAGTAGTGACACCAAATTTTGGATCGGCATCGACAGTAATTGTAAAAGCAGTACCCTGTGATTCGGTGTTGCGGGCTACCATCATTGGTAGGTCTAGCTCGCGGGCCCTTTCGCTGGTGAGCGATAGGCAGATCCAGCCTCTTGCTTCGGTGGCCATAAAGTTGATCATCTCTGGAGTGATCAGCTCAGCTGCACAGATCAAATCACCTTCGTTCTCGCGACCTTCATCATCAGAGACGACGACAAATTTCCCGGCTCGAAGGTCGGCCAAAGCCTCTTCGATTGAATCAAAAATTTCAGAGTCAGCTTCCATGCGATCCCCAAATATATGTCAAGCACAGTCAAAGCATAGCCTCGAAAGAGCGTTGATGGAACAGTTTGATCAACTTTATTTATGATTAGTATTGGTCAAGCGGGCCACGTAGCGAGCAATGATATCGGTCTCAATGTTGACCGCTGACCCTACTTTGAGCTGCCCAAGGGTGGTAACGTTCCAGGTGTGGGGGATTAGAGCAACTCTAAACCAAAACTCATCTTCATCATTTTTCGGAATATCGGCACAATCAGCCACAGTTAGTGAAACTCCATCCATTGCAACCGAGCCTTTCTCAACAAAGAAAGGAGCCCAGCGGTTATCGAGATTGACCTCAACGACGTACGAGAAGCCCTCTTCGACGATGCTGGCAATCTTTCCAACAGTATCAATGTGACCGGTGACGATATGGCCACCCAGGCGGTCACTCACTCGAAGGGCCTTTTCAAGATTTATTTTGCTGCCGACTTTCAAATCGCCGATTTTAGTTCGTCTCAAAGTTTCAATTACGGCCTCAACAGCGAACCAATCAGCACCGAATTCGACCACTGTCAAACAGCAGCCGCTGCAACTAATTGACTCGCCCATGGCTGCATCCGCAAGAATATCCTTGGCGCCAATTTTAAGCCAACGGCCATCTGCAGTGTCTTTTACCTCAAGCACTTGGCCGACTTCTTCAACTATTCCTGAAAACAAAATGTCCTCTCTTGCTTGCTCTTAATTGCTCTTACTTGCTCTTAATTGGGCGACATGTCTTGATATTGAGTGAGCAAGAGCTGAGTAGAACCGGCTCTTTGACCAATCAAATATTGAAATATGAAACGCCTTTCAGCAGTTTCGGCTGCAGAGTGAATGGCACATACTCCAGATACTTGGACCGGTATGAGGCCTTGCTGATTGGGTTCACTGACCTGCACTTGGTCTATGCGCACGGCACAAATTTGTTTGCGCTCCTGCATATCGAGCACGAGAGCGTGCATGTCTTGGCCGTTTTTCGGCAAGACCCCCTGATTAGTGAGATTAGTAGCCAGTGTTGGACCTAGCTCTTCTCGCAATTGAGTCATGTTATTTTCGCAGGTAATATAACTGGTATCAAGCAAGTGGCCGGTCACTTTACGAGAGAAGGCTTCTACGTCTTGCTTTACTTCGGTAGGCATCGATTTTTGCGGCCGCGTTAGCCAGAGAAAACCATTGATGATCAAACTAAAAACTAGCAGCAAATGCACGCCGTATAGCTTGACGAGCTGCTCTGGTCCTATCTTCTGAACTCTCCAATACATAATTTACTCAGCCTCCACTTTTCCTAAGAGCCATTTGTCTTTGTCTTTGTAGAGAGTGATAACCGCTGTGAATTTGCTTTCTAGTGGTTTGTTGTCCACCGCCTTCGCAGCTGCTCCTGAGTTATCTTTTGTACCGTTAGCTCCTTGTAGTTGATCGCCTGTATTTACACTTTGATTAGCACTTTTATTAGCACTTTCATCAGGGCTCATCACGACTTGATTGCCCTGAATGCGCACCTGCCCGTCATTCGGGCCACGCTTAATAACTTTAGCTTCGATAACTTTGGCCTGACTATTGAGCTGCAAATCGCCGCTTATGTTTTGCCAGCGCCAGCCGTAGACACGTTCACCAATCACTGCAGCCCTTTCTTCTAGAGCCTTATCAGCAACATACTGCTGAGCCAATCTTGCTGCGACCAAGAGGGCACAGAAGAGAATGAACCATTTACTAAATCGAAAGAGCTTATCCAAATTATCCCTCGTGCTGCAGGCCTAGATAGTAAACGGCCTGCCTACAAGCATCTGTGTGAGAGAGCTTAGGGTTCTTAGCCTTAACTTCTTTAATCATATCGAGACGGCGCGGAATATCCTTGATCGGCTCGGAGGTGCAGATCCAATAATCCATCGGGCTTGGTACTAGGCGGATTGTTCCGTGCACCGATCCAACAATAAGTAAGCATTGGCTATCGCGTCGCTTCTCTTCATCACGCGAGAAGTTCTCGATAGCAACAGTCTCGGCATCGGTAAGCCGCAGTGTGTCTTTAAGCATCCTCAAATCTGAAGGATCTTGCCTGAGCATGATTTTCATGTGTGAGTTTTTCACGACCGAATCGGCCTGCTCAGCTTGTCTAAAGAAGTCTTTCAGCTGTTGGGTAATGGTGACAAGCATCATACCGTAGTGTCTAGCTCTTCTCGACAAATCGTCTAACAGTCGGGCTCCGGCCTTAAATCGCATGAGAGTCGCAGCTTCGTCTATGATGGCAGCAAAACGCACGCCACGCGCCTTAGAATCGGCAGCTCGTCTGCGAATAAATTCAGCCAAAATATAAACGGCAATACGCTCAAGTCTTGGTTCGTTCACTTCTCTGGTATCAAATACGATGAATAATTTTTCGATATCTATGTTCGTGTGGCCGTCAACCAAACCACCGAAGGCACCACTTCTCGTGAACAACGATAGACCTCTAGCAAACTGCTGCAGGCGATCGCGTTGCAGCGGGTCGACTTCATCAGCGGCAGCCTGAGCGGTTACCCGGGCCAAGTCGCTCATTGTCGGAATGACACCCCTGAAGTGAGAGTCCATGTATGCCACGCGAATCAAACCATCTAGTAATGACTTTTCTTCAACGTTTAGTTCTTCGCGACCTTCTGGAGATAACATCAAGTCGAGCAGCGATAGCAGTGAACTGATTTTGTCGGCAGATGGCTCCCCTTCTTTGTCTTCAGGACCAAGATCAAAAGGGTTCAAGATATAACCAGAACTCGGACCAAGGTCGATGTAGGCACAAAGCTCGGGGCCAAGCAACTCAGTAATGAAGCGATAAGCACCAAATTTATCTACAGTTTTATCAATCAAGACAAAGCGCGTACCGAGGGGCAAGAGGCGCAGAATCAGCATCGAGACAGCAAATGACTTACCGGCTCCAGTCGTTCCGACAACGAACATATTGTTCGCGTCTTTACCCTGACCTCTAAAGAACGGGTTAAGCAATACCGGCTCTCTTGATACGAGAGCGAAGCCAAACGGCACGCCGTCAGGAGTTCCGCAAGAAGCAGTAAAGAACGGCCACATGGTGCCAACAATTGGTGACATGACGCGGTGCACTACAGCCAAGCGGTCAACACCAACAGAAAGAGTAGATTTCCACAAATCTAATTGCAGCATCTGTCCTCTATCCATCTGGGCACCACGGTTTTTGAAGATGCGTCTGACTTCATCCATGTTTTGCGCTAGGTGCTCTGGAGTATCAGCATAAGAGCGAATATACATTGAAGTATCGAAAGCTTTGTTGGCGCTGCGCAAGAACTCTTGAATAGCAGCAGCAGCCGATCTTGTCGATTCGATACCTTCAATGTCTGGCGTGGCTAACTGGGTGCTAGCGACGTGACCCAAGCGATATTTGAATTTGAGATCGCGACGCACTTTGTCTTGGTCGCATTGGTGAATGAAGAGCGATAAGGTGTATTCGACTGAGAGAGTGAGCAAGTCAACTAGCCAGCCCATCCAGGTTTCGTGCGGCGGAGCAAACATGTACTGTGTGCCAATATATTTGCCATCAAGCCAGAGATATTCGTCAGTAACTTTCAAGGCCGAACCGGCTAGAACAGAGGCTTCGGAGACATTGGTGCGCGAAGGTGGTGCTTCACCATCTTTTTCATAAAGAGATGGGTTCAAATCTGAATAAACCAAAGCGCGAACGTCTTTGCGCGTCAAAATAGACGGGCGCAAATTAGAACCACGCAACTGCTCAAAGGCTGTCTTAACAAGACGGTTGAGCGATTCTAGATACTCTTCATGCTTTTGAATTGAGCGTCTACCGTTCCACATCTTGCCGCTTTTGCAATCTGGTGGATGGTAGCTGATGACGATGTAGAATTCGCGCTGCGGCACGAAAGTAACGTCTTGAACTCGGCGGAACCACTTGTCTGTGTAGTCGGCATACCATTTGAGATAATCATTGTCGGTCTTCAACAAAATCTGATAACGCGAGAGATACTCGTCAACCGAGATGTTTCTGCTCTTGATGATAATTTGAATGTCCGATTCACATGAATTGGCAAAGTTGGCAAATGTGCGAGCCATCGTTTCGCGATCGGCTTCGTCAAAGAGCAAAGCATTAATGCCCTTGCAGGCAATGTATTTACGGAAGCTTCCGTCTGATAATACAACCAAGCCTTCTTCTTCATCTTCACCCGGAATCGAGTAGATGAAGCAGACATCTTGCCAGCTTGTGCCTCCCCGTTTATCTGGAGGCGGATCGCCTTCGCCACCACCACCGGAGTCTGGCGGCTCTTGACCAAAGGGGAGCATGTCTCGCAACTGGGCGGGAAGGCCGTTGTAAAAGCCAGCTATGACATTGTTCAGCGATGGGCCGGAGGTGAGCGGAATGTAGCGACCATCCATCGAATTGTCGCCATTGCTACTGTTATCTCTACGGTTGCCACGGCCGCGCTGTGCGGGCGCGTCAAAATCATCATCGTCATCGTCGTAGTCGTCATCAGCAGTATTCTTTCGACCACGCAAATTAGATGTTCTTCTTATAGGAGATGAGCCGGCACTTCTTACCATTCAAAAACACTCACAGTACAAACACTCACAGCACAAAAGGTCACAGCACAAATTCGCTCATTGCTCAAAGAGAGATATCTCACGTACTTCAATTAGTTTAGACTTTCTCAACCTAAGCGAAAACCCCTTTGCCCGATTTTTCTGTCTTAGCGCTAATTTGAACCAATATAGAACTCTTCCGACCGCTTTTTAGGTTCAATGATGGTCGGATCTGGATAAATAGCCGTCATTTCCTCAGGCTTGGGCACATAGCTGGTCGGTTCTAAGCCCAGTTTGTACAAAACGACATTCTTCCACCAGCTCATCGGCTTCAAATCGGTAAACTTCACAAGGGGAAGGCATAGACAGAAGAAGCAGATTGCGCTCAAGATATTTGCTGGCAGGTGGCCTACTTTCCAGGTCTGTGGCACTTGCGAGAGCAAGGTAACAGAACAAGCTACCGCCACGACCATCATCAAGAGCTGACGAATTGTGAAATCCCAAAGCTTAAAAGCTTTGTTGAGCACTATCACTTTGTGAACTCTTGACACCTTGAATCTCCTTCTTGCCTGAATCGGGTAGCTTCTTCTCTAGTTAATTCCCTCAAAATCAACTAGATCTGCTGAACCCATGTCAGCCAGTCTCATTAACTTACGGGCCATGGTCGAGTAAAGAGCCGGTAATCGGCCAATCACTTGCTGGAAATACTCTTTGCAGCGGGCGAAATCGCCAGTTCGCCGACAAAGCTCGCCAATCAAATATTCAACATCAGACCTAGCTGAAGCAGGGCAAGAAACGTCAATAAGGCACTTGCGAAAGGCGTCAATCGCCAATCTTCGATATTCTTTAGCCTGCGGCAGAGCATTGACATCATCGGCGCACCAGGCGGCGTAGAGGTAATACATTGCCACACCAAAGAAGTTTCCACCATCGCGCTCTGCCCAGATGGCGGCATTGCGATATTGCAAATGAGGTGGCTTATTGGGCTGATTCAGTACGCAAACTTCATCGGTCGGAGGAAACTCAGTGGCCCAAGCAGATTTTCCGCAGCTGGGACAAGTGAGTATCAGGTACTGCTCATACTCTGGCCTTACATTGCCAACATGCTGACGCAGTTCACTGTTTCGCAGGCCAGTATCAACTACCTCAGGCAACTGCTTGGTGTTGAACTTAACTCCGCAATTCGGACACTTTACACCGATATCTGCCAGGTTCACTCAATTCTCCATGACACTACTGTCACTCTTGCTGACCAGAATATCTTATGCGTTTTTCAATAAGTTAGCGCCCAATTCTCCTTAAAACATCTATTTTAGCTATGGTTCTCCACCTGTAGAGGGATGGAGAACCATTTTTAGCTATCTTGTCTTACCCTAGCTAGCCTCGGTTATGGACTAGTTAAGCCATGCCGTCTCCACCGGGCATATTCTGCCCTTGTCGTCTCAGTTCTTCGGCAAGTTCTGCCTCCATCTGAGCCTTGGTTTTGCCGGTGCGCTTAGCAGCCTGAGGGTCGAGACCCTTATTCACAGCTACTTGTTGTGGCGGTGGCGCTCCACCTTCGGTCTTAGCCACTGGCGCTCCGCCAGTAGGTTTCTGACCTGCTCCACCGATTTTAGCTATGGCAGCTCCTCCGAGAGCATCAGCTAGTCTGTTAGGTCTAGCTTGGGTCTGACCATCGCTACCGTAGACAACACCGGCCTGTTGCTGTTGTTGCTGATGCTGCTGTTGTTGTTGTTGTTGCTGATAATAGGTATCAGCTTGACCTTGATGAGAGGTGTCTGGAGCGACATCTCCGAGCCAAGGGGCAGCAGAGGCAATTTCAGTAGCGCCAGCATAACCAGAGTCAGTGTTAACTACTGGCTGTGTCGCTTCACGGTAGCCCGAATCTGCGGTGTACTGCGGTTGCTCACTGTAGCCAGAGTCAGCTACGTAATTGGCCGGTTGTACATAGCCACCCGAGTAGTCTTGAGCTTGGCTAGCAATCACATTTGGCACAGAAGGTGCGTCCATGTAACCTCTACCAGAGGAGGCCTCGGCTTGGTAAGCCGCGACTGTACTGGTGAATTGGCTAGCTAATCCGGTGCCACCAAGAATGGCTTGTCCGGCCCCAGGATCCATCGAGATGGCTGCTTGTCTAACAACATCAGCGCCATTGGAGGCACCACTCGCTATCGCCGCACTTTGAGCGCTTTCACTAAAGTGCATTGCTTGCGAGGCCGTGACCGATTGCCCTTCATAGGCTCTAGCAGTCTCGGTTGTACCGAATCCAGCAGACGCTACCACCGCGGCACTCATGTTGCCGTGTAGGGCAGAATCGACCAGCGCTGGCGATGCGCCTATGCGCTCAGCTAGCTGATGATATTGCTGACTTTCAGGGTTGGCGATAGCAGCACGCAACTCT
Source organism: Candidatus Obscuribacterales bacterium (assembly GCA_038231015.1). Classification (GTDB taxonomy): domain Bacteria; phylum Cyanobacteriota; class Vampirovibrionia; order Obscuribacterales; family Obscuribacteraceae. The sequence goes on from JBBRMD010000008.1 coordinate 69,363, forward strand.
TGCGGAGAAGTGTGAGTCATCGCCATGATGTCAGAGCCCATACGTTGAGCTGATGCAGCATTAGCATCACCGGCAGGCAGAGCATATGGCGAGCCATATCCAGCGGCATTACCATAGCCTCCTTGAGGCATCGGGTCGCCACCAACCAAGGCCGCCGAGACTACAGGCTGGGCACCACTAGGGGTGACAGAGCCGTAATCAACATTGGCAAAGCTTGGTGAGGCACCACTGCTACCACTATCGGTATAAGCTTGCTGATAGCTCTGAACTGTCGAAGCGAATTGCTGATCTAGTTGAGTAGATTGCAATATTGCCTGGGCAGAACCGATGTCTCCTTGAGCGGCCTGAGCCACTGTCTGCTCTCCATAGTTGGTAGAAGCAGTGTTATACATGGCCACTGATTGTTGAGCTGTCGACGAGCTTTCAGCATACTGATGAGCAGTTGCCGTGTGGCCAAAGCCAGTTTCAACAATGGCAGCAGCACTAGCATTACCATGCAAGGCGGCATCCATTAGAACAGGAGAAGCACCAAAGGTCTGACTGAGTTGAGTATATTCAGCACCACTTGGATTAGCTAAGGCTCTCTGCAAGACTTCAGGGCTTGTATGAGTCATAGCCATAATGTCAGCGGCAGTACCTTGAGCAGATTGCGCTCCTGGATCTGAACCAACACTATAAGAAGGTGAATAACCCATGGCTGCGGCCTGTGCCCCAGGAGCGTCTGCCGATCCGGTCACCATAGATGCTGTCACTGCCGGTGTAGTACCAGATGAGGTGACATATCCAGTGTCAGCGGAAGCGTAACTTCCACCGAGTGATGACTCGCGGTAGCTAGATACAGTGCTGGCGAATTGATTATCGAGTTGGGTACTCTGCAGAATCTGTTGACCAGCTCCTATATTCATATCGACTGCCGCAGACTGCACCGCTGGCGCACCGTATGTGCTGGCAGCAGAGTTGTACATTTCTACCGATTGATTAGCAGTGAATGAAGTCGCAGAATTGTCTCGAGCAAACTCAGTTCGACCGAAACCAGTCTCAACAACCGCAGCAGCAGCGGCACTACCGTGTAGGGCAGCGTCGACTAGTGCTGGTGAAGCACCCATTCTCTCAGACAGTTGAGTGTATTCAGCTCCACCGGGTGAAGCCAATGCTCTCTGCAATTCAGCACCACTAGTGTGAGTCATGGTCATGATATCGGCAGCAGCGTTGTGAGCTGATACCGCACCAGGATCATTAGACATTGCAGCAACTGGAGAAGAGAAGCCATTAGATGAAGCAACAGAACCAGCTGGGCTCAAGTCGCCACTGATCATATTAGGAGCAATGCTTTGGGCCACTCCTCCATACGATGCCATGGAAGCATACTGTCCGTCAGTCTGTGCGTAACTACCTGTTGCCTCACGAGCTTGGCTATAACCATTAACCGTTGAAGCAAACTGAGCGTCCATTTGTGGTGAAGCAAGAAGCTGAGCACCAGCTTGCGCGTCCATTCCAACTGTAGCTCTAGACAACATACCGCTATCACTACCAGCAATCATCGAAGCCTGTGAATTAGCAGCGATAGACATAGTAGCAGTGTCGTTGCCGATGGCGGGAGCGGCGAATGAAGCAGCAGTATCAGTGCCACCAAATCCGACAGCAGTCATCACACCAGCACTGGTGTTACCGTGCAGAGCAGCATCAAGTATCGGCGGTGCTACCCCAACAGTGTCAGCGATTGATTTGTACTCAGCGCCGTTAGGATCAGCCATCGCCCGTGACAATTGATCGGTAGTGATACCGCCCATAGTCATCACATCGGCAGCTGTCTTCTGCGCTGATTGCGCCCCTGGATCAGTAGCTAAGTTGCCAGACAAGGCAGGTACATCGCCAATTCTTCCAGTGTCGAGCATTGGCTTGCCATCGGTGCCCATAGCCACTTGGCCATCAGCGCCGTGGCGGTAGACATCTCCACTACCAGGTTGAGTTGTGCCACCGAAGATATCAGCAGCACCACCAATCTTGGCACCATCAACTGGCGCACCCAGCAGAGAACCAGGCAAGGCATTATTAGGATTATCTAGACCAAGTGCAATCGGTTTGGAAGCGTCACCAAGCAGGTCGAAGCCTTTGCCAGGCATACCACCGAGACCGTCACCAGCACCGATGCCGGCCATGAAGGCTGCAGCAGAGCCAGCACCAGGAACACTAGCTCCGGCACCGTTAAGGAAGGACTCCATACCACCTTTAGTTGCGTCACCAGCACCACCGCCGATACCACCGAGACTCATGCCGCCAGCACCACTTGTGCTAACGCTGAGCGAATCAGCAGAACCGCCGATACCACCAGAGAAACCAACCGTGAGACTGGCATCCGAACTGATACTGCCAGAGCCAGCGGCAGAACCAAGGCCACCAGCGAGCGGCGGTGTTTCAGCTTCGGTGCCTTTGCCAGCACCTTTACCGAGAGGACCACCACCAGTTCCAGCATCACCGACTTCTGCACCGGTAGGCGGCATGCCCACTCCTGGCACAGCACCAGCATCACCTTTACCAGTTTCACCAGCTTTAGCACCAGCACCACCCATGAGTTCGCCTTGCAGGCCGTCTCCATGACCTTTGCCCGGGCTTCCCAAAGTTGCGCTGTCCGAGCCACCAGTAGAACCGATCGCTCCAGCGCCATGGCTAGTGCCATGACCAGCGCCAGTACCACCATGACCAGCTCCAGCACCGGCTCCGGTCGAGCCACCACCAGGGCTAGCACCGACTGAACCAGAGTGGCCAGGAGACTTACCGCCTTGCGATGCGCCACCGGAGCTACCACCGCTGCCACCGCCAGCACCACCACCCTTGGCAGAACTAGCAACTTTCTGGGCTTGAGCAGCCGCATCTTGAACAGCAGCAGAAGCCAAACCAGCAAAGTCGAAGGCAAACTTAACCGAGTTAACAGCCAAGAAAATCAAAGCAGTCATAATAATTGTGCCTGAGTCTCCTACCCCTCTGAAGCAAGCCATCAATAAGATGGTGGTGTTCCAGAAAAGGCTCCAGAAACAAACAGTTATCACACCGTCAATCCAGCTTGAAAGGGCTCCACGGAGAGCTTGCACAGGCCAGACCCACAATGCAGCAGCCACTGGCCCCATGCACCACAAGTAGTACAAGAATGCCATTTGGAAGGCACAAGCTAAGTTCCAAGAAATGGTGGCAGTATCATTCAAACCATTCATCATCAAACGGTTAATGTTCTTACTTTGCACCACATCTTCATCTGGTACTCGGCTCTCTTCAACTCCCATACATGGATCGATGCGCGCGGTAACTAAAGTGTAGCCCTCGATCGGGGCCCAGTTGCCAACGCCTTCGTAGCGCGGAGTTTCTTTGACGTTGAATGAGTTTCTATTCCACTCAGGTTTGTTCATCGGGAAGGCTCTGATAATGGCGCACTTGGCGTCATCGTACATATCAGTACCAAAAATATGGAAATACTCATTGGCAATCGTATAGGTCAGCGAGTTAGCCACGTCAATGCCGTAGTTAATTACTAGGAACGTACCAGGAATGAGGAAGATCGCTACGATCGAACGGAAGAGACCTTCAAATGGGTGGATTTCTCCTACCAATACTGGCGAACCTTGGGCAACGATAGCTTTAACTTGAGCTAGAACTGCACCTGGAAGCAAAAGCAAAATTGCCATAGGTACGAAAAGTTGATCGCGAATGCGCTGCCAAACATTGTTTGGTTCAGCGGTAAAGTTAGTAAGAAACTGCTTGCAGAAATCGATTGCAGACAAAGCTTGGTTGATGGCAAGCGAAGCCATACTGTTAGCAGCAGCGTTAGAAGCCGAACCGGCAGTGGCGGTTGCCATCCAGTGGGCCTTTTCTGGATCGAACAATTGCTCTGTAGCAATGTTGTCGTTCATTCTTCCAATTAATTGATACTGAGTGTCAGAGAGAGGATAACCGAAGGTCTTGAACATGTTTTTCTGAATCGCTTGGTCTCTCAAAGTAGGCACTGATGAAGTAGCAGTAGGAATTGAAACAGGCCAAACTTGCACAGGACCAGAAGTGCTGTGGATAACTTGACCAGGTCCAACAGATTCTTGGTTGACTACTTGATCGGCTTTGATAAACTCGTCACCGTTTTTGTTTCTCTTAGCCCATGGTCCACGAATATCACTAGCAGCGTTATTGTTGCGTATGCCGCTCATGGCAGCACCACCAGCACCTTGCGAGTAGGCTGTTTGCACAGTCACTGACAGCAATCCGAAGGCAAGAAGAATGAGAACAATCATTCTATTTACTTTGGTGCTCAGTTTTTCTTTACTGACTGTCATCTTACCGGGCCTCACTTTTGAATCTTCGTTACTGTTCTTGGTCTCTAACGTTCGCATCATCCTCACCTCCTTTAAGCTTGTTGTATATCGTCTTTCTTCTCTTTCGGCGGCAAATCTACATTGCCACTGTGAGCTCCTTGCGCCTGCGCCAGGTTTGTTGTGGCACCACCAGCTGCACTGGCAGCAATGTTACCGACACCGGCACCAGCACCACCGCCGGCTACCATAGTGCCTCCACCAGACTTGCCGCCACCTTCTCCGCCGCCACCTTCGCCGCCACCGTCCTTACCACCAAGGCTCGGATTAGGCTTGGCACCAGCTTGGCCAGGTGTCAGTCCAGGACCCATACCACCGGCCACTTTCGCCTCACCACCGGTGACAGCCATAGCCATTTGCACTTCGCCTTTCTTACCAGCGCCGCTTTCAGCAGGTGCAGAGCTGCCGGCTTCTTTACCACCGCCAGCAAGCGGAGGAACCGATGGAACAGCCTGAGGAGTGGTCTCTTTACCAGCATTACTGTCACCTTGTCCTGGAGGAGCAACACCCAGTGACTTATCACCAGTGCCAGCCTCAGAAGAAGCAACTTTGGTCTCGCCTGGCTTACTTTCAGGATTAGTCGGTGTTTGAGTATCGCTAGTCTTATCGCCCTGTGTACCAGGTCCGTGCTCTTTGTCGCCATGGGATCCAGGGGCTCCCGATTCGCCCTTGTCTCCGCCTGGGCTGCCGCCCTTACCACCGCCACCACCATCTTTCTTATTGTCGGCAGCAAGCTTTTCAGACTGAGCCAAACCACCGTTTGGTGAGAAGTTGAAAGGTGAAGACGGTGCCCATAAGAGGATGCCGAGGAAGCAAGTAAACATGCAAACTTCCCATTGCAAATTACTGGTACCGCCATTGGTATAGATCAAGCGTTGGGTCATCACTGCCAGCACCACCATCCAGTAGAAGCGCCAAAGTGATACTTGCAGCACACCTTCAACCCAGCTACCAAATACGTTTCTGAAAAGTTTACGGCTGCCAGTTACTTGTGGCCAAGCATAGAAGGCAGCAGCAAGAGGACCGAGCAAGAACAAGTAGCAGATCATAACGATCTGATAGGCGCCTAAAATCACCAAGAAAATAGAGGCAGTATTCATCATCATATTGAGGTTGAGCTGCATGATTTGTGAAAGAGCACCCTGCTGCTCATAAATGGCAGCTGCTTCAGGCACCTGAGCACCTAAGCCCGTACCACCACCACCGGCTGACGATATGAAGCCACCAAGCGACGACAACCAGCTACCAACTACACCGCCTATAGCAGCACCAAGGCCGCTAATTAAGCCGCCGAGCCCGCCGGTGCTGCCAGAACCACTGCCACTGCCAGAACCAGAGCCACTGCCCGCACCAGCACCACCGGAGCCAGGGATGGTTGATTTCAAATAGTTATCGTCTTTAGACGGAGTGGTGTTATATGAAAGTTGGTTGGCCCAATCTTGAATCATGTCCGTATCAACCCAATCGCGCACACTCATTGCCATTGAATTGCCGGCATCGATTGACCAGCTAACGATTACCTGAGTAGCCGGAATGAGGAAAACAGCGACGATTGAACGCAAGATGCCCTCGAACGGATTAGCACTTTCGGCATAACCCAAGTTAAAGCCGCGACCAATCTGACCTTTTACTTGGCTGGCTATAGCACCAGGCAAGAGGAAGAGAATAGCCATAGGGATGAATACTGACCTGTACATACGCTGAACCATACCAACCGCCTCAGGTATGGTCTTATACATGACCATGCCAGGATAGCTAGCTCCAGAGGCCTCGTTAGCAACGTTGATTAGGCAGTTACCACCGTCAGCATTGACGATGCGGTCAAGAGCTGTACCAAAAGATTGTTCAGCAGTACCAGCAAAGCTGTTAGCGGCAGAAGCACCAGCCAATTGGGCTGTAGCTTTGGTCATCCACTGAGCTTTTTCAGGGTCCCACAACTGCTCATTGCGTCTTTGCTTATTTTCTCTATCAATCATCTGAAACTGAGTGTCACTCATCGGCATACCGAAGGTAGTAAGCTGATTTTGGAATACTTCGTTGTCTTTTGATTGAGCCGGAGTATTGGTGGCAATCATAGGAATTTGCATGTAAGCAATTCCGTACTGGCAGACGTCACAACGTTTGATCACGGCCTGGTAAGCAGTAGTTACGTTGGGAGTACCAGCATCAGATTCGTCGAGATTTGTACCTGGAACCTTTCTGGTGTGAGTATCAGCGCGTCTCTGCGCTTTTTGAAAGGGAAAGCGCTTGTCATAATCATCCATAATTTGTTTGAATGACTGGTCATTCGAATTCATGGTTGTAGGCTGAGCTTGCTTAGCTGCATTAGCGCCAGCATTTTGGGCCAGAACTGGGTTAGCGCAGATAAAAGCGAAAGCAAGAACTAAGACTAGTAAAGAAAAAAGATTGGGAGTGTCCCCAATAAATTTTGAAATTAGCTTGTTCATCCCTTCTCTACCCGATTGCTTAGTGTGCTCTGACCCGTAAGAAAAATTTTTGCTTGCCTTTATCATCGGTGCATCTGCAGATTGCGAGTGCCGTCTGACAGAGATACCGTGAGTCGATCGTTCCAGGGTCGCCCAAAGATAGTAATCGTGCCTTGTACCTCCTGGCTGGGCTGCACCAAGGTGGTTTCAAAATCTGCACGCATCGCTGCTTCTGATAGTTTATGGTTATTTTCAGAAACTGCAAATGAATCCGGATTGAAAGAGAAGTCACTTTGTCCGCTATTCTTGATGGCGACTGTCAAAATAGATTTTCGAGCAGTGACATTTACACCCTTCAATTCGAACTGAACTGGGCTGTTTGATTCAGCCGGAGCACTCGGAGTAGAAGCAACTTCACGCGAAGCAGAAGAAGTGTAAGAAGATGACGGTTGCAAATCACCTTTGTCAGCTACTACGGCAGACTTGGCCTTGCCTTTCGACTTACCATTGTCTTTAGCGTTGTCTTTAGCGCCAGCTTTTCCAGCAGCTTTTTCAACTTTGGCAGCTTTAGCCATCGGCGCAGCCATAGCCAATCGAGCGGCTGGCTCAGCCACTTCAGTGCCTTTAGCTGGTTTAGCACCCATGCCAAAGAGCGAACCAAAACCAAAATTACCAAACATCGAATTTTGCTTTTCAACCGGTGCCGCTTGCGGTTCAGCTTGTGCCAAAGCCTCAGCTGAAGGGGCGATACCAGAGACCCGTCCAATGATAGAACGTGCAGCATTTGCACCAGCAGCAGCTGACAATTCTTGTTGAGCTGACTTCATATCTTCTCTTGAGCTATCTGCTTCGTTCTGGGCTTGAGCAACATCGGCGGCCGCTCTCTGCTTCTCAGAATCAGAGGTAGCAACTTCTACTTCTTGCTTGCGAGCAGCATAGGTTTGTTGTGCCAAAGCAAACTTGTTGTAGGTATAGAGATAACGATAATAAGACTGCACGAGGTCAGTCTGCACTCGACGAAGAGCAGGCTGAACCCGCTTATCGATGGCTACAGGCTTGAAGATAGCATCAACTTGTCTAGGCCCGACACTGAAGCTGCCTTTGGTACCATCGGCTGGCAAACCAACATCAACGCGGTTCAACACTTCAGCGACCCGCACATCTTTACCGACAACTTGTTGCATAGAAGGCGTTGACAGTGCGCCTTTCCACAAGACTTTGAGATCATCTCTTTGTTTGTAAGGCGAACGCGATTCCATACCAGTTGGTGTAATTGGTACGAAATTAGAAACTTTCTTGCGCTCTGGCTCGTCATCATCACGACCAGTAGATCGACCGCCCTGACCAGAACCAAACAAACCCGATGGCCGAGCTGGTTGCTGCGGCTGCATCATTGGCTGCGGATAACCCTGACCGCCCTGGAAAGGAACGGCATAAGGATTGAGGTAAGGGTTGGCGTAAGGATTAGCATAAGGATTGGCGTAGGGATTTGCATAAGGATTGGCGTATGGATTATTAGGGTCTGGCGCCTGACCAAAGTTGGCCTGAGTAGATAGGGTGACAGCTGGTGGCGGAGGAGACAGCGCGCCAGGTGGCGGCGGTGGCACCGAACCATAAGAGCCATAGGTAGCAGCTTTAGAAGCATCAGCAACAAGCACTGGGTCAGTGCCAGGTTGACCCAAGTTACCAGGGACAGCAGTATTCGATGTGTTGACGACATTAGAGCCAGCGTTCAAATCAGCATTGACTGATTCACTGCTGTTGCCAGTCGAGCCAAGGGGTTGACCAGAAGAAGAAGTGTTGAGGAAACCAGCATTACCTAACTGACCAGAAATTGGCCCCGTAATTACTTGCGGCAGAAGGCGACCCATACCATCGGTACTAGAACCGCGCTGCTGACCTTGCGCCTGTGCTTGAGCCAACTGCTGCTGGGCTCTAGCATATTCTTCTTGGCGCGCTTGTTCGACATAACGAGGATCTACTTTTGGACGAAGTTGACCAAGAAGGCCGCTACCACCACTTGGAGTTTGAGTTTTTGAATCAACTCGGCCCAAACTTCCACCAAGCGGACTGCACCCTGTTACCAGGATGGAGACTAAAGCTAGAAGTGGAAGTGGTAAGCGCATTGAACTTAAATACCTAATGTTTCATGTTTATTTTCCGAGGAGTTTCGCCCTAACGGATGCTGAACTACTAGAACTAGGAGCGACATAACCACCACCGCTTCCATGATAAGCAGCACCATAACTAGCTGGCGATGAGGCCATACGATTTGGTGCAGCAGCCGCTGAGTTGCCGCGACCTAAGCCAATCGGTCTAGCTGATACATTGTTTTGAGACTGGGCTGCTCTTCGTTGGTCGGCAGCATATTGCTTACCTAGTTGACCCATCTCAGTACCGGGCAGAGCGCGAGCAGGGCCCATGCCACGTGCTGGCATGTTAGTGCCGAAGCCTGATTGAGGCAGAGCATTTGGCGCCATTCTCATCATTTGTGGTCCACCATTACCCAGTGGAATGCCACCTTCAGGGATGCGGCCGCTAGTACCGGCTGGACCAACTGGAATCTGATAGGCCTGATCTTCATGAGGAGCGGTGCGGTAGTCGTGCACAACCGGGCCGTCATCAACAATCTGAATCTGGGCATTTGATTTGTACCAACCGGCTTGCTGCAACTGGCCTTTTTTGATTGCCACTGACGGCGATTGAGCTTGCGCACTGCTGGTCAAAGCCGACAGAACAAGCGCACCGGTGAGGGCAACCAAGTTCAGCTTAAAGCTGGTTATCTTATTAAATTTCAAAATCTCTAAGAACATACTAAATTCCTCTCTAATCCCCTGGTCATCTCGTTTCAATTGGATGACCTATACGCCACATTTAAACACCTATTTCATAGGAAATCTTGGCATCGGCAGCTGATTAAGCGGTTGTATCAAACTCCGCCCCGCACGACGAGCCATTCTACTCACCATTTTCCCAGCCTGACTGGTAGATTTATTGCCACCGCTAGTTTCTTTGTATTCATCATCAGGTAAAGACAAGTCTTGGGTGGTTGCTTGATTTATTTGCACAGCAGCAGGAGCTTCTGGAGCTGACGAGTTTTTATTATTTAGTCTAGGCTCACGGCCCATGCCGTTCATTTGTCTCTGAGCGTCAGACATAGGAGCGGGAGCGGCTCCGTCGCCGCTAGAGTAGACATCGCCACCAGCGCCACCACCAAAACTACCGGGAGCATTGTTGTTAGCGGCGCCATAAGGTGTTTTCTTTTTGACGAAAGCACCAGGTTGAACCGAGTTATATCCTTGCGAACTGCGCACTTCAGCCGGAGCGGCACCGCCGCCACCCATACCAGGAGCCGAGCCTTGATAGCTGGAAGAGAACCCACCAGCTCCACCACCGGCTCCACCGCCAGCGCCGCCACCGCCTGACCCACCAGGGCTTCTAGTGAAACCGGTAGAACCACCACGTATGCCAGGCAAATCAAGACTTTCAGGCAAAGGAGCAAAACCTACAGGAGGAATGGGCTCATCACAAACAATAGGATCTAGAGAAACATCAGAGCGATAAGGCTTAGGTGTTGGGCGCCACATTGGGGCAGACTGCTGAGGCATCACTGCCGTTTGAGGCGCAACCACTTGGTGCACCGGTTGGCCGCCACCGTGTCTTGATTGCTGCGTATCATTCGAATATTGGTTATCGCCAGGCTGCTTTACCCAACGCCCCATGTTGACTGGTGGCAGTTGTGCAAAAGCTGGCAGGCTGCTCGCTACAAAGAGAGCAACCAAAGAAAGTGAAACAGCAGTACGGGAAGAATTGGGGTGATTCAATCTTTATCCCTCCAGGGGACAAATGGCTATATAGATTCTTCATGCCCTATTTATCTAGTAAAAGAAACGCAAAAAAACAAAAAATAAGGGCTTGACAACAAGATTGTAAGCGGATTTCGCGCCTTGCTCTCCTTCAGCTGCGCAAGCGAAACACCAAAAACCGTACTAAATAAGTACTGGGGTGACCAAAACTTAATCCTTTTCAGGCCCCTTGTCAACAGAAAAGTATGATAACACCACCAAGAATGTTAGCCAGCCAACATTTTTTTGGGAATGGGGAGATTCCCATCATTAAATTTGGTGACGGAGAAACCTTCCATCCAAAAATCTGGGAAAAACCCAATACAAAATATGAGCGGAATTTTGTAAGGCTTATAGAATGGGTATTACCATTTTCAGAACATCTTTTGTGCTGGTTGCAAACTAGCCAGTGTAAATGTTCTTCTTAGCAGCCTGGGAAGCCATGAACGACTTCAAATCAAAATATTCAGCGTCGATGGATGTTACCATCGAATGCCAATTCAAACTACTTTGCTTGGCTCTTTCACTGAGTTTAATCAGTGCCACTGCATTTATCAGACCGTGCCAGGCCAAGCCTGTAGCCAGAAAAGGTGGCGGCATTTATTTGTCTACGCCTAATCCGACTAATCCTTTAGAGCACAATAATAGAGCAGTTGAACTGGGCTCAAAACAACTTTGGCAACAGGCTCTAGAAGAGCATAAGCTGGCCCTTGAAGGCGATCCTGAGAACATCACATTTAGGCGCAATTTATCAGCCGGAGAACTGCGATACGCTGACTCTTTGCGCGCTGCTAAAAAGCTTCCCGAAGCCATTACTCACTATCGGCGTGCTCTCTTTGCCGATCCGGGCAACAGTCCTGCTGATAGCAACCTCGATTATTGCTTAAACGCTCTTAGCAAAAACCCGTCAGACCCTGCTTACCGTCTAAGTTTAGCCAAAGGTGCAGAAGGTTCGCCCGACCACTTCGAAGACGCTGTGGTTGAATTTCGCAAAGCAGCAAAGTTATCTGACACCGGTATCAATCACTTCTATTTAGGACAGTGCTTGATGAAAGGCGGCAAAGTCGTAGAAGGCTATGACGAGATGATCATTGCTTTGCGCAAAGATTGGCCCAAAGACAAAGAGAACACCGAAGCTCTATCTGACTGTCACTGCGTATTGGGCGACACTCTCAAAGACTTTGCCTACAAGGCTAAAAGCTATCAAGACAAATCGGTTTTCACCCGCCGCCTCAACAATGCTGCCTCAGAATACAGACGGGCAGTCACTGTTAACCCCAGCAACTCGAATGCTATTCGTGGACTGCGAGATGTTGGCATCGAAGCAGTTGCTATCAATCCATCATTTAGAAATCAGATGCTATTAGGCGGCGCTTATTTGCTGCAAGCCGATTTTGATCATGCCAAACTTTGCTACGAAAAAGCCTGGCGTGCTGAACCTACCAATCCTGATTTAGCTAAGGCGAGAACAGCCTACCACCAAGCAGTTGTTGAAAGCGCCCTAGCGACACCAATGCGAGTGGCAGAAACGGTGCAAAAAGTTGACGACCTGATCAAGCTCAACCCTAATGACGCCCAGCTTTGGTACATATTAGCCCGCGGGCGCGACCGCCAAGGCGAAAAAGCAACCGCCATTGAAGCGGCTCAGAAAGCCATTGCCCTCAATAAATTTGTCAACCCACTGCTTGTTCCTTTCTACAACAACTTGACCGGACAAAGCCCAGACCCAGCTGCAGCCGGTGCAGGCGGAACTTCTGCTGCGGCCACAGCCGGTGTTCTCGGCGGCCCGACGGCTGCAAGCGGTGCTGCAGGAGCCGCTGGTACCGGCGCACCGGGCTCGACCGGTGCAGCAGCAGCCAGCGCTACGGCCAAACCTGCACCCAACAATACTGCCGCCTATAGCAAAATCGAAGGGCTGATCAAAGAAAATAAGCTTGACGCAGCGATAAAAGAAGCAGACACTCTATTAGAGGCCAGTCCTAGCGACGGCAAGCTCTGGCTCTTGCAAGGTACAGCAAAAGAGAAGCAGGGCACACTTGATGATGCCGCTACCTGTTATCGTCAAGCTGCTGGTCTAAAAGAGGCCGGTGCATCTGACGCCCTGAGGCAAATCAACACTTCTAGGGTACAACCATTATTAAATGATGCCGAAAAGCTCATTGCCGACAAGAATAACGCTGGGGCATTAGCCATCCTCAAAGAGGCGATTATTCTGGCACCAAATCTACCAAGCCTGCATCGCAAGGCAGCCCAAGTGCTGAAAACGATGTCAGATGAAGGGGAAGCAGCAAAGGAGAACAAAAAAGCAGATGACCTGGAGAAAGCGAAATAATTCTTTCTTCAAAGTAGCTATAGCCAGCGCCTTTTCGCTTGCTCTGCCTTTTTGCGCCGTCTTCTGCCAATTTTCATTACCTGCCTATGCCACCACCTTAGCTGAAGCTGACGGTCTGCTTTTACAAAATAAATTGAAGCAAGCAGAAGATGCTTATCGCGAACTGCTTGATGAAGATCAAACTGGCGATGCTTATGCCGGTCTGGCCGTAGCTCTCGCTAAACAGCCGTGGCCAGCCAAGTTGCTCGAAGCAGAAAAGCTTTTGAAAGTTGCCAGATCTAAATTTGCCGATAACCCCAATGTAATCGCTGCAGCCGGATACGTTGCCTACGTGCACTCTAAAACCGTGGCCTCGCCAGCAAAGCGCGACCAATATTTAGAAGCTTCTGAAAAGCTGTGCAAGAGAGCTATCAAAGAAAACCCCGGTATTGTCATTGCCCAACAAACTTTGGGTATGGTCAAAATTGCTCAAGACGATATGGACGGTGCGGTCGAACCACTGCGAAAAGCCAATAGCCTAGCTGAAAATAGTGTCAATTTAACTCTGCTCGCCCAGGTTTTATTGCACTTAGATGCCCACGACAAAGAAGCCGAAGAGTTCGTCAACAAGGCCTTGCAGCTGAAGAGCGACTACGCTCCAGCTCACTTGCAAAAGGCTGTAGTGCTAACCAATCAGGGCAAGCACGAAGAGGGCTTTATGGAATTGCACAACATTGCTGACAGCAGCCGCGGCTCTGAATGGCACTTGGTCGAAGGCGATATTTATCGCAAACAAGGTGACGGCCCATCGGCTTTAGCCAGCTGGGCTAAGTCAAACTCAGAAGACCCACGCAACCCAGAGCCTTACAAACGCAGAGCCGAGTACTACACCAATCGTGGTGACGGCGAGCTAGCCATTTCTGAATATCACAACGCTCTCGATATTCTGCCCAACGATTTTCAAATGCGCAATCAGTTAGCCGAACTGGCTCTCCGTCAAGACAAACTTGAAGTTGCCGAAGCAGAATTCAAGACTATCTTGGCCGGTAAACCAGACGACCCCACAGCAATGCTTGGCTTAGCGCGCGTGGGCTTCCGCAAATTCCGCAAAGAAGGCTCATACCCAGCCGATTTTACTCAACTGATGGATAAACTTCAGAACATTGTCACCGAACAGTCGGTGCAAGGGGCCGTCGTAAAGAGCGGCACTCGTGACTTGCAAGAGAAAATCGATCTCTCCGAAGCCGAAAAAGCACTGACGCAAAACCGCTTCAAAGAAGCTAACTCTAAGTTTACCGGCATCATCGAAAAGCACCGCGAAGAGCCCTTTGAACTAATTACCCTCGGTGAGCAGTGCTTCCAAGAAGGCGACTATCGTGCTGCCGAAAAAGAATTTACTTATGCCAAAGACATGAACGAAGTATCGACTAGAGCCGAGCAAGGCATGAGTCGCATCAACAATCAACGCAATGAAGCGGCCCGCCAAGTAAAACTCGGCGATGCCACATGGAAAATCCCAGAAGTAGCGATTGACCATTACAAGCAGGCCCTATCAGCCGATCCGCAATATTCGAATGCTTACTACGGCCTCTTCAATCTCTTTACCAAGTCAGAAAAACAAGACCCTGGTCAAGCTATTAACTACGCCCTATGCTTCTTAGAGGCTTCTGAAGATGCCAACCCCTTGCGCAAAGAAGTAGAATCGAACCTAGTCAAACTGAAGAAAAAATCTGGGCCGATTAAAGGCAAAGAAAAATAAGAGCAAAATCGCCGTAAATTAGATGCGAAGCGATTTAAAAGTAAATGAAAAGTCTAGATGAGAAGTGTTGGAGGTCATATGGTTGTTGACAAAAGAGATGGAAAAACGGGAAAACCTTCAAAGGGTCGCATGGGCTCTGGTTCTAAAAAAGGCGACCCCAGCAAAGCTGTCTTTGATGCCACACCAGAAGAAGGTGGCGCCGATATTTCTCATGACGGCAAATCAGCCGGCAAACCTCACGACATTCGCGAAACCAAGGCCTACAAGAAAGCGCAAGTTGGCGCTAAGCGCATGTGGGACAACTACATAGCTTTTCTTGGTGCTTCATTTCAGCGCATGGATCGCGACGAGCAACTTGCCACCATTCAAAAGTTTGCCATGGCTTTTAGCATTGGCATAGCCGCTTTAGCGATCAGCTGCTTCTATGCCCTCCTACCGCAGGCGCTGCGCGTACCTGCCGTTCCTCTTATATTGGCGGCTGCTTGGTGGTTCGGTTCAAAAGTAATTGCGCCTCAAACAATCAACCGCCTGGATAAATATATTCATCCAGACTAAAAACTAAAAATGCAAATCAACAAAGAAAAACTAAAAGTAATCGGAGGCGCGCTAATTGTCATAGCGGCCATCTCAGTGATGTTCAACCAGGTGTTTTCTTTTGCCTTTGGCATCGTGCGCATGGTCACCATGATACTAATTGCTCTAGCAATTGCTTGGTTAATCACGAATGCCATGGTGCGTCTGCGCGGCAAGAAAAAAGCAGCCCTTACAGCGAATAGCGAGTTAGCAGCAAAAAACATTGAAAGCAGCGACAATGAGAAACTAAGCACCGAATAAACTAAGCACGGAATAACTAAGCACGGAATATCTCGATAAAGCGCAGGCCAAGCTCAGATAAAACAGAGGAAAAGTACAAGTGACCAACCAGGCCAGACCGCTATTGTTAGCTTCACTTCTTACTATTTCCTGGTCTGCTCTAGTGATGCCAGAAAAGGCAGAGGCAGCAAAAAGACAAGAGGTATTTGAAGATGCTTACCGCGCTCCCAATAGTTTTCAAGGCAAAGCAGTGGTGCTACCGATAGGCACTAGTTTTGAAGGAAGAATTCAAAGCACTATAGGCTCATCTGCCTCAAAACCAGGTGAACGCTTTAGCGTTGAAGTAAGCGCTCCAGTAATGGCCAATGGTACAGAAGTATTAATACCAAGTGGCACCGAAGTAATTGGCGAAGTAGTCGAAGCAATCTCATCTTCGCATCAGCCGCGGCTCAAAGGCTATCCTAGACAACTAGGCAAGCTCAGGGTTCAGCTCATGAGCATTCACATGCCGAGTGGTGTCACTCTGCCCTTAGTCGCTTCGCTATCTGGTGAAACCACTGCCAATCAAAAAAGTGGTCAGGGCGGTCTCACTTCTCGCAAATCAAGCGTGGCTTATGTGGGCTCGCAGGCCGGATTTGACGCTGTTAACCCAGCTTTGAATAACAGGCGCGATCCGCGCACGGGCAAAATTGCCGTACTGAAAAGCGATGACATTCTCAAAGACCCAATCTTGGGTGAAGGAACCAATTCTGCCAAAGGCAATGGCAACAATAATAGTTTGATTCGCTCTCTCGTCAAAAACGGCCGTGACCTCTATATTTACAGCGGTTCTCCGCTGACAATAAGACTCGATGCCCCTTTGAAAATCTCTTTCGCCGCCTCCACCGCTCAGTCGTCTATCGACTCGGCCGTACTCGATGAGCCCGCTCCCGCTAGCCGCAAAGGCAGCAAGCGTTTTGCCAAAGAACGCCCGGCGCCAGAGCCAGAAGCAGAAGCCACACAGAGTTCACAGAATGCACCTGCCTCCGCTGGTAACGTGCCAAATAAGGGTTCAACAAAACCACGAGTGACGAACCCGGGCAGCGACTTCTAATCGAGATTGATAATTGAATATGGCTTCTGATGATAAAGACGGCACAGATCAAGCTAATCAGCTACCTTTTGTTGTAGCGATAACCGGTGCCAGTGGGGCGGTGTATGGCATGCGCTTGGTGCAGTTTTTGATGGAAGTCAATCAACCGGTTGACCTATTGATGTCGAAAGCAGCACTGCGAGTAGTAAAAGAAGAACATGATCTGGTTTTCGGTGAAGATTTCAAAGCTGGCTTGCTCAAACATTTAGGGCTACCAGATTCAGTGCCACTTAGAACCCACAGCTTGACTGACTATGGCGCCTCTGTAGCAAGTGGGTCTTACCGCACTAGAGGCATGGCCGTGGTTCCTTGCAGCCTCGGAACCTTGGGTGCCTTGGCTAGTGGCCTCACTGAAAATCTAATTCATAGAGCGGCAGCTGTCACCCTGAAAGAGCGCCGCACACTTCTGATTTTGGTACGAGAAATGCCATTTGGCTTGATTCAGTTGCGCAATATGGTCACCCTGTCAGAAGCCGGCGCAGTTGTTGCGTGCGCTTCACCTGGTTTCTATCATCGCCCACAATCGGTCGACGATCAGATAGACTTTGTAGTTGGTCGTGTACTAGATCAATTCAACTTCGACAATAGGCTATTTAAGCGATGGAAAGAAGACAGCCGCCCAATCTACCAGGCATCAAAAAAAAGCTAGATCCTGTCGGTGAAGGTACCTACACCTTCACAGTCGGCCTTGTTACCGGTGTCAAAGGTTTGAAAGGCGATCTCAAACTTAAACTTAAGGGCGGCATTGATTTAATCGATAAGATCAAAACAGTACAAGTCGTCACCGCCGATGGTGCCAGACAAATTGCTCATGTGCGCAACTTTAGAGCTGAGCAAAAGCTAGTTTTGATATCACTAAAAGAGTTCGAAGATCGCACCGCCAGTGAAGGCATTATCGGCGCCACCCTTTTCACCGAACGCTCACAGTTGAATGAGCTAAGTGAAGACGAATGGTGGCTTGACGATCTAGTTGGCTTGACGGCGTATACAGTCGAAGGCGAGGAACTAGGCAAAGTTTCAGCAGTGTTTGGTGAGACCTCTCAGCTGCTTGAAATTACCAAGGGGGAGAAATCGCATTTGGTGCCTTTTGTCAAAGCCTTGGTACCAGTTGTCGACATCAAAGCAGGCCGAGTTGAAATCGTCAATTTACCTGGACTTTTTGACTAATTTTCCCAGTAACGGTTACTAGTTAAAATCTGACATTAACAATTACTCCTATTAAATCGGATGCCACTGGCTTGATATCCGGTTACATATCTATTACATTACAGGTAATTGTATTAATGATTTTTTTTGGCACCCCGATCTTGTCGCAGCCATAATTTCCAAGCAACTTCTTCGCAGTTGCTGTTCTTTGGCACCTAACTTTCACTTTTAGATACCCACCACTCAGTAGACTAAGAAAGCCATGAACAGCGCAACTACATCGCCGCTTCTTTTCTCGCCGATTACAAACGAAGAAATTGAACGGCTTGAACTATTTCTTCCTACGGTCAACGTCATTTCTTATGCCGGCCCTGGCGTTACAGGCGGCGTTCCTCTCTCTCTAGAGCCAGTGGTTCGGCGTCTAGGAACGAGAGTCAATTGGTTTGCCCTCTCCGAGCTGCCACAGAGCAACACAGACTTTGCCCCGACCAACAGCAAGAGCAATACAGGCGGAGGCTTCAGCTACTACGCCCCAGCAGCCCCTAAACGCTTGTACGATGCCCACCAAAAAGTGGTCAATGGCTACCTCTGGGATTTGCTTCATGGCTTTGTCACTAAGAGCACTTTTGACCCAGAGGCCTGGAAGTCGTTCCGCATACTCTGTCAGTCTGTTGCCTCCGAGTGCATCACTAACTCTGAAAGCTTTCCCACCATCTGCTGGCTGCATGACTATCAACTAGTACTAGCTGCACCTGTCTTAGCCTCACAACACGGTATCGTCTTATCGCAGTTCTGGCACGCGCCTTGGCCACAGCCTGAGATCATCGCCAGCGCACCAATCGGCCGCGAACTAGTGCAAGCAATGTTGCACAACAAATTAATTGGCTTCCATACTGATGGCTATGCCAATAACTTCCTTAAAACTGTAGCGCTCTTGCTTGATGACGCTGAAATTGATTTGGCAAACAACAAAATAAGTTATAAAGGCCGCACCACCCAAGTCGCTATCCTCCCTCTCGGCATCGACGTGCCTTACTGGCAAGAAGTTGCGGCGGCTGCTAAGCCGTACTCTGAAGCACTAGCTGAAAAATTAGGCCTGGCCCCCCAGTTTATTTTAGGCGTTGAACGACTGGAATACACCAAGGGAATTTTAGAGAGACTGAACGGCTTAGAGCAAATGCTCAAGACTAGCCCGGCTGAACATCGGCGTTTTCACTATGTGCAAATCTCGCAAGAGGCAAAATTGAACGGCACAGCTCAAAGTGAGTATGCCCGCTTGGTGGAAGCCAAAATAACAGCAATAAATAAAGAATACGGCCGCGATGGCTGGCAGCCAATTATCCACCTTAAGGGTAAGCTTAACCACCAACAACTGGCTGCCTGGTATCAAGCAGCCACAGCACTTTCAATTAACTCTATTAGTGATGGCATCAATCTTATTGCCAAAGAGTTCGTCGCCTGCCGCAACGACCAAGATGGCGTTCTAATTCTATCTAAAGCGGCCGGTTGTGCCAGAGAACTCGCACAGGGTGCTTATCTAGTTGATCCAAAATCTCCAGCTGAAATTAGTGAGGCCTTCAAAGCAGCACTATCTATTGATGCTGAAGAGAAGCGCCGACGGATGACAGCAATGCGCGATGTACTGGCCTATAATCAGCTGCACAATTGGGCATTGAGTTTTTTGCGCTTGGCCATGGCTAAGTAATTTAAGCGCTTAAAATAACCTGAGACTCATCGCACTTTTTCGCGCTTGTGGCGAAAGTCGTCCATATCAACTTGTCTCGGCATCACCACCGAAGTTAGATTGGGAAATTTCTGCAGCGTGGCTTTGCTTTTGTTGGTAACTTTGCTCGCGAAAAGATTGAGCACTTCGATATTGCTCAAAGTCGTTAGCTTGAGAAGGTCTTGGTCGTCTACGGCGGTGCCATCAAGATCAAGTTGTTTTAAGTTTGTCATTTTAGAGATGATGGCCACGTCTCTTTTGCTCACAGTAGCACTAGTAAGAGTAAGGTAGCGCAGGCGCTTTGACTTCAATAACACCTCTAAAACTGGCGTCACATTACGCAGACCAATCAAGCCCACTCCATTTAGGCGCGGCAAAATTTTGCTGTCCAGGACTGCTTTTGTACTTATGTGAGAACAATCGATTGTCAAGATCACAAGCTTAGCGAGACCGGCAAACACAGTTAAATCACTTTCCTGAAGAAGACTTTCTGTCAAGTCTAGAGAATAGAGATTCTTCTGCTTGGCTATGCAATCTAACAAGCTAGGCGAGTGCTTCTTCAAATCGACTACTTTGAGATATGTCAAAGTATTTGGCGGAAAAAACCTGAACAAATCTGAATGGGCATTAGTGACCGGATTGGCAGTAAATGACAGTTCGCGCCAACTGTCTAACTGAAACCTTCCTCTAGCCTGATGAGAACGGTTACCGCTTCGACCCACTGTGGCAATAACACCAATACTAACCTCTTTCGGAAAATCAAATCTAGTTACACCATTTTGATCAATGGTGTAGTAAGGCTCCTTCCTCGTTTTGAGAAAGTGCTCAATTACTCTGTCACTGTTTTCATCCGATGTCACTTCCATCGCTTCAAGCTCAAGAGCTTCTCGCTCTCGGGTGCTAGCGCGATCTTGAACATGATTGTTGGCACTGGCCAATGGTGCAGCTATTTTGGGAGAGGGCTTAGTCGTCAGCAATTTGCCACCGAAGAAGAGAATCAAAACAAAAGCTACTATGGCAAAAACGGCTCCCAGAGCAAGAACTGCAATCAGGCCTGAAGATTCTTTGAACACAGACAAGCCACCAGTCTCAGTATTCTCATCAACAACAAGCTTTTTAGTTTTGCTCAATTGGCTAGGCACAGCAGTCAAAGATACTGGTCGCAAACTGCGTCCTTCAATGGCAAGTAAAGCTTGAGCCACTTCTGATAATGAGCTATAACGATCTTCGGGCGACTTAGCCAGCATCTTCGCCACCAGCTCTTCTAGAGCAGGGGGAAATTCAATTTTGGCCACTTCGGCCAAAGTTGGAGGTTCAACAGTGTGGTGCATGATCGTTGTTTCAGAAGCAGTACGACCGACCAGTGGTGGCCGGCCTGTCAATGCCTGAAAAAGTGACACGCCCACTGAATACATATCGGCTCGCCCATCGAGCTTACTGCCGGCACACTGTTCGGGGCTCATATAAAAAGGGCTGCCAAAGACCTCACCCTGCCTAGTTAGGCCCTGGCTTGTCTGGGCATCGCCACCGACTAATTTGACGATACCAAAGTCGACTATCTTAACTTTGTTACCAGACCCCGGGCTGATCTCATCTAATAACATGATGTTGCCAGGTTTGATATCGCGGTGAATAATTCCTCGTTCGTGAGCGTAGGCAAGAGCCGAGCAGACTTGGCGAAAGAGGGGCAAGGCTTTGGCTACAGGCAAACGTTGATTGTTTTGCAAATAATCGGCCAAAGATTGGCCTGACAAAAGCTCCATTGTGTAGAAGGGGCGTCCATCTGCCGTTTGATTCATGTCATAGATTTTGATTATGTTGGTATGGTCGAGCCGAGAAATCGCTTGGGCTTCTAATTGAAAGCGCTTCCAAACATTCTCAGATAGATGCTCAGTCTTCAAAACTTTCAAGGCAAGAATCTTGTTCATCACAATGTGTTCGACTTTATAAACGAGGCCCATACCGCCTTCACCAATAAAATCGAGGACACGATAGCTGCCAGCAATAGTTGAGTTCAGGGCAAAGCCAGAGCCACCCTCATGAACGACAGACGAAAGCTCACCAGTGTGCCTTGTCTTCTCGAACAAATCAAAGTCACGCCCGTCATTGAAGCTGTTGTCGCGATTATCACTTCGGTCTTGGGGCATTCGGCGCTCCGGAACCAATCTAGCAGCCTTTATCTATCGTCAAACTTACCCAAAATCGCCGCAGCTCAACTGTTCTGAATTGTTAGTGAGAGATTTGCTTTGATAAGATCAAGATAAGAGCACGATCAAGATAAGAGTAAGCAAGCACCGTGGCAGAAGAACATGCATCTCTTTTACCCTTGTTGGTAACGAACTTTGAACTAACTCGTAACGAAGTTCTATGAAGTTACGTTTTTATGCGGCACCGCAATCGAGCCTATAATAAGGCTTTCGAGCGGTAATGAAAAAATCGATCGTTAACAGGCACCTCAGCATTCTTATACTAAATTGGCGTTGCTAATCTAGGAAACTGAAATGACCGAACTAACGAACATTGTTGATTTAAGTACAGCTCTCGAGGGTACGGGAGTCTCCGCAAGTCACCTAGACCGGCGTTTTCAGATCACAGTGAGTGATGAGACCATCGACCCAGTCGACTTTCGTGATAGTCGCACCATCGGCTTTGCCGAATTAAAAAGTGGTGCCATTTTGAAAACAATCAAGGTTCCAACAAAAAGTCTCGACGACGCCACCAGAACATTTCGCGATGCTATCTCCGACGGCCTATCAGCGGGCGGTTGGTTGACCCCAAAAGCTTAAGCTCGAACTCAACGGCTGTGCCATAGAAGCTTTGACCTGAAGTATGTACTTGAGTAACCCATTTACCTAAGCAAAAGCCGTCGGTGTTTCAGATGCACCGACGGCTTCTTCCTTGCTGAAACTGCTATTAGAGCGGCTTTTAGAACAGCCGCAAAACTACCACTTAAGCAGAGTGAATTTATCCATGTCTACTGTTTGACGGCTGCGATAAATCGCTAAGACAACAGCTAGACCTACTGCGGCTTCAGCAGCGGCAACGGTGAGCACGAAGATAACGAAAAGCTGCCCTTTGAGAGCGACTGGATCAACGTAACGAGAGAAGGCAATCAAATTGATGTTGACCGCATTAAGCATCAATTCAATTGAAAGCAGCACTCGCACTGCGTTGCGTGATTGCACCATACCGTACAAGCCCATAGAGAAAAGCAGTGCCGCAAATGTCAGATAGCGCAACAACATTGGTTGATGCAAAGTCAAAATAATGAACGACGCCAGCACCGTCATCGTCACGATAACGCCCTTATGGCCACCCACACTGCGAACGATCCAACCAACAAGCGCTAGACCAATACAGGCCCAGAAATCGTAGTGGTTAGCAACGATGCGGTCGATGCCATCGGGGCTAAAGAGCACTCCAGCGTAAGAACCAACAGCTGCTGCTGCGAAAAGCGCATAGACCAGAGCCAGATTTATTGAAGATTGCGGTTCTTTGACAATAGTTACGTTTTGCACTTTGATCCCTACCTCTGCAGCGCCAGATTGTTTTCTTGCTTCTTAGCTTCATCGACGATTGTGGAATTTCCATCTTCGTCTTGGTTTTTCGGTTCGCCTTTAGCTAGCATTACTGCACCCATCAAGGCTGCAAGAAGGAGAACTGAAGCGAATTCAAATGGTATCGAATAATTTGTCACGAGAGCGTCGCCTAATACTTTTACAGCATCAGGGCTAACGGCTTGATCACTTAGTGGCCAATGGTTCTCACCAATGAGAGCGGCATAGAGAGTAACGAAACTCAAGACTGAAACCCAGAGACTCAAGTTGCGCTTGCAAGAAGCAAAAATCTTAGCCAATGGTGGCAAGCTCTCGTCGTAATAAACAACTGCTTGCTCGCGCTCTAAGCGAGGATTGGTCAACATCAAGGCGATTACTACCATGAGAGTGATACCAACGGCGTAAATCATGATTTGCGCTAAGGCCAAAAACTGAGCTGACAGTAGTAGGAAGATTCCTGAAATCGTTCCGAATACACCAATCAAAATGAAACCGCTGCGGATCACCACTCTATCAGTCAATACTCCGATGGCCAGACAAATTGACAGTGTCGTTAGTAAGTAAAACGCCCAGGTTTCTACGTTTGGTGCACTTAGTAGAGAAGGAAGTAGATCTTGGCCCATTTGCTTGAATTCCTATTAGGTTTGCAACTTACTCTTCGGTAGCTTTAGTATCAGCAGGTTTTTCTTCTGCTTTTGCCTCAGCCGGCTTCTCTTCAGCTTTTGCTTCAGCTGGCTTGGCTTCAGCAGAAGGAGCAGCCGGTTTAGCGGCGGCAGCATCAGCAGGTTTGGCGGCGGCATCAGCGGCAGGTTTAGCTGCGGGGGCTGGTTTGGCTGGCTTAGGCTTGGGCAACGGCATTTCTTTGCGTTCGAAGTAGAAAGCCGATTCTTCTTGACTCAAAGTCAATTTCTTCAAATCGTAAATAAGTGACTGGCGACTGTAGTCGGCCATCTCAAAATCATTGGTATTGATGATGCAGAGAGTCGGGCAAACTTCAGTACAGAGGCCGCAGAACATACAGAGGCCGTGGTCGATTTTGAAGTCGATCAATTCAAGCTTGTTTGTTTCAGGGCTTTTGTGCGAAGTGATTTCAATACACTTATCAGGACAAACACGCTCACACTGTCTGCATGAGATACAGAGGTGATCACCGGTCTCTGGGTTAACGGTGAGAGCCAAACGTCCTCTGAAGTGAGGCGTAATGTCTGGCATTTCGTCTGGATAGTTCTTGGTGATTGGTTCGCGCCAGGTGTGCTTGAACACTGTAGCAAGACCACGCCTCACTTCGTTCAGTCCACCAAACGCTCTAGAGATGAGGTTAGCCATGAATGTTTACGAACTCCCGTGCAAATACAACGATGATGAAAACGATCAGTGAAAGTGGAATCAAACGCTTCCAACCAAAAGCCATAAGTTGGTCAATTCTGAAACGCGGCAGGGTAGCGCGAATTAGAATTGCGAAGATGACCAAGCCATAGACTTTGGCGATTACCCAAAGGGTCGCGAACAAAGTTTCTGGATTGACTAGGTGCAGTGTCTGACACAAGAATGAATCTCGAATGGCAGCAACCATTTGAGGGATACCTGGAATCTTATCGAGAATATAGGGAGGTATCGGATTGTCTCCACCACCCAAGAACATCACAGTGGTGATGCTGGCTACCACAAACAAGTTGGTGAATTCGGCTAAGAAGAAAATAGCGAATTTCATGCCACTGTATTCAGTGTTATAGCCACTGACCAATTCTGATTCAGCTTCAGGCAAGTCGAAAGGAATGCGGTTGATTTCAGCGCAGGCTCCAGTTAGATAGAGCCAGAATGAAATAGTGAGGGCGCAAACTAGCAAACCAGCGCAGACATAAGAAGCAATGCCCATAGGATAGGCGGCTTCAAGAGCTTTAGCTCCGCCACCACCAAGAGCTTGGTTAAGGCCGATAAGAGCGCCACCGCCCAGCAGATTCCAGTTAAGAATGCCGCCGGCTTGTTGCTGAGTAATTTTCACTAGGTCTAGAGTACCGGCCATCAAACACACGGTAACCAGAGAAAGCACAAGAGGAATTTCGTAACTGATTGCCTGAGCAGCGCTTCGCAATCCGCCAACAAGGGAGTATTTATTATTTGAAGCCCAACCAGCCATTACCAAAGCAACCACTGGTAGTGCACCAGCGGCTAAGACGTAGAAAATACCAGTTGGCAGATTCAATATATGGAAGAGCGGATGGTCATTGGTCACAGCTGCTAGAAGCGGCACCGCACCAATGATAGAAGGAGCAAAGAATAAAATTGGCGCAAATGTGTGCATGACAGCATCAGCACCAGTTGGTGTGATGTCTTCTTTCAATAGTAATTTAACAGCGTCAGCAGCAGTCTGAAAATTGCCGTCTGGACCAACGCGGTTCGGACCTTTTCTTACGGTCCAAAGAGCTAAGGCTCGACGTTCAATCAAAACCATAAACATGGCATTAATTGGAATGAAAACCAAAATGGCAATTACCGGTGTTACCGCTCTCAAGATTTCGTTGGCGAGGTTGGCTTGTTCACCAAGCTGATTGGTGAGCAGCATTGGTAAGCCGATACCGATTGCCCAACAGACCATCCAAACAATGGTGAAGATGCCGCCGAGCCAGACTAAGGTCAGTCTTGATATTTTGAATATTTCGTCGCCATTTGAAAACATGAGGTCTGATTTTACCTTGTTGAAGAAAGACAGAAAATACGAAATCTGTTGATTAATATGGTCTAGCGGTCTACGTCAGGAAGAATAATGTCGATCGATCCAAAGATAGCCATGATGTCTGACAGTGGGCAGCCTTTTAAAAGCTCTGGCAAAATCGTCAGGTTGCAGAATGAAGGGTTACGCCAACGGAAGCGCACTGCTTTTTCACCGCCACCAGAAACTACGTAACAGCCGAGCACACCGCGTGGTGACTCAACAGCAGCGAAGCCTTCGCCTGCCTTAACGCGCATGCCGGCCATCTGCTTTTTGCCCATGATGTCGCCGGTCGGAATTTTCTCAACGCACTGACGAATGATGTCGACGCACTGACGCATTTCCAAAATTCTGGCCATGTAACGGTCCCAGGTATCGCCTTCTTTATCGAAGGTAATAACGTCAAATTTGATATCGGGATAAATTGAATATGGTCTAGTACGGCGCAAGTCCATGGCGATACCAGAAGAACGCAAGCAAGGACCAGTGACACCATAATCGGTGGCGACTGATTGCTTAAGAATGCCTACGCCTTTTGTGCGTTTCAAGAAAATTGGATTCTGAGTAACGATGGCTTCGTACTCATCGATGCGATCTGGAAATTCATCGAGGAAAGCTTTGAGCTTATCGAACCAGGCTGGCTTAGGGTCGCGCAGCACGCCACCAATGCGGATGTAGTTGAACATCATGCGTTGGCCAGCAATCTCTTCTAGAAGATCAAAGAGCTTTTCTCTTTCGCGGAAAGGATAGAAGGGGAAGCCAAACATGGCACCCAAGTCGATTAGGTAAGTACCCAACCAAAGCAAGTGCGAAGTAATGCGGTTCATTTCTGAAACGATAACGCGCAAGTATTCTGCACGCTCAGGAACAGTGACACCATCAAGCTGTTCGCAAGCACGGGCCATTGCCCATGAAGTGAACATGCCAGAGAGATAGTCAACCCGATCAATTAGAGCCTGGTATTGAAACCAAGTGCGGTTCTGCCCTTGCCACTCTTGGGCGCGGTGCAAGTGACCGAGTACTGGTTCGACGTGTTTGACAGTCTCACCATCAAGAGTTAGCAGCAGTCTCAACACGCCGTGTGTAGCAGGGTGTTGTGGACCCATGTTGATGATCATCTCATCAGTCTTAAGGTCAATCTCTTGAATTTCCGTAGCCATTTTTCCGTCCCTAGTAATTCCTGGTTATATAAAAGAATTAGCGCATGCTGTGTGGGTTTTTATCGTTCAAAGCATCGACTAGTTGTTTGTAGTCTCTGCGCAAGGGGTGGCCTTCCCAATCCCAGGGGTTGAGAATGCGACGCAAGTAAGGATGGCTCGTGTAGCGAATACCAACCAAGTCATAAGTTTCGCGCTCGTGCCAGTTAGCTGCTGACCAGAAGTTAGAGAGACTTGGCACTGTAGGCAAATCGCCTTCAGCAACATCAGCCTTTTTAAGCAAGACTTTGATGACCAGCTGCTCTAGGTGAGAGTAAGACCAGAGGTGATAAACCGAATCAAAAGTATCGGCACTATCAATGCCGGTGACGGTGAGCAACAAATCGAGTTTGATTTCGGAGCTATTGCGCAAAAGGCGCATGGTTTTTTCTAGTTGATCACCAGCGATGACAATGGTTTCTACACCGCAAGAATCAGGCTGACGCTCAGAAGCGATGCCGTGCTCTTTAAGGAACTGACCAAATTTTGCTGGTTCTAAAGGCTCTGGTGGCTTAGCTGGTTCAGCCGGTTTGGCCGGAGCGGCCGCTTTAGCAGGAGCCGCCGCAGCCGGAGCAGCAGGTTTAGCAGCAGCTTCAGCTGGTTTTGCAGTATCGGCTGGCTTAGCAGCTTCAGCTGGAGCAGAATCAGTAGATTTAGCTTCGGCTTTAGGGGCTTCCGCTTTTGCTTCTGGTTTGACTTCTTCTGGCTTTGCGTCTGATTTTGTTTCTTCAGGCTTAGCTTCGTCTGTCATCTACTTGGTTCCTATATTTATGTAGTAGTGTCGGGAGCTTTGGCTAGAGCTGCAGTGGTGTCTTCTTTGACCACACCAAGCAAATCTTCTAGGCAACGACCTGTATCGTAATCAACCTTGCGCACTGATGTTTGGGCGTACATTTTCTTTCTGCGATCGCCATAATTTTCGGTGCGAATTTTTTGTTGCAACTTGAGCAGAGCATCAAGAATGCCTTCTGGTCTAGGTGGGCAACCAGGCAAGTAGACATCTACTGGAATAATGCGGTCGACACCTTGTACTACAGAATAAGAATCGTTGAACATGCCACCAGTAACTGTGCAAGCGCCCATAGCGATTACATATTTAGGCTCAGGCATTTGTTCGTACAAAGTAATAAGAGCTGGTGCCATTTTTCGAGTAATGGTTCCCGCTGTCAAAATCATATCGGCTTGTCTGGGAGTGGCACGAAATACTTCAGAGCCAAAACGCGAAATATCAAAGGCCGACATGCCGACGCTCATCATCTCAATAGCGCAACAAGATGTACCAAACGTTAGGGGCCAGACCGAATTGGATCTTGCCAGGTTAGCAATTGGGCTGAGCACTGGCGAAAGAACTTGGCCAAGAGCATCAATCATCAGATCTAGCGATGAGAGAGTAACTGTTTCTCTCAACTCTTCTGGCACAACTGGATTTGTATTACTCATGCCATTTCCCCCAAGCTTCCCAATTGTCTAATTTCAGTAAATTCACGACTAAATTCTCTATCTAAATGCTCAGCCAACCAATTTACTCCCACTCAAGAGCGCCTTTCTTCCAGGCATAGACAAGGCCTACAACCAGAATTACTAGGAACATAGAGATTTCAATAGGGCCAATCATTCTCAACTTCAAAAGTTCAGCTGGCAACATTTGACTGACAGCCTCAGCTCCAACCAACAGTCTTGGAATACTGTCAGTGGCAAGCAGCCAAGGAATGATGAAGATGATTTCAATATCAAACAGAATAAATAGAATGGCATACAAGTAGTAGCGCACATCGAATTGCACCAGGGCTTCTTGCATCGGCTTCATGCCGCATTCGTAAGGCTGATTCTTGATTGAATTAGGGCGATGATAGCCAAGAGCTAGCTGCAGAACCCAAGCCAAGAGAATCATCCCCAGGGCTGGAAGGGCGAACCCTACTGCAACAAATAAAAATATCTCGCCAAGCTGCAACGAACTCTGATCCACTTTTGCTGCTCTTCCTTACTAAAGGGTAGTCCGTGGTAAAGCATAGCAGGCTAAAAGCCAGGTGGCATACGCCTTAGATTATAGCCAGGTAAGCACCCAGCCAAGGGCGACGTAACTACAAGGATATGTCTGGAGATATGCCTATCTGCATCAGGCTCTCTGAGAGCGAACTCATGAATTACGGATTGCAACTTTCTGATAATTAAATCGCTGAAATGGGCATCATTAGTAGAAATACGCACGATTGAACTAGGAAATAATGGTTAACAAAACCGGCATCTTGACCGTTCCTCTTGTAGTCTCCTAAATAGGTAGGTAAGAGGTACTGGAATCCCTTGAGAGCAACAGTTTCAATAACAAACGTAATTAGCGCCCCCGAACACAGCAAAAATAATCCGATGACCATACAACCACTCCCTCCCAAACGCTTCAAAGAATTAGATCAACTTTGTCAGAAGCTGGGAGTGACCTGTGGACGCATGGGCTTGGTAAACGAGGCGCTCACACATAGTTCGTATGCCGCAGAAAACCCCGGTAGCCAAGACTATGAAAAACTAGAATTTTTCGGCGATGCTGTGCTGAAATTTGTCATAAGCGAATATTTGCTTGAGCGCTTTCCTGACTATGACGAAGGTCAGTTGACAGAGCTTAGAGCAGTTTTAGTTTCAGATCGTATCTTGGCTGAAATTGGTGAGCAGTTCAATTTGAGCAAATATATTTTGCTTGGACGCAATGTGCAAACCCGGCCATCCATTACAGCTAACGCTATGGAAGCTTTGATTGGAGCGATTTATCAAGACCTCGGTCTCTTCCAAGTGCAAACTCTTCTAGTGCGCCTATTTGGCCATCAGACTACGGTTGTTGATCGCGATGAAATCAAAGACAACTACAAAGCGCAATTGCAAGAATTCACACAATCGCGCGCGGAAGGCACTCCGAGCTATGTTGTAGTGAGCACAGACGGCCCACCGCACGACCCAGTTTTTACAGTAGTTGTAAAACTAGAAGGGAAGCCTCTAGCTGAAGGGACTGGCAAGTCTAAAAAAGCCGCAGAGCAAGAAGCTGCCAAATCGGCTTTCCAAGTGCTGCAAGGCCCTACGGTGGACAGTGACCTTAATCTAAGCCGCAACCACAGCTGAGATAGAAACAAATACAGATACGAATACACACACAAAAAAAGGAGCATCAGTGATGCTCCTCTTTTGTATCTATATCTCGTTCTAGTTCTATTTCTAGTTCGCAAATCTACAAAAGAAGTAAATTTACTGAGCTAGGTCTTGCAAGGTTGGGGCGCCAGCTGGAGCTGAGGGAACAACTGTTTGACCGGCCGAAGTGCCTTCAGATGGAGCCAAGTCGATGCGGCTGCCGCCTGGAGCTGGAGCTTCAGAGGAATTTACTGTAGTCGTTGAATTAGAAGTAGAAGGACCAGTAACTGTATCAACAGACTGTTCAATGCCAGCAGCTGAAGCTAGTTCTCTAGCTTTAGTGCGCAAGACCAAGGCTTGCTTGTCTGCTTGAGCAGCTTTGAATTCAGCTTCAGCAGCGCGCAAATGAGCCTTAGCGGCCTCTAGTTGCTGCTTGGCTTGATCTAGTTTTTTGTGAGTGGTGGTGACCTTAGACTCAGCCATGTCAACTTCTAAGCTAGTTGGAGCAGCCACTGGAGCCGCTGCAACTGTAGTTGAACTAGACTTGCCGAGTTTAAGAGGATTGGCTTGGGCAGCAGGCGCCACCAAAAATGCACTCAAGCCGAATGCCAAAACTGTAAGTGCTTTCCTTGTCATGAAGAATCCTCATAAATACTTTGGTCTCAGACCGATAATCAACAGGTAATTATTATAAGGAATAACTTGCCAACCGGACAGTTGAAGATTAGCCCCCGGTGCGCCTTTTCGCAGCACGAGAAGAGAGCCCAACAGAGTACTAAAAGCACTACAAAAAGAACCAACAAGATAAACAAGAGATCACCAAAAGCTTCCGCGACACCACCAATAGATATCTGCACCAGGAGATCGCCCTGGCGATTATGAGGCGAAAATAATGCCAGCAACAAAGACCGCTAAAGCCTTCTAAATGGTGAATTTCTGCAAAGAAACCGCAATAAGTATAAATGTTCCTTCAATACTGAAGCAGTTCTCTTGAAAGCTAGATATCTATTGTTCTATATTCTTTACTTCGCCTGTGCGCGATTGGGCTTTTGACCGAAAGCTCCAAATTGGCTTTTAGCCAGTTTTTGGAGAGCGAGGGCAAGAGCGCCTGAGGGCAGTAGATTTACGAACCAATCACTTAGCTTTGCACCTCTTAAGCGTACCCCGCCAAGAGACAAACACAAAGCACTGGCGCCGGTGGTCTTTCAATCTTCTATAGATGGGCAGACCACACAATTAAAAGGACAAGGGAGTGACTATTTCAGTGACTGAACAGCAGCTAGAACCTAACTCGAAATCAGAATTCGAGCGACTTCTCGAACAATCTTTAAGTTTCAAGTTTGAGCAAGGGGACATTGTCTCAGGCGGCGTAGTCCGTATCGAAAGAGACGGAATACTCGTAGACGTAGGCGGAAAATCGGAAGGCTTCGTTCCTCAGAAAGAAGTTTCCAACATGCCTATCGACAAAATTGATGATGTCGTCAAAGTCGGCGAAAAATATGAGTTCTACATTCTTAGAGAAGAGAACGAGAACGGTCAGCTAACTCTCTCACTGAAGCGCGTTGCTCAGGCGAGAGGTTGGGTCTTACTGGAAAACCAGAAGAAGAACGACGAAACTATTCGCGCCAAGATTTCCAACGTTGTCAAAGGCGGCGTAGTTGTAGACGTTTACGGTCTACGCGGTTTCGTACCAGCCAGCCAATTGCGTGTTAAAGGTACAACTCCAGAAGAATTGATTGGTATGGAAATTCCAATGAAGATTCTCGAGACAGACACCAAGCGCAACAAACTGATCTTGAGCCAACGTCTTGCTGTGCAAGAAGAGAAGGCTGCTCAAAGAGAGAAGATTCTATCTACTCTAGAGTCTGGTCAAGTGGTCACTGGCGAAGTTGTTCGTATCGCCGATTTCGGTGCTTTCATCGATCTAGGCGGCCTCGACGGTTTGCTCCCTATCTCAGAAATTTCATGGGAACGTGTCAGCCATCCATCAGATGTCTTGAAAGTTGGCCAAATGGTCACAACCAAAGTTCTCAAAGTCGATCAAGAAAAGGGCCATATCAGCTTGAGCCTCAAGCAAATGCAGCCTGATCCATGGAAAGAAATTGAAGACAAGTTCGGCGAAGGTCAAGTTGTGAACGGCACCGTTCGCAAGATTCAGAGCTTCGGCGCCTTTGTTCAAATCTATCCTGGTGTAGACGCTTTGTTGCCTACAGTTGAAATGTCTGATCAACCTACTGCTAAGCCAGAAGAAATTGTTCAAGTTGGCCAACAAGTAAAAGCAATCATCAAGAAGTTCTCACCGAAAGAGCACAAGATTTCCTTGAGCTTAAAAGGTATGGACGTCAGCGATTTGCTCAACTAATTACCGCTAACAAGCCGGAATTACAAAAGACCCGAGCCCAGCTCGGGTCTTTTGTTAACTAAGCGAAATCAATCACCAAACGGGCTCTTTTTGTTTCAATATATGTCGTAAGGCTGAGCACGCTAGCCAAGTGGTACTCTTTCTTTTCATCCAAACAGTAAGCAATGGCAATTTCAAAACTAGCCGGACTGGTTCCGCCAATTGAATTATTCTTCTGGGTTGCTCCACTCGGCCGCGCCATCAGAATATTGTTTGGCGCCTTGCATCCCGCCTCAATCAAAAGCTTCTCGTACGACAAGTTCAAAGTGGCCTGCCTCTGGATGGGCCCAGAGTCATTCCACTTAGTAGCTTTAGCCTCTGTGTCAGTAGCAATAGCTTTAACGATTCAGTGCGTCGTAGAGCTGCAAAAATATCAAGCAGAAGAATTATCAGGAGCGGTAATTTCAATTGGATTGCTGCGCGAAATCGGCCCACTGACTGTAAGCTTGGCCTGGTGTGCCAGAGTATCTGCACGCATTGCCGCAGAAACTCAAGTCTATTTTGATGCTGGAAAAATTGATGAATACGCTCAAAAAATTGTACTGCCAAACTATCTCGCCGCCCTCACTATGTCAGTCCCACTGGGTGCCTATGGCCTTGTGATCGGCTTCGCCACCGGCGCACTAGTAGCTCCGCTGCTCGGAGTATCGTCCACTTCAGAATTTCTCCAGTCAGCCAGAGGAGGAATTCATATGCCGGACATAATTGTCTACTTTATAAAATTGATTTTGATCAACCCTACTGTTGGGTTCTTTGCAGGTTGTGCCGCTGGTTCTACAAAAACCCATAGCCCCAATGCCTCCCCGTCAAATGCAGTCACTGCAACATTTATCGTTGGCTTCTTTGCTAACCTCGCAGTTACATATGCCGCCTTCATAAGAAAATAAAAGAGAGAAACAAAAGAAAAAATCGATGGACGACAAAGACAACTCACCTATGATTTCGGATGGATCGCTGGGAATTTTCACAGTGCTTTCAGTGATTATCTTGGTCTGGGGATATCTCTGGTACAAGGGCACCGGAATTTTAGGGACCAGCCAAACCATCAATGTCATGTTTCACGAAGTGGCACAGCTAAACGATAACGCCGATGTTTTTGTTGACGGTATTAGAGTTGGTATGGTCGACAAATTACTCTGGTTGAACGACCACCAAGTCTTAGTGCGAGTGCGTATAACAACTAAAAAAGTAGTGATACCACAAGGTGCCACTTTCAGAATTTTGACCAATGGTATCGTCGGTGCCAAGTATATTGAGATCTCGATTCCTCACATACCAGATGTGAGAGCCGGCATGCCGGCCCTTGCGGACAACGCCGAAGTAGTGGGCGAAGATCCTGCTCGCCCAGAACTTGCCCTGAATAAACTAGTAATTGCCCTCAGCAATATTGATCCACAAAAACTTATTCGCAACTATGAAGAAGACCGTGGACGCTTAACACGCGCAGCCGATCAACTTTCTCTTTTGGCAATCAAGACCATGCCTGTAGTCGACCGCGCCTTGCCACTCGAACAAGACCTCACCGAAATTGCTCACGACTTGAAGAGAGTCAGTCGCAAAGTATCTAGATTGCTCGACGATCCTAATTTCACAGGCGATCTCAAAGTCACTGCAACCAAGCTCAAAGAAACAGCTGATTCAGTTCAGGCTACTGTTAGAGATATCAACGTTACTCTCAACGACAAAGCTCTAAGAAAAGACCTTTTGACGGCCTTGCAAAACCTCAGCGATGCTACCGGACATGTGCAAAATTCAGTTGATGCAATTGAAAAAATGTCCACCGATACCAAGCTCCGTTCTGACGTCAAAGATATTCTTGTGCATGTGCGCAAAACTCTTGACAAAGTCGACACGCTTTTTGGACGCCCCGGCTATGGCAAAGACTTGAGACTAACCCTGACTTCGACACGCGAAGCCATTGGCCATTTAGATCAAGTAGCTCAACAGCTCAATCAAATTCTCGACAAGCGCGCACCAATAATGCATCTGATGTTCGGCCGCCCAGGTAAATTGTCAGAAGGAAAGCTGGGCGAAATTAAACCAGCAAATGCCAAACGAGAAAAGAACAAAGGGCAGAAAGACAAAGAAGAAGCAAAGCCGATAATTGCTCCAGATAGCGTCATTAAACCGGAAGTACCCCCGGACTTGTCCCCTCAAGTCGCTCCTGACCTTGCACCGCTAGCGGTGCCGACAGGTGAATCAGTTCCGTTAGAGCCTACTCAATAATTCCGAACAAACAAACAAACGAACAAACAAACAAAGGGCCAGAAGCAATTAAGCTACTGGCCTTGTTTGTTAGTGCAACACTAAAAGATCGATTTGATCTACTTATTAGAAGACCTTGTAGTTGTAGCTACCGGCCAACTGTTTGTTGCCTTGATGTGAACTAGTCTGAATGTCTTGAGCTAGCTCATCATAATCAGCATAGGTATCTTTAACATGCTTGTAATAAGCTCTGCTTTCGGTGTCTGTTGGGGTTTTAGCCTTTTCAGCATCGATGCTAGCTAAACGATTGATGAAATCGCCGGAAGCGCTCGAAGATAGCTGACCATCAGCTTGTTCGATCAAGATGCGAGCGAAAAGATCATCGCGGCGCATGCTTAGGTCTTCACGAGCAGCTGGATAGAAGATTGTAATGCCGTTTGAAGCAGTGAATTTAGCCAACACGATTGGAAAACGTGAAGCGGTTGTGACTGACTTTCCGGAGAAACCAGTTACTTGGATAGTAGGAGCCGTCATAGCGGAACCCTGAAGAATCACTACTGGCTTGGAGGTAGTTGTAATGGTAGTGATAGATGTATCGGCCATAGCTGGCAAGAATGATGTAATTGCGGCAAGAGCGGCCAACACTGGGCCCAAAGTCTTAGTGGCTTTCATTTTATTTTGTTCTCCTTAGGTGACATCGACCTCGACGGAGGGTACCACATATTGGTTCCCATTAAAAAGAAATGTTACGGCTACATTCTACATGCTTAAAATTTGGAAGCAATTTTGCCGGTCAAAACAGCCTGAATAAAGGCCTGCACTACATTAGGGTCCCATCCCTTACCGGCGTTCTCAACAAATTCGGTATGCACAGCCGAGGCGTCGCGCCCTGGGCCCGTTCGTTTGGGTGAAGCTTGTTCGTGATAACGATTGGCTAAACCGACAATGCGAGCTGCCAAGGGAATCTCGTCACCTTTTAAACCATGAGGGAAGCCGTTACCATCGAACTCTTCGTGGTGGGCTCTCACAATCGGCGCCAAATGCTGCAAGTCAGGAAAAGATTCGAGAAGCTCAGCGCCATCCATAGGGTGATTCATCACTAGTAAAAGCTCAGTATCAGAAAGATCGTCTTCGGCCTTCTGAAGAATTTGTGCGGCGGAGCCCAGTTTGCCCAAATCGTGAACAAGAGAAGCTTGCCTAATAGTATTGATGGCATCTTGATCTAGGCCCATCTCTTTGGCTATGGCCGAAGCAATCTCTGCAACGTGCTTGGCATGACCGTTGGCGTACTTATCTTTGGCTTCAATTTGCGAGACCCAACCATCTATACGGCCGAGCATGCGAGCATCTAAACCACCGGTAGCAAAGATGTAATCTGATGTCTCATTAGAAGATGACATTAGTTGATCGAGTTTCTTTTGGGCGGCGACATCATCGAGCACAGGGGCTGGCTCGCTTGGCGGAAGTGGTGGCGGAACCTGCGACGGTGGTGGGGCAGTAGAACCCAATCTGTTCTTAAGCAGACCAGCTCCAGCGCCAGCCCTAGCCTTGCCCATCATTGATGCGCCCAGACCGCCACGAGGTGCGGGGGCTCCTCCGGCAACAGGGGTCGGAATATCATCTAACTTACCCCAAGCTGCGGCGTCAGCCGAGGCAGCCGCGCCAGTAGTAGAAGTAGCAGCTGCAGAAGGTGTAGGAATAGAATCAAGATTGCCCCAAGAAGACGCTTCTGTGGCAGCAGGTTCGACTGCTGAAGCTGAAGCTGAAACTGAAACAGAAACAGGATCAGATATGGCTACTGGAGCTGCATCTGGAGCTGGAGCTGAAGCGGTGACTGGGGTTGCATCTAGAGCTGGAGCTGCAACTGGAGCTGCAACTGGAGCTGCGGCATCAGTAGGAGGAACCACTGTTGGTGCCGCTTCAACAGGAGTCGGTCCGCCCCACGGCCCTTCCGCTGGCTTCACCGCGGCAGATTCTGTAGCAGAACCTACGACAGGTGTGATAACAGGGGCAGTGTTGCTCTCCGCTGGACTGAAACTAACGATATCAGCAGTAGCTGAGGTTGGTGCACCCCAGGGAGCTACAGGTGCAGCAGTGACATTAGCGGCATCACCGGCATCAGCAGCATCGAAATCACCGAAGTCTAAATCAGCATATGGGTCATCCGCAACAGGAGTGACAGCTGGGGCGCTCGAAGAAGCAGAAGGTAGAGAAGAAGCTGAAGGTAGAGAAGAAGTTGACGGAGGATTGAAAGTTACAGGTGGGTAGTCTCCAGTGGGCAGGTTATGCTCAATGGATGGGCTAGAGCGCACGCTGGTAAATGTCGGCTTCAAGGCATCGTTGGTACTAGGTTTATTATCGCCAGCAGTCCTTGACACTGTATGCGGTGATTGAATTTCACCAGTAACTTCTTGCGCCTGCACTTGGGCAATGCGATCAAAAACCGGAACTCCACTAGGGATGGCTGGATTAGAAGCCGGAGTTGGCGCCGTCGGAATTGGCGCAGCAGCGCTAGTGTTCGCAGCAGGAGTAGTCGCCGGAATTGGAGCAGAAAGTGGTGAGGTTGAGGCTGGATCAGCACTTGGATTCGCCACCACAGATGGTGCAACAGTCGAAGGCGAGGCAGTCGGTAAACCAGCAACTGGTACAGATGCAACTGGAGCAGGAGCAACGGGAGCAGGAGCAGGGGTATCAGCAGCGGCTTTAGGTTTTGGTGGAGGATTAACAACTTTTGCGGCTGGCGGAGGAGTGATTTGTCCAGTCTTGTTAGCTTGCGACAACACTTGCTGACCAAGGGCGCCTTTAAGAGCGCGACGCACATCGATGGCCGACCTACTTGCCTCGGCTGTCGGCGTATTAACAATGCGCTGATGCAACTGCATAATAGGTTCGCGGGCTTTCTTCTCAGCAGGCAATTTGTACAAAGCTTCTGCCACTTTATCGGCAACACTTTGCACCATATCTACTTCATTGCGAGTCCAGGCGCGGCGATAATCGCACTGCTGCAAAATGACGCAACCGTGAGTACCTACCTGACTGCGAAGCGACACTCCGAGAAGCGACTTAACACCAATTAGTTGCAGTTCTTCTTGCGCCGGTGATGCGTATGAGTTTTGCTGTCCTTCAAAAAGCTTGAGCGGTTCGCGCGTCAATAATGTTTGAGCAACCAGTGATGAATCAGCAGAAGGCCAGTAACACTGCTGCAAACTCTGCACTTTATCTTGCTGCCAAAATTCATAACACTTCCAACCAGCCTGCTGATCATCGGTGCAAATAAACAAGCAACGGCTAACGTTGAGAGCCTTACCCAAGATATTGACGACCATAAAGAGGGCGTCGCCTATTCCGAGGGAATAGGTCATGAGGTTGCCGATTTCAACTAAAAATGTGTCGCGGAAAGTATCCCGTTGAACAATGTCGTTAATCTGAGCTAGGCGGATAATATCGCCCAATTCACCCAAAACCACGCGCATCATGTTCAGTTCGTCCGAAGTTACATCAACAGCCCGACTCATGGTCATAGAACCAAAAGTGCGTCCCTGCAAGACCAAGGGAAGAGTTGTAGAACGGCCTGTGATCGGTGAACCAGTAGAGCGATATTCACAAATAGAAGTAACGTTTGGGTCGAGCGGATTGCTCAGGAGAATTTGGCAGGCATCTGCAGAAAAATGGTCGCCCAAATCTTTAACGGTGGTTTCAAGAATTCTCTTTAAATCACGTACACCGGTAAGTTTTTGCACCAAAGGACTGTTCATACCGCTCCAAACTATCTCAAGTAAAAGCTTATAAATCCAACCATAACATGAAGGTTACAGCGCTTCCACTAGCCCAACAGTGCTATGCCCATACTGCACTAGAACCAACCGAGTACTAGAGCTGATTTATCGGCAAGATTGACACAAAAAATCGAACGCTAAATTTAGCAACGATTGGCTGATAATAAAAAGCGGCGATATCAAGCACCGCTTCTGAGGAGAAATCGAACGCAGCAGCATTGTTTAGTAGCAAAAACTTCCCCAAAATACTTGTAAAATACTATGAGATTACTTCACAATTTTGACGTCATCTTGAATTCTTGCGAATGTTCAGAGGTCCACAAGTGCCCAGCCTAGTAAACACAAACAGACCACTTTCCATCGGAGATATCGTTGGCCGCTCTTTTCGCATCTTCCGGCTAAACATCAAATTGATTGCCCAAGTCTTACTCCTACCCACAATCTTGCTTTGTGGCGGTCGAATCGGTTTCATCTTAGGCCTAACGCATCTGTCAAAAGGGCATACCACCCTACAAGATTTGCCCACATGGGGCGTGCTCACCCTAGTAGGCTTGCTGCTTTTGTTCATCGGTGGCTTTATTCTCTATTTACGCCAAATGGCTCTCGTACGCGTCTTCACTGGCTTTGCTGCGAATTTCCCTGATGCTGACAAATTTACCGGCAAGCGCCTCTGGTCTTTAGTCGGACTGGGCTTAGCGACATTTGCTGCATCGATATTGATAATTTTGGTCTTGGCTGTTGCCATCGGCCTTTGTGTGGCACTATTTGCTGGCAAAGGCCTATTTTTAGCAGCCGGTGTTGTGGGATTGGTAGTCTCGGCAACGGCGGGTTTTCTAGCAATACTTTTTATGAGCATCGTTGGCCATATGTCGATTTCAAGCATGGCAATTGAAAAAGATGACCTAGGCACAATTATTTCACACTCAATTGCCCTCTCTGCTCGCTCGTTTGGACGCTCGATTATCTTCTACCTTGTCACAACCAGTGCCATTGCTCTGCTTGCATACCCCCTGTCAATTCCCTTGGTTGGTATTATCATCGGTTACAGCGTAACCCAGGGAATCATGACGGGCGCTCATCATTCGGCTTCTGACTTGCCAATTTATCTGCAAATAGTTTCGCAAATCTGGGAACAGATAATCGGCATGATTGTCGCGCCCATAAGTTTTACTTGCTTCGGTCTCTACTATTGCGATTTGCGCATGCGCCAAGAAGGCCTTGACTTGGTCGAACGTCTTGAAATAATGCAGGCCGCAAACAGCCCTGATGCAGAGCTTCAATAAACGATGGACTCAAGAAACATCGCCAAAGAAATTGCAGCTGTCGCAAAAGAGTACGACTATCAGCAGCCGCCTGGGCTCATGATTAAAGTCCAAGAAATCATTACCAGCATAATTAGAGCAATTAACGATCTTCTCAATATGATCGAGCTGCCACAAACTGGTAGTAGTGACACTAAATTAGTCGGAGATTTTTTGCAGGTTTTGTTGATAATCGTGGCTGTCATTGCAGCTATCGTAGTCGGCATCGTCATTGTGCGACGCCTCAAGCATTTAGAGACCCAAAGAAAAATAGCTAGAGGCGAACTTATAGTCGGAGAAAGCGCTCTCGACAGTAAGGGATGGCGTAATTTCGCCGAACAGTTGTTCAAAGAAAAATCAACTAAAGAAGCCTGTCGCGCCATTTACATGAGCTGCTTGCACTTGCTCGATGAAGACAAAATCGCAATTTTCGCACCGACTAAAACTAACTACGAATATTTCTATGCTCTCAAACAAAAACCAACTATCGCCCAAAATTTCAGACCGCTTGTCGATAATGTCGAGCTAATCTGGTTTGGCAATAAAGAAGCAGAAGAGAGCGATTACAACAATTGTCTAAGACTACTGAGTGAAATAGAAAAGGCCACCATTCAAATCAAGACTATCACTCCAAGCGAGATTAGGTGACAATGAGCGGACAGGCAAAATTCAAACGCGAATTAATTATCCAGCTTCTAGCGCTGGTCGGCGTTTGTTCTTTGCTAGTTTATTCCACCATGTCGAGCGACAAGCAGCTTAACAAAATCATGCCTGAGACGCGCCTATGGGCTTCGTCTACCAATATGCGACCAAGCGGTATGAGCGCCTGCTATGAGCTACTTGAAAAAGTTTTCGGCAAAGAGCGCTCGGTAAAAAAATGGGAAACCCCTTACCGCACATTAGGTGGCAGCAAAGAGAAAACGGAAAGTAGCTCTGAACACTTATCAGCATTGCAACCAGCAGTAAAATGTCATGGTGTCTTGATAATTGTCAGCCCTGACCAATCGCTAGCTAACTACGAAGTTGAAGAAATACTATCATGGGTAAAAGACGGCAACTATCTTCTCTACTTAGATAGCTTCGTTCTGCGCACATCGAGACGCCTCCTCGACAAGACAGCGATGACAGTAAAACAGCTTGAGCCACCGGCCCTCGAGAAAAAATCGGACCCTCGCTTTGACTCTCCCTTCTATGACCACCTGCGTCAATTATCAATTACCGCCGATCACAGCGTTAGAGGCGGCCGCAAAGTTGCCACTGTAGATGGAGCCTGTGTCATTGCCGAAAAAGACTATGGCAAAGGAAAAATCTTAGTAGCAAGCTGTCCAAACCTAGTCACCAACCGCCAAATAAACAAAAGTGAATATTGGTCTAATTTTCAATTTATATACAACTGGATTGCCACTACTGATGGTGACATATACTTCGACGAACGCTGCCACGGCCTTAGCCAAGGCGTCAATGTTTTCTACTTTTTCTTGCGCGGTCCGGCCGGCAGCGTCATAGCTCAAATTCTCGTCTTACTAGCAGTAGCAATATTAAGCACCAATCAGCGTTTTGGGGCAGTCAAGCAGGTCAAGGCTAGACGTCAAATCTCTAATTTAGAGCACATCAACGGACTCTCTAATACTTATATGCGGGCCAAGGCCAAGCAAGCAGTAATTGAAATAATCTGGCAATCAGCCCGCCTCAAGCTCTGCAAATTCTTGCAAATATCACCTCATGAGCCAAGTGATCGCCTTCTGCAAGAGTTGAAGGCCAGCGCCAGCGAGCAAACGGAGGGCCTCGCGATTGTGGCTGAGCAATGCGAAAAAGCAATAATCAATAAAGATTTGAGTGACGACCAGTTGATAGAGCTGGTCGAGTCTTGCGATAAGATATCTCAGAGAACCGACAAACAGATGACAAGTAAGCAGTTAAGCAGGGGACAAGATGCAGCAACCAGCAGTACAGACCGTTAATAACGAAGAGCTGCGCCAAGTCAAAGAAACATTTGATCGTTTACGCTCGGCCTTAAGTGACAATATCGTTGGTCAAGATCGCGTAATCGATCAGCTTTTAACAGCCGTGCTTGCTGACGGACACGTGCTCTTAGAAGGCGTGCCGGGAACGGCCAAGACCATGCTCGTCAAGACCACAGCTACATTGGTCGGCGCCAACTTCGGTAGAGTGCAGCTCACACCAGATATGCTGCCGTCTGACATCTTGGGCACCAATGTCTACGACCTCACTTCTCGCACCTTTACTTTGCGTAAAGGCCCAATTTTTACAGGAATGCTGCTAGCCGACGAAATCAACCGCACACCGCCGAAAACACAATCGGCCCTGTTAGAAGGTATGGAAGAACGTCAAGTTACCCTTGATGGGCAGACCCACAAATTGCCTGATCTCTTCATGGTAGTGGCAACTCAGAACCCTGTCGAGTTCGAAGGTACTTATCCACTACCAGAAGCGCAGCTCGACCGCTTCATGCTCAAAATATTGATTTCGTATCCTGAAGGCGACGCTGAAAAACAAATGCTGCGCAATTGGCAATCAGGGCATTACACCCGCTTCTCTAAGCCACTTGAGCCGGTTTGCAGCGAAGCAGATATCGTCAAATGTCGCCGCTTCTTAGTCAATGTAAAAGTCGAAGAAAGTATTCTCGACTACCTAGTGGCACTAACCAACAAGTCTCGCAATATCTCAGATGTATCACTCGGAGCTAGCCCTAGAGCTGGCCTGGCTTGGTTGGCAGCGGCCAAGGCTCACGCGGCCATCGAAGGGCGCGATTTTGTTACTCCAGACAATATAAAATTCGTTGCCGAACCAGTATTGCGCCACCGCTTGATTCTCACAGCTGAGTCAGAACTAGATGGCGTCACAGTTAGCCAGGTGATTGCCAACCTACTGCGCCAAGTACCTGTGCCACGCTAAAGAAGAATAAGAGGAAGCTGTTTTGACCGCAAGTGCGCGGCTCTATCTAATATTGATACTAGCAGTGGTGCCAATGGCAGCAGCGGCTTGGTTGCCCTCGTTTGCAGCAATTCTTACAAGAGTTGGGCTCTTCATAGATTTATTTCTATTGATTGCCGTGATTGCCGAATCTCGCATGACTCCTGCAGCCAAGCTGCTCACGGCTACAAGAAAAGTTGAAGAACGTCTATCAATTGGTCGCCAAAATCAAGTCACCATCGAGATTAGCTATGCTGGAAATACTCCACTAAAGTGCGAAGTCAAAGATGATGCACCGAATGGTATCGAGAGTGACTTGAACAGCTCTGGGCAGATTTTCACCTGCCAGCTCAGTGCAGGCAAGACTGCTGCGCTGAAGTACATTCTGCAACCAAGAAAACGCGGCTCATATAAATTTGGCAAGGTAAATCTTCGCTATTTAGGTGCTCTCGGACTAACTTGGCGTGAAATCAAATTTGACCTAGAGAAAGAAGTAAAAGTATTCAGCGATCTAAAAGCCTTGCACGAACTCTCAGTAAAACTTTCGCATTCTTCTGAAATGGGCGAATTACATCAAAAGAAACGCGGCCAAGGCACAGAGTTTGCCTCACTACGTGAATATGCTGTCGGGGACGATAGTAAGGCCATCGACTGGAATGCCACCGCTCGGCGCGACCGACCAGTGGTAAGAACCTACGAAACAGAACAAGAGCAGAGGCTACTTATATTAGTCGATGCTGGACGGATGATGGTCAGTGACCTAGATGGACTCACTCGTTTCGATCGCGCCCTCAACGCTGCTCTATGCCTGGCACTTACTGGCCTTACTCACAATGATCAAGTTGGCATAGGTATCTTTGCTGACAAGCCACTGCTTTACTTGCCGCCCAAGCGCGGCAAAGTGAACATGAACCGCATACTGGAGGCAACTTTCGCCGTCGAACCAAGAATGATTGAACCAGATTATGCTGGCATTCTCTCGTACTTCGCCTCAGCCCAAAAAGGGCGGTCACTAATGGTGGTGCTCACCGATCTGACCGACCCCACCGGCTCGCAAGCGTTGCTCAGCGGCTTAGCTAATCTGGCCCCGAGGCATTTACCGTTTTGCGTCACGCTGAAAGACCGTCAAGTTGTCACCCTGGCTAACAGCACAACAGCTGAGCTAAAAGAGATGCAGCATAGAGAAAAGCCAAACTCTAAGATTAAGAAGAGTGATACTGTCGAAGCAATATATAAGAAAGCAATTGCCATTGACTTACTTAGTCAAAGAGAAATTGCTCTTTCGGTTCTGACGCGACGTGGCTGTTTGGTGCTCGACTGCCCACCTCAAGATCTCTCTGATAGATTAGTAGAGAAGTATCTAGAGATCAAATCAAGAGCACGGCTATAAGCGCCTCTATGGTGGCCGCTAAAGAGGAAGATAGAGAGCAAGCTAAAGACTCAGCATTAGAATTAGCATGAGAAATAGCAGTAGGGGTAGCAATGGCTAATTTTATAAAAAGTAAATTTGCTGGTCTGTTCGAGGCGGCACTTATCATTGCTATATTGTCGTGCGCCAACATAAACATTGATACGAACAGCGCGGCTTATGCAGCCAAGAGTAGCAGTCTTGAAATGAATTTTGCGCAGGGCCAACTGGCCCTCAACAACAATCAAAT
The DNA here is from genome assembly GCA_038231015.1 of Candidatus Obscuribacterales bacterium. Taxonomy (GTDB): domain Bacteria; phylum Cyanobacteriota; class Vampirovibrionia; order Obscuribacterales; family Obscuribacteraceae. Next base: position 113,719 of record JBBRMD010000008.1, read on the forward strand.
TGATAAGTGCAAACAGTATATTGCCATACTAAAAACAGAAAATGCTGGCGCCATCCAAGGCACCGTTCTGGAAGCAAGGTTATTGTCTAAACAAGGACACTTTAAAGAAGCAATTGCCCTTCTTAATCAAACCCTCAAAAGCAATGCCAACAGCGCCACCTTACTCACTCAACGGGCGCAAGTCTATGGTTACCTCGACGACGAAAAACAATCGTGCGCCGACTACTATGCCGCTTCAAAATGCAGCAATATGAGCGTTGCCGATTGCAGCATCATTGTCGAGGGGCTAAAAGACTACGATAAATGGGAAGATGCTCTTGCTGTCGCTCAAATTGGCATGAAAGCGAAATCGCCCACACCATCTCTTTGCTCAAACGCTGCCGATGTCGCTCGTCGCCTCAACAAGCTTGATTTAGCAGAACAGTATATCGAGAAAGCCTTAAGCATGGGTTTTGCAAAGGCGTCACTATTTCAAGAGCTAGCCTCGATTCACAAAGTAATGAAGAAATGGCCGGCCGTAATCTCTGACTGCAAAAGACTGAAACAGCAAGTACCTAATGCCGATGGCCACCTTACCTATGCTCGCTGCTTAGAAATGAGTGGCGAAGCTCATATTGAATTAAAACAATACGAAGAAGCGATAGCTGATTTGACCGTAGCGAGAAAAATCTCTCCATTAAAAGCCACTGTACTGAAAACACGAGCTATTGCTTACACAAAACTTGGCAAGAATGTCTTGGCCCAAAAAGACTTAGCGGAGGCTAAGCAAATAGATAATTCTTTCTAGCTCTAAACTAGATCGTTATCACAAGCGTACTTGACCAAAGCAGTGCGACTCTTCAAGTTGAGTTTTTTGCGAATACGTGAGGCGTGTAATTCAACAGTTGACTCGGTCAAAAATAGTCGCTGCGCTATCTCTTTATTTGCAAACCCTGAAGCAATGAGTTTAAGCACTTCCATTTCACGAGATGAAAGCGGCGGTGATTCTTCGAGGCTGGCACGTTCTTCGGCCCGAGTCATCACCTTAGGCGATGGCGCTTTAGCAGCTACTTCTAAGGCGTTTGTGAGCTGCTGTGTAAGGTTGCCCAGAAGATTCATATGGAAGAGTTGGTCTTTAACTTGGTGATAGGTTTGGCAATGCGAAAGAGCAATAGACGCTTGGGCAGCAGTCAATTCAATTGTTTCAAGATCAGCTTCACTCCAAATGCGGCCATGATCACCGACCACTAGAATTACGACACCATATTGGGTGCCTTGATGTGAAAGTGGTGCTCCTGCCATAGCGCGAATGCCGCTGTCTAATAGCAAGTCGACGTCGTGCTCGCTCAGCTGTTTGCTCACCTTAAGCTGCCCTACTTCGTTTACTGCTACTGTCTTTTGCTGAAAGAGCGACAGCGCAAACATCGGAAACTGCCCCGTTCGTCCCAACCCGAGCGGTGAGAGATCAGGCTCTACATATTCATGAGTAACCATCGGATGGGAAGGACCGTCAGTGCGAATTACAAGACAGCGAGTAGCTTTAAAAATACGACCAAGACTGTCAGCTAGAGTCTGAAGTAAGTGATCACGATCAAGTGTTGAGTGAAGCTTACAAACGGTTTGACGCAACCAGCGCTCAAAGCCCATGCGCTTTGTCGCCTCATCAATATCATCAGCAAGCAAATCGCTGCTTCTTGAGGCCGCAGCCTTGGCACCATCGCCACTAGCAAGAAAATCGCGCGGAATAAATTGCAGGCGGACTAGACTCTCGCCCTCGCCAGTAAGAGACACCAAGGCCGCCGCACAGCCGATTTGGCGAAGGTCAGAAGCTGAAACAGAGAAACAACTTGAGCCGTCCGCGCGACTGAGTGACTGCTGCAAGGCATCCAAAAAATTCTTAGAACCAGGAAAAACTTTTGATAAGGGTTGACCAACGAGATTATTGCCACCACTCACAAATAGAGCGTGAGCACTAGTATTAGCACTCTCAATTACTAACGATTTACGCTTCAACAAAACAGTGGGTAAAGTCGACTCGATAGGCGACTGCAAAGGCGCTTCGCCGGGCTCCAGACATTGTCCAAGATGAACACCTAGCATGCGCGCTATAACTTGCCCAAGGTCAAGCAGAGCGTCAGAGAAGCCGCCAGCCGAAACCGCACGTTCCATCAAAAGGACGCCAATAATTTCATCGGAGAGCACCACCGGAAACAGTACAGCGGCAATGTCGTTGGCCGCAACACAATATTCAGCTAAGGCACGCAATGCTTCGGGAGTATCATTGCCGAGGCAAGCTTCTCCGAGCGGCACACATTGCTCTTGGCGCAATAGGCTATGAAGTTCACTGCGCCCGCCAATTTCGAGGCCCTTCGGCACAACGGCACCGGCAGTAGGCGTCTTATTTTTGCTTTCTAAGGCAAGCCGACTGAGATTAAGCCCGTCGAAATAGGAATCAGGAATAGCTTGAAATAACGCACAGCTGTTCAGTTCGAGAGCTTCGCAGATGGCGCCCATGTCCGCTTGGAAATCAGCCTTTTCCGAGGCAGTTCCACTCTGGCGAGCACTTGACTCACTCAAATGCTGCAACAATTTCACAACAGGAGAGAGCTGAATCTCGTGCTCATGATCTGTTGTAATTTTCTCAGAACCACTCATAGCTTTGAACAAGCCTGCGATCACATTGAAGGAAATTTTGGAGCTGCCATCGGGGGATGGGTTAGTAATTGCGGTACTAACTCACAAGTTAGCATCTGGGCCGAGAGACCGGCACGATCTCGCTATCTCCAACATATCGCAAAGCTGAGATTTGCCTAGTACCCAAGCGAGTGATCTCGCATTTTGTACCAAGGATAGGCTTGCTACATCAAGCAAAGAAGCCAATTTTAGCCATTTTAGTACACAATTTTTCGCCCGCCTGAATGTATGAGCCATCTACGCTTGCAGACTTCATCAAGAATGGCCAGAGCGGGTAAATTGAAGATTTAATATTAATAACGGGCTGCCAGGAGAAGGCAAGGCGGCCTAATCGCCCACAGGCGCTCCAATTTCGCCCCTTCCGCCTGACAACATAATAGTATAGAATTAATATATGTATTTGTGATCTATTAGGAGTCCGCAGTAGATGGCCAGCGAATCTTCAGCCAAAAAACCAAGTGCCAAAAGCTCATCCCTGCGCAATCTAAAGCGCCAGTTTGGCCGCCGCATGGTTGAGACGCTATTGATGTCGCCTACGCTAGTCGACGATATTGACAAAATTCGCGCCGCCGGCGTGAGAATCAGGCTAGTTGATGGTCCCTGTCGCGCCTACTACGATCGCAAGAAGCGCACGATATATATCGGACGCTGGTGCCCGCGCAACTACAAACTGATAAGTATTGCCCACGAATTTGTGCACGCCTTGGTCAAACCGACCATTGATCCTGTTCCTGGTAAAACAGGCAGGCGCGAGTTTATCGACCGCTGTCTCGAAGAAGAAACAGAAGCTATTGTGCATGAAATTGAGATTGTCAAAGACCTTCTCAAAGCTGACATACCAGTCGACCCTAAAGAGCTTGAATGGCTGAAACGCTACAAGCGCGGTGGGCGTAAAGCGATTATCAAGGCTCTTGAGAAAACCATTACTTCAACGACAGGCGAAGACTACCCTGAGTATTACGGCAGCTGGTACGACGAAATCGTGCCTGTTTCGCAGCGTTTGCCTTAGTCGAATTGAGTTAGCCGGTCAATTTAGACTGAATAAGCCAAGCTCGGGAAATCTTCGTTCTCTTCTACTGAGTCGATAGTGAAGGGCTCGGTTGTTAGCGAGCAGGCGTCTGGCAAGAGGCGACGAATTTCTTCGGCAATATAGCGAGCCTGCACGATGCGACTGTGAAGGTGGATTGTCTCGTATTCAAGTTTGATGCGAGTGCCATCGACCGCAGTCACTTCTCTATGACGAATTAGATTAGTTGCTTGGCGCAAGACTTCTTGAGGGGTCTTTATCACGGCGCGAGAATGAGTATGGGGCAGAAGGCTGCCAGTAGCATCATAAGTGCGGTCGATCCACGCTTCACCAGCAACACGAATACCGGCTCTCTCACCAGCTTGCAGCAAAGTATTGCCAGCTGGTCCAACTAGCACTAGCCAGCGGTCGTACTCAGCCAAGGCTTTAGCAACGATAGTAGCGATACGAATATCGTGGCTCATCTGGCGATAGAGGAAACCATGAGGACGAACCTGGGTAACTTCTAAACCGAAGATGCGAGCCATGCCCGAAAGTGCACCGAGCTGATAGAGCACTGAAGCTCTAAGTTCATTAGATGAAAGATGAATTTCTCTGCGGCCGAAACCGGCTAAGTCTGGGTAGCCAATATGAGCGCCCAAGGCGAGACCGTAATAGCGGATGCTCTCCAAAGCAGCTTCCATCAAGACTGGATCGCCAGAGTGGGCACCGCAAGCGACGTTTGCCGAAGTGACGAAAGGAAGAACCTCTTGTTCTCCTTCAACCTTGTAAGGCCCGTAGCCTTCGCCAATGTTGGTATTCACGTCAACGCCCGTTGACAGAAGAATTCTGGCATTGCTTGGCGCGAAGACAGGTTGAGCTGGCGACTGTGGTTGGGTTTCGCGACCGCCGCGGCCCCTTTGATGCTTAGTTCTGCGCATCGAAAAATGCTCCTAGAGTAGCCAAAGCAAGGTAGAAAGGCTAAGTTTAGCAGTTTAAAGGTAATTCTTTAACATCAGCGTTAACCCTATGGCTTTGTGTGAAGCTAGAATTAAAATGGTGTCATGCCACTTTCACAGCGAGCCTTCGATTGACTACTTCAAGAAATCGTCTTAAATCGGCGTTTGCCATTGTGCCTGCACTCTTGGCCGGCACTCTGCTGCTTGCCCCTCAATCGTTGAAAGCATCCGCTGGTCCGGGAGAAAACCCCGTTCAATTGCGCTTTGCGGCGATGGATGCCATTTTGCACGGCAATAGCAAAGACGCTTTAGACCTTTACGAAACGGCCATTCAAGAGGCTTCTCAGCAGTACGGCGACAATTCGACATTTCTAGCCGATTTGTACTATGAAGCTGGCACAGCCGCTCTCGATAGCAGTCAATTTCCGGTGGCCGAGCGCTATCTCACTCTGGCCGTAAAAATAAACCCTTACTCGACCATGGCCAAAATCAAGTTGGCTGAGCTTTATCGCCTGCAAGAACGCCCAGATGAAGCCTCAAAACAATTCCGCCAAGCTGTGCAAATCAACCCATCGCCAGTGACAAGGCAGGCGTACATACGCTGGCTGGCTACCAACGGCCGTACACCGCAAGAAAATGCCATTGCCACACAAGAGTCGCTCAAATTGGCCATGCTCACTGCTCGTAGCAATGAGACTAGTCGCATACTCAACAGCGGCAAAGGCAAATCTGCAGCAAGTAGTATTCAAATGCCAGTACTTCCGCCGGCTCTAATTGCTCCTGTAACAAAAGAGAAGGCCAGTGAGAAAAAAGTCGAAAGTAAAACAACATCTCAGGCCGCCACAGCTAAAGAAGAAGCCAAGCCAAAATCATCAATTAGCTTATTTCCTTTCAAAAATGTAGCGAAAGAGCAAGTTCTCGAAAAAGAAAAACAAGAAAAAGCAGCTAGAGAAGATGCCGCAAAGCAAGAGGCAGCTCGCCAAGAATCAGTAGCGAAAGCCCGACTTGCTGAGGAGCGCGAGCGCGATAGAGACGCTCAGGCTCGCAAGCGTGCATCCGAAAAAGCGAAGAGCCGGGCAGCCAAACCCGCGGTGAAAGCCTCTGCGACAAAACCAGAGAAAATTGAGAAAGTAGAAAGAGTAGAAAGAGTAGAAAAGACAGAGAAAGTGGAGCCAAAGAAAGAACAGCCGAAGTCTGTTGAGCAGCTACCAAATGTAGTGCCAGCACCGCAGCAGCCTTCCTATCCGCAGACTATCTACGGTGTGCCAGTCACCGTGAAAAAGCCAACCGGAAAAGCAGCGAGAACAATGGTTCCACCGCCGCCACCCATGCCGATTTTCCCCGGCATGCAACAAATGCGACCACCGATGCCCAACTTCCAGCCACCAGTTCAGCAGCAAGCACCGGCAACCAAACCTAAGGCTGCCACAAAACCTAAAGCTGAAGCGAAAGAACCGGCAGAAGAAAAGCCACCAGCTATGACCAACTCGTCTGACAACGAATCAGACTTTATGCTTGATTGGGGCGGGGTCTCAAAGTCAAAGAACAAACCTAACAAGTAACTGGACTTACTTACTTTTGTTCTTAACTGAACTGCCGTTCGCAGTGGCAAAGCCTGGAGTGACACTACTTGTAGCGTCTGGCGCAGCCTCAGCCGGAGAAGATGAAGGCGAAGAAGAAGAAGAAGAAGAAGTAGTAGTAGTAGTAGAAGTAGAAGAAGCGGAAGACGCAGCAGCTTCGGCAATACCACGGCCTCTTCCGGCCATGTTTGGCCGCAATTTTCGTAGTTGATCAGGAGTCAAAACGGCCCGCATTGAAAGGAAATCGTTGAGCATGAGCAATTCAGCTTGATCCTGTACCTTGCGTAATTCTTGTCGTTTGACCCGAATTTGTTCTGCGGTAAAGGCTGGGTCAAACATCATGCTGCGCATCTCGACCCGTTTGGCTTTGATTGCCCCTTGCAAATCTTTAGCCTGTCCTTTTGTCTTGGTACGCTGATCGGTGATGCGCGATTTTTGCTCATCTGTAAGGTTTAACTGCGAGAGATCTAGTGTGGCGCGGCCGATACCGCCAGTAATACCAGCGCCTTCTTTGCCGAGGCGTCTTTTCAAGCCGCCGCCAGCAAAGTCACGCTTACCACCGCGGCCTTCAAATCGCCCGACGCCCTGAGCTGAAGGAGCCGAAGGGCCAGCAGTAGAATTCTGATTTGCATTGCTGCCGTCGACATTTGCACTCTGATCGGCAGCTTTCTCTTGAGCGCGACGAAGCTTCATTTGTCGATGACGACCAAATTTACTATCGCTATCAGCGCCGTCAACATTGGCATCATCAGTCGATGCTTGGGCCAAGGCTGCCGGCATGAAATCTCCAAATAAATTTACTGCCGTCACGAAAGCAAGGGTGGTGCTGCCAGCGACAAGTAGGCTTTTGCCCAAACCACTAAAGTTTAATCGCATACAATCCATCCTCGTTAGTACTGATGCCAAAATCAGAGGCACTATCAATAGTATCGTAGTCATAACTAGCAACTATCTCTTCTGAATCATTGACGTGATTGTTATTACTATCGCGACCTGCGACGCCTTGTTCACTATTAGCCAACATTTTTTCAGTAGTTGTTTCTACTTTTGTTGTTTCTATTTTTGATGGTTTAACTGGAATTTTCAAATCAGGCAAAGTAGCCACTTTGACTAGCTCAGGAACAGACTCAGTAGAGGGAGCATATTTTGTTGTGTCGTTCTTCTCGACGACTGGCGGTAGTGCCGCCAACTGCGTCTCATTTGTGCCGTTCTTATTTTGCTTGACTAGTGGCATGGTCTTTACAGTGGGTATTTCTGCCACTTCTGCAGCTCTATGCTGACCTAAACCAAACTGATTGTAGGCGAAGAAGAGAGCCAAAATTGATGCTGCACTGGCTAAGATGTAGCGCGGCTTGAGGTAGCCGGCAAATTTAGATGCCGAACTTATGGGCACCACATTGTCTGTTTTTACATTTGCTATTTTTACATTTGCTGCTACTAGCGCTTCGGCAGGAGAAGCGGACTGAGCCAAGATGCGCGCTTCGATTGCATCGCTAAGATCGCCCTTCCATTCTAATTCTGCCGACGAAAGAATTTTGAGCTTAGAGACAACCATGTCGATGTCTTTGAGCTTAGCTGCGCAAGCTGAACAATCAGCCAAATGCAAATCAACAGCTTCGGCCTCAGCGGCACTAAGCTCTAGATCGTAGTAAGCATCGAGTGCTTCTTCCATTTGCTTACAATTTAAATTAGGTAGTCCTGTCATGTCTATCACCTGAGTGTTGCTGGCAAATTGAGATTGTCTGATGCGAAATAGGGAGAAAGTAATTCTTTTAGCTTGATGCGGCCGTAATGCAGTCTTGAGCGAACTGTTCCGATATTGGCGCCGACCATTTCTGAAATTTCCAGATACGAGAAGCCTTCGATGTCATGGAGCACCAAAACTATTTTCTGTGACTCGGGCAACTGACTAAGTGAGTCTTCGACCATGCGAGTTTGCTCTCTCAAATCGAGATCTTGTGAAGGATCTGGTCGCTCGTCTGCCAATTGCGAAACCGGTTGCCCAAAACTTCCTGGACCTTCTTCTTCAGCCACACTCGACTGAGGATCGAATGAAACTAGGGTTGTTGGTTTTCGTCTTTGTTTAACTCGTAAATTGTCCATACATAGATTGTGGGCAATGCGGAATAACCAAGAAGCAAACGATGAATTAGAGCGGTACTTATCTAGATTTTGATGAACTTTGACAAACGTATCTTGAACGACCTCCTCAGCTTCTTCACTGCTACCAACCACTCGAAAGGCAACAGAGTACACCCGGTTTTGATACCGTTTGACGAGAGTTTTGAAGAGTGTCATCTCTCCGTTCTCTCTATATTTATCAATTAGGGCCTCGTCTGTAAGGTCCATATACTCCAACCGATTCGGGTGGCTCATAAGGGAATACGCTCAAAGACGTCAAAAAGTTCAAACATTTGGCACAATTTCCCAAAGATTAGCATTACTTAACAAAGGCTTGTCTGTTCCTCTTGCCTTTGACGATAGCAAAGGCCAATCCAAATGAGACTGTGCTATTACACACTCTATCAATTTACAATGAAGAAACTAGAACTAAGAAAAAAAGCCAAACTGAAGAAGGCTAGAGCAGGCTAGAAACAGGTTAGAGAAAAGAAGCAATGAGGGTAAAAACAGTGACTTTTAAGATTTTCGCCATGGCCGGCATTATCACTGCTTGCTTCGCTCTCATAAATGCCACGAATGGCCACGCTGTGTTCGCCCAGGCCCCCGGCAACTCAGTCGACTACAAAACTCCTCACAAGAAAATAGAAGATCTGCCCAATTTCCACTGTGTGCACCCTTATCTATATAGAGGTGGTGAACCTACTCAAAAAGGCTTGCAGCAATTGCAAGAGAAGGGCATGAAAACCCTCATTGATTTGCGCGCGACTAGCCCAATAACAAAGAAAGAAGAAGCCACTGCCCACGAATTAGGCATGAAATACATCAACTTGCCGATGTCTTCGAAAGCCCCGACCGAAGCGCAACTCAGCACTTACCTTGAGGCTGTACGGACAGCTCGGGAGAAAAACGAACCAGTGTTTCTGCACTGTGCACACGGCTCAGACCGCACCGGTTGTTTGGTTGGCATATGGCGAGTGACAGAAGACGGGTACAGCTACCCGCAAGCCTATACCGAGATGCGAAAATATTGGTTCGGTCCGCAGTTCAAAGAACTTTCTGGGGCCGTTCTGAAGAGATCAACAAAGCTATCCGCAGCCAAGTAATTAGAGTTAGCGATTACCAAATGGTTGAGTCGGCACAAGCGGCTGATTAGGCTGAGGCTGCTGTGGCGTAGTAGCTTGATTACCGGTAGCTTGACTGCCTGTGCCTGTATTGACAGCGCTAGAACCCGAGCCAGCGCTTCCGGGAGTTAGTGCTGGCGGCATAAATTGCTTCAATTTATCTTGGGCAGTCTTAGACCAAGGATAGTGACGCAAAATTTCTTTGAGAGTAGAAATAATCTTATTGGTGTCACCGAACAACTCTGACAACTTAACCTGATACCAGAGGGCCTGCCAGTTCGAAGGATCAAGGAACAGCGCCTTCTCGACGTAGCGCTGCATCTCAGGAAAACGTCTGCCCCTGAATAGGTGCACGGCATAATCGATGTTGACGTTGGCATCTTGAGGAGTGAGCTGCAAGGCTCTATCAATAGTCTGCTTCGCTGATACAGCCTGGTTACCGTCAAGGTAGAGCAAGCTCCAGTCGGCTAAAATACGCCCCTCGATTTCAGTAGAGCCTACTTTTTTAGCAAGGTCTTGAGCCCGCACGAAGTAGTCGTAGCTAGCCTTCGAATGCTCTGGCCGACCCAAATCTTTAGCCATCATGCGACGCAAGTTGCCAAAACGACCCAGTAATTTTGCTTCATTTTTCTTGTCACCACAAGTAGTGGCAGCAAGCAAAGCCTTGTTATAGCTCAACTCAGCCAATCTAAAATCACGTTTTTGCACAAGCTGATCATCACCAGCGTTTATAGCCTGGTCAATCACTGAGCGCGTCTTCACCACAGCAGATGGACGAATAAGCATGCGTTGGAATTTATAATCGAAGTAAACAAAAAAGTTTTCTAAAAATGGATTACCAAGAATTCCCAAATTAGAAGTCTGGAAGAAACCTGAATCTGACTTAGACTCTACTTTTCCGGAAGCATTCGCTTGAGCGGCTAGGGTATAAGTAAAGTCGACGCGTTTAGCGGCCTTGCCAGCAATAGTGACATTCTCTACCATCACTCGTCCGAGCTTAACCGGCCGCCCATCGAGCCCGGTGCCTTCGGTAACATGTTTATTGTCGCCACCGCTATATCGAGCAGCAACAGCTGCTGGAAGGTTATTGAAAGCGGCCCCAGTATCGACAAGCATCAATACATCTTCTTTACCATTTAACTTTACTTTCACCACGGGCGCACTGCGCTTAGAGAAAGTAACTGCAACACAATCGCTAGTAGGAGAGAAGCTATCAGCGTCGTAGAAGAACAGAGTGGTCTTGCCGTAATCGATACCTACAACAAATTTAGAAATGACATTGGTACCGATGATGCCACCTAGTCTACGGCCTAGGTGCCTTGATTGCGAACTCAAATCAAGTATGCGCGCATCTATATCGTTGACGATCAAGTTTCCTAATTCAAGGCGACCGATGGTGCTGGTGTTAGTCATCACAGAACCAGACAAGGCCTGCATTCCAGCTAAGCCCTCTTTTAGTAAATTATTTTCGGCTGCTACTCGGCGATCAATGATGGTGTCACTGGCACCGGTATCGAAAAGAAAATCTAACTCTTCGCCATTGTTCAGTCGCCCTTTTACAAGAATCTCGCGCTGACCATAATCGAATGGCACATTGATTGTGCGGCTCAGATGAAAGGTTCCACCTGGCCGATCAAATTCGCTGTCTTTGATTTTAGCGTTAGCACTTAAATCTGACGTGATGCGCACCAATTCAACTTTATCTGCGACCCGACGGACGAACCTATGCGGATACAAGCTACCAGCAGAAGGCTGATATTGACTGTATTCTAGCGTCACAGCTTTCTTTGCCGCCCCTTCTCCGAGGCTGAAAGTAACGGCGACAACCATGTAGTTATTCTGTTCAATGGCTAATGTAAAACTGTCATTGCCAGTTGGACTATTAAACTGCACGTTCCAAACCGGAGTGCCGCGCAAGTTAGACTGGCCTTTGTAGCTGACTTGATCAACGCTGCGACTGGTGCCACCATCCTCTACTTGCACTTTGGCATTGGTCTGCACAAGGCGCAGACCTTCCATAACAAAAGTTGCCGGCAAAGTCGTTTCTAGATTGAGCAGTTTTGCTGACTCAATTTGCAGGTCTTCGGCTTTGCTCGAACTTCTAGCACCAGCATGCACCCAAGGCGCTTCGCCATTAAAGCCTTCGGTTAAAACGGTGGCTGCACTGCGACCACTATCGGCATTACTGAGAGCATTGCCCCGTTCGTGATCAAGGCGCCAGCGCACACCTTTGCGCAAGAGCCTAAAGGACGAGTCGCTTGGTCGACTTTCAATTTGAGCCAGATCAAGACCTGTTGTTGAGCCTTGCGCTACATTGTCGTACTCTTTACCAAATACATTGAAGCCATTGGCCAGCTGCGCCACATTTTCTTCACCGCCGTACGCTGTCAGACTTTTTGAGAGCAAGTCGTTGAGATCAACACTAGCTACTTCTTTAGTACTTGCTGGAGAATTTGCTGCAGGGTCAGCCGTGATATCGACTGCAGTTTCGGCAGCCTGAGCCTGCGCAGCAGGAAGGCCAACAAACGGTAACGAGCCCATTGAAAGCTGAACACTCAGAGAACAAGTGAGCGCAGCAAAAGAAAATACGGATCGACCGAGAGGCAACATAGACTGATTTCTAGCTTGGTGTTTTTTCACAGACTTAGCAGTTAAGCAGTAACAAACTGTTTGCATTGCCCAGGAGCAGGCAAGCTTATGTCAGGCATAGCTTTGACGATGTTATGCAGTTTCATTACTTGCATAATCAACTCTTCTACTTGACCTAATGGCACTTGATTGGCAGCATCGCTTTTAGCTTCATCAGGGTTTGGATGCACTTCCATGAACATACCATCAACACCGGCCACGACAGCAGCGCGAGCCAATGTAGGAATATATTGGCGCTGTCCGCTAGAGGCGTCGCCAGCGCCACCAGGAAGCTGTACTGAATGGGTAGCATCAAAGATAACTGGATAGCCGGTCTCTTTCATAATCGGAATGCCGCGGAAATCAACAACCAAATTGTTGTAACCAAATGTGGTGCCCCGTTCTGTCAGCATGACATTTTCGTTGCCAGAGTCAATAATTTTTTTGACGGCATTCTTCATTTCACCAGGTGAGAGGAACTGCCCTTTCTTGATGTTGACGCACTTGCCGGTTTGAGCCGCAGCCACCAATAAGTCAGTCTGACGGCAGAGAAAAGCAGGGATTTGCAGAACATCTAAAACTTCTCCGGCGGCCTGACACTGCTCTACTTCGTGAACGTCAGAGAGCACCGGAAGGCCTAGCTTATTTTTGATATCGGCCAACATAGCTAAGCCCTTTTCTAATCCAGGGCCGCGAAAACCATGCACCGCAGTTCTATTGGCTTTATCAAATGATGCTTTGAAAACTAAATTGAAGTCATGCTTAGCTGAAAGCGCTTTAAGGTGACTCGCGGTCGTAAAAATGGTTTCCCATGATTCGATCACACATGGCCCGGCTATGATCAGAAACTTTCCACCGGCCGAAACCTGGTGAGTACCGACCTTAACAGTCTTAGCAGCCATATGCCCCCCTCGCGATCTAAATATGTAATTCGATATTGTACTAGCTAGCGATTAACGATGTGTCTCACTAGACGGTAAACAGTGTGACCAGCCCTTTGTGAAACAGGCATAATCAAACCGGCGCGAATTGCTTCAGCCAACTGTGGACGCAAAGTTTTGATGCGCTTTAGTTGCCGCGGACCGCCAGCCATTTCTGGCAAAGTCATGCCGACAGGATTTTTGTCGAGCAGTTTGACTACTTTATTTTCGGCTGGCTTATCAGCCGCTTGACTAGAGGCAGCACCGACCGGTCGAGCCACCGGCGGACGACCGCGCTTGGGCTTAGAATCGCTTGCAGTCTCGCCCACAGGCTCTGAAATATTGATGTTTTCTTGTTCTTCTGACATCTGCTCGTAATTTACCGCAACATTTGATCTCTCAGCATAACCCAAACCGCTACTAAAGAATAGTTACGGTTTGGGCTTGAGCAGCTGACCTGCCTGCCTTCTTCTTGTTATATTCCTGACTGTTCTTTGCAAGTTCGTAGGCAAGTTCATAGAGAACTTGCGCTCCCGGGTATCACCAAAATCCATTCTCTCAAATGGGTTGAACGACCTACTCATGAGCGCCGCATTTTCGTACGCAGATTTGAACACAGCAATAAGTTAAGAGGTCAGGACGTTGAGCATCGGCTCCTTTGTTTTCATGTTGCATAGTCACCTTCCCTTCTACCGGAAGGCAGGCATGTGGCCATTCGGTGAAGAAAGCGTTTATGAATGTATGGCCGAAACCTACATTCCTCTGCTAAACGCCATCGACGATCTGCTGCAAGAAGGCATCAAAGCGAAATTGACCGTTGGTTTGACTCCCGTTCTCTGCGAGCAATTGGCAGACGAGCACCTCAAACAAGGTTTTGAAAAGTTTCTCAGCTTACGCATCAAAGCGGCAAAAGCCGATGAAGCAAAATACGCAAGTTTTGGTGCTAGCCCTAACCCCGAAAATCATCACTTAGCAAAATTCTACTTAGATTGGTTCACCGCTATTCAGCGCGACTTCGCTGATCGTTGGAAGCGCGATTTAATTGGCGGCTTCAAACGCTTGCAAGATGCAGGTGCCATCGAGATTACGACATCTGCCGCCACACACTGTTTCTCACCACTGTTGAGCGAAGACGTTTCAATTTTGGCTCAGTACAAAACTGGCGTAGCAAATTACAAAAAACACTTCGGTAAAGATCCAAACGGTTTCTGGTTGCCAGAGTGTGCTTACAGACCAGCCCAAGGCGAACGTGCCGGAATTGAAAAATGGTTGTTCGAAGCTGGCCTGAAATATTTCTTCACCGAATCGTTTGTAATTAAGGGCGGTCAAACGGCCGAAGTTCGCCGAGTTGTTGGACCATACGGTTCAGTCGAATATGTTCCTTCGAAACAAACAGGCAGCACTGGCTTAGACACATTCGAAGCCTTCTGGCTTAAAGAATATCCAATTGCTGTAATGGGCCGCCACGAACAAGCTGGCTATCAGGTTTGGTCTGCCGATCAAGGTTATCCAGGCGACGGTAACTATCGCGAATTCCATAAGAAAGATGATTCGTCTGGTTTGCACTTCTGGAAATTGACTTCCAAGAGCACCGACCTCGGCGACAAAGAGCTTTACAATCCTGAAGCTGCAGCAAACCGCATTAAAGAGAATGCCGATCACTACGTTGGTTTCTTACAAGGCTGCTTAACTGAACATCTAAAAACCACCGGCCGCCCAGGCTTGGTTATGGTTTCATTCGATACCGAACTCTTTGGCCATTGGTGGTTTGAAGGCGTAACTTGGTTGAAAGAAGTTATTCGCCGCCTGAAAAACTACACTGCAATCGAAATGCAGACAGCCACTGAATATTTGACGGCTAGTCCGCCAGAAAAAACCATCAACCTGCCAGAGTCATCTTGGGGTTCTGGTGGTCACTATCAAGTTTGGCTTAACAACGATACTGAGTTCATGTGGCCACAAATTCACTCTGCTGAAAAGCAGATGAAAGAAGTGATGGAGCTGGTTAAAGCCTCACCGAACGACGCTGCACTAAATAAAGCTGCTGAGCAACTAGCTCGCGAACTACTGCTGCTCTCATCAAGCGACTGGCCGTTCTTGGTGACCACCGGTCAAGCCAAAGACTATGCCATCGAGCGCTTTGATGGACACGTAGATCGCTTCGCCAAGCTCTACACAATGATAAAAAGTGGTCACATTCAGTTCAACGAAATTGCTGCTATTGCCGACATCGATAACTGCTTCAGTGAACTCAATCTTGCCAACTTTCGCCTAGAAGAAAGTGAACTTGCTTCAGGCAGCAAAACTAAGTAATACTCTCAACTCAACAATTTAGAAGAAACCAAATGAACAATCTTCAAGACTCGCCAGCGCGGGCCAATGACGGCACAAGGAAAATTCGTTCGATGAAGGACACCCGTACAAAGATCATCGCTACCATCGGACCAGCCTGCAGACAACCTGAAATGCTGGCTGAAATGATCAAAGCTGGCATGGATGTAGCTCGCATCAACTGCTCACACTCAACACCAGAATTCATCGAATCAGTTGTCACTGATATTCGCGAAATCAGCGCCCGTCTTGATATGCCAGTCGGTATTTTGCTCGACCTCTCTGGTCCTAAAATTCGCACCCGCAAGCTTACCGGTGATGTGGCAGTCAAACTAGAAAAGGGCAAACTCTTTACCCTGACCAGCCGTAAACTTGAAGGTACTGTTGAAATTGTCAGCACTAACTACGAGCCTCTAGCTCGCGAAGTTAAGCCCCAAGACACAATCTTATTAGACGACGGTTTGATCGAACTGCGTGTTGTTGAAACCAACGAGACAGATGCTGTCTGCGAAATCATTATGGGCGGCGTACTGAAAAATCACCAGGGTATCAATATTCCTGGAGTAAGACTTTCAATTCCAGCTTTAACAGAAAAAGACAAAGAAGACTTAAAAGTTGGCCTCAAATGCGAAGTCGATTTTGTCGCACTTTCGTTCGTTCGTGACGCCCAAGATATCGTTGATTTGCGCGAGCAAATTGGCGACCATTGGCCGCCTGTAATGATTATTGCTAAATTAGAAAAACCAGAAGCAGTCGATCATTTAGAAGAAATTTTAGCCGTCACCGACGGTGTCATGGTGGCAAGAGGCGACCTTGGTGTAGAGTTGCCACCAGAGATGGTTCCACCAGCTCAAAAGCTGATCATCAGACGCGCTAATGCTTATGGCAAACCGTGCATCACCGCTACTCAGATGCTTGACTCGATGGCCAACAACCCTAGACCAACCAGAGCTGAAGCCTCTGACGTCGCCAACGCTATCTTCGATGGCACCGATGCTGTCATGCTTTCAGAAGAGAGCGCCATGGGCGACTATCCAGTTGAAACAGTGATGATGATGGATCGTATTGCTTCAGCTGCTGAAGCCAGCCAAGATCGCTCTAAATTGCACGAACATGCCCTTGGTTCGTCAGCCCACGCAATCGCTCACGCCGCCTGCGCCATGGCTGTCGACATGAATGCCCGGGTAATCGCTACCTTCACAAAATCAGGCTCAACAGCTCGCTTGATCTCGCAGTTCAAGCCACCATGCCCAATCATTGCCTTGACACAACAAACTCACGTTTACCGTCAATTGACTCTTACTTGGGGCACCACACCAGTGATGTTGACTGAAGTTTCTGACTCAGAATCAACTATGGCCCTTGTTGAAGAGACCCTCTTAAAGCGCAACTACGTTTCTGCTGCTGACACAATTGTGATCACCGGCGGCCTACCAATTGCTGCTCGTGGCCCAGCTAACTTCGTCAAACTCTCAACAGTTTCACCAAGAACACAAGCCAGCTTCTGGCAGCTCAAAGGCATCTAGTTTTATTCGGCGGCTAGTTCAATGGGTAACTCGCCTGCGTGAACGAGATAGGCGCAAAGCGGATCGTCGCGCAAAATATACTTTTCGCGCGTCACTTTGACTCCAAGCAATGCCTGCATAATCTGTGGTTCCATCAAACATAGCTGGCGAAACTGATTGGCTAAATCGTGCACGGCACAATGACGCTGATAGATAATGAAATTGCCGTCGGCAAGCCCTTCCCATTCAGTCATATAGCCGTCTTCGGAGAAAATTTTAGCGACTTCTTCGACGCGACCTGCGAGATCTTTATCGTTTACACGAGAACGCAACCGCTCAATGCGCTTCTTGTTGCGAATGGTAAGCAGCTCCATGACGCCCTTGTGCCCAGCCTGCTCATAGACAGCATCAAGCAAGTCGACAGCAAGAGTAGAGCCACCGGAAGGAAAAAGCGATTCGGCTTTGTCGGTCAATTTATATTTATAGGTAGGGCGACCACGTGTTTGTCTTTCGATGCGCGAATCAATCAGGCCATCTTTTTGCAAACCGGTCAGGTGTCTACGCACAGCCATAGAAGTAATTCCTAGAACGCTGCAAAGATCGGCCACGGTTAGCTCACCTTGGCGCTTCAGGTGAAGCACAATCGCTTCTTGGGTCTTTTCAGGTATCTCGCCGAGTGGCTGTGTGATCATTTATTGCTATCTCGAATTTGTTAGGCAAGTTTTATCAGGCAGGAAAAGCGATTTCAGTCGATTTGATGAGATTTCTTCAATTTGGCGAAAGTGGCCGCAGTTTTGCCATGCGCGTGTAATGGGATTGGTCGGATTATCTTTGATTGTCAGCCAAATAGGCTATATGTACCAGCGGGTAAGCCCCCAATAATTAAGAGGATGAAGCGCCAAACCCTATATCTGTCTATATCACGAAAAGGATTATAAATAATCCGGGCCGAGATAGTCGATTTTTGATACTATTTTATCTATAAAGTGCCATGTTGCGAACGTTGGAAAGCTTTAAGGCTGGTTCCCAAGGGAAAGCATCTATAAAAGGGATATGATTTGGAAGCAACCAGAATTGGGTCAAAGCAATTGCCTGGTGAAGCAAACGGGATTTTTCCCAGCACTTTGGACCACACTTTAGTTTAAGACCGCGACATTTTGACCAGTAGCAAAAAGAGGCAAACCGGAAGATGACTTCCCCAAACACCACTAAAAATACAGAATCTAAATCAGATTCAGCAATTCCGTTGCTCGAAATCGTTGACTTGCACGTCAATGTTGAAGACAAAGAAATTCTCAAAGGTGTGAACCTGACCATCAATGCTGGCGAAATTCACGCCATCATGGGCCGCAACGGTTCTGGCAAGTCGACCCTTTCTTACGCTTTGATGGGTCACCCGCGCTACAAAGTGACCTCAGGCAAAATGCTCTACAAAGGTCAAGAAATTTCAGAAATGAGCCCCGACCAACGGGCCAAACTAGGACTAGCTCTAGCTTTCCAATATCCTGTTTCGATTCCTGGCGTTTCTGTTTCGAACTTCCTGAGAAAGACTGTTAACGCCGTGCGCGGCCGCGACATTCCTGTCAAAGAGTTTCGTCTCGAACTGAAAGCTTTGATGGCTAAACTAGGCGTCAAAGACGAATTTCTTTCACGTTATGTCAATGACGGTTTCTCTGGCGGCGAGAAAAAGCGCTTAGAGATTCTGCAATTATCGATGCTCAACCCATCGTTGGCCATTCTCGACGAAACCGACTCTGGCCTCGATATTGACGCTCTCAAAACAGTTTCAGAAGGCGTAAATGCCTTGAGCAAGGCAGACACAGCTATCTTGCTTATCACCCACTATCAGCGCATGCTCAATTATGTTCAGCCTCAATTTGTGCACGTCTTCCAAGACGGCAAAATTGTTGCTTCCGGCGGCAGTGAACTAGCTCTTGAGCTAGAAGACCGTGGTTATGAGTGGGTTACTTCGGAGATGCAACCAACTCCAGGTACTGGCCCAAACGCCACCAACAAAAGCTCTAGTTCAAACCCAAGCCCTGCAGTCGTAGGCGCGAAGTAATTAAGATGGTTAAGGAGGCAATTATGTCGGCAGATCTAGCCCCAACTCTAAACAACCAAGGGTTGCCAGAAGGCACCAAGCCAGAAATCAATAAGGGTGTTGGCCTGGAAGGGATTGGCAACGATTACAAATATGGTTTCTCTGATAAAGAAGACTATATTTTCAAATCGGGCCGTGGTCTAACCCGTGAAATTGTCGAGAAAATTTCGTCGATGAAAAACGAGCCAGAGTGGATGCTCAAATTCCGCTTGCGCGCTCTCGATATCTTCAATAAGAAGCCCATGCCTACTTGGGGCAACTGCGGCTTGCTCAATGACATCGATTTTGAAAACATCTTCTATTACATCAAGCCATCACAAAAGCAAGAAACCGATTGGGATGAAGTGCCAGAAGGTATCAAAAATACTTTCGATCGCTTAGGCATTCCTGAAGCCGAACGCAAATTCTTAGCTGGCGTCACCGCTCAGTACGAATCAGAAGTGGTTTACCACTCAATTCGCGAAGACCTTGAACAGCAAGGCGTTCTATTCCTCGACATGGACTCAGGATTGAGACTGCACGAAGACATTGTGCGCGAACACTTCGCCACAGTAATTCCGGCTGCCGACAATAAATTCTCGGCTCTCAACTCGGCCGTTTGGTCAGGGGGAAGTTTCATCTGGGTGCCACCAGGCGTCAGAATTGAAATTCCATTGCAAGCTTATTTCAGAATCAACGCTGAAAACATGGGCCAATTCGAACGCACTC
Source organism: Candidatus Obscuribacterales bacterium (assembly GCA_038231015.1). Lineage (GTDB taxonomy): Bacteria > Cyanobacteriota > Vampirovibrionia > Obscuribacterales > Obscuribacteraceae. The sequence continues at coordinate 133,372 of JBBRMD010000008.1, forward strand.
TCATTATTGCTGAGCCTGGCTCTTTCGTGCACTACATTGAAGGATGTACTGCTCCGACTTATTCCACCGACTCATTGCACTCGGCAGTGGTTGAACTAATCGCCAAGCCAGGCGCTCACATTCGCTACACCACCATTCAGAACTGGTCGAAAAACGTATACAACTTGGTCACCAAAAGAGCAGTTGCCCACGAAGACGCCAAAGTTGAATGGGTAGACGGAAACTTGGGCTCTAAGCTCACCATGAAGTATCCAGCAATTTACTTGTTGGGCGAACGTGCTCACGGCGAAGTGCTTTCAATTGCTTTTGCTGGCGAAGATCAACACCAAGATGCTGGTGCCAAAATCATCCACGCTGCCAAAAATACAACTTCGATGATCATATCTAAGTCTATTTGCAAAAATGGCGGACGCACTTCTTATCGCGGTTTGATCAAGGTCTACCCAAAAGCAACCGGCGTTAAGTCATCTGTTAAATGCGACGCTCTCTTGCTTGATGACAAATCAAGATCAGATACATATCCGACCATGGAAATTGACGAGAAAGACGTCAACATCGAGCACGAAGCCACTGTTTCAAAAGTTGGTGAAGAGCAACTCTTCTATCTAATGAGCCGTGGTTTGAACCAAGACGAAGCAACAGCGATGATTGTAAATGGCTTCTTTGAGCCTTTCACAAAAGAGTTGCCACTTGAGTATGCCGTTGAGTTGAATCGTCTGATTCAGCTAGAAATGGAAGGTTCAGTCGGTTAAGGGCTTTCAAATATTGTCATATTTTCTGAAGAAAATATGACAAGCGCAATCGCAGCAATACGAACAATAAAAGACGGAGATGGAAACAGTCATGGCGGAGTTGAAGTTAGCCAACACCATAGCAAAAGAACGGGTAGCCGATCTTGCTCAAAGAAATGGCGAACCAAGCTGGTTGCAAGACTTGAGAAATGCAGCCTGGGAAATCTATTTTCAAAGCCCCATGCCGACCACTCGTGATGACGATTGGCGCAAAACCGAAATCGACAATATCGATCTTTCCACCTTCATTACAGTTGACCCAATAAAAAGCAAAGCAGTCAAAACTCCATCTATAGAGTTATTGAATTCGGCTCTAGCCAAACTAGACGAGCCAGCCGGAGTCTATGTTGATGACTATGCTAGCCAAACCCAATACGCCACAGTGAATGCTGAACTGGCTAAACAAGGTGTGATTTTCTTGCCTCTTACTGAAGCAATCGAAAAACATCCTGATTTGGTCAAGAAGATTTTTGAAAACGGTAAGCCGCTCACTAGCGATGACAAATTTACCTTGATGAACAAAGCCCTCTTCAACAGTGGCCTACTTCTCTACGTTCCCAAAAACGTAGTGGTAGATGCTCCATTCGTGAGCGCTGTCAATTTGCCAGAAGCAGCGAAAGGCCAACCAGCCGGATCAAATGGTCAAGCAGTATTCCCAAGAATAGTTGTAGTAGCCGAAGCAAATAGCCAAGTAACTTTGGTCAATGCTTTTGCTAATTCTGCTGTAGCTGTTGCTTCTGCTAACCCTGAAGCCAAAGGTTCTCAATCGGACAAGAAAGAAACCAGCGGAACTATCCTTTCAAATTCATTCGTTGAAGTGACTGTTGGCCAAGGCGCCAAAGTTACCGTAATGGCTGTAGATAAGCTATCTAATGCTGTATTTGCAGTGAGCCGCGTACGCACCCACATTCACAAAGATGGTGTTTTCAATCTCACCACCGCTGGCTTGGGCGGCAAACAAATCAAATCAGACATTGAAACAATCATGGTTGAGCCTGGCTCACATAGCGACATTCGCGGTGTTGTCTTGGGCGACGGATCTGAGCATTACTCTTACAACACCATTCAAGAGCACACCTGCCCTGATACCACTTCAAACATCAACTTCAGAGTAGCTCTCAAAGAAACCTCTTCATCGGTTTATCAAGGCATTGTCAAAGTAGATCAAATAGCTCAACGCACCAATGCTTTCCAGTCGAACAAGAACCTTTTGCTCGGTACTGAAGCTAGAGCAGATTCAATTCCGCGTTTAGAGATTTTGGCAGACGACGTCAAATGCTCACACGGAGCCACCGTAGGCCCAGTAGATAAAGAGCAGCTTTTCTATCTCAATTGCCGCGGTCTCAATACTAAAGAAGCCGAAGAGCTGATTGTTCGGGGATTCTTCGTGCAGATTCTTGATGGCATTGAAATTAAGGGAGCCGCAGACTGGGTCGGTGATCTGGTGGCGGAAAAAATCTATAAATGAGTAATGCCGGGTTTGTTAAAGTCGCTCAAATAAGTGACATCAAAGAAGGTACGGCTAAAGTATTTACTGTTGGAGAAGTGCGCATCGCCCTCTGCAACGTTGAAGAAAAATTCTACGCCATCGCTGACATCTGCACCCACGATGGTGGGCCGCTCGGTGAAGGTGAACTAGTTGACTGCCAAATAGAATGTCCGCGCCACGGTGCTCGCTTCGATGTGCGCACAGGCAAGGCCCTTTGTTTGCCAGCAATAATTGCCGTTCCTACATATCCGGTAGAAGTAAGAGAAGATCAAGTATTCGTCAATTGCCAACCAGCTGCGGTCGGTTCATAGTTCAGCCTTAGACAATTCGCAAGAATATTCGCAAAAAAACATTCGAAAAAGAGCAACAAGAGACAGGTCATGAGCAAGTTAGATGTAGCAAAAATACGCCAAGATTTTCCTATTCTTGATCGCGTAATCGATGGCAAACGCTTGGTCTATTTAGACAATGCAGCTACCTCGCACAAGCCTGTGCAAGTGATCAAAAGCATTTCAAACTACTACGAGCAATATAATTCGAACGTACACCGCGGCATTCACACTATGTCAGAAGAGGCGACCAGCGCTTATGAAGGCGTGCGTCAAACTGTGGCTGACTTTATTGGTGTCAAAGATACCTGCGAAGTAATTTTCACCAGAAACACCACTGAAGCTATCAACCTGGTGGCCTACAGTTGGGGCCGCCAGAACGTCTTGCCTGGTGATGAAATAGTTCTTTCACCGATGGAACACCATTCGAACTTGGTGCCATGGCAACAACTCGCTCAAGAACGCGAAGCGAAACTAGTCTTTTTAGAATTGACCGAAGACGGCCAGATCAATATGGAATCGGCCAAGCAACTAATTAACAACAAAACCAGATTAGTTGCCGTCACCCAGATGTCTAACGTGCTCGGCACTATCACCCCGGTGAAAGAACTGGCCAAGTTAGCCCATGAAAACAACGCTCTCATTCTTGTTGATGGCGCTCAAGGTGTGCCCCACCTAAAGACCTCAGTAGTTGAATTAGATTGCGACTTTTATGTATTCTCACTGCACAAGATGCTTGGACCAACCGGTGTTGGCATTCTTTGGGGCAAGAAAGAAATTCTCAATGCCATGCCACCATTTATGTTTGGTGGAGATATGATTAGCTCTGTGGCCCGCGACAAGAGCCGCTGGAATGAACTACCTTGGAAGTTTGAAGCTGGTACTCCCAATATCGCCGATGTCATTGCTAGCGGCGTAGCTATCGAGTATCTACAAAATCTTGGCATGGAAAATGTACGTGCCCACGAAGTAGAAATTACAGCTTATGCCTTGAAGCGTCTCAGCGAAATCAAGGGCATCACTATCTACGGCCCTAAAGATGCCAACCTTCGCGGCGGCGTTGTCGCCTTCAATGTCGAAGGTATTCACCCGCACGATCTCGGTCAAATCTTGAGCGATAGCGGTGTGGCAATCAGAGCTGGCCACCACTGCTGCCAGCCATTGATGAAAGATTTGAAAGTGATGGGCACGGCCCGCGCTAGTTTTTATATCTACAACACTCTTGAAGAAGTCGACCTCCTGATGGCCGCTCTCAAGGAAGCTGATAAGGTTATGGGACATGTCGCTTGCAGATGATCTATACCGGGAAACCATCCTGGACCACTACCACAACCCTCGCAACAATGGCAGCATAGACAATGCCAGTGCCACCGTAGAAGGTGTCAATCCTCTTTGCGGTGACGAGCTAACTCTCTACTTAAATGTCTCGCCAGCTGGGCTGATAGAAGACGTCAAACTAATGGCTCACGGCTGTTCTATCAATACAGCATCAGGCTCAATGATGTCTGAAGCGATACTGGGTCAATCAGTTGAGCGCGCTGAAGAAATTATTGAAAGCTTCAAAACCATGATGCTAACAAAGAGCGACGACTTTGCTTTTGAAGATGAGCTTGAAGAGCTAGAAGCACTTCGTGGTGTCAAGAAATACCCGGTCCGTATCAAATGCGCTCTCCTTCCCTGGAACACTCTCTTGGAAGGAATTCAGACAGCCAAATCAACTAAAAAGGAATAAGCCTTCATGATGACATCGTTGCAAGAAGATCTTGTTTTAGAAAATCTCCGCACTATTGTTGACCCTGAACTAGGTATCAATATTGTAGACCTCGGACTTATATACGAAGTCAAAGTGACCGGCAACGACGTCAACATCAAAATGACCTTGACCAGTCCAGGCTGCCCAGTCGGCGCCGTAATTCAAGGCCAGTGCCACGCTGCTGCTAAAAAATTGCCTTGGGCAGAAAACGTAGAAGTAAAATTGGTATGGATTCCCCGCTGGGATCCAAAGACCATGGCAAGCGAAGAAGCCAAGATGGATCTTGGAATTCTCTAAAAGTTTCGTCAACATATTTCAGCAATAAATTGCTCTCTAATGAAACTGTCTTGTCAGGACAGTAAACTTGAGGCATGCCTAAACCAATTATTCACGATCACGATGGTCACGTAGACGATCTGCTTAGCTGCATTCTGCTCTGGCTCAGCCCCGAGATTGACTTGCAAGCAGTTGGTATCACCAATGGTGACTGTTATGCCGCTCAAATTTTTGAAGCGACACAAAAAATCGCTACCTACCTTGATATCGACGGGCCAGAGATTGCTCTAACCGAAGACGAAGTTCCTCATCCATTTCCTGAAAACTGGCGCCGCGAAAGCTATATCATCAATGAGCTGCCGCTTTTCCGCGACAATTATCTAAAAAAGCCATACCAACATGGCCGTCCGCGCAATATTGAATCGGTTTTTCTCGATTGTCTCTCCAATTCAAAAGTACCTTTCACGGTGGTCACAACTGGCCCACTGACGAACGTGGCTAAACTTTTGACCAGCGCCCCAGAAGTAAAAGAAAAAATTCAAGAGTTCTTGATTATGGGCGGTGCTATCAATTGCAAAGGCAACGTTGAAGAAGAAGGCACCGACGGCACCGCCGAGTGGAACGTCTATGCCGACCCGGCAGCCTTTAAGGTTGTGCTTGAAAGCAAAATTCCGATCAAACTGATTACTCTTGATCTGACCAACGATTTGCCTGTCACCAAAGACTTTTTGGCCAAACTCGAAGCCCAGTCAGAAAACTCACGCGCCTCAGCCCTGGCCTTCAAACTATGGAGCCTGGTCAAAGGCTTCGATTATTATTTCTGGGACACCATCACCGCTGCTGCAGCTATTGAGCCCAGCCTTTTCACCTACAAAGAAGTGAAAATCGACGTCGCCACCTCAGGCAAGAGCACAGGCCGCACTGGCCCATCGCTCTTCTCTGGGCGCAAGGTGCAAGTGGCCACCCAAATAAACAAGCAAGCTTTTGAAGATTTGCTGCTCACTATTCTGGCGACACGCTAATTCATTTGATACTAGATTTAAGCTGGCCGCGGGCGCTAATTTAAGCTAGCCGCTCAGGCTATTGACCGGCTATTTCTAGGCTAGATTTGCCAAGGTTGTTTTGGAGATTTCTATACTATCCAAAACCCGCTTGACATCCATTTGGGCAAAACGTAAGTTAGCCCTATGACAAACAACACCCCAAACCAAGCAAACACCGAAGCAACGGCGTCAGAGCCAGTGGCAGCCGCTCAAAAGGAGTCTCTGAAAGTAAAAATCGGGCGTTTTCAGAAGAACTTCAAAGAAAAAGTGCTCGACAACCCCAAGATGAAGTGGTATCGGCGCATTCTTTACGGTAGCACCCTCACTTGGGCCATTTTTTTGGCTTTTCAGAGTGTGCCTTACTACAACGCCATAGCCGCCGGTGAAGAAGCCTTTAAACTAGGGCATTACGACAAGGCGCGCAAAGAGTTAGAAACCGCTTTGCTCGTCTGTCAAACGTTTGGGCCCGACTGGCAAATCGACAAACGCACAGCGCGAGCCATGAACAATATCGCCGAGCTTTACCGCATTCAGGGCCGCTACCAAGAGGCGCGGCCCTACTACGAAAAAGCGGCCGAAGCAGCTCGCCTTAGCTTTTCAGCAAACCGCCCAGAACCAGCCGTAGCACTTAGTAATTTAGCCACCCTCGAACGCGAACAAGGGCAGTATTTAGAAGCAGAAAAAACTTACTTGAAAGCTCTAAATTTGTGGAAAACACAAATCAAGCAGCCTGACTCGCCGCAGCTGGCAAGCCTCCTCAATGGTTTGGCCAAAGTTCGCCGCGATCAAGGGCGCTACAGCGAAGCCGAAACCCTCTACCTCAAAGCCCTCGCCATCAACGAGAAAAATCTCGGTCGCAGCGATGTGGGCAATGCCTATCTGCTAGCCAATCTCGGTGGTCTTTACCGCGACCTCGGTCAATTCAAAAAAGCAGACAAATATTATCAACGGGCTTTCTATCTAGATCTAAATGCTTTGGGCAATCAGCATCCAGATACAGCCATCGATATTAATAATCTTGCTGGCCTCTATCGTGAAGAAAATAGGCTGGGCGAGGCCCGCACACTATATGAGCGCGCTCTAGAAATTCGCTTAAAGGTCTTCGGACCAGACCATCCGTTAACAGCTAAAACCCTGATGGGTATTGGTGATTTAGAGCGTCGCCTGCAAAACTATGACAAAGCACAAGTCTATATCGAGCGCGCTCTAGCTATCCAGAAGCGCACCCTTCCTAGTGTCCACCCAGATTTAGCGATTACTTTAGACAATCAAGGCATCTGCTATTTACAAATGGGCGGCACTGAAACAGTGAAAGCCAAAGACTGCTTCAGTCGCGCTCTCAAAATGCGCCAAGAATTACTCAGTGCCGATCATCCCGATTGCTATGTGAGCACCCTTAACCTGGCTGTAGCTAATGCCGCCCTTGGCCAAGGCTCTCAAGAGCCAGTCGATGCAGCACTTGAGAAGTTAACAAAAAGGCTGGGGCCAGAGCACCCCATAACAAGAGCAGAGCGCGCGCTGGCGGCCAATCCAAAAGACCTAAAGGGTAAAGACTTAAGAGAACTTAGTGCAAGCAAGCCTCAATAATTTATTAGTTTCAGGCCGATCTTGAGCCAGAGCCGTTAATATGTGGTTGGCAATATATTGATTTGCAATATTTTGATTTGCCGATACTACCCTTAACAGGTCACTCAATGTCTGGCTCCAATGAAAATAAGCTCAACGAAGAGCAAATAAGAAAAGCACTCAGTACGGTCATGGATCCGGACTTGAACATCGACGTAGTAACACTCGGAATGATTTCCGACGTCAAGATTACTGGCACCAAAGTGTTTTTCAAATTGACACTCACAACCCCAGCCTGCCCTGTCAAAGAGCGCCTAGAGGGCGAATGCAAAGATGCGGTGCTAGCACTCGACGGTGTTGAAGAAGTAGAAATGGAATCGGCTGCTCAAGTAGCTGGTCAAAGAAGAAACGGCAAAGAAGCCGTCAACGGCATCAAACAAATTATCGCTGTCACTTCCGGTAAAGGCGGCGTCGGCAAATCAACAGTCTCATGCACCCTCGCTGTGGCACTAGCTAAACTAGGCGCCAATGTCGGTTTGCTCGATGCAGATATTACTGGTCCAAATATTCCTTTGATGATGGGAGTTGATTCATATCAGCCCACAGCCAAAGACAACCGCATTGTGCCTGCCGAAAATCATGGCGTCAAATGCATCTCAATGGCATTCTTTGTTTCGCAAGACACCCCGCTCATCTGGCGTGGACCCATGCTCGACAAAGCAATCAAGCAATTCTTGCGTGACGTTGAATGGGGCGAACTAGATTATTTGATCGTTGATATGCCACCAGGCACCGGCGACGCTCAATTGACCATGGTGCAAGCCACTCAGCTTTCTGGCGGAGTAATCGTCACCACACCACAAGATGTTGCCTTACTTGATGGCCGCAAAGGCCTAGCGATGTTTGCTCAAATGGAAGTACCAATTTTAGGCTTCGTTGAGAATATGTCTTACTTCCAGCCTAAGGGTTCAACTGAACAATACGAAATCTTTGGGCGTGGCGGCGGCAAGCGCTTAGCTGAAGAGCACAGAGTGCCTTTCTTGGGCGAAATACCACTCGACCCAGAAGTGCGTATTGGCGGCGACCAAGGGGTGCCAATTGTAGCCGGCGACCCAGAATGTTCTGTATCAAAAGCCTTCATTGAAATCGCTAAAAAAGTGGCCGCTCAAGTGAGTATCCAATCAAGAGCCGAAGTGCCGGCAGCACAAGCAGCGACGGTTTAGGTAATGTATATACATAGGTAATAGTAAGAACTGCTAGTGCTTGACCTAAAAATATTAAAGCCCTCACTTAGAAATCTAAGCGGGGGCTTTACTACATGATGATTCGGGCTATTATGTTGGCAGCAGCAGAGATTTTCAGGCAAAATTTCGCTGCAATGGAAGAACACTACAACGACTCCATATGCGGTGCATGCTAAAAAGTATACAGATTAGAGATTTCGCCCTGATTGAAAAAACTCAGGTCGACTGGACAGCCGGATTAAATGTCTTAACTGGTGAGACTGGGGCGGGAAAATCCATTTTGATGGATGCCCTCAATGCTGTCTTAGGCGGCAAGGTACCCTCCTCGATTATTCGGCCCGGTGCCGACAAGGCTAATTTAGAAGCAGTCTTTGTACCTAGCTCACAAGTAATTGCTTGGCTCAAAAAAGAAGAACTTATCGACGAAGAATCTGCCGAACAAGCAGAGCTAACAGTCGCTCGCGAAATCGGTAAGAGCGGTTCTAAAATTCGCATCAATGGCACTTTGGTCAATCACAATTTGCTAGGCGAATTGCGGGCAATGCTTATTACTGTGCATGCCCAGCACGAAGCTCGCACGTTGATGTCATCACAGTCGCAGCTTGAATTACTAGACGGCTTAGGCAGCGACAGCCACACCAAGATTTTAGAAAAAGTGCGCACACTTTATGCTCGCAAAAAACAATTGCAAGATGAGCTAGATTCGCTGACCATGTCTGAAGATGAGCGCCTGCGTAAACTTGATTTTTCGAAGTTTCAATTGAACGAACTTGAGCAAGCTGAGCTGAGCGATCCAAGCGAAGATGAAGAGCTAGCCAGACAAGTAAGTGTTTTAAGCAATGCAATCGAGCTAAAACAACAAGCAGAAGCAGCCCAAGATGTGCTCACTGGTTCAGATTCTGACAGCTCAGTATGTGCAGTTGATCTAATTCAGAAGGCCATGTCTGAGGTAGAAAAAGCCCTGCGCTTTGACTCTAGTCTTGACTCTATTCACGAGGCCCTGAGTGGCGGTCTAGCCAGCCTAGAAGAAGCCTCTACCGCCCTGCGTCGTTACGCCGACAAGCTCGATACCGATCCAGACACCTTAACCGATTTAGAAAATCGCGCCAATTTGATTGCCACAATCAAACGCAAGTACGGTCCGCTTTTGAGCGACGCCTTGGCCAAACAAGAAGAACTTAGCCTTGAGCTTGAGAAACTTGAAAATAGCGTCAAAGAAAGCGAAGGCTTAGGCCAAGAAATCGAAGATGTTGCCAGTGAGCTACAGGCCAAAGCAAACGAACTATCTAAAGGAAGGCTCAAGCTAGCCAAGACCTTGTCAGCTTCAGTTGAAAAAGAGCTGGTCGACTTAGGCATGGAAAAATGTCGCTTTGAAATATCTTTTAGTCAATTAACTGATGCTGGCCCCAATGGCCTCGACAAAATTGACTTCTTAATTGCTCCCAACCCGGGCCAACCAGCTTTACCTCTAGGCAAAATTGCCTCAGGCGGCGAACTGTCGCGCATCATGTTGGCCATCAAAACCATCTTTGCCGCCGCTGACCAAGTAGCCACAGTGATATTCGACGAAATCGACACAGGCCTATCGGGCCGGGTGCTCAATGCCGTGCGCGATAAGCTTTCAAAACTTTCCCGCTCGCAGCAAATACTTTGCATCACCCACCAGCCAATTGTCGCTTCAGTAGCTGACAACTACCTAGAAGTAAAGAAAGAACATTTGGCAGATCACACGATTGTTACCGTCAACAATCTTGATGATGAAATGCGACTCAGATCTCTTGCTGCAATGGCCAGCGGAAATGCCAATGAAGAGGCCTCGCTTAGCTTTGCCCGCTCTCTGATAGATCAGGCGGCCATGGTTCGCGCCCTACCCTAATATCAATTGTGCTTTATATTTAGGCATACAAGCACAATCGTGATTGACACAAAGCCCATAACTTCAATAGAATCAACCGTTGCTGTCCGGCTTTTCCGAGCCTGCACAGTCTAAATTGGGGCGTCGCCAAGTGGTAAGGCATCTGGTTTTGGTCCAGACATTCCGAGGTTCGAATCCTTGCGCCCCAGTTTCATCTTTTCATTCAGAAAAGTTCAATGAATTCATCCAAATTTTCACCTAAGGAATTGAGCGGGTTATGGAGAAAATCAAACTAGGCGTCGCCAAGCGCGAAGCCAAAACCCCGAAACAATTGAGACGTGAAGGCAACGTGCCTGCGACTCTATATGGTCGTGGTATTCCCTCTGAAAGCTTGCAAATCAATGCACGTGAGTTTGGTCGCCTTCCAGGTGCCGCTTACTCGCACATGATTGAGCTTGAATCTGCTGAAGGCACCGTTAATGCCATCATCAGACAAGTTCAGAGAAGATCAACTGAAGATTTCGTTTACAACATCGAACTCTATAAAGTAGATCTACAGCGCAAAGTTTCAGTGACCGTTCCAATCAAATTCGTCGGCGCTTCGGCAGCTGTTAAAGCTGGCGCTAAGCTCGAAGAGAACTATCAAGAAGCCAACATCGAATGCCTACCAGCTGAAATTCCAGATTTCATCGAAGTAGACATCACCGCTCTTGAAGTAGTTGAAGCAGCCATTCACTTTGGCCAATTAGTCTTACCCGCTGGAATCACTATTCTCAACCCACACGACGAGATTGTGGTCAAAGTTGTCGCTCCTAAGGTCGTTGCCCCGACTGCTAAAGAAGCAGCCGCAGCAGCAGCCAAATAGAGCGCTGACTAAAAAATTAAAAGCGCCGGCTCTAGGGTCGGCGCTTTTTTGTGTCTAGTTGCCTCTAAATCTTTGGTTTCTAGAGTAGGTCCTAGTGAAAATACTGAATATAGATTGGGAATGCCCGGGTATGTTGCAGTACACCAACCTGAAACAATGGATTTATGGACACTATTAAAATCACCGCCGCCAATCTGGCCCAAAGCGTAATTATCGAGACACCTTGTAGCGCTGATTGGAATGACATGACTGGAAGCGATAGCGTGAGATTCTGCCACTCATGCAAGCTGAACGTCTACAATATCTCGCAATTCAGCGACAGCGAAGCACAAGAAATATTTGCTGAGAATCTCAATGGCAATAGAATGTGCACGCGGCTCTTCCGCCGACCTGACGGCACAATCATGACAGACAATTGTCCAAAGGCTTTGCGCCGCCTGCGAGATCTGCGCAACAAAACATTCTCTGCTGTAGCAAAGGCAGCAGCTCTCGCCACCCTCTTTATCTCAGCATGCCTGCCGAGTGCGGCTTCGGGCGACAATGATAAAGAGAAAGGATGTCCTAAACCAAGCAAAACCAAATCACCGGCAGCACAGCCATTAAAGTCAGTGCAACCGGTTGTCTCTTCAGGCTATCAAAACACTCCACCCGCAAATGTCACAGCCGGAGTGCCGATGATGCCAGATCTCTCAGGCTACATGACGCAGTTAAACACGAAGCTGCTTGCGACCTGGAAACAAGCTGGAAATCCGAAGCGGTCGGAGAAAGAACAATTACCTACTACAGTTAGTTTCACTATCGACACGAGTGGCGCAATCACTCTGCTCAAAGTAATAAAAAGCTCTAAACAAGCCGCTGCAGATGAAGAGGCTTTGAAAGCAGTAAGAAATTCAATGCCTCTACCTGCACCTCCACCGAATAGTGGACCGTTAGATTTGCAGTTTACCTTCGATCCGAAATCGGCAAAAACATCTGATGACAATAGCAAGCTAGAGCAGCCTAAGGAGCAAAACGATGGACACTGAGCCAGTTTTTGTAAAACAAGATACCTTAATTGATCGAGCTTTCATCGAAACACCTTGCCCGACAACATGGGATAAAATGAAAGGCTCTGATAGCGTGCGCTTCTGCAATCTCTGCCACCTCAATGTCTACAATATCGCCCAGCTCACAGACAAAGAAGCTGAAGCGGTGCTGAGCAAAGGTAAAGCTGGCGGCCGCGTTTGCGCGCTACTTTACAGGCGGCCAGATGGCACAGTCGTCACAGATAACTGCCCTCGATCACTACGCAAAATTCGCGATGCTTCAAAATGGTTCCAAGCCAAAATAATTGCTGCCACCACTTTAGCAATTGCATTTTTAACTCCAGCCCAAGCCCAGAATCAAACAGGTGGTGCCAATACCAATCAAAAAAGCTGTGCATCTCCGAAGACCGGTAAGATACAAGTCAAGGCAAGCGAAACGAAGGCAAGCGAAACGAAGTCAACCGAAAACAAACCAGCAGATACGAAATCAGTAGAGACAAAATCGGGAGCAGCGCTGCCTAGACCAGACATTCCTCCACCTGGCGGCATTGGTTTTCACCCTAGCGCAACAGATGAATATATCGCTAAAGTATTTGTCGCCATCAATAATGCCGGTAAAAAGAATGGCTTAGTAGCACCATTTCCATCTGTAAAATTTACTGTCAAGGCTGATGGCACTCTCGAAAATATTGCCATCAAAGAAAGTAGTGGCAACAATGAAAAAGACAAGGCTGCTCTTACGTCTGTGAAAGAAGCCGCTCCATTTGCCCGGCCTCCAGCAACAAGTGCGCTTCCACTAAAACTAGAACACCGTTTCACACAAGAACGACTATAAAAGAGGCTCCTCTCATGAACTGCAATGAAACCCAGTCTGGCGAATCATTCATCCAACCAAGCAAACTGAAAGATCGCGCCTTCATCGAAATACCCTGCCCAACCAGCTGGGAGAAAATGACCGGCGACGATAGTGTGCGCTTTTGCGGACAATGTAGCCTCAATGTCTACAACATTTCAAATCTGACTGACAAAGAAGCTGAAGCAGTTTTCGCCAAGGGTAAAAACGGAGAGCGGCTTTGCGCAAGGCTTTATCGCAGACCAGATGGTACGGTCATGACTGACAATTGCCCCCGTGCACTGCGACGAATTCGCACGGCTTCAAAATGGCTCAAAACAAAAATTGTCGCTTGCTTTGGATTATTACTTTCTCTAGGCGCTCCAGCTCAAGCAGAAGGGTCAGAGAAGGCCGATGCCAAAAATACGACGGCATCTAAATGCTCGCCGCTCAAAGAGAAAGCAAATAATGAAAAGGCCAATCAAGACAAAGTAAATAAAGACAATACCGCCGCTGACAAATCAGCAAAAGCGCCACCGCCTCTAATGCACACCATGGGTGCGATAAGAGTGCCAACACCGGCTGAAAAAGCGGAGCTTGGCAAAGTCGCTGCGCCAGTTAATACAACGGTTGCAGCGCCGGCCGCTCTACCAGTTGCCACACCGACGACAGCACCTTCTACAGCACCGGCTCCGGTGGCAGCTCCGGCCGCTACCAAGACTGACAAGTCAAAAGAGAAAGCTCATACAGTGGAGCCCAGTGCGCAGATAATGGGCCGCATCAGAGTAATGCCAGCCGCCAAACAACCTGCACCCTTGAAAAACGAGAAGGCAAAATAAAATGATCAACAATGAAAAGGATCAAGCGCTCGAAATTGCGGTAGAAGTATTTGCGAAGCCAAAACTGCTCAGCCAAGCTTTCATTGACACCCCATGCGAAAGCAGTTGGGACAAAATGACTGGAAACGATAGTGTACGTTTCTGTGGTCAATGCAGCCTCGATGTTTACAACGTTGCCAACCTAACAGACAAAGAAGCTGAAGCTGTCTTTGCCAAAGGTCGCGAGCAAGGTCGAGTTTGTGCGCGCCTTTTCCGTCGCCCAGACGGCACTATCATGACCGACAACTGCCCAAGATCGCTGCGTAAAATTCGCGATGCTTCAAGATGGCTCAAAACAAAAATTGTCGCTGGTTTTGCCTTAACCCTCTCATTATTTACACCAGCTCACGCAGACGATTCTAAAAAGAATCAGGCGAAGGCTGCACCACAAAAGCAGACTCAGAATGCAAAATTGGGCGATGTCTACATCAAGCCCAAAGAAGAGCAACCGCAGGCAGTGTTAGGCGAAATGCTAGTGGCACCAAAGCCGGCCACCAGTAATATAGATCAAGGCGCAATGGCAGGAGGATTATCATTCAGGCCAACCGATTTTACAGCCTATAAAAACGAAGTAACTACTTCACTGCAAATGAAGTGGAAGGCAGGCGGCATAAAGGCACCATTTCCAAAAGTGGAGTTCAAAATCGACGGCAAGGGTAAAGTATCTGCAGCCAAAATTATCACAAGCTCTGGCAACAAAGAAACAGATAAAGCCGCACTGAAAGCAATCGCAGAAGCTGCACCGTTCGCAGCTCCTCCAAGCGGAGCTACTCTGCCATTTGAGATACAGGTGGGAGCTGGTTACTCTGGCTTGTAAACTAACTGACTACGAGATAACGTATACTCAACTTATAAGCCTACCTGCTGCTTTTGCAGCAAAAATGCTGCTAGTAGTTGCATTGTTCATAATTTGCTTGATGCTAATCGAACCCGCACAGCGGGTTTTTGCCACATGGGCTATAGCAGAAAGATTATTTCCAGACCTTGGCCATCTAGATCAAGCCAACAGCGCTAGCGCGTTAGCCTCAGCTGTACTGCTAATGCTGCCGGCTCAGGTGCTCATTCAGAATCTGTTTTATTCGTCTGTACTGGGTGCAGAAGAACGCAAATACGTTCGCAAAACTGATATCACAGATATGGCGGCAGTGCCATTTTTCGCCTTTTCACTAAGCATCCTAGCAATCGAATGTTTAATCAATTTAGCAAAAGGTATTCCGTGGGAGACAATGAAAGAACAGTTTCCGGGTTTCGATGCACTATGCGACTGGCTCTATCTACAATACAGAAAAGCAGTTCCATCAATCTTTGTCTTTAACATAGCCATTTCTAACGCAATATCATTCAGCTCAATAATCTTATGCACACTTGTTTTAAAACAAGGACTGCTAGACCATTCGCTTGGCGAGCCTGACCGCATAAGATTCTATCTCGTCGCTCCCTTAGTTATCGTGCCACTATACTTTTGGTTGTCGATCTTTCCAGG
>JBBRMD010000009.1:0-148179 GCA_038231015.1 Candidatus Obscuribacterales bacterium
AATCTTACTAAAGTAAAAGAACGAAAAGCTCTCAGTCTAAAAGAATTTCCTGCTCTGATAATTCAAAAGTCATTTTTGCATAATTTTCGCCATTCTGACCGGGCCATCAATGCTCTGATTTCTTGCTACACCACAGCTATGTTCAGCGCTGCCCCAGAGCATTTTGATGATCCGTTTTCTGCCGATTCGCTTGAAGTATTGTTAGAAGGTTGGGTTTACCGGCCAAAGTAGAGCAAATCAAGCTAGATTACTTGAGCTTGAATGATTCAACTATAGCTCTAAATTCCCCTTCTTTTTCAGCTCTTAGATCTAAGTCAGTAATACCTTGCAAAAAGAAGTAACTGCCACCGCCATAGGCTATGTCTTGAAGAACAAATAGGTCTTCTCCTTGTTTGTTCTTTCCGGTTGCCAGAATTTCACGAGTTGGCATGCCGCAAATCGTGATGTCTTTTTCAGAAACTATTTGAACATCTTTCAGATTAGCAGTCATTTTTAAGCGAGTTCTGGCAAAATCAGATTTGTCTGGAATGTCAAGATCGTTAAGAGCCTGACCTACAAGAAAGAGGCTAGGGTCTTTGGGATCGATAGCTGTAATTTTTCCGCTAGCTGAGAATAGCAGCGTATTTTGAATGCGTCCGGCGAGTGACAATACTTTGGTGCCTGCTATTGTAAACGGCAAATCTGCCATCGGATCTGGAGCTGGAGCCTTCGAATCGTAGAGCGCTGTCAATATTGTTTCTTTCAGTCCTGGCGATAGCTTCTCTGCAGAACTATCAGGAAACGAGGCTGTGACAACAATTGTTTGATCATTGTTGCCAAAGGCCAAAATCCACTTAGAAAAGTCGCTACCGTATGCTGTCTGCTTTACTGAGCAGAGAACACCCGGATAATCACCCACGGTTACAGACTCTTTGCTTACGAGCTTCATGCCTCGGCTGGCCAAACCGGCTTCGTTAAAGCCAGCTGTGGTTGCTTCAAATGGTGAAGGCATTTCAGTGACCATAATTGAAGACTGAGAGGCTTTGTCGACGTAGCCAGAAAAGTTAGGCGCTGCTGTAAGGTTAGCTGCCTTTATCATCGAAACTCTGGTACCACGAACAACCACTCGTGGTGCCCTTGACCCTTCAGGCTTAGAGACATCTGCCGTAACAGTCTGAGGCTCATCATTATGTGCTTTAGCACTGTCTGCTGAAGTTGTTTTTACCATCAGCTTATCTGCAGCTGTAGTTTCTGCATAGGCTGGGTAGCCTAGAGACACTAACAGCAATGTCATGGCTGTTCTTAAAAATCTATTCTTTGACACCGTTTCATCCGTCTTGCAACTACAACAAGATAGTTTATCTGAAGACAAATGTTTTGTGACGTTATTTTAGTTAGTTAAGCATGCCCATCATCCAGAGCACGACAATAGCTCCAGTTGGTACGCCCATAACCCATAAAAGTGCTGCTTTACCCATGATATTTTCACAACCTCCAGAGGTTTTTGTAATGACAGCGACAGCGACGGGGTAACTGCTAGAAAGTTCCACAACTTAGCTGCAAAACCTTTTAAGCCACTCTTTGCAGTGCCTTAACAAGTTTGAGTACAAATGCATTGCTTTGGGGAGGAATGAAATCTGCTGGTGACACAACCACTACACATCTTCCATCTGAGCTTGCGTTAAGACTTGCCTCCGCAAAATTCTGCCCTGATGCACTGAGAGAGGTCGTGGCTATCAGCAATAAATTGCAAGGGTGCCCTGAAGCAATTATGAGTCGCGCAGTTCTTCAGCGGCCTTGTGGTCTAGGATTGCCTCTGTGCCGTCAGCTGAGACTTTTAGATGAGCCACTATGCGGCCAAGGTGGGCTACAGGAATTGCCCAGCAACACTCTGGTTCTCGAAATTCTGCACCATCGAGTACAACTAACTGCGACGCAATTTGCGGCAGTTTAGCTTGCACAATTGCCATAGTTTCTGGAGTGCTTTGGTTGAGGCCGTGCAGGCCCTTCGGAAGCAAGCTCCCGTCTGCTGGGCTAAAGCGAAGCATGAGAAGCGGTTGTCCCTGAAAATCTAGGGAGCCTTTAATTTCACGTTCGCCCTTGGGGGCAGTGTGGTTCCAAACCTTACCGGCCTGTACTGTAGAGAGCACCGCTCTTGCCGTTTGGGCTGCCAGAGTGGCATTTTCGGCTGTGTTTGATTGAGCCGATTTGTTTTCATGGGCTGGGCCCTGATGTGAATGTTTCTGCCCTTTATTAGGGTGATGTTCTTTGCTGCTGTCTGGCATGCTTTCCTCTTTATGGTTTCATTAGGCCATGGGCTTTTAATTTGCTGTACAACAACTGCCGATTGATTCCAAGTAAGCGCGCCGCTTCAGTGCGGCTACCATTGGCGCTCTCTAAAGCTTGCTCAAGTAAGCGCTTCTCTACGTCTGCCATGGTGCTGTAATAATCAAGGGTGGTGTTTCTCGTATTGCTTTCAATTTCAAGATCTTCTACTTCAATTGTTTCACTGCGAACAGTGAAGGAAAGGTGGTACATGAGATTTTGCAGCTCGCGTACATTGCCTGGCCAGGGGTAATCTAATAATAATTTTGCTGCTGAGCTGGAGAGCTGTTTGGGCGAGTTTGGTTGGGCCTGCTGAAGAAACAGTTCGGCCAAAGCCAATATGTCAGAGCCACGTTTATTCAGTGGTGGTAACACAATTGGAAGAACATTCAAGCGATAATAGAGATCTTCTCTGAAGCGTCTTTCTTTTACCATTTCAACTAAGTCATACTGAGTTGTGGCAACTATGCGAACCCCATTTGCCTCTTTTAAGGCGCGTACAAGCATTGCTTGAGTTTGACTGTTGAGGTCACCAATTTCATCGAGAATCACCGTTCCGTGGGCTCCTTCACTCAAGGCGCGAAATGATTGGTAGTCTTCTGGTACAGCGGTACAATCGACCACTGTGAGCGGTATTGTGCTTTGCTGGCTGTGTTTGTGAATTTCTCTAGCTACTCGGTCTTTGCCTGTTCCTGTTTCGCCAAGTATGAGAACTGTGGCTTCACAGCTTGCTGCCATACCTATAAGCTTTTGCACTTGGCGCATTACCGCGCTTTGTCCTAATACTAGTTGATCAGGCAGGTGATAATTGCTGGCCATGCTGCTGGTTGCTATGGCCCTATCGATGACGACTTTGACCTGATTGATAGTTGGTTTGACCATGTGGTCAGTGGCGCCCATGCGCATAGCTTCGATCACATTGTCATTTTTTTCGCCATCATCTTTAGAGAGGCTGAGCACCACTGTCGGTACCGCTGCTAAGCTACCCTCGCCTTTAATCGCCGTCAGTGATCGAACAGCCATTGAACCTGGTTGATCGATAAATATGATTTCGATAGTATCAGAGCGCAGGGCCTTTAGCGCTTCGACTAGGCTGGCCGCTTCATACACTTTGTGCCCAAGCTTTTCCAGCACTTCACAGAAGGCAAGGCTTTGGTTGTCATTTATCTTAGAACTATCGATATCGTATAAAAGAAGGACGTTAGCCATTAGCTCATTTCGCTTCCGCTGCTGATTTTGCTTTTATTGTCATTGAATTTTGGTATGAATTTGCTGTCTGGCTCTATAAATACAAAAAATACCGCGCCCACTATCAATGCAAATGCTACCAGATAGTTCCAGCGAAGTTCTTGTTTTAAATAGAGTATCGAGAAGCCAGCAAAGACTATGAGTGTGATTACTTCTTGCATGATTTTGAGCTGTGCTGCTGTAAATTGATAGCTGCCTATGCGGTTTGCTGGAACTTGAAAGCAATATTCCAGAAAGGCAATTAGCCAACTTACCAAAATCGCTTGCCAGATTGGCGACTCTTTGAATTTTAGGTGGCCGTACCAGGCAAAGGTCATAAATATGTTCGAGATAGTTAGAAGTGTAACTGTTATAGCTGCATTCATCTTTTTTATTTAACCTGACTTTGATGTTTATCCTGACTTTGTTATCAGTTCATTGTCTATGGTTTGAATCAGTCACTTCTGTATGATTTTGCATCATCTATGTCAGACTTTAGGACAGATTAGCTTTGCTACCCTTTTAAATGAATTCTTGGCTTTCAGTCTTTTGCAAACAGCTTCAAAGCTAGTAGTAGGGCCTTGCCAACGAAGCTCATCTACATTGCTGAAAACTGGCACATCGAGTCTTAATGTAGCGAGTTGGCGATAAAGTAAAGCCGATTCAAAGTTGTCAAAGAGAGTGGTCGCTAGCTTGCTGGCGCCCCGAATAGTGGGCCATTGACTAAGGTCTTTGGGAATCTCTTCTAAGTGCTTAAATTGAGCAAGAATTGCGCCTGCACCTTTCTCACCCCAGCCGGATAGACCCGGAAAACCATCGGCTGTATCTCCAACAAGAGCCAGGTAGTCTGGGATTGAACTTGGTTTAACTCCGAATTTCTCAACTACTCCATTTTCGTCGCGAATACTATTGTCACGCCGACGATCTAGTTGAACAATTTTGGTGCCACTGACGCACTGGCAAAGGTCTTTGTCTGGGGTGCAAATTAGCACCTGGCCAACATCTTCAATGGTGGCGGCTTTGATAGCTGCTGCCGCCAAGGCATCGTCTGCTTCGAATTCGACCATGGGCCAAACCATTACACCCAGAGCAGTCAGGGTCTCTTCCATGATGGCAATTTGCGACATTATTTCTGGTGGCACACCGTCGCCAGTTTTGTAGCCGTCATATAGGTCGTTGCGAAAAGACTCTATTATGTGATCAGTGGCTACACCCACATGTGTAGCGCCTTGCTCTAGCATTGAGATGACAGAATTGAGTACCCCTCGGGTAGCCGCAATCTCTTGACCAGTGTCGTCTAATGCCTCTGGCAGTGCATAGAAATGGCGATAGAGTTCATAGGTGCCGTCTACTAAGTGTATGTCCACATGCTCTCCTTAGTTTTTCTTTTTTCGTTTTTCTCTTATTAGAATCTAATTTGGCCGATCGGCTCCAAGCTTGTCTGCACTAGCTTTAATTGTGGTGCTAACTTTTTAAGTCTTTTTTCAACAGGCTCTGTTTGCAGGTGATTTGGTAATACTATCTTCTCTAGGCTGGCGAATTTGGCCAAGCTCGATAAGCAGTTTATAGTGAGCTTTTTTGAGTTATCGATATTGATAAATCTCAGCCGTGGAAGACTACTAAGCGCTTCTATATCTGCATCGTTTAAATCGCACTCTTTTAGCGTGAGCGCGTCTAGATTAGTCATTTGCGACAGGGTGGCAATATCCTGCTTAGTTAGGGTCGAGTGTCTCAGGTCTAAAATCATACAACTGTTATATTTTGCCAAAATCATGAGTAAGGCGCTTGGTTCGTCCAAATATTCGGTTTGAAGGGTAACTAGGTGTTCAAGCAACGAACAATTGGCCAAGTCAGCGCTTCTAACAACCGTTTGGCTCAAATTTAATAAAGTCAAATTTTGCAGCTGTTCCAGAGTTTTGAGGTCTGAGCCATCTATTTTGCAACCCTTAATTTCGAGTGCTTTTAACGAAGTTAGGTGCACTATATTCGGTGCGAGGTTTGGATTTCGCGGGTTGACATCTTTGACGGCAAACCAGCTGATATCATCAGGGCGAAAGCCGAGTAGCAGTTCAGGATAACATTCTAGCTCTCCACTAGCCTCAAGCTTTAACTTGCTTTTTGCCGGAACCATTACAGTGCCAGTTGCAGACGGCCTAGTTTTACCAAAAGCGTAGGATAGGGTGCCAAGCGAAAATTTCTCAGGAAATTCGAAGACTCTATACAGCTTTTTGTCGATAGTTTTTAGTTGCGAGTATTTATCTTTGTGGCTGGCAATGTATGAGCTAATTGCTTTTCTTTGGCTACTATCGAGCAGGTCATTTTCATCTGACTTCTCGCCTGTTGCTGAAGCCAGTGGAGAATCAAAAGCTTCGACTATTTTTGCTTGCTGCTCTTTGGCTTTTGGCCAGAGCGTAACAGCTGTGGCCGATGTTATTAAAACTAGCGCAATGCCAAGAATAACACCAATAGCCACTTTCTGCTTTGTCGTGAGTAGCTTGTTTGAGTCATTTCTTTGCTCATCACTATCTTCTTCGTGGTCGTATTCGTCTTCGAATAGACTATGTTTATCATATCCTTCAGTCTGTCTTTGCCTGCGAGATTGATATCTACTGCCTTGATTTGGGCTCTGTTTTTCACTATGATTTTGTGTCTGGCTCTCATTGCTGCGTTCTATTTTAAGTAGCTCGCTTGCCACTTCAGCTAAAGATGAGTAGCGGTTGTCTGGCGCTTTTTCAAGCATGGTCGCGATGACATCTTCTAAGGCCATTGGAAAGTCTTTTTCTGGTGCTATATCGCTGAGCAAGGGCGCTTCTTGGCTTTGATGCAGGGCCGCTGTTTCAACTGCTGATTTGCCCAGCAGGGGCGGCCTGCCAGTGAGGGCTTGAAACATTGTGATGCCGACAGAGTACATGTCGCTACGCTGGTCTAGTTTCGAGCCCATGCATTGCTCTGGGCTCATATACAGCGGGCTACCAAAGACCTCGCCCGGTTTAGTTAGACCCTGTAGTGAGTTGGTGCCGTCATCTATTAGTTTGGCTATGCCAAAGTCGACAATCTTTACCGCACACTTTTTGATAGAACCCTCTTGGCTCGTAAGCAACATGATATTGCCTGGTTTAATATCGCGGTGCAAGATGCCATGGTCGTTGGCGTAAGCCAGAGCGGCACAGACTTGTCGAAAAAGTGGCAGCGCATCTTCGACTGGCACTGGTCCATAATCTTGTATGTAGTCAGCGAGAGATTGACCGACTAACAAATCCATTGTGTAAAAAGGCAGACCTTCTGCTGTTTGACTCATGTCGTATATTTTGACAATATTTGGATGATCTAGCCTGGCAATAGCTAAGGCCTCAAGGCGAAAGCGCTGCCATACCACCTCAGTAAGATGTTCAGTTTTCAGAACTTTGAGGGCGAGAATCTTATTGAGGAGAGAGTGCTCGACTTTATAAACAAGACCCATTGCCCCTTCGCCGATAAAGCCGAGTACTTTATAGGTTCCGGCAATTGAAGAGTCTGTTTCAAATTTATCGTTCAATTTTCAGAACGCCGCCATATCTGCCACCAACGGCGTTTCTTCTGATTTTCTGCTGAAATATTTTCTGCGCTTTGGCTGTCGCTATCGGTGCCTGTGTTACTTGATTGATCATTGTCTTCAGAAGTATTTACAGCAACTGTTGCAACCTTTTGAAAAACCACAGTAGCATCGACATGTTGAGGTTTGCCGTTGTCAGCTTGAACTTCTAAGTGATAGGCTCCGGGCATAAGCTGAAAGCGAGGAGTGTGGAAGGTTGATTCTTGCCCTTTCTTGTCGAAGGCCTTCACCGTTAGTGTGGTGAATGGTTTTTCTGTGGCAACCTCGACTTCGCCCACATAGTAGTTAGTTGCTGCCCATACCGCTACCGTTCCGATAAAGCCTATTACCGGTATTGAAGTTGCAAGCAAACTCATAGTGTCTTTTGCTTTCACTATTTTGCTCGCATCGGCTTTAGCTGGCGATACCATATTTGGTGCACTGCTTTTAACTACAGTTGATTCTTTGTCTTTGACGTCATTACTCACAGTAGTTCACTCTGGTTTGAGGCTTTGAGCCGCGAGTGCGGATGCCAAGTATTTTAGCAAAAGCTTATACCGAGGCACCTTAAGGCCAGCTTATAAAGTTACAGTTAGTTGGGCAAAGTGCTGTATTAGTGCTCTATTGCCACTTTGAGAACTACGTTGTGTTTGCGCTGCTCACTAATTAGTGAAGCAATCTGCCTCGCTGTGAAAATTCCCTTGGATATTTTCAGCCTTTGTAATGAAGGAAACTTCTTTAATGCTTCTAGGCATGCCTGGTCTATCTTGTCACACTTCTCAAGGAGTAGTTCTTCTAATTGGTAAAGGCTGACCAGTTTGTCGAGCTCGCTATTTGATATTCCACTTTTATTGAGAGAGAGTATTTTAAGGCTAGTGAGCTTGCTTAGAGCTTCAATTTCTAAGGTGGTGAGCTGACTCTTGTCCAAATCTAGCTTTGTTAGAACACTGTTGCTTTTTAGCCGTTCTAATATGGGCAATGGGTTGACGCAGCTTTCTAAGTCGAAAGTTATCAGATTATCGATGACTGGGCTTTTGGCCAGTTTGCTTGAGTCAAAGCTACTGTAAGAGAGGCCTAGAATCTTGAGATTTTTTAGGCTACTGAGGCAAGCGGTTTGCTCAGATGGTATGGCTGTGTTCTTGAGGTTTAGTTCAACAAGGTCTGTGAGGTTGGCAATGCCCTTCAGCAATAACTTGGGCTCTTTAGAATCGCCGTCGATGGTTAAGATCTTGAGGTCGTTTTCTCTAAAGCCATTTAGCAATTGAGGAAAGGTCCGTAGAATATTGTTGCCCTTAAGGCCGCGCCATGTGCGTTCAGACCAGACGATCAGCCCTTGAGCAGGAATCATAATCGTATCAGCATGGACGCTGCGGCACTCTATTAAACCGAGCGAAAACTCTTTGGGAAAGTTGAAGCTTACCGTGCCGTTGGTGTTGGCACCTTTGTGTTCCGAATATTTTCCTTTGAGATTTTCTAGGTAGGCCTCAACAGCTTTGCTGGTTTTCTCATCGATGGCAGGCTCTGCCTCATTATTTGTTCGAGAACGGCTGCTATGGCCACTATGTTGGTTGTCGCAAAAAGACTATTTTGTCCTGTGTTTTCTTGCCAGTCTGGTTCCTCTAGATCTCTCAGATCGCTGCGGCCGTCAATTTGTGTTCGCTTATGGCCGCTTCGTGTCAGCTCTAGCGGTACTGCCGTATCGCCTCGTTCAATTTGTAAGAGTTCTCTTGCTACTTCAGACAGCGAAGAATAGCGGTCTTCTGGAAGCTTCTCAAGCATGGTCGCCACCACCTGCTCTAACCTTGGCGAAAATTTGACGGAAGCAGAGCCATCTGCATCTCGCCCAGCTTTTGCTAGCGCTTCACTTAATGTCGGCGGCACAGTGGTCTGGTGCATTATGGTAGTTTCAATGGCTGTTTTGCCAAGCAAAGGTGGTTTGCCGGTCAGCACTTGAAAAAGAGTAATTCCCACTGAGTAGAGGTCACTTCGTTGGTCAACTTTTTGACCGTTGCACTGCTCGGGGCTCATGTATAGAGGGCTACCAAAAACTTCGCCTGGTTTGGTTAAACCTTGAATGGTATTGCCGCTTTCATCTGTCAGTTTGGCAATTCCAAAGTCAACGATTTTGACTTGCTTGTCGGCGACTTTGTTATCGTTTTCACTAAGTCCAATGAGCATGATATTGCCGGGCTTGATGTCGCGGTGAATAATGCCATGTTCGTGGGCATAGGCTAGGCCGGCACAAACTTGACGAAAGACCGGCAGAGCTTCGCTTTGGGACATCCGCCCATAGTCTTGAAGATAGTCGGCCAGCGACATACCGGTAATAAGATCCATTGTATAAAAAGGAACACCGTCTTCACTTTGGCTCATATCGTAAATGCGCACAATATTGGCATGATCTAGCCTAGCAATCGCCTGTCCTTCTGCTCTAAAGCGCTTCCAGACCGCTTCTGTTAGATGTTCAGTTTTTAGTATTTTTAGGGCCATTCTTTTGGCCATGAGCACGTGTTCGACTTCATAAACAAGGCCCATCCCGCCCTCGCCTATGAAGTCAATAATTCGATAAGTGGCACCAAATACGGTGCCACTTTCTAGCTTGTTTGCATTGGTCATTTATCAGCTAACGAAACTGTTGTATCTGTGCGGCAAATCCATCGGCGTCCCGACTTGGTCCACCTTTGTAGAGGACGTTGCCTGAATTATCTAAAAAGACTACACAAGGAATTCCACTGACACCATATTTTGCTGATAACTCTTTAGTCGAACTATCATCTACATTGAGCTCTTCGAATCGAATATCTGAAAACTTAGACTTGGTTGCGCCAAACACGGGCGCAAATGTTTTACAAGGCCCTCACCACTCGGCCCAGAACTCGAGCACCTTTTTCACTTTGGCCGTAGCCACCCTGACACCGGTGTCGCTAGCTGCTGGTCTACTGGGAGCACTGGCCGAAGAGCCGGAACTCGCTCTTGAAAGAGTGGCTAAGCCGGCAGCAGCCATCGGCGCCAATGAGGGTTGACGGCTATTTATTACAGTTTGGTATTCGGCTTTGGCTTGACCCATATGGCCTAGATTCTGGTGGCAAAGGCCCATGTAGTAGTGCACAAGTGCGTTAGTCGGATAGGCGGCACTGAGGGCCTGAAATGACGATAGAGCCTGGGAGTATTTGCCGGTCTCATAGTCAGCCTTGGCCTGTTTGAAATCTGGAACGGCCGTTGCTGGGCTGGATAGCCCAATCTGCCCGAACAGAATACCCAACGAAATTAGAAGAGCAAAGCCTGGGTTACCGTTAAGCAGTTTCTTACTTTTGCGATGGCGCATAATACCTCCAGTTGAAATGGTTAAACCAAGAAGGGTGCTGACAATCAACTATAATCTTTTACTGTGCCCTTTTGGCACTAGCTGGCACTAATTGGCAATATTGAAAGGGGCTCTGATGAACATTTTGACCAAAGGCATTATAACGGCATTGTCATGCAGTGGTCTGCTTCTTGCCAATACTGCTTTAGCTGTAACTGGGGCCGCTGGGTCGGCAAAGTCGCCAGACAGCAATATCGAGCCAAAAATTCCGCGATTTTCTGTTGATTATATGGATAAATCGGTCAAGCCATCAGCCGATTTTTATCGCTATGCCGCCGGTACCTGGGTTAAGAATAATCCAGTGCCTGCTGACAAGGCCCGCTGGGGAAGCTTTAGTGAATTGGCCGAGCGCAATAATTTTCTCATCCATGGCATTTTGAAGAGCGCCAGTGAGCAAAAATACAGTGCGAGCGCTGTGCCAACTGCTCGGCAAAAAGTTGGCGATTTCTTTGCCTCTGGTATGAACGACCAGTTAATCGAGAAGAAGCGCTTTGAGCCAATTAAAGCCGAACTTGACTCTATCGCCAAATTAGAGACTGTCGACCAAATGTTCAAGCTGTTGGCTGATTTTCACAAGCAAGGCCTTGGTGGAGTATTCTCTAGCGGGGTTGACGCTGATGCCAAAGACAGCAGTATCTATGCTTTTCAGTTGATGCAAGGTGGTTTGAGCCTTCCTGATCGTGACTACTATCTCAAAGATGCCTTCGCCACACAGCGAACAGCTTATATAGAACACTTGAAGAAGATGTTTGTCCTGCTTGGTGAAAGTAGTGCAGAAGCGGCTAAAGATGCCGATACCGTTTTCAATTTAGAAAAAGAACTGGCCCAAGTTAGTCGCTCTAGAGTCGATTTGCGCGATCCAATCAAAAACTACAACAAGGTTAAGGCTGCCGATTTAGTGGCTGGCAGTAAGGTTGTACCGTGGCAGATTTATTTTGACGAACGAGGCATTCGTGACTTGCCTTACGCCGTTGTCGGCCAGCCTGAATATTTTGAAGCATTGAACAAGATTGTCAAAGCTCATTCTATTGATGAGTGGAAGACTTATTTGCGTTGGCATCTTTTGCATGAGGCCGCACCTTTTTTGCATGATGCTGTCGAAGCTGAAAATTTCAATTTCTTTGGCAAGACTCTTAGTGGACAAGAGCAGCAAGAGCCAAGATGGAAGCGTGTCGCTAAAGTAATCGACCGCGAAATCGGAGAAGCCCTTGGGCAGCTCTATGTTGAGAAATATTTTACTGCTGATGCCAGAAAACGTATGGCCGAGTTAGTCGACAACCTGCGTGTTGTTTTTGTTGAACATTTACAGAAGCTAGATTGGATGAGTGAAGCTACTCGCAAGAAAGCGATGGTTAAGTTTGAGCGCTTTGTGCAAAAGATTGGCCATCCAGATAAGTTCCGGGATTACTCGGCTGTGACGATTAAGCGCGACGATTATTTTGGCAATGTCACCCGTGCTGATGCCTTTGAAGTTGGCCGCCAGGTTGCCCGAATCGGTAAGCCAGTCGACCGCAGTGAGTGGATGATGACACCTCCTACGGTCAATGCTTATTTCAACCCGACGATGAACGAAATCGTTTTTCCTGCTGGTATTTTGCAGCCGCCATTCTTTGACACCACCATGGACGATGCCGTCAATTATGGTGGCATTGGTGCTGTTATTGGGCACGAAATTACCCATGGATACGACGATGAAGGACGTCATTACGATGCTGACGGCAATCTTACTGAGTGGTGGAGCGAAAGTGACACCAAGCAATTTGATGAGCGTGCCCAAAAAGTAGTCGATGAGTACAACGCTTTTGAGGCACTGCCTGGTTTGCATGTCAACGGTAAACTCACCTTGGGCGAGAACATTGCCGATCTCGGTGGTGTCAGTATCGGTTACGACGCTTTGCAAATGGCTTTGAAAAAAGACCCAAGTAAGCGCAAAAATATCGATGGCCTTACTCCTGAACAAAGGTTTTTCTTGTCGTTTGCCCAGCTCTGGCGTATCAATATTCGCGATGCAGAACAAAGGCGTTTAATCACTGTTGATCCGCACTCACCAGGTCCGTTCCGCTCGGTAGGACCCCTGGTCAATTTCCAAGAATTTCACGATGCTTTTGGTATTAAGGCTGGTGATCAAATGTGGCGCGAGCAAGATAAGCGAGCAAAAATCTGGTAGGCAGTTTTTGCAGTAAATCGTTACTTTTCTCTGTATATTTTGATTTTTGGATAGTTCTTGTGAAAGCGATTGACTGTCTGTTGGTCAAGATTGTTGGAGCCGATATGTAAGTGCTTCAAGGTTTTGCATTTACCTAGACCCATAAGGGCGTCTGGCTTGTAAACCGCGTCTTCAATACATAAGAACTGCAAGCTCGGTAGCGCACTAATTTCAGTGAAGGCATCGGCGGGTAAAATACTTGAGCGCAGGTCAAGGGTAACTAAGTTTGGCAATTCTGCCAGTAGCTTTAGATCTCTCGTTCTAAGAGCTAGTTGACGCAGTTCGAGGTGCTTCAGCTCTAGGCTGTTGCTGAGCCCTTCGAGCAATAGCGTATGGTCTTTAATAGCATCTGTTTGTACTGATCTTAATTTTGTCAAAATTTTTGATGCGTTGAGGGCTTTAGCGTCAAATTCTGTTTCGTCGAAGGTAAGATTTCTTAGATGTGGCAGTCTACCTAGGCCCTCAGTATAGGCTGCGTCAAGGTGGCATCTGCGGAAGGTCAGCGTCTGCAGATTGTTCCACTTTTCCATCACTAAAATTGGCGGAAGTTTCGTCAATTTCTTCAAGGTGAGGTTGACAATTGCCTTGTTATCGAAGCCATTGAAAGTGCTTGGATAGTTGTCTATTTCTGTTGCCGCCGTGAAGCGAATAGGCTCTGCGTTGGGCCAGATTACGGTGCCTTGTGCCGCTGTATCATCACCTTCTCTTTGACGCTTCTTTTGATTAGTAGTGATCACACCAACAGCTTCAGGGGGAAAGGTAAATATTCTCTGGGATCTGCCATTTTTTAAAACCACTTGCGAAGTTAGATTGTTAGCTTGTCTCGTCTCTTGCGAGCTAGTATCTGAGTTATCGCTACTAATAGATTTGCTATCGGCTGTCTTTGCTAAGCTTGTTTTTTCGCTATTCGATTTATTATTGAGAGCCAGTGCAGCAATAACAGCTCCGGCAGTGACAATTAGAGCAATGCCAATCGCGAGGGGCACCAGCAGATTTTTCTTTGAATTATTACTAGTATCATCAAGATCGCTGCCTAGTTTGCTGTTTATATCGTTTTCTCGTGCGCTTCTGTTGGAGTTTTCTTTTGCATAACTCAGCTTTCTTTCGCTCGTGGCAGTTGAAATTTTTGACAATTGTTCGGCAATTTCTGCCACATTTTTAAAGCGTTGTGCTGCTGCTTTTTCCATGCATCTAGCGATGAGATCATTGAGGGCCTTGTTTTGCTCAGGGCTCATGTAAAGTGGGCTACCGAAGACTTCACCAGGACGAGTCAGTCCTTGCTCATTTGCTCCCTCACCGACATTCAGTCGGGCGATGCCAAAGTCGACTACTTTGGTCGACCGAATAGCACTGGTTGATTCGACGATAAACAGATTTGATGGCTTGATGTCGGTGCACAATACCTTTGCTGTGGGTGAGCTGCAGGGCTGCGCAAACATCCTTAAACGATTGAATAAACTGAGCCATAGGCATGCCATGGTCCTCGGTATATTCGTCCATCGATTGGCCTTCCAGTAATTCCATGACATAGAAGGGGCAGCCTTTCTGGTCGACACCCATGTTAAAGATTTGCACGATATTTGGATGGTTTAACTGGGCTAAGGCACGACCTTCAAGCTCAAAGCGACGCCAATTTGTTTCGCTAATTTGACTTGGGTGCAGAAGCTTCAAGGCAAAAGTACGGTCAAGCTGAATGTGCCGCGCTTTGAATAGCACGCCCATACCTCCCCTCGCCAAAAGAGAGAGCAAAACATAGCTGTCGCCGACTGTATCCCCGGGCGTATATGCAAGAGATGTACTGGGCGTAGTGGTGAAGACAACGGTCTGATTGTCCTGCTGTTTGTGATCTTCAGGAGTGCTCAAAATGGGCCATTCGTTTCACAACATAAAGGTATTGTGTAAGAAGTATAACCTTGGAGCTATCGGTATTATTATCCCTTGTGTTGATTGCAGTTTTTAGCGCTCAGAGGTCTGAAGAATAAACATGATGGCAGTTGCGAAAACTCAACTCACAAGTTGCTCAGTCTTACCAGAACCAGCCGTTCACACATTGATGATGGGCAGCGAAGCGTTTCAAGGGCCCTTTCAATCTTCTCTTGAAGTTGAAGATGCTGCAGGTCTTATTGCTATCTTCAACGGTGACTCTATGAAGTTGCTAAATCTCTATCAAACTGTAAGCGTAAGGGCTTCTGCGGTGCTAGAAATTGGCGCTGTCCCGGAAAATACTGTTGTAGTGTTTGCTGTGCACTATACCGAGGGTATGGCTGCTCATAGTCGTAGCCGCCTTGCTTCAACAATTCTGGCAGAACTATCTATATAGATTGAAAAAGGCATACGCTTGTATGCTCTCTGTCAAATCGCAATGCTTGAGAAATTGAACCAATGAAAAAGCCGAAGAGCATTGCTCCTCGGCTTTTCTAGTAACTGAACAGAATAGAGATTGACGTACTTAGCGTCATCTCTAGTCTGTTATGACTTCTTGACTATGGCTTCTGTAGTTCAGGCTGCCAATCGTCGAGAATAGCGCCTTCTACAGGGCAGGCTGAAAGGCAAGCGCCGCAGTCAATGCAGGTACTGTCGTCAATAATTGGATATTTATGACCCTTGGTATTGGTTTTTTCTGTCCAGTGAATACATTCAACAGGGCAAACTGGTAGACAGTCGCCAATTCCTTCACAGATATCGCTTACGATGGTGTATGACATTTCGCTCTCCTTATTATCGATGTCAGAGACAAGTGGTTCGCTGACGAGCCCTATCTTTCTTTTCCCATTAACGACCCCTACTTAGATAAGGCGTATGCCTACAAATAATAGTGGGATTGAAAGTGTGGCCAGATAATCGCATCATCGATGGTCTCCCCTTTGATTTTCCCACAATTAGAACCTGAATGGCACCAAGGCCTTAGTTTTCGGAACTTTGGGAAAGTTGACATTGATTCTCAAATTCTCAATAACTGGCAGAGATCCTCGAAACTATTGCCTGGTATTGCTTTTGCTGCTTAATCTCCAAATATTCTAGGAGCAACTTCTTTTTTCAATTTTGCCTTCGCCCTTGGTGGCGAGAACTTCTTTTTTCGCTCTTGTCACCTTCCCTGCTTCTCCAGCGAAACGTTCAATAGCCTAGCTTCTGCGCTTCCTGCGTTGGCAGCCGAGTCGTTCTTTTCTTGCTTCGACAGAACGCCTTCTATTGATTTTGACTACACTAATTCTCAATACTCGATGACAGCATTTGCACTAACGCAACAGCTGGTTGCGATTGCGTGGCAAATCCGTGAGAGATTAGATCACATTTTATCTTTGGCTGCAAAGAACTAGTCTGCTAAGCCTGCCAATTTGGTAGTGTATCTAGCTTTTTTTTCGTTGAAACAAGCGCCGATTGCGATGGTTGTGAGCGAACCTAACATCACCCTCCAAGGGAAGGCAATTTGGGGCAAACATGCAACTAGCACTGCTCCGCCGACCATGGCAATGAGGTTACCGCGGTCGCTTCCTCTCTTGGTTAGCAGGCCGAGCAAGAACACTCCTAATAGAGAGCCGTATGTGTAGCCGAATATACCTAAGACAATTGGGATAATGCGTGATGTTGGATGTTCAATCACGAAATAGGCGGTGGCGCTTGCCACCACGATCATGAGAAAAGCAAAGACAAAGGTTAGTTTCTTTGCCGTTGCCACTGATTGACTTTCTTTGTCCTCGCTGGCCCCTTCTTTGCTCTTGCTAAAGTCTCTAGTGGCACTAGTTGAAAGAGCGTTAAGAGCGGCACTGAGCGAGCCCATTGCCGTGGCAAATATTCCTGCTATCAATAGTCCGCGCAAGCCCGTTGGCATTTTTGTCAAAATGAAATAGGCGAATATTTCGCTATTCTTTTGCGGCAAGTTGATGTCTGGATGCTGCTCGAAAAATAGGTGCATCAAAATGCCAATGGTAAGAAAAATGAATCCGATTGGTAAATCGGCTAGACCAGAGAGAATGAGTGACAATCTGCTCTTCTTATAGTCTTGAGCCGTGAGCATTCTTTGCACCATATCTTGATCGGTGCCATGGGTTGCCAGAGTGGTGAAAGTCGAGCCAAGAAAGGCTGCCCAGATTGTGTAGTCAGCGCCGAGCACAGCTTTGATATTTTGCCAAAGACTAAGCTTAGAGCTAGTGCCATTGATGAAAAACGGCATGGGAGTGTGTCTATAGAAGTGCTCAATTGAGGCGAGACCCTCTGGCATTATCATAAGTAAAACAACAATGGCACCGCTGGCGCCACCAAGCATTACTGTGGCCTGTATACAATCTGTCCAGATTACAGCTTTGATGCCACCAATCGATGTGTATATGGCAGTCAGTACGGTGATAATAACAATGGCTATTAGATACACCATTAGTTCTTGCGCTTTGCTTGGTGCTGAGCCTGTAATTAGGCCAAAGGCGACAGCCAGAATTATGGCTGAGACGTAGAGACGTGCCCCAGATGCGAGAACTCGTGTCACCAGAAAGGTGCCAGACGCTGCTAACCTGGTGGCGCGGCCAAAACGTATCTCAAGATATTCATAAATAGAATAGACATTGAGATCGAAAAAAGGCTTTATAAAAAGGAAGGCGACAATAATGCGCCCCAGTACTGTGCCAAATAATATTTGTAGATATGAATAGTTGAGTAATTTGAAGCCTTCGCCAGGAGTGCCTAAAAATGTGGCAGCACTTGTTTCAGCAGCAATAATTGAGGCAAGGACAGCTAACCACGGCAGCGAGCGCCCCCCTAAAGCGAAATCGGCCAAGGTGTTTTCGCGCTCGGTAAATTTTAGCCCTACATACATAATTACAATGAAGTAGAAGCCAATAATTGCTAGGTCTACTAGCCAGGTCAAATCTACTTGCATGAGCGCTTTACTTCTGTTTTTGCAATTCGAGCAGGCAATTTTAGCAGTATCATTATGCTTTTAGGCGAATATGCCCGTGAAGCCACAGCTAGCAATTGAAAAGCATGTAAGCGCTCTTATGAGCTGCACTCTCTGTCCACTTATGGTGGGGCCGGTGGTGAGCAGCCCGCCACTATTGTCAAAAGTTTATATGATTGGACAGGCGCCAGGCCCGCACGAAGGCTCATTCGGTAAACCGTTTGCCTGGACAGCGGGGAAAACTCTATTCAAATGGTATTCAAGCATTGGCTTGAACGAAGAGCAATTTCGTACGCTAGCCTATATGGCTGCTGTCTGCCGTTGCTTTCCTGGCAAGACTATTACTGGCGGTGATCGAGTGCCGAATCCACTAGAGGTGCAAAACTGTTCACAGTGGATGGCTGCTGAATTTAAAATCTTGCAGCCCCAGCTAGTAATTCCGGTAGGTAAGCTCGCTATTGAACAGGTTTTAGGGAAAGGACAATTAGTTGATGTGATTGGCCAGAGTTTTCAGAAAACTCTTTTTGATGTCGATTGCGATGTGATACCACTGCCCCATCCGTCGGGTGCTTCCACTTGGTTTAAAAAAGAACCAGGTATTTCATTGTTGCAGCAGTCTCTTCAACAAATTTCAAGGCATCCAGCGTGGCAAACGCTGCTAGCTCAGGTCGTCTAATGAGAAGGTTTGGTTTTACAAGTTCACTGTCGCTGCTTGCTGCTCTAGTATTGGCGGCGACCGTATCGAGTGCTAGTTGTTTAGGGCAAAAATCGAGTGCGCGCAAATTGGTTTTTCCCAGCCAGGTTTCCCTCGGCCGTTTGTATGTTTATCAGGACCTTTATAATCCACGTTTTTTCCCAAATAGTAAAAAGATAGCCGAGTCGCTGGGCCGCTTTGCTGGTGAGGCCAAGGGGGCGGTGCAAGTTAAGGTTCCGCAGAGCGGCGTGGTCTATTTAATAGGCTCATATCAATTGGCCGAAAAGCCTGAGGTTTTGAGCACACTTGAGCCAAATACTGTTGATTGCCTGAGTTTTGCTGGTGCTGGCATAATGGCCGAAATGAAGACCGCGATTAAACCGTTGTCTCATCTGACAGGTCTGCGCTATCTCGAATTGTCTATGGCAGAGCTAACTGATGATTCATTAGTCGACCTCAAGACTTTGGTCAACCTTGAGCGCTTGAATCTTTTTATGGCGGGCATCAACGGTACATGCTTTCGCCAGTTAGGTACGCTTAGAAAATTGCATACCCTTGAGCTAACCTCTAACATGCTTGATCCCAAGGCATTTGGCTATATCAGTAAACTGCAAAGTTTAGAAAATCTGCACCTCAGCCGTTGCGGTGTGAAAGATGGTGACTTAATAGAAATTGCAAAGTTGCCAAAGCTCAAGTTTCTTGTTCTCTCTCAAAATCTAATTACGGCAAAAAGTTTGACCCAGATTGCTAAGATCAAAACCTTGCGCTTTCTCACTTTGACCAACACAAAATTGTCTACCCGTGATCTACTTATATTGAAGGGCACCCAGCTAAGCACGATCAATTTACCTGAAGTCAATTACAGCGCCCAAGACATGGCCCTACTAAGGGCAGCTATGCCTCATACAAAGCTGATTACTCATAGCACTGCGGTTGGTGACTATGAAAAAACACTTTATGGACCCTTGCACTAGTTTTGTCTAATTGATGTCCACTTGGCTAGGCATAATGCTTGCATACCACTCCGACCAAGGGGATATTTACTATGCAGAACCAAGAATTTAGTAATGAAGTACCATCCGCTAGAACATCAGCTAGTCGTGATGCAGAAAGCAACTTGTCACATCATGTCTGGGATCTAATGGGCCAAGGTGCAGGTAAGCTTGGTGCAGATAAGGTTGGTGCAGCTGCAGCTGGAGCCGATACCCTCTCTCGCGGAGACGCCGCCACTGTTAGCAAAATTATGCAAAGTGTGGGAAATAAAATTGAAGGTAACGACTTATCAAAAAATATCGAAAATGAGCTCAAGACCAAGCGCGACGACATGTGTATTGATCTTACTATCAATATTTATGACTCTCCGAAGAGTGAGCCCGGGGTAGAGCATAAGAATAATCCTTTCGACAAGTACCATCCACATATTGGTTATGGAAACGACATTCGCCAAACTATCGGTCATGAGATGAAAACAAAGTAGAACAGTTTATAGATATAGGAATTATAAAAAGAAGTCAGGGCTAGCCGAGCTCTGACTTCTTGCTTAGGGGCCTTGGGCTGAAAGGCTCATTATTGCGCATTCTTGGGCTTGTCTAATTGATGTCCACTTGGTTAGTCATAATACTTGCATAAGCCAGCCCAAGGAGATATTTACCATGCCTACAGACTTAGTAACCGAATCGAATTCCATCAATTCACGCAGCGACAACCGAGCTGTTAGCAACGCATTCTCTAATGAAGCTTGGGATTGCATGGATAAGAACGGCCGCAAAGCAAATTGTGCCGTGCCTAACGAAACTCTAAGTCTTGGTGCCAAAGCTGTTGGTGGAGTGGCCAGTGGAGCTGCTTCCCGTGCTGACTCGTTGTCGCAGATTATCGGGAAAGAATTGAACTTTGATGTACTAGATAAGATGGGTAGCGTTCAACCAGGTACTGAACTTGAAAAACAGAGAGCCATCGGAAACGACGGCAAAGAGCAGCGCAAAGAAAAGGATCAGAAAAACGAAGCTAAGCAGAAAGACGATTGTCTCGATTTGAATATCACAATTAAAGGTTTTCCCTCTCACGAAAGTGATCCTCGCAAGACTCAAGAGCCCATTCACCCCGACGGTGGACACGGTCAAGGCGGTGGTAAGGGTAACTCTCACGGTCGAATCATCGGTCGCGAACATGTGCCACCAAGTAGCAAGATTGACCAAGAATATGGTGCCTGGACCGATAAATTAGAAGAAAAAAACTAAAGCTAAATTCTAGAAAGTCAGAGCGATCAGCTCTGACTTTTGCTTGCTGGTAAGGTTAGCCAAAAAACACTGCCCCATTCTGGAGCATTGGTGACGCCAATATCTCCGTTGTGCGCTTGCACTATCGCCTTGCAGATTGCTAAGCCGAGCCCAGTGCCTTGTTTCTCTGTGGTGGAATTGACATTGCCTTGTTTGAACTTTTCAAAAATAATTGCGGCTTTCTCTAAAGGAATTCCTGGTCCATGGTCCATCACCGAAATACGAATCATATTCTTTTCTCGGGCGGCCACCACTTTGACTGCACCATTCTCTGGCGAATACTTGATTGCATTATCGAGTAAATTTTCAAATACATCGGTTATACGAATTGGGTCACATTCAACCGACATCTCACAGCCTTCCATTTGAAAACTTAGTGATTTAGCCTCTGCTTTACTTTGCAGTGCATCACTGGCACGGCGTATTAGGTCTGAGACAATGGCATCTTCGACAACTAGTTCAATCGTGCCTGACTCAAGTTTGTCAATTTCGAGGAATGAGTTAATCAGCTGCACTAGCCGTCCTATTGTTGCAGCACTCTGGGTGGCTCGGTGCTTACCTCTGTCAGTCAGTTCACCATAAGTGTTCTTGCAAAAGAGATCGAGGGTCAGTTGCAGCGATGCTAGAGGTGCTCTGAGGTCATGAGTGGCCATCGCTGTTAGTTCGCGCTTGAGCCTTGCTGTTTTGTTTATTTCACTGACATCGTGAGCAACACAAAAATATGACTTTTCTTCTTTATCGAAAACTGCTGACCACATAATTTCGCGCAGCTCGCCTTCGGTTGTCTTCATGGTGAGCATAAATGGTTTGCTCTCTTTCTTATCTGAAACATCCTTGAAGAGAGAGCGAATTTTTTGCGCATCATCAGTGCATATCGATGCTAACGACTTTTCTATTAAGGCCTCGGGAAGATAGCCCAAAATGCGAGTAATAGCCTTGTTGACGCTGGCAAATTCGAAGTAGGTATCAATTGAGCAAATGATTTCAGAGGCATTTTCTGTTAATGCTTTTTCTCGCCTTCTGAGATCATTCATATGGAAAGCCATGTTGTGAAAAATGCGGTCTAGTTGGGCGATCTCGTCGTTGCCCTTTAGCAGAGGCGCCATTGGCTTGTCGTTAGCAAAATCAATAGCATTGTTGCTTATCACTTTTAATCGATTGGCAATGCTGCGATTAAAAATTAGCACCATTAAAATAGAAATGAATATACTGCCAACAACTGCAGCGGTTGATAGCGTTTGTACATCACGCCTGAGGCGCTCCTGTTCGGCGCGCTGCTCTAAAGCTTTTTTGATTTGAATGGCTGAGACTCGATCGCCTTCTTCGTTGCATTCGATAATTATCTGCTGCAGCTTTTCTAAGCAGCGCATAAAGGCAAATTGATCAGCTCGTCTGGCCGCCGATTCACCTTCGTCGAGAGCAACAATTACTTTCTCTACGCTGGCATTAAATTGACGCAAAATACCGGTGTCTAAATCGCCCCGGTTCATGAGCAGCTCTCTATCTTTTTTCAATTTTGCCAGAGAGCGGTGCATCCTGTTCATCTGGCTTATATCGCGGTTAGCCACAGCTAGGCCTAAAGCAGCAGCGGCATCAGGATAGATTTTTGTCTGCAAATTGACTATCTGCAGTACTCCACGGGTCTGATTTTCTAGCTCATACGCCTTGTCAAGCTGCGCCAAGCTTAAGTTAGAGGCAGTAAGAAAGACAACCTCGAAAAATAGAGGAACTACTATTAGAACAAAGGCTTTGTGTGATAAATTGAGGCTTCGCACTGGTGTCCTGCAACGGTATTAGCGGTTCTAAGCCCTCGAGAGTCATGGCCAAAATTCTTTTAATCGAAGACGAAGCCGATACAGCTGAAGCTGTTACCGATGGTCTTGAGTTTGCAAATTATACCGTGGAGTGGGTTGACTCAGCGCCTGAGGGTTTACAACGACTTTTCATCTACGACTACGACTTGGTAATCCTTGATTGGAATATTAAAGCCGACAGTGGCCTCGAGCTCTGTGCTCAGTATCGTGCCCGAGGCGGAGTTGTGCCTATTCTTTTTGTGACAGCTCGAGATGCCGTGCAAGACCGCGTCGCCGGGCTCGATACCGGGGCGGACGACTATCTCACCAAGCCTTTTTCATTAGACGAATTGCTTGCTCGGGTTTCGGCCATATTGCGCAGACCGCGCTCGGCTAAGGTGTTTGATGTTCTCACAGTTGGCGACTTAAGTCTTGACCGCAAGTGTGGCTTGGCTAAAGTCGGCAGCAAAGAAATTACTCTCCACGCTAAAGAGTTAGCTTTGCTTGAGTTCTTCATGCGCAATGAGAATCAGTTCTTCACTGCCGAAGAGCTTCTTAATAGGCTCTGGAGCTCAGAGTCTGACTCTACCGAGCAAGCCGTGCGAAAATGCGTTGGCAGATTAAGGCAAAAACTCGATGCTGAGCTGGCCCCGGGCTATATCACCAATGTCAAAAATCTTGGTTACAAGGTTTCTAAGCCTGATTTGGCCGCCTCTGGCAGTGCCGACCTGGGTGATTTAGACTAATTCTTGGCAATTTCAATTTGATTGGTTTGGGTTGCCTCAGGGCTAGCCAACATCTATTTGATGTCTACTTGATGTCCACTTGCCGATGTTAACTTGTACTCGTGGGCCACCGAGTCAACAAGGAGATAGAAATGGCCAATCTTGAGAGTGTTAGTGATGCCAATGTTGCACCAACAGAAGCTCCTAAACCGAACAACCTCAGCGAAGTAGCGACCGACTTGATGAGTGCCCATGCCCATCGACCTGGTCTAGCGCAGGAAGATTTGGCTAAGGCCACTGACGCGCTGCACGCTAGCGGAACGCTGGCCGACCTATCTATTATCGGCTTGGACGGCAAAGACTTGATTGCTCGTGACGGTCAAGGTCAAACCCTTTTACTAGACTCGAATAACCCTGAAAACCAACAAGTTCTTGCTTCTGAATTGACTAGCCAGCCTATTGGTAGCAGCGGCCGCACCGCTGAGCTTGCCGCCGACGGCTCTGGTAAGTACACAGTTGTGAGTGGAGATTCTTGCTGGCGAGTCGCCAACGATATTCTGACATCACAGGGTGTAGAAGCGCCCAATGATAATCAAATTGCAAATTACATCAAAGAGCTGGAGACAACCAATGGTCGCAGTTTTGATCAACTGCAAATTGGCGATGAGATCATCATTCCAACCAAAATTCAAGGTGGTGAGAGCACTCATTTCGCTGCTCCTGAATCAAGCGACCCTGCCGTAAATCCAGATACTAGTGTTCCTGGTGATGCTACTGTTCCAAATGATGCTGTTGTGCCTGAGCTTTCACCTGAAGCGGCTAAGCAAAAAGAATTGGACAAGTTTGGCATTGACAATAGTTATGCTCTTATGGCCAAGGGTTATGACAAAGCAGTGGAGGTTTATACACCTGGTGGCCCTTACAACAAGCCTTCTGCCAGCCTTGATGATATTACCAATGCACTTAATAGCGGAACTATCACTGCCAATGAGAGACTTGGCTTGGGCATGTTGCAAACTCAATTTGACTATATCAAAAATCCAGAAGATGGCACTATTCATCCTGATGATCTTGTTCGGGCAAAAGCTCAACGCTACGAAGAAATCGACGCTGCCTATGCCCGGCCAGCTGCTGCCATAGTGCCTGATGCTACAGCTGCTACTGACGCTACAGCTGAAATTCCAGCTGCTAGTGCTGATTCTCCTGAACTGACTCAAGAGCTAGACTATACAGACGCTATGTTCGAAAGATTTGGTGCCGGTTATCTCAAGGCTGTCCAGGCTGAATCTCCAGATGGCACTACAAATAGTGCTTTCCCGAAAGCCGCCGCTACCCTAGCAGATATCTCTAATGCCTTGACTCGCATTGATCTAAGCGACGATGAGCGCCATGGCTTGCAGATGCTTGAAAGCAACTTTGATCTGTTCAAAAATCCTGAGACCGGAACGATTAGCAGCAGTGATCTGCTTAAGAAAAGAGACGAAACTTTGGCCGAAGTGCGCGCCAAATATGCAGCGCAACAACCGGCCGAGCAGAGTACAGTAGCACCCGAGCAGGCAGTTGATCCAACTGTTCAGCTTGCACCAGATCAAACTTTAGACCAATCACTGGCTCCGGGAGCTGACCCAGCATCGTTTGTAATGCCTGATCTTTCCTTCCCTGACTTCAATACAAGCAGCATCTACGAAGAGCAAGACTTGATGGCCGCTTAGTTAGAAGACTTTCTTGAAGAATTTCTTGGTCTCTTTTAGGCCTTTCTTGGTACCACCAACGGTGACATCTACACCTTTCTTGACGCCGCCGACTGTCACTTCTGCGCCTTTCTTTACTCCGCCAACGGTCACTTTTGTGCCTTTCTTGAGGCCACCTGTAACATAACCTTCGCTATGGGCTGGTGGTGCAACTAACAGCATGAGCTGGATGGCGGCTAAGAGTGTTAAAGTTCTGGACTGCATAAAAGTTGTTCCTCAAACTATGTACAATATTCTAGTCTATTAAAAGCCGCTGTCACTGTTAGCCGAATTATCTTGCGCTCCATATTGTGCTTGGCTATAGGTATTGGCGCTAGAGAAATTGGCATTTACATTATCGCCTTGAGGTTGTGCCAAGCTCGGTCCATAGCTGGCTGGTGTCGATGCGAGTGCTTGTGAATTTTGCTGCTGATATTGCTGTGAATTAGACTGTGGCATCATCGGATTATAAGGAAGCCGCTCATCCAAGTGAATTTTGATATTGGCTACAACCTGCAACCTTCCGCCGGGAAGGTTGTTGGCAAAAAACGTATGCTGCGTCTTGCCGACAAAGTAACGACCACCTTCAAAGCCATGTTCTGATTGAATCACACCTTCATAGACATCGCTTGAGGTACGGTATGTGCCATTGGTATTTTGATAAATGACATTGCCGCGCATCATCACGTTGTCGCGAATATCGGCTGGTACGGGGCACCATTGCATCCACTGCGCGTTCATGCCGCGCAGCGATACTTGAATATGCTGGCGGCCGAAGAGCCAAGGCCCCGAGTAAGATTTGGCAGCAGCGTTCAAGTCGTAGTAATGACTACCGGTAGCAGCATCTGCCCTCAATAACGTATCGGTTGATTTTGCGTAAATAGCCTCTGTTTGGCGCGGCAATTCGGCATAGTTGTCGTCTTTGACTTCAGCAGTCAGTTGCATATCTCTGACTCCTTAATTAGTGATTTAAACGACGAGCTTGGGTCGGCCCAAAGACATGTAGGTGCTTTCTTGCCATGGCATCGGCTGCGCTGTCTTGTTTTAACTCTTTGAGTAAGTCTGAATAAGCTCTAGGTAATTCGTAGAGTAACCTGCGATCACTTGCTGAAAGCGTTTCGTAAGTCGGCAGCAACTCTTTCAACATTTGCTCGGCTTCAATGCTACGGTTGTGACGCTTCAAGAAGTGAGTGTACTCTAAGGTGCATTCAATTAGTTTGATTTTTGCACTGCGATGATTTTCGGTAGCAGCACCCACTGCATCTTTATAGAGCTTTTCTGCCTCCTCAATATTGCCTGTATGATCTAGGCTGCGGGCTAAGTTGAGCTGGTGTACAAAAGTATCAGGGTGCCGATCACCTTTTAATTTTGTATGAATATGCAGGGCATTTTTATAGGCTTCAATCGCTTCTGCATGTAAGTTTTCTTCGGCAAAGCAAAGACCAAGGTAGTGATAAGTTTTGATTCTTCCTGGTGCATCATCAAGTTTGTTGTAAACAACTAGAGCCTGTTTGAAGTATTCAATTGCTGGTTTGTTGTAATTGTGTTGGTAGTACATTGCGGCAATATTGAACAGGTCTTGCGCTGTTTCTGTGTGGTCTGGGCCAAAAGCTTTTTTGTCTATTTCCAGGGCTTCGAGATAGAGAGTTTTGGCTTCATCAAGGCGCTTCATTTCAGCATATAGGTTAGCCAGATTGGTAAGAGTGATAGCCAGAGTGGTGCTGCTTTTAGCCTGTCGCTTGCTTTCAATTACTTGTTTGTATAACTTCTCTGCTTCAAGGTCGTTGCCGCTTTTGTGCTCTACTAGCGCCAGATTGCCTCGGGTCTCGCTCACCTTATCGTTATTCTTACCTAAAGCCTTTTCTCTAATTGCAAGTGCTTTTTGTAAGCTAATACGCGCTTCATTGAAGCGCTTTTGCTTTATGTAGAGGTGCGTCATTTGGTTCAGCGTTTCTGCCAAATTCAGTTGGTTGTCTTTTTCAGCCAGAGCAATGGCCTCTTGCCACTGTTGCTCAGCTTGGCTGTAGCTGCCTGAAAGAAAACTTGATTCGGCTTCTTCTTCTTTGCTAAGCCAAGTTGAAGGGGTGGTATTTTGCTTGGCTAGTTCAGCTGATTTAACTGGTTTAGCGCTTTCTACTTGCTTTGCTGCGTCAGCTGGCTGGCTTTGGCCAAAGGCGGGATAAATAGAGGCCGAGCAGACAGCTATATTTAGCGCGATCGCAGCGACAAGCTGGCGGCGATTATTTTCAGGCTCGGTCATTGTGTCTCTCACAAAATGTAGCTTCAGATTATGCGATCTGCGGCCCTTGCGGTCAATGCCTAGTCTAAAATGCCTGACCTGTGCGATAAATTGTGTTAGGATGTCACCATACGTAGATATGGTTGAGCGAGTGCGTAATTATCGTGGCAGATGGCGAACTTTCGGACAATTCCGCTCTATCGGGTAGCGCAGAGCGCCGCTCTGCTGGCTTTCCCTCGCCGGCTTCTGACTACATTGAGCTTCGCCTAGATCTCAATACCCTTTTGATAAAGCACAGAGAGGCCACCTTCTTTTTACGGGTTGAAGGCGATTCGATGCTCGGTGCTGGCATTCATAGTGGCGATCTGATTATTGTCGACCGTTCGCTCAAAGCCCAACATAAAAGAGTTGTGGTGGCAGTTCTGGACGGCGAGTTGATTATTCGACGACTATTAATTGATGACGATGGTTATACTTTAGCCTCTGAGAATGTGGATTTTCCGGCCATGAAAATCGGTGGCGATGCCAATTTCGAAATTTGGGGAACGGTCACTAGTGTTATCCATCAGCTCTAGAATTGGGGGTTGAGATTTGGCTGAGCAAAAACTGTTTGCCTTAATCGATTGCAATAATTTTTATGTTTCTTGCGAGCGCGTCTTTAATCCTAAGCTAGAAGGCAAGCCTGTTGTTGTTCTTTCTAATAACGATGGCTGTGTCGTTTCACGCTCAAGCGAGGCCAAAGCTCTAGGCGTCAAGATGGGCGTGCCACTGTATCAAATAAACGCTCTCGTCAAAAGTGCAGGCATTGTTACTTTGTCTTCGAATTATGCACTTTACGGCGATATCTCGGCTCGCATTATGAGTATCTTGAGTGGCTTTAGTCCTCATCAAGAAATTTATTCGATCGATGAATGTTTTCTTGATTTTAGCAATGTGTCTGATCGACTAAATTTAGCCAGAGAGATAAAAGAAATTATCAAGCAGTATGCTGGAGTGCCGGTTTGCGTCGGTATTGGGCCCACTAAAACCTTGGCCAAATTGGCTAATTTTACGGCAAAAAGTCAGAGTAATTTTGCTGGCGTATTTGATTTTTCAAGCGTGAGCGATGAGGAGAGAGACAAGATTTTTTCTAAGCTCAAGGCTGGTGAGGTATGGGGTATAGGCCGTAAGCTCTCTCAAAAATTCGAACAGATTGGTATCAATACTGTTTTGCAGTTGAAAGAGAGCTCACCAGATTTGATGCGTAAGCAATTTAGTGTTGTGATTGAAAGAACCGTGCGAGAACTCGGCGGGCAGTCTTGTTTAGATATGGCTGAGATTGCTTCAGCCCGCAAGCAGATTGTCTCTTCGCGTTCGTTTGGTAAAAATGTCTTTGAGCTTGCTGACCTTGAGCAAGCCGTGGCAAGCTATATGGCGAAAGCCGCTCTGAAACTTCGAGCAGACCGCTCTCTGGCTGGTGCTCTTGAAGTCTATATCAGGACGAACCGTTTTGTTGAGGGCGGCGACCAGTATGCCCAAACTGCTACTGTTACCCTGAGCAATCCGACTGATGACACAATGGTGCTATTGAAGGCGGCTAACAGAGCTCTTCGGCAGATCTATCGCAGTGGTTATGCTTATCAAAAAGCTGGGGTTAGTCTGCTCGATTTAAGCAATGCTGATGAGCGTCAGCTGTCACTGTTTCAAGCTGAGGCTGTTAACACTCGTTCTGAAAAATTGATGAAATTAATGGATGCTACTAATTCGGCTATGGGGCGCGGCACCTTGTATCTAGCCGCCGAAGGCCAGAATCATAGTTGGCAGATTAAATGCAATTTTAAAAGCCCAGAATATACGACCAGCTGGAAAGGCCTAGCTGTTGCTCAGGCCAAGTGAAGATCAGGCAAGTGAAGATCAGGCAGTTAATGTTGTCACTAGCTGTTCGCTGCTAAAGTACTCATAATTTAAGTATAAGTACCGCCAGTACTGAGGCATTTATTTTGGAAACCCAATCGTCTTTTGCACCACCGACCAAAACTAGTTCAACCAAACCAATTAC
This sequence comes from Candidatus Obscuribacterales bacterium, assembly GCA_038231015.1. Classification (GTDB taxonomy): domain Bacteria; phylum Cyanobacteriota; class Vampirovibrionia; order Obscuribacterales; family Obscuribacteraceae. The sequence continues at coordinate 29,056 of JBBRMD010000009.1, forward strand.
TATTGTGTTGATAGCAGTCTTTTTGATACTTAACTGTATGATGGCTTTTTGGTACGTTTCACCATACTTCATCGTCAATAATTTGAAAGCTGCTGCGGCCAATGGAGATCAAGCTAAACTAGAGACTTTGGTCGATTTTGCTGCTGTCAAAGACAGTGTTAAAGAACAATTGGTCGATGTCGATATTATCGCAATGGCAGTGAGCCCTGCTGGTCTTACTAATTTATTTAAGTGTAGCAATCTGGTCAACGGAAGCAGCGGTATTGCTGGTTCTAAACCCAGTGGCGAGGATGCTTCAGGCCTGCAAACAGTTGGCGTGGCGCCTGAGGTTGAGCCAAATACTGTTATAGATAACGACTATACAAGCCTCGACCAATTTGTTTGTTCTACTGGTCAAAAGTATTCTGGCCAAGGGGTTAAGTTTGTATTTAAGCGCTCCGGTCTGTTTGATTGGAAGTTAATTGCTATCGAATTTCGGTCATCGCCAGTGGTGCACACTCCTGTCTATTTTGTTGGCTATCAAACCGAACAACAACCCAACGGAATTAAAGACGTTCAGCTCTACGACCGCCTTCTTGCTATAAATGAGCAGCCTGTTGTCGACTATCCAAGTTCACTGGGCCAATTTAAGGCAGCAGGCAATTCTGCTCACTTAGCAGTGTTGCGTGATGGTCAAATCAAAAAGTATGACATTAGCAAACCAGCCCGCGGTAGGTTTGGTTTTATTCTAAGTGGTCTAGTGTTTTCTCCAAATCCTGGTGTGGTAGCAACACCAGCGGCTTTAGATGCTAAATATTTGACTGAGTTGATGCAGAGTCAAGACCCAGCGGCAGCTGCTGCCTTGGTGCAACAGGGCCAAATGGTATTACTTCAGCCTGGCAGCTTAGTGCTTAAAGGACAAGAGAGTGAACTAGCGGTTGGGAACAATAACGGTGTTACTGTTATGCAAGGATATCTTGTAGAAGGTAGGGCAACGGCTGGGCCGAAGGGTCTCCCTGGACGTACTTTCTTTATGCTTCGCTCTAACTTCCCTGAGTTGCCTCCAGAGCAGTAGAGAGCTTAATAGGCACTTGCTAGCTGTTTGCTAGCAACTTCTTCGCTATCGGCAATTTCAAGTTCGCCATGAAGTTTGTAGGCAGGCTCAAACACCTTTGGTTTGCTAGCTCCTTTGCGAATCATGCAAACGACATTACCAATACCGCTGATATTTAGTTTGTCTGCAGCAGCTTTCGAGAGGTCGATGATGCGTTTGCCGACATAAGGCCCTCGGTCAGTGACGACAACTTCTACTTCTTTGCCGTTCTGTGGGTTGAAAATCAATAGTTTGGTGCCAAAAGGCAGTGTCTTGTGGGCGCAGGTCAGTTTGTTCATGTCGTAGATGCCACCAGATGCAGTTCGCCTTCCGTGGAAGCGTCCACCGTACCAAGAAGCAATTCCACCAAAGAGTTTTTGCAATTCACCAGCGCTTGATGCCTGGGCTGGTGTAGCGCTGAATAGGGTGGCCGTTAGACAGCATATTACTGAAATATAGCGCGTTAAAGAGAAGCCCTGAGGGCTTTGAGATTTAAACATAAGCTCTAATCCATTAAGCTAATTATTTGAAGAGTAACATTGCTGTTTCTCGCTTTTACTCGACAGCAGCTAAAGCAGTTTGGTTCCGCTGGCAAGATTAAAAGTGGCTAATGGCTCTAAGAGCTGCTTACGATTCTAAGGCGTCGTGCACTTGCTCAATAATTTCGCGCACTTCGTCATTACTTAAGTGCGGGTAAATTGGCAAAGACAATGTTGATTGGCTGAGCTTAAATGCGTGTGGCACAGTGTTTGCAACTTCTGCATCAATTTTATCGACAGGTACAATGGCTTCTATGCAAGCCTGTTTTAGATAATCTATTACTGCTGACGCGCGATCGCTTTGAAGAATGGCCCCTTGGCGTACTGGGGTTTCTCCTTCAATATCAAAGATATTAAAGCCTGCTTCTTTGTAAGCGTCAAAAATGTCTTCACGGCGCGCCATTAGTTTGTCTAGTTTTTCTAATTGCACGCGGCCAATGGCCGCCTGCATGTCGGTAATATTAAAGTTATGGCAAGGGCTACTGGTGTCTTGCTGATCTCTATAATTTCTTACTTTTTCAATTAATTCAGAATGCTTTGAAACTAGCATGCCACCTTGACCGCCAGTGCTGATAACTTTGTCTGTACTAAACGAATAGACCGTGATATCGCCAACAAGGCCTAGCTTTTGATTTTTTTGCGAGCCCACTGTCCCGCCAAGAGCCTGCGAACAGTCTTCGATTATTTTTAAATCGCGTCCGGCTCTAAGCTCAACTAATTTAGCCATGTCTATTGGTAAGCCAAACATGTGTGGTATCAAAGCAATCGAAGCGCTACTCTTGGCTGCCAGTGCCAAGTCTAGATTGGGGCCATCGGCACTGCTATCAATAAAGATTGCTTTTGCTTTTGCTAGAGCAACGGCATTGCGCAGGCCTGCTGAGTAGGCCGGAATAATTACTTCTTTGCCTTCGGCAGAAAGTGCCCAAAGAGCTAGGTAGCGGGCTGCTGTTCCACTCGACAGTGCTACGGCGTGACCTTCAGGTAGGCCGAGGTATCTGCAAAACTCATATTCAAATTTAGCAATTTCACTGCCGCTACCAACATAGCCTAAATGCACAACTTTTGAGGCTGCTTGCTCTTCTTGCCGGCCCATGGTGGCTTTGCAATGGGCAATGATGTGAGCAGGCAATTCTACTGGCCGTACTTGCTTCTTTTGCTGAGGCTTGGCTTGTTTTATTTTTTTCTTTTTTCTGAGCGGTTTCATTGCGATCTTTTCTATTAACGATAATTTCGATTTAGTACGGGTGTATAGGGTAACCGATAGCGAACAATTTGGGCATTTCTGCTGGTTATGCCAATTGTCAGGCGTCTTCGATTAGTTTGTACAAATCTGCTTGGGCTCGCAGAAAATCTTGCCGCATAGTCGCTGTGTAGGGGTTATAGCGTTGTAAATCAAGAAACAGTTGTAGCTCGTCGCGGCTCACTTGTTCTGTAATTTCTTGAAGTTTTAAACTGTTACTTGTATCAATTTCGCTTGGCGATAAGTGCATTTTTTGCAGAATTCGGCCCACTAGGTGGGTCAGTGCTTGGCTCGAAGCTGATTGTTTATCATGCTCTTCTGCAGTCATCTCTATCACTTCTAATTTGAGCTTGGCAAAATAGTCTTTCCAAAAAATGAAAGTCTGATCGTCTGTTCTAAACTTCTCAAGCATTATTCGTTGCCCGGCAAGGCCACTTTGTTCAACGCTGTCGGGGCCAAACATTGGATGGCTAAGCATTATTTGAATGCCACTGTCTATTTCGCGTTCGAAAGTTTCTTTGGCATGCATTTTTACAGACAGCATATCGACCAAGAGCTTATCGTTGCTCATTGTCTGCAGAATTGGAGCATGGAGAGCCACGGTGATAGCAAACTCTGAGATTGGTAGACAGTAAAAAATTACTTCTGCTGCTAAAGCATCTTTTTGGGAGACCGCTTCTACTCCTAAGCTTTTCGCGTGCTCTAAGGCACTAGGTGAGCTATCGCAGACTGTGATCTGAAAGTCAGATTTTAGGAGAGAAGCCCAGAGTCTACCGAAGCGGCCGAAGCCGATAATACTGATATGTTTTGTTTTCGTCTGCATGTCTCTAGGCTAAATTTATTGCTGCATGGGCCATGGTAACAATTTCGTCAAGACGCTTTGAGTGAGTTGGTTCGCTTAGTCGTGAGTTAGTTAGATAGGTGAAGGAGACAGCGCTACTTCTATCGGCAAAACTATAAGATGTTCCCACCCCGCCATGGCCAAATGTTTCAGCTAGAGCAGTGCTGCCGAGACCGCGCATGGTCGCTGAGTTGCCACGTAAATGCACGCCTAGACCCCGGTGCATCGGTACACCGAAAAATTGATCGATGCGATCTTCTGTGTGATTGCGGGTGGCATATTGCACCATCCTTGGTGATAGAAGGCGAGTGCCATTAAAGTTGCCCATAGCCAACAGCATTTGATAGAAAAGGGCGACGTTGGCGGCACTAGCATAGCCACCAGCCCCTGGCATCCCAGAAAGATAAAACGATTTTTTGTCGAAATTGAAGTCGCGCAAGTGAGTAGTATTTTGTTCGGCGTTGGGGCAATGATAGGCACCAGTTAAGCGGTGATGTTGGTTGTCTGGTACACCGATATAAAATTGATTGAGGCCGAGTGGTTGCAATATTTCAGAGCTGATAAACTCGCGGAAATCTCTCTTGGTGATTGCTTCTATTAGAACTGCTAGCACCCAATGAGCAGCATAAGAGTGATAAAAGACTTTGCTGCCCGGTTCAAAATCTAGCTTGAAATCGCATACGGCTTGGCGCAGGAGGTGATGGTCTGACCAGGCTTCTTCAGGCACCATAGCATTGGGAAATCCGGCTTGGTGAGTCAATAAATGATAGGTCGTCAGATTTTCTTTGCCTAGTTTGGCAAATTCAGGAATATAAAAAGCTACCGGAGTATGCAGGCTTAAGAGGCCCCGTTCGGCTAGCATCCAAATTGCACATGAGGTGACTGGTTTGGTTTGTGAATAAAGTAGCCAGAGCGTATTGCTGTCAGCTTTTTGGGCTGGTTCTTCATCTCTAGCCAGGCGTGCTTGGCCGAAATTGGCACTCAGCACTATCTCGCCGTGGCGGGCCATTGCCAAAGAAGCGCCAGGATACAAGCCTGCATTGACGTCGCTTTCAAGCCTTTGGCAGAGGCGCTCAATGCAATCTATATCTATGTTGGCCTTGACTAGCTGGGCTTTTTCAATGATTTCGATAGTTTTCATAGTAGTAATTGTAGCTTAGGGGTAAAGGCTCCCTATTAAGTGCCCGGACTATTTCACGAGTTTTTCACCTAGGTGCTGCTAAATTCTTAAACACTTATCATCTGAGCTGGTTACACCCTCCTTACTAGAGTTCCAAAGTGACAAGAGAAGCAGCCGAAACAGTCGAGAATCGTCGCCACAAGGTTGAACCTGGCACTGACTCCTTGCAATCTTATCGAGTAGACCAGCACCAACCAAATCGGTTGCTGGGCGAGGGTTTTAAGCTGACAGTCAAAGGCGCTCTCGATATTCCTAATATATGGAAAATCGATAGTTCTGATAAGAGTCGCGACTTCAGTCCCGAAAAGCCGGTAAAGACTGGCCATGACCATGTTGTCACAAACAAAGATACGCTTTGGCGCATCGCCAAAGAGTCGCTCCAAGCCAATGGAGACTCGACTTCCAATACCCACATATCTAAGCGCATCCAGTCAATAATCAAGGCGAATAGCGAAGAACATCCCCGTTTAGCTCGCAACCCACATCCTTTACCTCCTGGTATGAAATTGCATGTGCCAGACCAAGACGGTCAAAATATCGAGCATCGCCGCCATGAGAAAGCAGTCAAGCCAGAAAGGGCTGAAAGAACTGAAAGAACTGACAGATTTGAAGATAAGCCTCGTGCTAAAGACCGCCAGCGGGCTGGTCGTGACAGACATTCTGAAGATTCTAATGATAGCAGTGCCAATGAAGGCGATGGCGGCCGGCTGGCCAAAGCCATGAAACAGTTCGGCCATGACTTGGCTGACGCTGCTAAGCGCATTGCCGAGAAGCTAGGAACCATCGGTGATTGCGCCAAGGGCCCCCGACTGACTTTTAAAGAATTGGGTTTCCACTTGCCTCCCGCTGTTGCCACAGAACAAGGTCGTATGCTCAAAGAGAGCGGTCTTTTTCACGAAGTGCCGCGCGATGAAGTCAGACCGGGTGATTACGGCGTGCGTGATTGGAATCATCGAGTCACAAAGCGCCATGGCGGCGTCAACAAAGGCGATTCTTTTATTGTCACCGCTGTTAGTGCCCATGGTGCCCTGCGTGGGGCCAACGACCATACTTTCAATGTGCCTGAAGATGGTGGTCGCTACCGCAATTTGAAATTTATGCGTCCAACTCCTGAGTTCTACAAACGCTATGGTGGCAATATCTAGAGTAAAATAGCCTTGCTTTCTGAGGTTATGATGTCTAAATTCTTTGGTTCTGCCTTCCTATCACTAGCATGCTCACTTCTGGTATTGCCTACCTGGGCAAAAGAATACAAAGTTGAAAATTTCAATCATGACGGGCCAATGTTGCCTTCGATGAAAGATGGTGCAGCGCTGGTTGGTGCTATGTGTGCTGATGCTCAAAAGCTCAACGACTATTCATTGGTTTTCGAAACTATCACTTTCAAGAAAGGCGAGAGCGTTTCTGAGAAAGGCAATTTGTATTTCAAAAAGCCAAAGCTTATGCGCCTTGAAGAGATCGGTGACTATAAAAAGGGTTCAGTCGCTGTTCTTGGTAAAGACGGTAGGGTGCGTGCTCATGCCGGCGGCATGATCAAATTTGTTACTTTGACTTTAGACCCTGCCGATAAGCAACTCAATGCTGCCAATGGCGACCGCATGGAAGACTCTGACTTTGTATCGTTGAGCAATGTTTTGAAAGAGCGGCTCAAGCTTGGTCAACTGGCCCGCGTCAGCGAAAAGCCGGTGGCTGCTCCTGGGTTGAGCCAGCCGACATTGGTGCTAGAAATTTTCAAAGCTAGTGAGCCTAAGCTTGTTTTGAAGCGCGTTTTTGTTGACCCCAAAACTAATCTACCTGTGCGCTGGGACGATTATGATTACAAAGACCCTTGCTCAAGCACCTGGATGAACGTTAAAGCGAACACTGGTATCAGTGATGATTTATTCAAGATGTAGTGCTAAACAGCTAATTTAGCTGCCACATGGGCTAGCTTTTCACCAATTTTGAGGACGGTTTCTTGCTTCTTTGCGTCGCTCAGCTGATCTTCTATTGTGAAGGCACTGTAAGCACCAGAGAGAGCAAATTGATCTGGTATCACCATCACTTGGATGTTTTCTAAAATTGAACGCACGTGGGTGAGGCCACGCAAGCCACCCAGTTGCCCTGGTGATGCACTCATAATCGCTGCTACCTTGCCGCTATAGCAGTGCAGCATTGGTTCGCCATTAGCAGAACGCGAGACCCAATCTATTGTATTTTTCCAGACGGCTGATACTGAGCTGTTGTACTCTGGTAATGACATCAAGAGTGCGTTATTAGCAAGAAACAGCTCTTTTAGCTTCACGGCATTTTCTGGTATTCCAACGGTCGTCTCAATATCTTCATCAAAAATTGGCAGTGGGTAGTCTTTTAAGTCGATATAGGTGACTTCTGCTCCAGCGCTCTTGGCGCCTTGCATAGCGATTTTGACCAGCTTCTTGTTGACAGAATCTGCTCTGAGAGACCCTGCGAAACAGAGAATTTTTGCTTGGCTTGCCATTTTGTACTCCCGATCAACGAATGATTTATCTGTCTCAGACGGCAGAGCTCAAATTTTGTTTCAAAATCGCCAAGTCTTGACTAGCCGGCTTCCATTAGGGTAAATGGCTTTATGGCTCAGCACAAACAGACAAGGCTCATTCAGTTGGCCATTATAGTCGGCATTTGGCTGCTCATGATCGCCTCTGGTTTACTTGGCTCTATCCCCAGTCGTGGTTTCCTGATCTTGACTGTCTCTCAGCGGTGAAACATCTTGGGCACCCGCCGCTGTTGTTAATCCATGGTACTGATGATTCGGCATTTCCGCTCTCTTATGCGCGGCTTCTCTACGACAAGGCCACTGAACAAAAGAAACTTGTGATTGTTGAAGGAATGAAACACAATCTTGGCTGGTCAGATTTGCCGCGCATCACTAAGATACTTTATGATTTTAGGAAGGCACTATGAGTGAAGAATCTAATCTAGAATCTGACGAAGCTGTAGTCGTTAGTCTGCATGCCACTCTTGCTACTATGACACCAGGTCAATTGAGCACCCTTGCTTTCAATTTAGGAGCGATCGCTTGGATTGGACTCAATCTCAATTTTCAAAATTTTACAGTGGTATATCAGCCGGGTTGCTACATCACGCCGAATGTACTCAATGTACTTTCTGCCTTTGTTTTGCTATACAGCGGCTATTTAGCTATTTGGGCAATTTACAGAGGGAGTTTGTTTCCCTCTGTAATTACTCTGACTTTTATTTACAGTATGGTTGCTACGCTCATCCGCATATTTCTATGAAGTTGCTTCGATCCAGATCACGAGGGCGTCTTTTGCAGCGTTCATAAACCAAGCTGTGTCTTCGTCCACGTTTTCCATTTCGTTGTCTAGCAACAGTTTCTTTTCCCATGTGTGCATCACAGTTTCTGTGGTGACATCCTCTGCACGCAGTCCTAACATTAGGCATGCCTTGCGAATTTCAGGAGGAATTGGATGGCTATTTCTGACACTGCTCATGGGGTCTCCTTTTGATTAAATGCTTTATTGAGCAACTAGATCTAAGAGGGCTTGTTTGCTGACGCTACCGATGATGCGATTTTTTTCTTGGCCATTTTCAAAAAGAATAATGGTCGGAATAGATTGAATCTTGTAGGTCTTCGATAGATTAGGATTTTGATCCACATCAACTTTGAATACAGCTACGTCAGGTTGATCTTCAGCAAATGCCTCTACCACTGGTGCCATCTGATTGCACGGACCGCACCAAGGAGCCCAAAAGTCTACAATTGCTAGTCTGTTCGTCTGTAAGACGTCAGCAGTAAATGTACTTTCGCTCTGATTTTTAACAAGCTTCAACATGTTCTTCACTCCATTTGCAGCGTCTCTTAGGCTGCCCAAGAGATGCTGGCTAGTCGGTTGTAGGTATTTTTGGCTCGCTGAGCCACGTATGGGTTTTCGTCTTTAATTAGTTCTTCAATGAGGTCGAGCGGCAAAGTTGGATTTTCAGCTAAGCCGTAGCGAACATCAACGTTTCGGTCATGCACTAGTTCATCGAGAAAGGGTCTTTGTACTAGTGGATTAAAGGAAACTCCTAGACGTACTTCGCTGTGTTCATCGTTTAGCAGGGCAAATAAGATTGGCAGTGGTGTTGATGGATTTTCAGCAATTCTTCTGCGAATTAGTGGGTCTTGCGAGTGCGAAAGCTTTTCGACGCAGCCTTCTGAAATGCGTGGGTCGCCAGCGGCGATGTATTGATTGACTAAGTTATGACTATTTTCTGACATTTTTGATTCCTCACTATCTGCGGCCTACCAGCAAGGCTGGCCCTAGGAATTGGCGTTGGTATTACCATAATAGACCGGTCGTCTAGTTCTGTCAAGATGCTAATTTTCTAAATCAGTTTAAGGCTAAAAGACTAGTGTGCTGCCGCAGTGAGAGCTTCGCAGGTGCGTTTAGCATCGGCCAAGACTTCGTTTTTGCTGGGCTGCCAGCCGAGGTCACGGCTTATCACTCCACGAATGCGCGAATTAGATCCAAGACCAAAAACAGCGGTACCAAACCCGAGGCTATCGATTGCCTCTTGCGCCGGCCAAGCCAGTACGTCAGCTTTGAGATTGAGAGCGCTTCTGATTGCTTGTGCTATTTGATTGAAAGTGATTTCGCCATTCTCTGCAAACAAGAACTGCCCGCCTTCAGCTTTTTCAATTGCTAGCAAATAAAGGTTGCTCAGATCATCAATGTGCACTGTAGACCAGATATTTTTGCCGCGGCCTATACATTTAGCGACGCCATCTTTGCGCGCTTCCTTTATTAGATTAGGAATTTGTTGGCTCTCTGGCTTAATTCCTGAACCTTTACCATAAATTAGACAAGGGCATATAACGATGCTTTTGATATCGTTCTGAGCAGCGGCGAGCACCAACCTATCGATATTTACACGCGATTGCTTCTGAGCGTCTGGTTTGAATTTGCTGCCTTGATCGTAGATGTGTTCATCATAGATATTTGTGCCAGCTTCACCATTTGCTTGATCAGAAACAATGCTTGAACCACTGGTGTGAATAAATACCTTGCCACTACCCTTGAGGGCATCGAGAAATGTTTTTACTGCTTCTTCATTATCTGAATCTGCTGCGTCTATCACAATATCGGCTGCTTGTGCTTCTTTTGTCACAAGAGCAATGGCGCTGAGGTCACCAATGACAGCTTCGATACCGATTGCTGCAAGCTTGGCTTTGTTCTCCTCTAAGCGAGTCAAGCCTCTAACTTTGTATCCAGCTTGAAGGAGTCTTGTTGCCACAGATCCACCTATGTATCCTGCGACACCGGTGATAAATACTTGTTTCGACATAACTCCTCCAAGCCTTCAAATTTTTCTTTTAACGTAAGCCGCCAGCAATCACCAGGGTCTCGCCAGTTATCCAGGCTGAGTCAGATGACGCAAAAAATACAGCAGCTGTTGCTATGTCTTGAGGCTGACCAATGCGGCCGAGCGGTGTATCGCCTTCAATTTTCTTGCGGAAATCTCCCTCACTCATTCCAGCACTGGCAAGGCCTTCGGTCTCGACCATGCCCGGGTTGATTGAGTTTACGCGAATTTGTTTTGGACCTAGTTCTTTGGCTAGTGACTTAGTAACGGCATCAACTGCTGCTTTGGTAGCACTGTAGACCGCACCGTTCGGTGGAGTGAGGAAAGACACAACAGAACTAATATTAATGATGTTGCCACCATCTGGTCCGAAGTGTTTCACTGCTTCTTGAGCACTGAGAATCAAACCTAAGACGTTCAGATCAAACATTTTATGGAAGTGGTCTTCGGTGACGCCTTCAATAGGTGAGAACTCGTATCGGCCGGCATTATTCACTAAAATGTCTAGCTTGCCGTATGATTTTTTTGCTTGGGCAAAGAGACTTTCAATCTCGGCTTTCTTGCTCACGTCAGCTTTCACCGCAATGGCCTTTCCACCGGCTTTTTCAATTTCTGAAACCACAGCATCAGCGCCTTCTTTGCTAGATGCATAGTTGACTACAACTGCTGCACCTTCGTTTGCTAAATGCTTGGCAATTGACGCGCCGATTCCTTTTGAGGCACCAGTGACGATGGCTACCTTGCCTTCTAACTTACCGTTTGGCATTTTCACTTATGCTCCCTAATTTCTTGTTGCTACTTTTGTACCGTCGCGAAGAGTATCACTTGGGCTGTCTACCAGCTTTTCACTTCCAGACAGACCACTAATTATCTCTACTTCTTTGCCTAAGTCGTCGCCTAGTTGTACTTTCTTGTATGCGATTTCTTCGCCGTCGATGGTTACTACTTGTGGACCTTCACTGCGAATGACTAGTGCACTCGACGGAATTAAGAAGATATTTTTGGCACGTGGCACTGTAAATTTGACTTCGCCGAACATGCCAGGAGCTAGGGCCATACCTGGATTGGCAATATGAATTTCGGTTTTCATGGTGCGGGCTGTAGCATCTAGCGAAACTGAAGTTCTTGCCACTTTACCGCTAAACTGTCGACCAGGAAATTCACGAATGGCTATTGCGACTGCTTGCCCAACTTTGACTGCTGATGATGAATATTGAGGCACGTCCACATAGACTTTTAATGTGTCGATTCTCTCTAGCTTGAACAAAGGTACTTTTGAATCAGTGCCAGCCGAAACCAGGCTACCTTGATCAATACTTCTTGCTGTTATTACACCACTGAATGGTGCCACCACATGTTGGAAAGATTGCTCAGAAGTTGAGCGGCTGCTTCTTGCTTGGGCTGCTTGAATATTGGCAGCAGCAGCAGTTAAGCGGGCGCGGTCGGCGCCGATGTGTGCTTTGGCCGCTGAGACATCTGCTTGCGCGGCTAAGACCTTGTCTCTTGCTGCTTGAGTTGCTTCAACACTGGTATTGTAGATGGTTTCTTTTTCTTCAGCATCTTGAAGTGAAACCGCACCGTCAGCTGCTAACTTTTTCCATCTAGCTGTGGTGTTTTGGGCAAATTTTTCGTCGTGCAGGCGCTGAGCTACGGTGGTTTTAGCTTGAGCTAGGTCAGCGAGTGATTTTTGATAATTTGCTTCTGATTGTTCAATATCGGCTTGAATGGTGGCTCGACCGGCAATGTTGGTCAATACCACTGCTTTAGACTCAGCTAGTGAATCGTTTACTTCGGGAGTTTCGATATCTGCCAGAAGTTGACCGGCAGAGACTTTGTCACCGATATCGACATATCTCTTTTTGATGAAGCCATCGGCGCGGGCATACAGTTCGGCTTCTACCACAGCTTCAAGGCTACCGGGCAATTGCAAATCTTTCACTGGTGAGGCATGTTTTAGCGCTGCCATAGTCACTTGCGGCAAAGCATTGATTGCCTTGCTTTGAGAGATATGCAGCTCTTCGCTTTGCAAAACCCGTGGATAGACACCGATTGGCAGGGCTACTGCCATTGCTAGGCTAGCTACTACAAGTAATCGCTTAATGCCAGAAGACTGCTTAGCCGGTTCGCTAACTTTGGTCGCTTCAATACTGTCTGTTGTTGGTTCAAGTATTTCTGGAGACTCTATTATGCTGTTCACTTCTGACACCTGGCTTGTTTAATAAGTTAACTATTCAGCTAGTTACTGCGGGTATTTCTAGATTAGACCGGTCGTCTACTAATGTCAACCCTTTATTGTGGTTGATTTCTACCATTTTGCTCAAGTTCCTATTTGGTGGTCTTCTTGGGGCTTCGAACCAACTTAAAGACTACTGGTACAAAGAAAAGGGTGAACATTGTGGCGAAGCTAAGGCCACCAATTACTGCTCTGCCAAGGGGGGCGTTTTGCTCGCCTCCCTCTCCTAGACCAAGCGACATGGGCAGCATGCCGACAATCATGGCAATGGCTGTCATCATCACTGGTCTAAGGCGAGTTTTTCCCGCTTCCAGGGCTGCTTGATTGGCGTTCATGCCTTCTTCGAGTTTTTCATTGGCAAAGGTAATCATCAAAATACTGTTGGCCGTGGCCACCCCTATGCTCATGATGGCACCCATCATCGACGGCACATTAAAGGTAGTGGTGGTAAGGAAGAGCATCCAGATAATGCCAGCCACGGCACCGGGCAAGGCCATGATAATAATGAGCGGATCAGACCAGCTCTGAAAGTTAACTACCATCAATAAATAAACCAGTACTATGGCCCCGACAAAACCGATGCCAAGCTTGACGAAGGCGTTGTCCATACTTTCCACTAAGCCACGCATGATAATTTGGTTGCCTGGAGCCATTTTAGGGCGATATTCTTCTAAGATTTTCTGAACATCTTGGGAGACTCCGCCTAAGTCTCGCGACTGAACATTGGCGTAAATATCAAAGACCGGCTGTACGTTAAAGTGATTGGCCACACCAACTGTAGTGGCGCGACTAACCGAAGCAACGTTACCCAATAGCACCGCTTCTTTTGTCATGCTACTTGATATTGGTGTTTTTAAAATGGCCTCAATGGAGTTAACTTTGTGCTGCGGTATTTGTACTGCTAGAAAATACGGGATACCAAATACTGGGTCAATCCAATAATTGGGAGTTACTTGGGTGTTCGAGCTAAGTGATACCAATACATCATTGGCTATATTCAATTGAGTCAAGCCCACTTTTGCTGCTAAAGTTCTATCAACATCGAGCTTTAGCTGCGGCGAGTCAACTTCTTGGTGCATGTGCACGTCAACTGCCCCTGCTACTTTGGCTACTTTTGCCATAATTTCTTTGGTTATTTGCAGGTTCTCTTCTCTCTTGAAACCTGCTACCCGAATATCAATAGGAGCCGGCAAACCGAAGTTGAGAATTTGACTAACAATGTCAGCTGGCTGGAAGTAGAAAGTCATTTGGGGGAATTTTTCATTGAGAGCGAGGCGCACCCGCTTCATGTACTCAGGGGTACTATGGGCTCTATGATGTTTCAGAGATACTAGTACTTCTCCATCTGCAGTGCCTATGGTGGCGCTGTCACCGAATGCCAGGTTAAAGTTTTCGGCTGGCACACCGATATTGTCAATTAAAAGAGCTATTTCTTCTCGCGGTATGACGTTGCGAATTTCTTCTTCGACGGCGCTAAAGAGCTTTTCGGTCTCTTCAATACGGGTACCGCTAGGTGCTTTGACGTGCAGTCTAAACTGGCTAGCATCAACAATAGGAAAGAAATCGCGACCAACAAAAGGAAATAGGGCGAGGCCACTAAGTAGAATTAGGCAAGCGAGGCCGACAATACCCCAAGATTGAGCGAGAGACCAAGCCAGTAGTTTTAGATAGAAGTCGCGCAGATGATCGAAGAGAATATTGAAGCGATCGTGAATCTGCGTAAATATATTTTTGTTTGTTTGTGGCTTATTGTGATTAGCTAGCTCGGCTGCCAACATAAATTCGACCATTACCGGCACTAGAGTGCGCGAAAGTATATAAGAAGCGAACACCGCGAAAACCACAGCCAGAGCAAAAGGCACGAAGAGATAGCGGGCCGGGCCATCGAGCATAACCACCGGAATGAAGACGATACATATTGATAGGGTGGCGACAAAGGCCGGCGAAGCAATTTGCTCGGCACCGTCAAGAATAGCTTGGCGCAGAGGTTTATCCATGGCCAAGTTGCGGTGAATGTTTTCAATTTCTACGGTGGCGTCATCTACGAGAATACCAATAGCCAGCGCTAGACCACCTAAGGTCATGATGTTGAGCGAATAGCCCATCACTGTCAAGACGGCAATCGATGTCAAAATTGACAGTGGAATTGAGACCAACACTATAAAGGTGCTGCGCCAGCTACCCAAGAACAGTAAGATCATGGCGCCAGTTAGACAGGCCGCTATGATACCTTCGTCGATGACATTGTCGACGGCGGCTCTGACAAATAGAGATTGATCAAAGAGAGCGTCTATCTTCATTCCTGGCGGTGCTGCTGCCTGCAAGGTAGGCACCAGGTTTTTAATTTGATTGACTACGTCAAGAGTAGAGACATTACCGTTTTTGAGAATGGTCAAGAGCACAGAACGCGAACCATCAGAGCGCACAATATTTTGCTGCACTGAATTGCCGTCGCGAATATGGGCAACATCTTTGATGTAGACTACTTTACCGTTTATTACTTTGACAGGAATATCACTAAGTAATTCCATAAATTTAGGCGAGTTGTTCAATCCGACACGGTAGTCGATGTTGCCAATCTTCGCCTTTCCTGATGGCAGAACTAGGTTTTGAGTATTGATAGCATCGTTAACGTCTCGCGCCGATAAGCCTTTGGCTTGCAGAGCTTCAGGGTCAAGGTCGATCATGATTTGTCTAACTTTGCCACCATAGGGGGCCGGCAGAGTTGTTCCCTGCACCACTGCTAGTGCTTGCCTAACGCGAAAAATACCATAATCATATAGCTGAGCTTCTGATAGGGTTTTACTGCTGAGCGACAGCTGAATGATTGGCACAGATGAAGCCGTGTACCGCAAAATAGTTGGTGGCTGCACGCCAGTGGGCATGCGCTTTAATATTGCTTGTGATACCGCTGTGGCCTGAGCCAGAGCTGTTTCGATTTTGGCACCGGGGTGGAAGTATAAACGAATGACACCAACCCCATCGAGGGTCTGCGACTCCATTGATTTGACATCATTGACGTTGGCAGAAAGAGCATATTCGCTATAAACAGTGATGCGCTTTTCAAATTCATCAGCGGGAAGGCCTGAGTATGTCCAGATAATACTGATTACAGGAATGTCGATATTTGGAAAAATATCTATGGCCGTATTTTTGATCGAAACAACACCCATAATCAAAATCAGCACTGCCATGACGACAAAGGTATATGGCCGCTTTAGGGCAAGTTCGACAATCCACATAGATGTTTCCTTTAGAATCTGCTGGCTAGATATGGTTCAGACTGTCCGCCGACTGGCTCATGGTGAGCAAGCCATTGTTCAATGTGGTTGAAGGTGCGCTCGTCTGTCTGACCTTCTTCTAAAATTAGGTGCTCTGACTTGTCGACTAGCAAAAGGTCCTTGTCGCTGCTAGGCAGTTCGTTGAATAGGCGCACTGTGCCTGATAGTTTGACCAAGCGATCGTTGGTGCCCTGAAGTACTAGCACCGGAGTATCTTTGATTTGTTTAGCCACTTTGTGGTTGTTGTGCATGAACCTTGAGAAAGTGATTAGCTCACCAGTGCTGACTGTTAGTCTGGCGCTAGGGTCGTTTGCCCATTCTTCTCTCAGAATTGGGTTGCGAGTGGCTTGACCAATTAGACGTTTGCTTAAATTGACGTGTCTGCCACCACCAAGCAAGTTGCGAACAGCTAAATTGAGTGCTGTACCTTTTGCTCTATAGCGTTCGCCAGCTGGCACAGAGGCAATCACCCCACTAACTAGTTCTGGATTTTGAGCCGCTGCTTTGAGGGCAAGAGCTGCACCCATAGATTCGCCTAAAAGAAATACTGGTGTATCAGGGTTTTCTTGGCGCAGGGTTTGCATGGCCAATTTAACGTCGCTAAGGGTTTTGCCAGGATTAAACTTCGACTGGGTCCCGGCCTTGTGTGACCAGCTGCCGAAGCCACGAACGTCCATGGCATACGTGGCAACGCCAACTGCTTGTAGTTGTTCAGCCAGTGCCTGATAAACACATTTGTGCAAGCCGAAGCCGTGCAAAGCCAACACGATTGCTCTTTGTTTACCGTTGGCCACGCGCCACTGGGCAATTGATTCAACTTTGTTGTTGCCCAGGCTGTAAGTTATGACGTTGCCAGAGTCGTAAGAGGCTTCTTGGTGAAGGTTGCTCGCTTGAGCCATGGCCCCGACACTGCCGAGAGAGAGGCCAAGCAACAAGGCTAATGAGTTGAAGATTCGTTTCTTGCCGTTCATAACTGCCTCGTTTATCATCACTTTCTGGCCTAGACTTAAGGTTCACCGTTTACGGCATTTCGCTTTAGGTTTGCTGTTCGCTACTGAGACCATATTAGACCGGTCGTCTATAAGCTGTCAACCCTTCGTTTAGGATTTCTCTGTGAGCCGTATTCTTGTAGTCGGTTGTGTATCTTTTGACACTGTTCACCTTGAGCTGTCTGGGGCTGAGCGGCGCACAATCCAGACCATTGGTGGAGCTTCTCTATACACAGCCTTGGCAGCTGCCAAGGTGGGCGCTGAGGTTACTCTCTTTGCCCCTAAACCAACGCCTATGCCTGACTTACTCAAGCCGGTCGAGGCCGCTCTTACATGGGTAGGGCCGCAAATCAACTTAGGGCAGATGCCCACTCTTGAAATCGTGCATCACGGCAGCGACCGCGCCACTTTACTCAATGCTTCTTGGGGGGCAGAAAATCTTTTGCAACCTGATTCGATCAGAGAGCTGGTTGAATCACATTTCGATATAACTCATATCGCCGCCTTGAGCAGCCCCGCCAGGCAGCTTGAGTTTATGACTTACTTAAAGAAAGTAAAGGCCAACCAAGTAATTTCAGTAGGAACTTATGCCCGCGCCATTGCTCTTGATGCATTTACCGTGAAAGAGCTTTTGGCTGGCAGCGATGCCTTCTTTATGAATAAGAACGAAGCCAATCTATTGTATGGCACTGAAGCTATCGTGCCCAAAGACTATCAATTGCTCTTTGTCACCGCCGGTGGTGAAGGAGTTGATCTCTACACATCTAATGGGGATGGTAGCGGCGAAGCCGGCATTTTGCATGAACATATTGAAGCAGAAGTGGTCGATGTAGTCGATCCAACAGGGGCCGGTGATTCGTTCTGTGGAGCCGCTTTGGCTGGCTTGACTATTTATATCAATCCGGTGGCCGCTGCCCAAGTTGGCTGTCTGGTAGCGTCTAAAAGTATCGAATACGAAGGCCCATCAATCTATTTTATAGAAGATTCTGAGGCCTGATTCTTGTTGTTCTTTTTTTCTTTGGCAAACTTGAGACGCTCTGCCTTTTGAATTTTCAAAATGCTAATGAGGTTTTCGTTGCCAGGTATATTCGATTTACCGTAATGGAAATTGGTGAATATCCATTTGCCGTTTGAGAACGCTAGTTCTGGTGTTACAGCAGGAGCCTTGCTTCTTTTGCCTTCCGAAATATCGAAAACTTCGACCAAATAGTTTTTGCCCTTAGCAGTTACCTTATCAGCGAGGTAGCGCTTGGGTGTCTCTTGCCCATTGATATAAGGGTCAAAATCAAGGCCGACAATTTCGTCGGGTACTTTTGCTGATTCGACCAAGTCTTCTTTGAGCATGGCTAAAAGAGTTGGGCTAAAAAGAAAAGCTCGCTCTTTGAGAATGCGCTCATTGCTTGGTATCGGAACATTCTTTGTCAATTGGGGAATGTACCAGGTATAAAATGACTGCACAAAAGTCTTACAACTATTGGCCGATTGCCCTTGAGCTGCTGGTGGCAGTAAAGTAATTAGCGCTGTTAATATTACGGCGACTAGAGTGCCTATGCCTGATTTCTTAGCGATCATTGATCCTCGTCTTCAAAGTGGTTAGTCAAGTTCTATGTGGCCGTTATATTTGAGCCAAAATAAAAGGCTTCCTGAAACACAAAACATCGAAAATAGGCAGAAGTAGTAGCCAAAAGCAGCGTGCACTTCAGGAATGGCAAAGTTCATACCATAGATACCGGCAATCAAACTTGGTGGCAAGAACAAGGTGGCAATCATTGTGAAAATTGTCGTGGTCTTGTTTGTGCGCAAGCTCAAGCCCGAGACATAGACGTCCATGAGGTTGTATGACATGGCTCTATATGTCTCAAAAAGACGAATCACTGCTGCTGCTTCGTCTTTTCTATAAGCAATCTGTTTCTTGCCTTGCTCGCTCATGAGTAGATTGGGCGAGCGTTCAAGAGCGAGTAAGACAGTCTCTATTGGCCAGACTTGATTGAGGAAAATCCAAATCAGTTGCTGCGCTCGGTTGATCAACTCTAACTCTTCTTTGCCTGGTCGCAAGATGATTTTGTTTTGAATTTCTTCGAGTCTGGTGCCACCTAATTTGAGCAGTAAAACATAGCTATTTATGACGTCTTCAATCAGTTCGGTTGCCAAAATATCCACAGTAGAATTGGCAAAATATTCGCCCTTTTCTTGCAGCTTATGACTGACCAAAGTGAAGGCGCTGTCATGGCTGAACTGCCTTGTGATAAGCACTTTGTCTGCCATGAAGAAGTTGATGCTTTCAATGGCATCGACTTTTTCTGTTATTGATGGGCGCGCCAGTGTCCAAAAGATGCCGTTATGAAAATCTTCATAGAACGAGTCTTTATGCGGGCCGCGTAAAAGTTTCTTTTGCTCGTCGGTGAGATCGAGAAAATCACTTAAGTGTTTCCAGAACTCGTCTCCTAGGGCGCCGGAGAGGTGAAGCCAAAGATAGTCTTTTTCGATACGTTTGTGGGCCAAATCTTCGAAGTCGAAAAAACCAGCTTCTGCTAGACCGTTTTGGTCTAAGCAATGAAGCTTGGTGCGCAGTTCGAGTGTTTCTGGTAGACAGGGCTCAAGTGCTAAGGTACCCTGCGAGAAAGCCAATCTTCCATGGCTAAAAGGCAATTCTTTCACTGACATCCTCAATAAAAGGGCGAAGTGAAAATATAATGGCAGAAAAATGCTACTGACAATTGCTACCAGACAGCAACGAAACCATCTCGCCGAGACATCATGTTTTGCAAGTGAGCTCGCGAAACCGGTTTGAAGTGCTGAGTGTTCTTTCTGTCAGGGTCGCCCAAGATATATTGACCGTTGGCGTCACGTCCAGCGACATATATGTAGTGAGGATTGCCCGTATGAGGATTGATTACCTTTGCTACGGCCGAGTGGCCTTTCGCTAATTCGCGGTCGAGGTCATTCATAGCCTGGGGGCCCACCTTACCTAGACCGTAGTCATAAGGCTTAGCTTGCAGGTTAAGCGATGAAACTTGATCTGCCAAATTGTTCAAGGTGCCGCGATAGCCATGATCTGTAGTGCCAGTCAGTCTCTTCAGGCGTTGCGATTCGTCACCGTATTGAACAGGTCTGCCTAGTTTGTGATCAGCTAAGGCCATGCCGACTGCAAAGGCCGCACAACTTTTTCCATCATCTTGGTGGGTATAGAACTTTCTTTGTTCACTCATAGAGCGCACAGCGCCAGTATTGCTGTCACTTTCTTGATTCTTCCAAGGGATGATTACATCGCCCTTGTTTTTCTTCTCCGGCTGCTTCTCGCTAGGTTCTTGGCCTTTCTCAGGGCTGACTTTATCTGGGTCACTTTGGAAATGAGGACGACGCCTAGGAATTGGCACTTCTTCTGGCAATGCTTTATATTCAGGGGCAGTTTTGCCCTTGTCGGTTTCGGCCTTACTAGGGTCAACTGGTACTGTGTTTCTATCGGCAGTACCAAATTTAGAGATGCTGCTGTCTTTAGCATTAACTGTCCACCAATCGCCGCGGTAGTCAGCCTTACTGCCATCTCTTTTGTGTTGCTGTTCAATTTCGCCGTTGCGCTCCACACCGCGTAAAACAGGGTGCGATTTGCCGTTGTCGTCTTTTGTTGAAAGTTGTAAGAGTTTGACGTCTTTACCAGCGGCCAGGCTTTGAATATCAAAACTGCGCTCTTTGCCGCCATCATTTAAGGTGACTTGCACTCGGCCGTCTTTTCCTTTTTCAGATTCATTGAAAATGGTCGACATGGCGTCCATCTTCTGTTTGATGCTGGCCTCAGGAGATTCGAGCGCCTTTTTAGCGTTGCCGATTTTCTCTTCTTTGGTCAGCTCTGTTGGCTTTTGTTGATCGCTTCCAGGGGCAACTTTATCGGTTTTGTTAGTAAGTTCGGTCGTTTTCAAACTAAAATCTTGCCAGCCTTGCAAAGTAAGGTTAGGCATGTCAATTGAAAGCTTGCC
Source organism: Candidatus Obscuribacterales bacterium (assembly GCA_038231015.1). GTDB lineage: Bacteria > Cyanobacteriota > Vampirovibrionia > Obscuribacterales > Obscuribacteraceae. The sequence continues at coordinate 49,733 of JBBRMD010000009.1, forward strand.
AGGGTCGGCAGGTTGGTACTGTCTGAGCAGGTCTACTCTGTCGACATTCGACAGGGTCTGGTCAACAGTTGTTTTGTTGGCATCCAGCTTGTTTTCTGGGGCTAGGGATGGCTGGTCTGCGGGTTTGACACTCATTGGCTGCCTCGAACAAATGCAAGAGTAATTTGTTGCTAACGAAGCGATAATATGACTTGGACCGTGAAAAACACGTGAAAGAATGAACCCACTTGGGTTTTAAGGCAAATTTCTTTGGCTTTAACAAATTTGCGGTCTTTCGAGTAAGCTAACGTCTGTTGTTGCTCTATTGGGGATGTCATGTCACTTCAGAAAATCAAAGACTCTATAGCCAATCAGAAGATGATTTGCCCCGAGTGTAAAAAACCGATTCAGAAGTGGGAAAAGTATGCCGAAACTATCGATGCTGTGCGCGATGGTTTCAACATCATCGAAATCGATTCTAATGCTTCTCGCGTGACACTCACCTGTGGCAATGCACCCTGCGCCTGGAAAGAACGCTCAGAATATTGGATTGAATACATTATCGAGTAGAACAGTCTCTATTTACTGCTCACCATCTGCTATTTGCTGTTGCCTTTCTCGGCACGATCAGAGCCGAATTTTTGCGATTTCTGGTCATAGAAAGCAATTTCAACGGCAAGAGCAATACCACCGCTTGCCGCTGCCATGAAGCAGAGAATTGCTAGACCAGGATAGCCAAATATCGTAAATCTAGTGGAGACCTGCATCAGCAGTGCAGCCCCGACAATTAAGGCAGCTAAGATCAGTGACAAACTGACACGATTGGCCAATTTCTGAAAAGCGTCAACCAGAAGCGGCTCATCTATTACCTTGACTGAAAGTTGATTATTCGCTGCCAGGTCGAGAATTTTATTGATATGCGAAGGAAATTTTTCAGCAAAAGTCTTCGCTTCTAAAATGCTGGTGAATAAGTGCCCAGGCGAGATGTCTTTAAGCATTCGTTGTTGCATAATTTTAGCGGCATTGCGTCTGACCGATGCGTTCGGGTCGAAAGCCGGATAGAGTGTACGACCAACTTGATCTAAGTTGAGCAGGGTCTTGGCCAACATTGTCAGCTCTGATGGCACGCGAATACCGCTGTCTCCTGCTGAACGAGTAATATCTAGTACCACTCTGCCTATCTGCATTTGGCCAATACTTGTGCCTTCATGGGCTTGCACCAAGTCGGCAATTTGCTTGCGGCAAGCCGCCTCATCAAAGTTGGCTCGACGAGTGCCGATGTCTATAGCGATATCGGCCGCGGCGTCCGATCGGCCTTCACTAATTGCCAAAATAAGCTGTAATAATTTTTCTTGCATCGATGGGGTTAAATGTGCCACCATTCCCAAATCGAGCAAACCAATTTTATTTTCGTTTGTCAATAAAACATTGCCCGGATGGGGATCGGCGTGAAAGAAACCATCCACCAAAATTTGCTTAAGATAGGCTTCAAATGCCTGCTCTGCTAAAAGTGCACCGTCTATTTCTAGCAATTCGAGAGCGGTGACATTGGTTATTTTCTTGCCCTGAATGAATTCCATGGTAAGAACTTTCGATGAGCTGAAATCATTGATTGGTGCGGGCACCACAATCAGTGCAAAATTTTGCAAATTGTGTTTCATGGTCTCAAGGTTGTGAGCTTCTTTGCGATAGTCAAGCTCAGCCAAGATGCTCTTGCTAAACTCTTCTAACATCAAACTAAATTCGTAACGTTTGCCTGCCTCGGTATGGGCGTCGTAAAAATCGGCAATGTCAGAGAGTATCTGCAAGTCTTGAATGATGGTTTCTCGAATACCAGGTCTTTGAACTTTTACTGCTACTTCTCTACCGTCTCTCATCACCGCGTGGTGAATCTGGCCGAGAGATGCCGCCGCCACTGGTACCGGATTGAACTTCGAGAATGCTTTAGAAAGCCTTACTCCAAGCTCGTTAACAATAATTTTTTCCACCTCAGTAAAGGCGAAAGGTTCGCAGTGGTCTTGCAAACGAGAAAGAGCATCAATGTATACTGGTGGTAAAAAGTCTGGTCTGGTAGAGAGTAATTGCCCGAGTTTGACAAAGGCTGGTCCTAATTTTTCTAGATCTGTCGCTAGTTCTGCAGCCTTCACCGGTGCTTCTGGTGCAACGATGCCTGAGTCAGAAAGCATGCCCTTATCAACTTCTAAACCGGCGTTTTTGACCAGGTCAGAATTGCCATATTTGATGAGAAGCCAGGCAATGTCTTTGTAGCGCTTTAGGTTATCTGGGCTAATCTTTATGCTTAATGGTTGACCAGACTGCTTCATTGCTTCACCCTACTGCTTAATTGTTCACTCGCGGTAGAGACTGAAAAAGCAGCGGTTCGTTCCCACTCGATGGCGCTATTTAAAGAATATTTAGTGAACTCCGAAGTGAGTGCGCATCTTTTCTTCTAAGGCTTGTATTTTCACGATTTTGTCAAAGCGAGCATTTTCTAAGTCTGCTATTTCGCGATTGATATCTTGTCTGCCCGAGATGTCGGCGGGGCTAATGGTCGTAAGGGCATAGCGCAGTTCTTCGAGCCGGTCGTTTATGGAATTGATTCTGTTTTGCAGCCCTTCTAGGCTATTTTCATAAGCATTGATTTCGCGACTGTAGTCGTAGTCGTTATCTAACGTACCTGTGTATTGGTTGCTCTTGGGGCCGCTTTTACATTCTTCATAGGGAGCCCAACCCCATGCTGATGGCAAAATGCTGCCGTGGCCGGTCGTGATGCCGGCGTCTCGTTGGCCCATAATGCCAGAATCTATCCGGTGACTTTGATCAAATCCGAAATACGGTGGAGGCGTTCTGATACCTTCATCTCCGTAAATTGCTTCGCCTCGGCTGCCAGCTTGATGGACAAAACTATCCAGTTCTGTGGGTGGCAAGTGATTGAAGCGTTGGGCAATTTGCCGACTTACTTGTTGAGCCTGGGCCGCTGATACAAAAGTACTGCTAGTAAGAAGAGCAAGAAGAAGAGCAAGAAATAGATGGCAAGCCATTGCGGCGGCAGTCAGACGAAATTTGACTTTCATAAGTTACCTGCTTTTTTAAAATTAGTAAGTTAGGTTGAATGTACTGCTGAAAAGTGGCAAACAAGTACCAACGAGTACCAACAAGTTGGTGCTGTTAAGCAATCTCATAAGTAAAGTATATTCACACGTCGTGACTGATGAGTGACCAAGCAGCTACACTTGGCTGAAGATTAATTTGCTGCGTAATCACCACACTGATGGGGCTTCCGCCTGGTTGTCAGGGTACCTGGGTGTGCACTACCATTCAGCAGTGACTGATTTGCTAAAGGAGGCCTGTCTTGGCAGTATCCGACGAACCTAAGCAAGTATTTCTTGGTGGAGCTTGCGGACTAACCACTTGGCGCACAGATGTAACCATTCCATTGATGGAAGCAGCTGGCGTCACTTATCACAACCCACAGATGCCTCTAGGGGCCTGGAAAGAAGACGATCAGTTCGACGAAATGCGGCGCAAAGACGAATGCCTGGTGCAATTGTTTGTCATCAATGGTGATACCAGAGGTGTCGCTTCTGTAGCAGAAGTGGCCTACTTGATCGGGGCACGCAAGCCAGTTGCCATAGTGATGGAAGATATAAAGGCTGAGGCCAATGTCTACGGTTCAGTGATTGATTCGGTGCAAGCCGACGATCTTAACCGTGGCCGAATTTATGTGCGTGCCATGGCTGATCGGCACAGCGTGCCAATCTTCACCGACATTGCTGAAGGAACCAAGCATTGCATAGCTCTGGTAAAGAGCCTAGAAGGTTCACTTACCCTCTCTCAGGTTAATACCGCTCTTGCCGAAGTTAAGTTTGGCAATCATGTATTTCAGTCAGAAGAAACTATGGGCGGCTTCCATATATGGATTACTGCCATGGAAAAATGCACTTTCACTGGTGAGCCTTCTTTGCAAGAAGGTCGTCGCTGGTTTGTCTCTACCGGCTGCACGCCATCTGATGTGGTGCGGACTGCCTTCAAGGCAGTCGCTACCTGGGCCGAGCATGAGGCCCGCGAAGAGTTTAAATATAAGGGTGTTAGGATTTTTAGCCCCCACCTAGAACTGAACAATCTGGTAGCCCGTGGCAACAAGAACAGTAACTTCGAAGAAGCTCCTACAGCAGAAGCTGAGAAATTGCGCCCGCGAGCTGGTCAACCCTGCTCGGTCTAGGGCAGCTTCTGTGACCATGCAAGAGTTACCTATAGTTGATGCCAGTGCCTATTTCAGCGCCCATTTACGGGGCCAAGATACCAGTGCTGAAGCTCTAGCATTAGGCCGTGATATCAAAGAAGCCTGTCACGCCGTTGGCATGTTTTATTTGGTCGGATATGACATTGACCAACTCTTGATTGACTCGCTTATGGTGCAGACGGCCGCTTTCTTCGCCTGCAGTCAAAGCGATAAAGAGGCTATTTCGATCAAGAATTCTCCCCAGTTTCGCGGCTATGGCATGCTCAAGAACTATCGTGATTGGCGTGAGCAAATACACATTGGTGTAGAAAGCAATTTGCCCGCCCTGGCCTCAAATGAAATTAACGAGTCATTGGAAGCTAATCTGTATTGGCAATTATGGGGTAAGAACCAATGGCCAAGCACTTCTGACGGCAACCAGTTCAAGGGGGTAGTTCTCGATTATTTTGCTGCAATTGAATCATTGGCGCGTACTGTTTTGACTTTGCTCGCTCAATCGCTAGATAAGCCTGCTAACTTTTTTACCGAGCGCATGAAAGATAGACCATACCTTCTAATGAAGGCCATGTCTTACTTGCCTCAGCAAACTAGCGCTACTGGAAATAGTGCTTCTGGGACTAGTGCTTCCGGAACTAGTGCTTCCGGAAATAGTGCCTTAAGGGTGGCGCAGATGGGGGTGACTGCCCATTGCGACTGGAGTTGGTTGACTTTTCTTATACAAGATGACGTCGGCGGATTAGAAGCCCAAGATATAAACGGAAGATGGCGCAAGGTAAATCCGCTTGCGAATTCGCTTGTGGTCAACACTGGTGAACTGCTTGAAATTGAGACTGGCGGCTATCTTCGTGCAAGTCCACATCGAGTTATTAATGAGCGCATAGATCGCCAAAGATTTTCTGTTCCAGTCTTCATCAACCCCGCTCTCGATGCCTCAATTTTGCCTGCTGTTAACTCTTCTTCATTGGCTATCTGTCAGAGTAAAGAACATGTGCACAAGGTAATTCGACCAGGTAGAGCGCTTGATTCGTTTGTCTTTGGTGATAGTGAGTTTGAGCGTAAAGCCAAAGGCATCTGGTGCTATGACTCAGAGTGCGTTTCAGCTCTCTAATATCTAATTTCAGGTTAGTCTTTAATTGGCCGACCAGGATAAGAATGCACCGTCGGCTTAAGGCTTGAATCAAGTGCTACCCGTTCGTCGAAAACAAAGCATTCGCCCTGCCAATGGGCGCCACCGACTTTCTCGAAATAACCGAGAATACCACCGTGTAGTTGATAGACATGGGGCAAATTTATTTCGGCCATGTATAGAGCGGCTTTTTCGCAGCGTATGCCACCAGTGCAGAATGAAACAATGGTCTTATCTTTTAAGTCAGCTTGCTCACTGATAGTTTCTTTGATGGCATCGGGAAATTGGCTAAAACGCTCAATATCAAAGGCGAGAGCATTGCTAAATGTGCCCATCTCTACTTCAAAACCATTGCGGGTATCGAGCATTACCACCGGTCGGCCATCATCGTCAAAACCCTGATCTAGCCAAACCTTTAATTTCGCCGGCTCGACATGCGGTGCTCGGGCTGCTTCAGGAACAATTGTAGGGTGGCGCATGGTGATGATTTCTTTGGCGATGCGCACAATCATGCGACCAAATGGTTGATTTTCGGAAAGACTTTCTTTGATTTCTAGCTGAGCAAACTTGTTGCCAAAGCTAAGGTCGTGAGCCAGAAAGGCAAGAAATTCTTCGATACCTTCTTTGCTACCGGCTAGAAATAGGTTGATACCTTCGCTGGCCAGCAAAACAGTACCCTTGAGGGCCAGCCTGTCGCAGCACTCTTTTATTAGAGGCTGAAAGGCGGTAGGCTCTGGGATACCCACAAACTTATAGGCGGCGATGTTGACAATCTCCATTGGCCTATTATACCGCTGCTGGCACTTAGGGGAACTTTTAGTGCTTTGCCCAGTCTCACAATTCGTCAACAAATTCTCGCTTAGAATCAGCTTAGTATTATTGAGGCGCGTAAAATGCAAAAAATCTTGGTTTATCTAAAGGTCACACTGCCACTGCTAGCCGTTGTTGCTATGAGTGGCTGTGCGCAGGCCCCGACTGCTACCAGTACAGTCGGTACAGATACCTATAAAGAGCAAACCACTACAACTGTTTCTGTAGACCGGGCGACCGGTGCAGAAAGTAGAAATACAACTACTCAGATAATCACTCCTGGTGATGAGCATCGTGCCCAAGTAAATATTGACACTGATAGGGGCGACAATACGATTTTAAAAGTAGAGTCTGACGGTGATAGCTTCAGGGCTGAGACTGAGCCCACCAATACTACTACTCATATTAGGGCACCACTCTTTAAAATGGATAAGAACAGCGACTCAGGCTCGCTTCATATCAAGCTGCCCTTTGTCCATATCGATAAAGATCCGGGCGGTCATGCCCGAGTTGACATCGGTCGTCATCACTAAATTGAATTATTGAGCTGGGCCGTAGAAAGCTTCATCACTATTTGGTGATGAGGCTTTCTTGTTCATAAGCCACATTTGATTGCCATAGTCGAAATGCCACCACTCGTAGTGGTAGTTTTCAAATCCTACAGTTTTCATTAACCAAAAAAGCAGTCGTCTATTGGCTTGTGCTTCTAGCTGAGAACTAGATTTGGAGCTAGTCTTTTCAAAGTAGTCGCTATGACTAACTGCAGAGTCGTCATCGAAGATACTGCCCATATAGAGCAGTTCTCCGCTTGATTTGCGCCTGAGGGTAAGATCTACAGCCCCTCCAGTGCAGTGTGTGGGCCAGGTCGATGAATCGTTTTTATTGTACTTCGACGGATTTGAGCAGTAGCGCGAGGCGTAAGCTATTTGCTCTGCTTCTGTGCTAATTGTTCCATTAGAATTAGACGCTAAATTTACTTTGGCTTGCTTGAGGAAGTATTGCCAGAGCTCTTTTTGACAATCGACTGGACGGAAGCCATCAAAGAGAAATACTTCTAGATCTTGGCCTGCCAATTTCTGGTTTATCTCTTGTAACTTTTTAGCAGCTGAGCTGCGCAATAAAATTTCTTTTGGTGCAGTGGCAAAGCTCCGGTAGTACGGAGCGTTCAATTTGTCAGTGCGGGCATAATAGCTTTCGCCAGCCAATTTGAAAGACTTAGTTGATACGAGCTGTTCATGTGATTTTGGATTATTCAGGTTAACGGGCTCTTTGTGGTAATCAGCCGAGGTTAAGAGCTTGGCTGTTTGGCTCAGGGTTGGTATGGCTTTGCTTTTAAAATCAGTAACTATGTTCTGGGCAATGCTAGCTGAGCCTGACAATGAAAGAGCGAGTAAAAGTAGGCAAGAAGCAAACGAATTAATTTTCAATTTAATTGCCATGCTCTTGAACCATTGTCATAAGCCATATAATCTAGAATTCGGTCATGGTAACACACCCACTTTGATGGAGGTCAACGTCATTATGAAACGTCTCTTCTATGGTGTTTCAGCGGCAATTGCGTTGCTTCTAGCTCCAGCTGCTTATGCTAACGATATTGAGAATGCTATAAATAAATATGGCGGCAAAATTGGTATCAGGGGCTCAGCTGCGAACATGCTCAATTCGCAAATTCGCAATGTTACCTCTAAAAGTGCAAATCCAAATCCAAACTTAAATGCAAACCTAAATGCCGGCCAATCAATTCCAAATGCCACAACCACAACCACTACGACGACAACAACGAGCTCCACTACGACCACAAAAGTAGGCTCATTAAAGAGTGCTTTTGAGAAAGTCTTTGCTAAAAATGCTGGCAATAATTCTCTAGCTAACCCACTCTTGCCAAATCCAGTTACAAATATACCTGCTACTTTGGTGCCAGCAGCTAGTGCCTTACCTGCTGTTACAAGCACAACAGGCGCAACGCAGCAACAATCTGTCAAAGCCAAGATTGGCAAAGAAATTTGGCGGCAAGCTAAAAAATATGAAAGTAAGCATCACTAATGGTGGCTTGCTTCTAGTAAATTCTAAGTGCTTTTGATCTTGAGCAAGCGCTCAGCGTTCTCATAGCAAATTTTCGCGCGCTCGGCTTCTGTGATTTGAGCCTTTTCAATAAAATCGAAAGCAAGCGGAACTGACTCAAAGGGATAATCTGTTGAGAAGAGCACATTGTTGATACCGATAGCCTCAATTGCGCATTTGAGCGGTGTTTCATCGCAGACACCTGAAGTTGTCACGACAAAATTTTCTCGCAAATATTGTGAAGGTAATTTTTGTAGTTCAATGTCGTGTTTGCTAATTTGCCAGCGGCTATCGAGGCGCCAAAGAGTAAACGGTAGAGTTTCACCCATGTGGCCGAGAATAATCTTGATCTGCGGTAAGCGATCGAAAAGCCCACTTGCGACTAGTCTCAATGCATGGGTGGCTGTCTCAACACCCCAACCCCAGGCAGCGCCCTTGAGGGCGGCAAATCCGTCGTACATGTGAGGGCTGTCAAAAGAATCGGCCGGGTGCAAATAGACCGGTACGTCAAGCTCTACTATTTTTTCCCAGAACGGTAAATAGATTGGGTTGTCTAAATATACTCCGCCGGTATGACCGTTGATGAGAGCGCCTTTGAAGCCTAGCTCAGTGATGCAACGTTCAAGTTCTTTGGTGGCAGCCTGGCAATCGTGCATTGCAAGATGGGCAAAACCAGCATAACGAGTCGGATGCCTGTCAATTTGCTGTTTTAGAAAGTCGTTCACTCGCTGGGCCTTTGTCAGTGCCAGAAGTGCATCTTTCTCTGCTTGTAAGCCTGGCGAGGTTTGAGAGAGCACGCAGACTTCGATTCCGGCTTTGTCCATTGCTTCTAAACGCTGCTCATCAAATTCTGGCAGGCGGTCGCGGAACTGGCAGTAGTCATCTTCTTTCATCATTTTTTCGACGCCAGCTTCATATTCGCTAAATTCTGGTGCAGCAAAATGTTCTTCTAGGGCAATCTTTTTCACTTTACTCTTCCTGCTCGAAGTCTCATGTAATAAGGCATTGGCAATATTTGTACTATAATTAGGCCTGACAATGCATAGATAAGACTATGCGTCGTTTTTCTTCTTGGAAACCAATGAAACATCTGTATCCCGCTGACCTGACTAAATTTGTTGCCAGCCACTGGCCAGTTGGTGGCGCCGAATTACCAGCTCAAACTATACTTGAAAGTCTCATTTCTACTTGTTATCAGGCTAGTCTGCTCAGGCAAGAAACTATACCTGTAATCTTTCGTTTGATTGTGATCGAGCCTGAGGCACTGCCATCAGAGGGTAGCCCTCCGGCAGGTTTGCACCGTCTTGAATTTGCTCGTCATCTTGAGTTCAATGCCCTTGAGCTGCGTCGCCTTTCTTCTGCTGCTAACTTTTCGCGCACTTTAATCGGGGTTCGTATAGACCCAAATAATGGTCCAGAAATTTGGGGCTTAGTACATTCTGGACCGCGCTGGTTACACGCCATCCATGGTGGTCGAGGGTCGGCTCCACCCTTACCTGACGCCCTAACCATAAACGTGACCGGACCCGGTATCGTTGATGTCGGTAAGGGGCGAGAAGTGATTGGACATTTGGCTGAAGGTCGGGTTTTTGAACCATCACTTAACCTTTTTCAATCAGAGTGGTTGCAAGAGTGGTTTGCGTCTATTAGGCAAGAACGTCAAGAGCTTCATGCGGAGGCCCGCAAAGAAGCCTCAGAGCCTTGGGCCGAATTAGAACCTGATCTTACTCGGGTAATCGGTCAGCACATGATGAAGCGACTTATTGCTGGCATGCGCGCTTTTCATCATGGTGGCACCTTGGTAGTGGTACCACCAGAGATGGCAGACGTTTTTACTACCGAAAACCCTTATCTTTCAATTAAATATTGCTTTGTCAACAGTGAGCCACGAGCGCGCTTTCGTACTTTGATTCTTACTGTGATGAATACTCTAGCTAAGATTGCTGGCGATCAGCATAGTGTGATTGGTTGGCGTGACTATCAACAGACAACTAATCCAGACATCATCAAGCTTGACGAAGCTATTTTTGAAATGTCGCACTTGGTGGCAGCTCTCTCTACCGTTGATGGTGCTGTTGTTCTCACTAGACGTTTTGAATTGTTAGGCTTTGGCGCTGAGATTCATTGCGAGTCTACCGATCTTAATTTCGTCGCTAAGGCTCTAGATCTAGAGGGCGATCATTCAGTAATTGAATCGGTTCACGCCGTCGGTACTCGGCACCGTTCGGCCTACCGCATTTGTAATGCTCTAAAAGATGTACTTTCAATTATTCTTTCTCAAGATGGCAATGTGCAATTTGCTAGGTGGAAAGACGAAAATGTTATGTACTGGAATCAGCAGGCCGCTTTCAACACTACTTCTATCTATTAGTTGAGGGCAAGCTTTGAAAACAATGAAAGACTGTCTTGTGTTCTACCGCTCGCGCCATCGTACGCCGGGCTGTAAGTTGACGCACTTGATTGGTTTACCGGTGCTAGTTGCTACACCTTTTTGCCTTGTCTTTAAGCGCGATAAGAGAGTAGGGGTCGGCTTACTTATGCTCGGGCTTTTCTTGCAATTCGCCGGACACTTTTTCTTTGAGAAAAATCAGCCAAGCTTGATTGAGTCCAAAGATCCCAAAATTATTCCGGCATCTCTAATTTTCATCTGGGGTGAATGGTTAGATGTTCTGGGCGGGCAGTGGATAAAGAAAAATGGCCTCAACCTTTGGCACAAAGGCGATTGAGTGCGCTCTGTTCTTTGTGAAAAGCGCCTTTAGCTAATTCACTATAAAAGGCCTGCGAAAACGCTGCTTTGCCGGGCTTGTTTGCTGGCCAAGCGCGCGCTAAAAGAAATTTGGCTTGCTTGCCATTGCCTTCATAAATAAGGTCGGCCATTTCTTTGGCTAGATCAACGGGAGCATAGGTAATCGGTACTTCTTCGCTGATATCGAGATCGGCAAATTGCTTTTTCAGGCCCTTGACTATAACTAACAGTTCTTCTTTACTGCGCCTTTTACTCTTATGCAAGTTTAGGCTAGCCTTATTGTCTGAACTAATATCTAGGTCGAAGGTCACCTTAGGGCTAACAGGCTGCTGACCCCAGGCATCTAATTGATCACAGCCTATTAGTTGATACTGCTCTTGACTCGATTGATTTTTATTGTCGCCATGTCTTCTGTACTCGACAGAAAACTGATTCGTACCAGTATCTAGTGTTCTCAGCGGTTTAGCGGGAGCGGCGAGGGCTATCACTAAATAGCGGTGCTGATCGGCCGTTTGCTCACTGCTAGCAATTTGTTCTACTACTATTATTTTCTGATTCTTTATCTTCAACACCAACTGGCCGCTTTGACGATCTTCGTATGGTGTTAAATCACAGGCTGTCACAGGCAAAAGGTTATAAGCGACATCGTCTTGAGAGTATCGAGCTGTTTCACTCTCACCATCGAGCAAGCGAAAATAGGCTTGGTGATTAGTGTTAGCGGCAAAATACTGATAGAGATACTGGCCTAGATTATGTTGAACAGTAGGCAATTCTTCATGATTTTGCTCTGCTACTTCTGCTACTTGCTCGTAAAGCGGGAGCTGAACAGGTAAGGATGGCTTACTGAAGTTAAGGGAGGCGGAGGTGTAAGCGAAGCCAACGGCAATCGCCAGGGCCGACAGGAGCCAAACGGGCGGATTGATTGCTTTGGGTTCTAGAGTAGCCATATCTTTCTCATGCTTGTCTTGCTGGTTTTGCTTGTCTTGTTTTCGGATTTTGTCAGTTATAGGGTCATGACACTATTATGAGTCTTCTGGTATTTGGGCGACTGTTGCTAAGCTACAAAAACGATTGTCTTTTTGTAAGTTGGTAGTAAAAGTCTTTTGCCCTAAGAGTCAGAATAAGAATTAGAATTATTACCATGCAAATTCGCTCAGTTGAAACTACACCCAATCCAAATTCGATCAAGCTAAATATGGTCGACACCTTGGGTCAGACTGCCACCTATACGTCAGCCAACTCAGATTTACCTGATTTTGTCAGTCAACTTTTGGCTATTTCTGGTGTGCAAAGTGTCTTTGTCTGCGGCGATTTCATAACTTTGAACAGGCATCCACTGACTGATTGGCGGCAGTTGTTAGAGCAAGCTGCCCTCACTCTCACCGGTGAGAATATTGATGCTCTTGCTAATTTCTCTTCTGTCTCTTTGGCTTCACCGTCTGCTGGCGCTGCGCTTGAAGGCCAAAATCAGATTTTTGTGCAGACCTTTAAAGGTATTCCCATTCAAGTTAAGGCTGTAGACCTTGAGGGTGAAACACGGCTCAGTCTAGGAATCACTTTTAATGAGGCGGCACAGAAAGTTCAAGAACAGACTGGTTCTGACTATCTCAAAGAGCGGCAGTGGGTTGATCATGGAATTCGATATGGCTCCCGTGTTGAAGTTGCTGAAGAGGTGCAAGCTGAATTGCAGAGCTATTTTGCTGAAGATAGGCTCGCTGCCACAGTCAATCAAGCTCTTGGACATTGTGCCGCTGAGAGCGCCGATTTTGCTAGCGTATCAGAGCTTTTTGGTAGCGAGCAATGGCAACAGCGCTTGGTGGCGGTGCAGGAACTTAGCCAGTCAGCGGGGATTCAATCGGAGCCAGCAATCAATCTTTTGTTGTCAGCTTTGCTTGACTCAAATGCCCAAGTGCGTCGTCTTGCCGCGGCCGCTTTGGGCACCACTGGCAGTGCAGAAGCTGTGCCCGCTCTTTGCCAGTCTCTCATTGGTGATACCTCAATTGCTGTGCGTCGCACGGCTGGGGATGCTCTTTCTGATATTGGAGATGCCTCGGCACAACAATCAATGTGTCAGGCTTTGACCGACAAAAACAAACTTGTACGTTGGCGTGCTGCTCGCTTTCTAAATGATTTAGGTACGTCTCTAAGTTTGCCCTTTCTTGCTGCGGCACTGAGCGATAGCGAGTATGAAGTGCAGCTTGAGGTACAAGCTGCTATCTCGCGGATCACTGCGGGAGCTGAGGGGGGCGGCCCGGCCTGGAAGCGTATAGCCGATTTGCAGTCTTAACTAGCTTAAAGCTGCTTCAAATTGGGTAAAACACCTTAGGCCTTGGAGACATTATTATGGTTTTTGACGACAAAATTACTAAAGCAGAGTTGCCCAAAGCAGCCAGCTCAGAAGGGTTAGCGAATCTTCAGTGTGAAGCCTGGCGTATGTCAAGCGCGAGCGACTCAACGATCAACGCCGCTGCCAGGTTAATCAGCGATACTCCGGTGGACGGCCCTTATAAGCATTCAGTAGATAAGCAATTTGGCGGTAAGATTGGCTATATTCGCCAAGCAAGTGAAGGTTTGCGCACCCAGTATGATTTACCGCCTGACGCTTCTTCTGAACAGCTTTATCGCAAAATGGCGGCCGATGTTGTGGCGACCTTCCCGACAGCCTCGCGCTCCGATAAAGTGCATGGTTTGAAGAGTTTGCAGCTCGATGATCTTTCTATAAAAGATGAGAAGCAAGTATTTAAGGCTTTGATTGACCGCGACCGCCGTCAGGGCGGCCTTCCTCCGCTATCAATGAGAGAGCTAGAAGCTAATAAGTGCTCGGCGATGAACGAGTCTGAGCTGGGCTCTCACCTGAAAGGGTATAAAGACGCGGTTAAGAAAGGCATTCCCATCGACTATAATTAAGCTTAATCAAGGGTTGTAACTTCAATCTTTAAGCCATGTTGCTGACTATTCACCATTTGTACACCATAGATGTTTCAATATGGTGGAGGCGAAGTAACTCGGAAGAATGAATGGCTACACGTAATCCAAATCTTGACCTACTAATCAGCGTTTCTGATTTTGCTGACCATTCTGATCTATCAGAACAGTTTCAGCATAATGCAGTTTGGCGGCAAAACCTTGGTAAGTCTGCCATCGATCTATCTGTCCCTCGTAAAAGCGACTGGTACACAGGCCTTACTCCTGAAAAATGTCCCGGATACAGCGCTGATGGCAAGCTCTATTCGCTGGTAATTCCTAATCTAGCCACCTGCACGCGTCAGCAAGCGCTCGATTATTTCAACAATACCTGGACACTTTCAGAGCTTCTATTCTCTTCCCTGAAAGGAGACGAGGCATTTTATCGCCCTCCCTATCATAGTTTGCGTCATCCCCTGATTTTCTACTATGTGCACCCAGCCGTGCTCTACGTCAACAAATTGCGTCTGGCAAAACTAGTAGACACGGCGATAGACCCTAAATTTGAAAGCCTCTTCGAGACTGGTGTCGACGAAATGTCGTGGGACGACATGTCAAAGAATGACATTGAATGGCCGGCCATTGACGAAGCCCAAGCCTACCGTCGCCGCGCTTATGAGCTTGTCACCAATGTCATTGCCACCGCCCCCGGCCTTGAAGACGGCCATGCCCCTATCACTGCCGAAGATCCACTTTGGGCACTCTTCATGGGCTTTGAACATGAGCGCATTCACCTTGAGACTTCATCGGTCTTGATACGTGAGCTGCCTCTCGTTCTGTTGGAGCGTCCTGAACAGTTCCCTGCCAATGCTGCGAGCGTAAGCTCAAAAAGGGGTCAAGAATTTCTTTCTATCGCTCCTGGTACTGTTCGCATAGGCAAGCCAGACAATGTGCCAACCTTCGGTTGGGACAACGAATATGGAGAGCGACTAGTCAATGTGCCTGCCTTTGATGTGGCCCGTTCTCTAGTAAGTAATTTCCAGTTTTGGCAGTTCGTGGTTGATGGTGGCTATCAAAATGAGCAGTTTTGGAGCGTCACCGGTTTGAGCTGGAAGCAGTTCCGCAACGTCAAATGCCCTACTTTCTGGGTGCTTGATGGTCCGCAGGGCCTTAATCAATATCGTCTGCGCACATTATTTGAAGCGATTGATATGCCCTGGGATTGGCCAGCGGTGCTGAACTACCACGAAGCTGAAGCCTATTGTGCCTGGCTACAGGCTGCTGATGGTGAACACGGTTATCGCTTCCTTACTGAAGCTGAGCACCACCGCCTGGCCGCTACAAATGGGTTTAAACTAGTTGTTAAAAATGGCGAAGTGATAGCTCCCAACGGCAACCTCAATCTAAGAGCCAGTTCTGAGTCTTCAGTTTTCGCCGATCTTGTCACTACAGATGGTGCCGTTGCCAATCTGCCCGGAAATATTGCTGATTTGTTTGGTAATGTCTGGCAGTGGCTAGGCGATCATTTCCATCCTTTGCCTGGTTTCAAGATAAACCGCCTTTATGATGATTTTAGTACACCTTGTTTCGATGGCGAACATCAAATGATTGGCGGCGGTTCATTCATTAGCACTGGTGGTGAAGCCAGTGTTCATGCGCGCTTCCACTTCCGGCCACATTTCTTCCAGCATGCTGGTTTAAGAGTGGTGCGCACAAATTTAGCTCTTGGATCTCAGACTGAATCTCAATTAGGAGCTGTCGTTCATCTAGGAAATGAAGCTGAAGTAAATGGCGAAATTGCTGCGAGCTTTGGCCAAGAACTGAATAGTTTTGAAGACTTAGATCTACTAGTCGATAAGTATGTCTCTCGTCGGGTTGATGGCCATGAGCTAGCCCAAGCTCATAGTCAAAGTCAAAGAGCTCTCCATGTGGGCTGTTCAGTTGGCTCATTCAGTCATATACTTGCTCGTCATTTCGAAGATGTCGTGGCTGTTGATTTGCGTTTGCCGCTAATTAGTGCCGCTCAAGAGATTTTCGCAGCGAAGCGCTATGAGTACCATAAGCTTGATAGCAACCTTGAACAGTTCACTGTCAGTGGTGCCATCGAAAATGCCAGACCTCAGAGTGTGCAGTTCCGCCGCTGCGACCCGTGCTCTTTGCCCGCCGACTATCTAAATTTTGATTTTGTCGCTCTTACTGATGCTTTGACTATTGTGCCGAGCCCCCTATCGATATTGTCTCGTCTCAACGGTGACCGCGGCATCGTTAAAGTCGGTGGTTTGCTTTTACTTGTTAGTGATTTTAATTGGCAGAAGCAAGTGACACCGAAAGAGCTTTGGCTGAGCGAGAGCCAGGTAAGCGATTATCTCAAGCAAGACTTTGAGCTGCTTGAAGTAATTAATTTGCCTTTTATTAATCGTGAAAATGAGCGAGTGATTCGTCAAGTCAGTAAGCACTGCTCTATCTGGCGTCGTCTCTAAAGGCCCTCAAAATAGCCTAGTCCATTGACTTGAGCATTGACTAGTCCATTGACTAGTAGATATTGCCATGATCAGCTCTAGGGCTTTTCCTGGAGCGTCCGCCTCTTCTATCGCCATATGCTGTTGCCAGTATGTCGCCAAGTTCTCTCTGAAGAACTGGGGTTTGCTGTGAGAATTTTTCCAAAAAAAATCAGTGGACCGTTTACAAGTTCTAATCTCAGTATTTTTCTCATACATGGCAAAGATAACTCTAAGTTTCAGCAATTTCTCACACTGCAAGAAGCTTTGAGCAAGGGGCAAGTAACCGTCAAAGAGACGGGTCAGGTCAATCAGTTAGCTATTCAAAATACTGGCTCAATGGCAGTCTTTGTACAGTCTGGTGACATCGTCAAAGGTGGCCGTCAAGATCGCACTATGCAATATGACATGATTTTGGCACCAAAATCTGGTTTGGTGCCAATCAATTCTTTCTTTGTTGAGCATGATCGTTGGAGTAAAAGAGGCGCTGAAGATGCCACAGCTTTCAAAAATTCAAATTATCAGTTGGCGAATAAATCGCTCAAAATGGCCGCTAAATATTCAGGTAGCCAGCAGCAAGTCTGGGATTCGGTAGCTCGCTTCAGCAGCTTGGGCTTTGCTAAGGCCCATGTCTCGCCAGCCCAGGCTATGGCTAGCCCTTCGCCTAGTAGTCTGCAGCTAGCCCTTGAGAATGATCAAGTAAAAGCCTCGACAGAAAAATATGTGCACGACCTAGAAAAAGTAGTTTATGGTCATAGCGATGTGGTTGGTTATGCTTTTGCTATCAACGGCAAGATCAATAGCGTTGATGTGTATGCCAATAATGCTCTCTTCAAAAAGATGTGGCCCAAACTAATTAACTCGTCTGCCGCTGAGGCACTGACCGAGTCTGAAGCTGGTAAGAAGTTCGCTATTCCCAAACCTGCCGCTGTACAAGAATGCATTGCTGACGCTGAGCGCGGGCAAATGCAAGAGAAAGCAACTAGTGGCAAGGCTCGCCTCGTGCAGCAAGAGACAAGTAAGAATGTTTTGTTCGAGACACGCATGGCCGAATCGAAAAGTGAGTGGTTGCACCGCAATTACATGACAAAATAATTGTCTGGACGATTTGTTCTACACTAGGGGTATGAGCAAATTTTGCCTAGTCGCTTTGTATTTAGTCGCCGTCAGCACAATGAGCGTGGGGGCGACTAATGACTATGACAGCTTACCGGCAGCTGTTATGCGCGCTAGTTTTAAGGCTAGGCAGTTGATTGGTCAGCAAAAAGACCTTGAAGCTGTTGAGTTTCTCTCTAATGTTTTGAAATCTTTTCCTAATAGTGCCGAGCTTTTAGCAAGGCGTGGGCAGGCTCGTATCTATATTGAGCAGGACGCTGCTGCTTTCAAAGATTTTGAGGAAGCCCTAAAATCGCCTAATTTAAGTCTGGTGCAGTGCTCTCTTATGATTGGGGCATTAATTGAAGCTGAGAATTATGACTTAGCACTTAAAGTCTATGAAAAGGGCAAGGGCTTGCCTGGCCAAGCAGAGCAACGAGCTTCTTTTCTTTATCAAGGCGGTTCTCTAATGAGACGTACGAAAAAACGCCCTCAGGCTGTTGTGCTTTTGACTGAGGCCAATCGAATAATGCCTAGCAATTTAGATTATTGTGAGGAGCTAATCTTTGTCTATGCCGACTTGAGAAAATGGGACCTTGTAATTAGCACGACTAATTCGTTTGAGAAAGCTAATAAGTCAGTAGCAAGGCGTTCAGGCCTTGCTCGAATCTACGATCGCAGAGCAACGGCATACATGTACAAAAAGCAATATCGTGAAGCTATTTCTGATTTGAATAAAGCAATTGCTATTTCGCCTCTCAGTGTCTCTTTCTTTCGCAAACGGGCCGAGTGCTATGGCCAACTGGGTGACCGTCTTGCCCAAAAGAAAGATCAATTGAAAATCGACGAAATTGTCAAATCTTTGGTCGACAAATAGTTGGCATGACAATTCAGTAAGGAAGGAATGTCATATGGTGGGATAGAATGCCACCTATCGATCTTCTCCTACTTGCATTTCTACTTGTATTTCTACTTGTATTCCTTATTGGCGATTAATAATGAACGTAAAAACAAAGCATTTCCTAGCAGCCATGGTCACTCTTTATGCTCTTGGCAGCGCCAGCGAGGCCCGTGCCGAACCGTTGTCTTTGACAAATTTGGTTAAGGACGTCATGGACGTCACTGGTAAGGCCGTCAAAGGCACAGCTCACGGAGCTGAAGCAGTAATTAAGGGCACTGGTAATGCTGTGAAGAATACAGCTCATGGAGCCGGAGCCTTGGCTGAGAAAGCTGTTGGCATAACCCCGGCTGACCCTGCCTATCATGCGCCTGTGGCTGGGTCAATAACCGCCGCTAATTCTACTTCGGCTTCTACTCCTACTTCTGCTTCTACTCCTAGCAAGCTAGCACCAGCTCAAGCAGCAGTTCCTGTTCAAGCTACAAAAGCTTCGGCCGTGGCTGCCGTTCCTGCTGTTTTGCCTGCTCAGCCTAAAGCTGGCAATAAATTCTTCAATTTGCCTTTCGTTCATTCGCAAGCGGCCGCTGCCCCTGCTAACGCCGTAAGATCTGTAGCATCGAAGGTGCCTGGCGTCGCCGCTAGTGGCTCTAACAGTGGCCCTGCCAGTGCGAGTTCTCCGGCCACACTTATTGGCTCAAGTCTTGATATTGCAGTTGATCGCCACGGCAATATTATTGATGCTACCAGTGGACGCTTGGTTGGTCGAGTTTCTACTATTACATCTGATGTCATAGGAACAGCTGCCGAGTACGCCGGCCAAAAGCTGAATGTCAGTGTCAACAGTGCCGGTGAGATGGTTGACGGCAATAGCCGCATAATTGGCCATATACTGGGTGCTGAACCACCTTTGATTCCAAAAGATTTGCCTGTAGAAGCGAACTCAACCTTTGCACCAGTGGCAATACCAAATGATTTGAGCGGTGCTATCGCGGTTCCCACTACGATAATTCAGGCTCCTTCTGCTTCTCCTGCTGCTGTAGCTCCAGCTTCTAGTTGGACCGAAGATGATGTTCTGAAAAATACCGCACCAATTATGCACGGTATCAACTAGCTAAAAAGGTGTGACCATGAGTCTAAAAGAAAAAATTTCGGCCGATCTCAAAGAAGCGATGAAAGCGCGCGACCAAGTGCGAGTTGATACTCTGCGTTCAGTACTTTCAGCATTTTCTTATAAAAAGCTAGAAGAAAAGTCCACGGCAAATCAGTCTGAGGATAGCGCTAGTGCGGTTGCAAAAAGTGAGCTAACCGCTGAAGAAGAATTGGCTGTCATGCAAAAACAAGTAAAGCAGCGCAACGATTCAATAGCTGAGTTTACCAAGGGCAATCGTCCCGAACTGGCCAGCAAAGAAGTGATCGAGCGCGATATCTTGGCCACATACCTACCAGCCCAAAAGTCTGAGGCTGAAGTTCGTGAACTTGTTAAAACTATCATAGACACTTTGCCTGCTGAAGGCCGCAACCAAGGTGGCGCTATGAAGGTTGTGATGCCTCAGCTGAAAGGCTTGGCTGATGGTAACCTGGTGCGCCAGATCGTTACTGAGCTATTAAAATAGATGGCAGCTAAAATGGCAATTAAATCAGAAGCTAAGATCGATCGCTTTATGCCCTGCCCTTGCTGTAGCCAGGTTATTTATCATAAGTGCTGCAAGCAATATCACGATGGTGCCCTGCCACCCTCGGCACTTTTGCTAATGCGCTCGCGCTATTGTGCCTACGCCCTTGGTCTTGCTGACTATCTGATGAATACTACCCATCCTGACCATCCGGCCTACAACGCTGATTTTGTTGAGTGGAAGGCAGATTTATTGAACTTTTCTCGTGGGACAAACTTTAACGGACTAAAAATACTTGAATTTGTCGATGGCGATCTCACGGCCTCTGTTTCTTTTAGCGCCTATCTGCGTCAGGGCGAACACGATTCTACCTTTTCAGAGAAAAGCTCGTTCATCAAGCAAGAGGGGCGTTGGCTTTACTGCGCAGGCGAACTGGCTGATGTCAGCGAAAGCTAGTTCGGGTTTTATTTGTAGACGTAGTCCCAACCAGTCGCTTCTGTTTTTTCTCTTTTAGCTGTGTTATCTGCGGGTAATCTTGGTACGACCGAGGGCTTGGCCACTTTATTAGGTGGAATTTTCTCAATCACAATTTTAGCTGCCGAGTTTTTGGCTGCTGGGGTGCCTGAAGTTAGCGTTTTGGGTAAAGCCCCTTTGCCAGAAACTATTTCTGGTTTTATGTCTGGTTTGCGCATAGCGAGAATTTTCTTGATGTCGGCAATGTCGCGGTTGATTGCTTCGCGCTCTTTGGCTGGCATTGTGAGCTTGAGACACTTTTCAAAAGTGCTTACTGTTTCAGGTAACTTATTCTGTTTGAGCAAGGCATTGGCCAAATTACTCCAGGTTACCCAGTCTTTATTGTTTAACGAAATTGCTTTGCGAAAGGCTTGCTCGGCACTTTCGAAATCTTCTAGTTTGCGATAACAGTAGCCGAGATTTATGTAAAAATCAGGGTCATCGCTATAGCGTGCTATGGCTTCGTGATAGTTGTCTATGGCGTCTTCATAGCGAGCTTTTTCTAAGTACTTGTTGGCTAAATTGTAATAGGGTATAGCATCGCTCCAGGCCGCTGGATGCTCTTGTAGGCCAATGTTCTCTTGTGGGCCATGGGTTTCTTTGGCTTTTTCTGGAACTGCCAGTGCGGGCAAATTGACCAATAGACATATTATGCTTAGAGCATTAATTGAAAGGTTTAGTCTGTTCTTTGTCATAGGTTTACCGATTGAGGTCTGGCCAGCTCAAAATCTTATTGTCATCGATAGAGGCAAAAGGATCGCCCTCAGGAATTGGGGCACCAGGGGTAGTGTTAAGATCGTTCAGCTCTAGAGTAACCGCACGAAGTTCTTTAATTGTTGGTTTGGTCATTATGTGACCTTCTACTTCAGCTTTAATTTCGCGATTTTGCTCAAGCAGCCTGGCCTTTGTGGCCAGATCTTTCGCTTTGGCAAGTTTTTTCATTTTAGCTTTTAGTTCGCGTTCGTTTTTCGCTTTCAAAATTTTAGCTTTGAGTTGAGCGTCTGATGCGAGGACGTCAGTTAGCTGCTTAATCGCCTCGCGCTGCTTGGCTTGCTCGCGGTAATTGCGAACGTAAGCCAGCATTTTGCCAAAATTCCAGGTCATTTGGAAATTCCAGCCACTAATATTTGAACTAGCTGGGAAGGCCAAAATGCGCGAGTGATTAAGGTCGCGAATGGCTTCCACCAAGCACTTATTTAGAGTTGAATCAGCAGTAGTGGCATAGATACTGCCGTGCAAATTGCCTTTGCGGTCTACACTAAAAATTGCAGCAGCTGCACCACGTACCTGGTCTGTTGACTCGGCATTTAAACGTTTCAATAGAACGTGCTGAATAGAGCGTTTGAAGCGAGCTATCCAATAATCCCATTCAGGAATATTTTCAGGAGCTTGATGGTAAACTGTCAAACCTTCAGTGTGACTAGCCCAGGCCGGAACATTGATGGTTTTGCTTTTTTCAACTAAATCAAGCATCTCATCCATGTGCATGATTTCAGCTGGGCCGCCAGTGCTGTGCCTTGATGATTGAGATTGGCCACTGGCAGTCTTTATCATTTTCTTGCCATTGCGAATAGCATCTTTCATTGAACCGAACAGGTCAGGCATTTCAAAGACTTGAGTTGGGGCAGGCTTTTCATCAGCTTTACTTGCCACAGGCTTGCTAAAGCCCATGAACTCAGTGACCGAAGTGGTCATTTGGCTAAACCAGTCTTTCGGTTTGGCTGGAGCGACCGGCAAACTAGACTTATCTAAACCATCAAGTTTCTCTTCGGCAAAAGAGCTAATCATTTCTGGCGGTGCCAATCGCGCTGCCATTTCTAGCTCTTTTAAGGCTGACATGTCGTAGCCTTGCTTTTTAAGTGCTAAGCCTAAGTAATAGTGAGTCTTACTGTCATCAGGATGCTCTTTCAAGTCAGTCAATAGAAGGTTAGCAGCTTCGCCAAATTTTCCAGATTTATAGGCTTTCAGAGCCATTTTTACTGCTGTCTTCGAATCTAATACTGGGGCTTTGGGCTGCCCCTGCGCCATCTCTACATAAGTAAGAGAGCAAGTGAGCGCGCATGTGACGGCGATCGAAAACTTCGTCATCATGGTCACTCAGGCCGGTGGGGTAATGTCTTTAAACATCACTATTGGATAGTTATTCTTCTGTGCCACCACTTTTGATGCTTTGGCGGCAGCCAACATTATGCCAATGTCTTGGCAGTCTTCAGGAATACCAGCCACGCCAAAAGCCAGTGCTAATTGACCGAGACTGGCTTCAGGACCAAGTGTTCTTGCTCTCAAAATCTCTAATATGCGATGGGCTAAAACTGCTGCTGCTGGAGTTTCGGTGTGCGGCAAAAGTATGGCATAGCTCAATGCTTCAAAGTGGGCAAAAAGATCTAGTGAGCGTTTGGCACCATTGATGCGGGTTACCGCTTCTTGTAGGGCAGTAGGCGAAAGTGCCTTCAACTCATTGTTATGCCAGGCCCACATCTCAAAAATGATGACAGAATAGGGAATTCGATATTGTTGAAAACGATCAAATTCTTGTTGTAGAAAATAATGGAAAGACGGATAAGAGAGAATACTGGTGTCAGGGCGAGCCAACATTTTATTGACTCTTTCAATCGCTACAGTATCGATAGGAGTAGCATGCAGTCCGGCTGTCTTATCTGTTTTGGCAGGCTTATTTGAGGCTTTGATCAGTTTGCTGCTGACCAAATTAAAGACTACTGGCACCCAATCTTTTTTCGCCATGGGTGTTTTGTGCAGAATGTCAGACAAGGTTGCGCAGCCATCGAGCTGAATATAGAAATTCTTTTGTATGCCCATATCAACCGGAGCACCAGTTGAAACTCGTTGTTCGAAGTCTTTTTCTGAAAGGTTGTCTTCCGCTTTGTCTATGTAAGAATCGACTCTAACTCCGGCATATGCAATTGCTTTTGTCTGGTCTAAAAGGGCAATGCCTTCCATTAGCAAGGCATCAATGCGTTTTACTATGGTGCGCTGTGGGCTAGTTTCATCGCGATAAAAATAGAACTTGCCGCTTTCCCAGGTAACCAACTCTAAGATTGCTTGATCGCCTTCAATATCTAAGGCCTTGCCGTGGGTAAGGGTGCCGTCTTGAAAATATAATTCTGCTGCTGCTTCACCGTTGTCGACGAACAAACATCCGGTCATTCCACCCATGCTAATCGACTGCAGCAAGTTTGGTACTTGCATATCAGTGAGGCTACCTTCCATGGTGGCAACTTTAGAATTGCGACTGGCATTGGCCACTGGGGCTCTTTGTGTTGATATAGACTGCATGCGCAGCAAGGTGCTACTGAAGACACCACTGCTATTGCTTGTGCCTTTATCAATGCCGCTCCCTAACTGGCTAGAATCTCCCAAAGGAAGAGCATCACCAGTGCATTCGGCTGTCACGAGGTTAAGAATTAGGCCGATATCACCGCAAGGGTATGTCCAAATTTCTTTGATTTCTCGTTGGCGGTTTTCAGTCAGCTCCCAGACTGGTTCGCCACCAAGTGCACTATAGGTGCAGGTAAGGGTAAGAGAGCTATCTGCCCCAGGGCGTGCCCAAATTATCTCGACTCTTCTGCCAACACTTTTCTGAGCATGCTGAAGCGCTTCGCTAACATCTTTGCTGGTTGGCAAAGACTCCAAGCGCGGCAAGCGGAGGGGCAGAGTGTTTGGGTCTACTTTGGGACGGTACATTTTGACTGATAGAGGAAGCATCTTAAGACTAACAGAATAAGGCCAAATTGTAGATATAAAGTGGTTGATAATCTATGGTGCTAGATTTTCTTGCCCCATGCTGCTATTAAATGCCTGTTAAGTCTGCGAGTTTCTAATGGAACGAACCAAATTATCGAAAATTACTAAAACGCCAGATCAGTTTGTCTTGCTTTCAGTGGTTGAAATGGCATCGATGATACGCAGTTCAGTAATTGCTCTGCCCTTCCAGGCTGCCAATTTGACCCTGCTTGTCACCTGCACTTTTTCATTTGCCACCACTAATGTTCCGCGCTGGTGCC
Source organism: Candidatus Obscuribacterales bacterium (assembly GCA_038231015.1). Classification (GTDB taxonomy): domain Bacteria; phylum Cyanobacteriota; class Vampirovibrionia; order Obscuribacterales; family Obscuribacteraceae. The sequence continues at coordinate 74,241 of JBBRMD010000009.1, forward strand.
TTTACGGCAGCGAGGCTGAGGATGCTCCGGCGGTCTGGTGCCACGATTCGGCCGATTTAGAAGAAGTAAGTGTGCTCCTCGCTAAAGGTTTACCACCGCAAGCCGTTGCTCCTATTGCCCCGCCCACTGGTGATAATGACCGTCGTTCGCAGACGACCATGGCCCAGCCCGGTGTTTTGCCCCAACCAGCAGTTTTTGACCAGGCTAGCTTTGACGAATATTGCAAGCGCTTAGTTGATGCGCGTTCAGGAATGTTCGCTGAAGGTTCTTTCTATTGGTTCTTGATGCAAGAATTTAACCGCTATCAAAGAACCAAGCTCGGCTTTGGCATTGTCCTGCTGTCGCCCTGTGCCAGTCTTAATCAAAAAGATTCTTTGACTCATTCACGTGAAGAAGTAATTGCCTGGCTCGGCACTTTGGCTGTTGCTGAAGTGCGCAAACTTGACTATATTTGCCAATTCAATGGCCTCATTGGCATGGTTTTGGCCAATTCTAGCCTGGAAGAGTCTGAGACCTGCGCCCAGCGCATTATCGAGATTGCCGTGAGCCGCAATAATAGCCAGCGCTTCGATTCAGGCTTTGACCCCCACGCCGGCGTTGCGAATATGCCACAAACCTGCGAGCACCCCGGAATTTTGATAGCTGCCGCCCAGCAATCACTCAATCAGGCCATCAGCGCCAAGGTACCTGTTTCTGTATTTAGACTTTAAGCTTTAGAATTTCCAATTTAGATTCTAGAAACCCGTTCGTAGAACCCCGATATCCAGAATGAGCTTTGTTCGCTAAGCTTTTTTTGCTAGGGGGTCTCAATGCCGATTCAACTCGATAAATTCGACGATGACCATCTATTTTCTGATTCGTCCCAGCGTCAACGTCCCCAGTACGTCGACGATAAGTTAGCGCGCGAAATTTATGTGGTGACCAGGGGCACAATTGACGCTGTAGCAGCCATAAAAGAGCGCGTGCCTGAAGTTGCAGTTGAAGTTGCAGCGTCACTGGTCACTGGTTTTGCCATACGGGCGGCCGAGGCAAAGCTGCCTTGGTTGCGGCCAGGTATAGCTATTGGCGGTTTGGCCCTTAGTGCTTCAGTGCTCAAAGACTTGGTCAAGCCAGCCAGTGAAATCGCCTCAACTCTGAGCGATACTTGGAGCACTGCTGACGGTCTAGAAGCTAACCGCTCCAGGTTTGCTGCTACTGGCGGTAAGTTTGTAGTCGATTTAGCACTTACCACATCGGCCGGATTAACCGGATCTGCTTTAGCCAATCGTGCTTTGTTCGGCGTCGGCAGTAACTATTTGCGCATTAACACCTATGAGCAGCCCTCGCAGACTTTTTTAGGTGGTCCTAGAGCGCGTCTCTATAACCGCCAAGAACCGGATGCTGCAACTTTTATTGGCGCTCGTGAGAGCTCTGTTCGAGTAACTGCCAACCGAATCAGTGGAGGACGCCATACTCATAGTGCCAATGGTTTCTTGGCTTCAGAAGACGGTCTGATCGTCACCAATCATCATGTGGTGGCAGGCAAAATTGATATTAATACAATTGATGCCAGCGGTACTGTGCGCAAGGCGAAAGTGGTGGCAATGAGTGGAGCTGACGACCTAGCTGTTCTAAAAATTGAATCTGATAAGAGTTTTAAGGCTGTCAAAATTAGCCAAGAAGCAGCTCAACCAGGCGATCGAGTGCTGCCAATTAGCCATCAGTTTGACGTGCGCGGCTTAACCATTGGACCCGGCACTATCGAAAATATTGAACTGATGCCTATTCGGGTGAGAACTGATGGGCACAAGGTGAGAGTGACCGACCCATCTAGCTACAACCCTGCTGACCATAGTTTCAAGTTTTCTAGAGAGCTTGCTGCCGATACCAATGAAATTATGTCAGAGAGATTTTTTGGTAATTATTACTCTAAATCTGGTGCCTCTGGCAGCCCGCTGTTCAATGAAAAAGGCGAAGTTGTTGCTGCATTAGCGGGCGGCTGGAACGGCAATAACTATGCCATTCCGGCAAAAACAATCACTGAGATTTTAGATCTGGCTCGAAGAAATTTGGCTTCTAAGTAACTTTTAGTTGCTCGACAAAGCATTTGATGCGCTCAAGGGCAGCCTCGATTTTTTCTATTGATGTGGCATAGCTGCATCTAATATGACCAGCGCCCCCCGCACCAAATGCAGTGCCCGGTACAAGGGCAACTCGTTGTTCAAATAATAGTCTCTCAGCAAACTCTTCTGAGCTTAAACCGGTGCTGGCAATACTAGGAAAAGCGTAGAAGGCCCCGGCTGGCATGTGACATTGTAGCCCAATTTGATTGAAGCCGTTAACAATAACTCGGCGCCTTTGACTATATTGTTCAATCATATCTTGCACTTGTGGCTCAGAGCTTTTAAGAGCTTCTAAGGCGGCCTTTTGCCCTGTAATTGGTGCGCAGAGCATTGTGTAAGAATGGATTTTCATCATGGTGGCAAGTAGCTCGCTGGGCGCACAAATATAGCCAATGCGCCAACCAGTCATAGCATAGGCTTTGGAGAAACCGTTGAACAAGATAGTGCGCTCAAAAGCACCTTCTATTGAAGGTACACATGTGTGCTCGCCTTCGTAGGTGAGTCGATCGTAGATTTCATCGCTGAGAATATACAAGCCGTTTCGTTCGGCAAATCTGACAATGTCTTCCATCAATGCGCGCGGCATGGTGGCGCCAGTTGGATTAGACGGGTAACCTAAGAGTATTGCTTTAGTGCGGCTGGTTAGGTGTGCCTCAAGCTTTTGGGCTGTGATGCGAAAGCCTTCTTCTGCTGTGGTCTCAACTGCTACCGGTACTCCGCCAGCTAAGCTAATGCAGGGCTTGTATGAGACATAACAGGGCTCGGGTACGAGAACTTCATCACCAGCATCGAGTATGGTGCGCAAAGCTATATCTAGGCCTTCAGATACACCAACTGTTATGAGCACTTGGTCTTCTGGCCGGTAGCTTACTTGATAGAGTTGCTCTAAGTGCTCACTAATCGCTCGTCTTAGCTCAATTAAGCCCCAGTTTGATGTGTAACTAGTGTGGCCCCGTTCTAATGAGTAGATAGCGGCTTCTCTGATTGACCACGGTGTGACAAAATCTGGCTCACCGACCCCTAAAGAAATGACGTCTTGCATTGAGGCAGCTATGTCAAAAAAACGCCTAATTCCTGATACCGGAATAGCACTGGCGATCTTCGAAATGGGCTTGAGAGGCATCATTTAAGGAGTGATCACCAAGCGCTCATTTCCTTCAGCTTCTAAATAGAGCACTTCATCTTCTTTGTAGCGCCGTAGCTGGAAGTGAGTCACTGTGCCAGTAACGCCATTGATTGTCGATAATTTTTCGGCAACGAAGTTGGCCAATTGACGCAAGTTAGTCGATTCAACTACCACTCGCAAGTCGCTGCCACCAGATACTAACCAAACACTGCGCACTTCAGGAAAACGGGCAATACGACCGGCAATGGCGTCGAAGCCAACGTCTCGTGCTGGTACAACTTTTACATCAATAAAAGCCGTTACTTTATCGTAGCCAGCTTTTTCCCAATCGATTACGGCGTTGTAGCGCTTAATCACACCGTCTTCTTCGTATTTGGCTATAGAAGCTTTGACTGCCTCGACTTCCCTTCCGGTTTGAGCGGCGATAGACTCTGCCGATGCTCGCCCGTCGCGCGACAAAATGGTTAGGATAGGGCAGTGTTTTGCGCCATTTGTTAGTTCGTTATTCATAACCTTCTTTTTTAAGAGCTGCGTCTTAGTGCTGCTTTTGCTTGCTCGATAATGCGGCGCAAGTTGCTTTCGCCAATTTCTTCTACACTTGTGGCCTGCTCTATTGGTGCAAATATTTGAGCATACCAGTCGGGCTTTTGAAGAACTTCAGACCAGTTTTCTAATTTGTCCCATTCACCGTCATTGAGACCGAGTAAGAAGCGTGCTCTGAAGGGGTCTACTCCTTCAATCTCAAAAGCGGCCACTCTTAAGTCACGGCCGAGGTTGGTATCAAAGTGAGCCGTGCCACTGGCATCAACATCGACATCACCATAGATATCAAAACGCTTGATTAGGTCTTGTGCCTCTGCAATGTACGAATCGTGTATGCGTTTGCCTTTTTCGCTTAGTTTATAAGCTGCTTTTTTGACATCGATTTCAATTAGGTTCTCGCTTTCGGCATTGCTAATCACATCGACCAAATCGGCATTGTCTTTGGTGACATCAATAATGGTGCCCACAGCAATTTGATGTAAGAACATTACTCGGCTGAACTCTTCAATTTTTTTCTCGACTGAGTTAGCACTTGAACTTGAACTCGTACTTGAATTCGTACTTGTACTTGAAGCACCAGGCTTGGCTGTTCCAGTTGAATTTGACTTGTCTAAAACCACCAAGTCGCAACGCATATATTTAACCGAGTCGCGCTCTGATGGCACAAAGACTTGCACCATTGGTGCCTCTGGGTCGAGGGGCTCGCCATTGGCTATAAAGTCGACCGCATTAGAAATGAATAGCCCATCGCTATCGCGGTCAAAAATTATCTTCTGCAGGGCGCGTAAGTCGTCTATTTGGCCCTCTGGCAAACGACCTTCGGCGACCAGCTCGTCTGGTGCTTCTGCTCCAAGAATTTCAAAAACAATGTCGACGGCAGGCTGTTTTGCCGTTTGTTGATCAAGAGTAATCACGACTAGGTGCTGATTGAGGTGATCTGAAACACGCAGCAGATAGTTCATTCTTGTCGTCTCCTCTCTGCTCTATCTTCTTGTTTTTATCTTCTCGTCGTTATCTTCTCGTCGTTATCTTCTACGGCCGCCCCAACCGCCCGATCTTCTCATAGAGAAGCCCGATGAGCGTCTGCCACCCCAGCCTGAGCTGGACGAAGTGCTTGAAGAAGGTGAAGAGGAGGAATTGGAAAATCCGCCAAGGCCTCCCCAGCTTCGCTTAGGTGTACTGGTTGGGCTCGACGAGAAAGAACCACCGAAGCCACTTTTGCTAGTTAAGCTACCGTCAGACTTGCTCTTGAACCTAGAGAAGAAGCCCTGGTTGGCGGTCTTCTGCTGGGTATACTGAGGCGATTGGCGCCAAGTATTGCGGTAGCCCATTAGGCCGCCATAATTGCTGTAAGGGGTATGGTAGCGACCACCCCAGCTGCTCATTAGGTGCGACATCACCATCATTTGCACAAAAGGATTGTCGAGAATGCTGCGATGGCCTTCGTAATATGGTCGGCCGTCATAACCGGCTACCCGATATGGAAGTTCGTTATTGACTACAGCTCCGGTTTGCTCAATTGCAAAGAGTTTTTCATCGCCTGACTGAAAACCAGGTTTCTTGTCTTTGTCGATATAGCCAATAACCGTTAAGCGATCGTTTTCATGAGTGGCATCGAGAGCTACTACCCCCTCGCCGTCATAAATTTCGTTTACACGTTTCTCAAAATCGGCCATTTTGCTGTTGAAGTCTTTCTCGCCTTTGGTCTCAAAGAAGGCTTTTTGTACTTCATCTAAGTTGATTTTTTGAGAGACACCCTCGATTTCAGGTGAGACATAGTGCTCTTTGACGCCCCCAGAAGAGCAGCCCGTTAGGCTTACTGGAGCAAGCACGAGCGCCAGACTCAACACCATAGTGAGTGATTGCCAGCGTTTCATGGGTTGGGACCTCCAGCGGTAATAATAGGTACTATAACAACTCTGTCAGTCGAGCCCTCTGATATACATGATATTTTCGTACTTGAGAACAATTGGCTGATATACCTTGCAGATATAATTACTCAATATAGCCACAAACGCGCAACAACGTCCATACTCTTAGGAGAACCATGAAAATACTAGCCGCCATAGATGGCTCATTTCAGTCAGAAGCCGCCATCGATGCTCTCGTAAGCTTTAAGTGGACCGGCGGCACTGAGATTATCTTGTTTACGGTGCTCAAAGCTCCTGATATGGGCTTTGGCAAGAAGGCTGGCGACCAGTCGCAGGTTATGAAAGAAATGGCGGCAGCTACTGCCGATACCTTAAAAGGAATGGCCACCGATTTAGAGAAGACTTTGCCTGGCAGTCGTGTTACTTTTCAAATTGCCCAAGGCGAAGCCAAAGGTGAGATTTTAGAGGCCGCCAAGGCCAATGCTGTGGACATGATCATTATGGGTTCCCGTGGCCACAAAGGCATGGAACTGATATTGCTTGGCAGTGTTTCTCAGGGCGTTTTGATGCAAGCTCAGTGCCCGGTGGTGATCGTCAAAAGTGAACCTGACTCTGATGCTCCTAACTTGCAAGAAGGTTTCAAGAATGTCCTTCTTACTGTAGACAATTCACCCTATTCTCGGGCTGCTTTGGCTTGGGTGAAGACTCTCAACTGGTCTGCTTCTACCCGCTTTAAATTAGTGACTGTAGTGCAACCACTGACCGATTCGTTTTCTTCAGAAGAGAGTGCAGTACGCGCTACAAGTATCACACGCCAGCACGATTCGCTGCATGCTATGGCGCGTACAGAGCTTGAATCTATGGCTCAAGACCTAATTGACGCTGTTGGTCCAGGTCGTGTCACCACCCAGGTGGGTGAGGGCGACGCCCGCGAGTTGATTTTGCATGTCGCAGCTAACTGGTCAGCTGATCTTATTGTTATGGGTTCTCACGGCCGCACCGGCTTGACCAAGCTATTGCTTGGTAGTGTTTCTCATGCTGTTGCTGTTCATGGTTATTGTTCTGTCGCCATAGTTAAAGGGGTGGTGCCCAAGGGCCAAGGGGCAAAACAACAACAAACCGGGATGTTCAGGGTGCCTGAGTCTAAAGAAATTAACGACCGTTTGCCACCACCACCAGAGCCAAGGCCTTCCAATGACATGCCCCATATTCAACCAGGCGGCATGATGTAATTGCTTGCTACTGCTAATCTTTACTGTTTACTGTTTACTGATTACTTGGTAGACGAGCACGAAGGCAACAATCAATATCAAGATCAAAGCTTTAGCAATTGAGAGTAGACGCTCCATTTAGCTGTGCTCCGGCAGTGATACTGCATGTAGTGGCATCAAGGATGTTCCTAATATTTCTAAGCGGGCGGGTGTTTTCTAAGCACCACTTCTCTAACGATAATGTCAATTCTATCCATCAACTGAATGTCTTTTTCTTTATCAGCGGGAAAGAGGTCGCTATTGAGTTGGTGCAGTCTTTGCAAGAGGTGCAATTGGGGAAATGACTTACCGAATATCTGCATTTCACACCAGGCTACTCGCGACAAAGTTCTCTCGTGGCTAGAAGGGGCGTTGGGTTTGGCGGCATCGATCAACTGTTGTTCAATCATCTTGCGGTGCGCTTCTGCCGCGGGATCATCGGCGTCTTCGATTGACGAATAACTGCTGGCATTATTTTGACTACTGGCCGCAATTGAATTGACAGGGTTTAGGTCTGAAGCAATGCTGCGTAAACCTCTGACAAATGGATTGCTTTCAAATGAGCCGAGATTGCCAGCTGCCGCGCTAGGAACTTGGCCATCCATGCGAGGATTGGTCGCTAGGGCGTTTTCTGGTTTGATGTGCAATTTGACTACAGCATATTGATCGAGGGCGTCAGTGCGAGCGGAAAGGTCAGTGTTTTGCGATTGTGCGCCGAAAGCTTTCAGTTCCATTCTATTGAGTCTGTTTGCAATTGCCTCAGTAGGATAGCTCTGACCAAGTATGGCTGTCTCTAGCGCTGTCACACGTGGATAGTGGCCCGGTGACTGATCTGGTTGATTAGATCCAGCCTGATTAGAGCCAGCATATGAGCCTGGACTAAAAGCTGGAGTGGGGCGGCTAGTTGCTGGTTCAGGTGAACTTGTAGTTGGCTTCAGTTCAGCTGGTAAGCCAACTGCAGCAATAATTTGTGCGGTGCGATGAGCGGCATCACCACTGTTGGTAGCTCCAAAAATGAAGTTCTCTAGCCTGTTAAGGCGCTGATCATCGCTTTCTGTTTCAAAATTGCGCTCGAAATATTTGTGCTCATAGCCGCGAATTTCGCGAGTAATATCGTCATTTTTTGATACTTTGCTCGGAGCTGTCGGCTGGGAGCCAATGCTGGCAGCTTTTGTCGCTGCAGCCTTAGAAGGTTGCATCACTTGGGTATTGGCAGAAGAGGCTGCAGAGCCGCTAGCCGACAAGGCTATTAGGCATAGAGATAGAATAACTGGGCGAGGCACTTACACTTTCTCCGCAAGATCCAAGTATATGACTACGACAAATGGCAATTGCTCCTCCTAACTGTATAAGATGAGGCATGCCCTTAGTAAGTTTATTTGTTTAAGGTTACGAGTAAGCTTGCGAGCGCAGCATCTTGAAGAGCCGCACTTGATCGTCGCGGCCGACTGAGTAAGCGTGGTTGAGATGAAAGTCAATAACCTTTAAGGCATCGAGCTTAGCGTGATTGCCTATGCAGGCTTGAGCTCGCAGCTTACCTAAGCTGAAGCCGAGATCAGACGACAGTTCTTTGTGATCAACTAGTCGCTCAGCTAGGTCTAGCAGTTTCAGTGCTAAATTGTAATTGGCTTCGGCCAAAGCCTCATCAACACTGAGTATTAGTGAGCGCAGCCGATAGTTGCGGCGCAATGCTACAAGGGCTAAGAAATCAGGTCTAAAATCTTCGTTCGTACCTCGCTTTTCTCTTTCACTGGTGGCGTGTGCCAGCAAATCGTGAACCTCGGGGTGCACCATGCCAAGTTTAAGCGCTTTCTCTAAGTCTTTTTGGCAAAGATCAAAGGCAGAGAGGCCGAGGAAGGCTTTGGCTCGCATAAATAAGTATTGAGCTTGACTCGGATGGCGCTCAATTAAAATAGTGAAGTTGTTAATGGCGAGATTGTAGTTAGCCTGCTCAAGAGCTTCTCGCCCATTGATGAAGGCAAGCGAATCAGTGTGATCGCATCCAAATGATTCTGACTGTTCAAAGAACTGAGCCATTGTAGGTTTGCCTAATAAAGATAGTAAGGCCTGGATGCCAAGAGGTAATTTCATCTTAGCAAAAATCGGCCAGACGGGAGAGCGCAGAGCTTTGGCTTAGGTAAATTATTATTCAGATTTCAAGAGTTGTTGTACTCGAGTGTGGATAGCATTAGAGCCAGGATCGCCCAAGCTGTAAAGCAACACTTCATTGTTTCTCTTAAGATAAAGGATTGCTGGCAGTGGCTTTATGCCATATTCCTCTAGTAAAGGTTTGCTCTTTTCCTCGTCAGCATTGATCCACACCACGTTGACTTTGTCGGCGTCACCACCAAGAGCGGCAGTAATATCGGCCGAGAGTGTTTTGCAGGCTTCTATCCAGGGTGCGCAGAAAACCAGTAAGGTCGGCTTGCTGTTGTCTTTTGCACTGTTGAGCGAAATATGTTCAACTGCTGCTGCTGACGATGACCCTAATGGCGGTGCTATGAACTTTTCTGGCAGCTCTAGCAAGAGCTTGTGTGCTCGGGCTGCTAGAGCGGTTCCTCGAGCAACGCGCAGAGTTGTACTGAGGTGGCCTTCTGCTTCTTTATAGTCTCCCAATAAAATTTGCCCCTCGGCAATTTTAAAGTGGCCCAGCCCTTGTTTAAAGCTGTTGGCGTCTTCTTCTGCTTTTGGCTCTGCTTTCTCTTGCTTCTCGCTCAAGTCGGGCTTGTCGGTGCCAGTCACCACATGTTTTTCAATCCAGTTTGAGACTAGATCAACCATGTCGTTGGCAAACTGTCCTTGCTCAAAAATAAGATGTTCGGCCGAACCAACCATCACCAAATTTTTATCAGTCGATTTGATTTTGCTAAATAGTTCTAGAGTGCCTGAGGGCTTGATTAGGCGGTCACTGGCGCCTTGTAAAAAGAGCACAGGCATATCAGCAATCTGTTGTGCTTTCGTAGGATTTTGACTCATTAGATGATGAAAATGGTTGAGATCTTTAGCCGAAAATCGGCTGCGACCAAGGGGATCTGACTCCCATTCTTCAGCCACTTCTGGATTGCTTGTGGCTCTGGCAATTACTTTTGGCCCTACCAGAAGCTCTTTGTTCGGTGTATAGATAAAGCCTAAGGCTGCCTTTAAATTGGTGCCTTTTTGACCTTGGTTTTGCCTCGCTGGTACGCTGCAAATCAAAGCATCAACTAATTTAGGATTATCAGCTGCTGTCTGCAAAGCAAGAGCACCACCCATCGATTCGCCTAACAGCACAATAGGCAGACCCGGATGCGCTTTGCGAATAGATATCAAAGCGTTTCTAATATCATCGAAAGCCGCGGCAAAGTCGAGGTTTGTGGTTTCTTTTTGGTTTTGCCAGGAGCCGAAACCGCGGACATCAATGGCATAAGTAGGAATGCCTAGATGCCCCATCTGCTTGCCAAATGAGGCATAGCTGCTGGCATGCAGACTGAGGCCGTGAATACAGAGAAGTGCTGCCCATGGGGTAACCGAAAGGTCACGCCAGGCTTCCATTGGGGCGTCGCCAGAGCCTACTTTTTTAGATTCTACTTTATTAGATTCAACCTTCTTAGCTTCGGCTTTGGGCCCTTCGTGTGATTTTTTTGACTTGGCCCAAACAAGCTGGTTGGCCGTCGTATTTGAAAAAAACAGGCTGAGGGCAAGGGCGATTGAGAAGGCTGATTTTTTCATAGATGTTTTGTGTTTTTTCTCCGCCAACAATTCTACTCTGAGACTGCTCTAATGGAAGCTAAGTTTGACTGCGTCATACTGACTACTGTTATTAGAACTTATCCTAGGTTACTGGCATTGACTCTACCCAAAGTAAACGCTGTTCTCGACCCTGAGCTGAAAGGGCGCGGGTTAACTGCGGCAGAAGCTAAAGCAAATCGTGACTCAGAAAGAGAATCCGAACTTGAAGCCCAACTAGAAATGGACAGACCGGTGGGCGAAGAAGAAGGCTGGCAAATTGCCAAAGCCTCTTTTGCTCGCGAAGCTATTCACTATTCTGTGCGTGGTGGAATTGCCCTGTTGATACTGTCAGCGATTGTGCTAGCAGGCTTCTGGCTTATTCACCAATTGCAAAACTTGCCCGCACATGTGGTAAACGGCGCCAAACAGATGATTGACCCCGTTCTCAAAGTCAATCCGTTTAATAGCCCAGCTGATAACGCAGCGCCAGCCACTACTTCTGTAGAAGCGCCCAAAGCTAAAGTAGCGACAGGTACTGGCCACAAATCAACTCATTCGACCAAGCGGCCACGCCGTCGCCAGGTTGCCCGAGCCGGGCACGGCCATGTCAGACCAGTGCAGGCTGGAGACGACCCTACCGGTGGTCGGGTGACATATTCTGATGGCATGATCACTGAATATTCCTGGAAATAGACTTTTATAGCTGTTCCTATACTGAGTTATGGCTCTGCCTATATTTGGCAGCGCTTCCTATCAGCTAGCCTTGAATTAGGCACTAGCTCAATGGGAAATTGATGAACATTAACGCCGTTACCAACTTCTTGAACAATTTAAAGTCGAAATTGTCCCTTGAGGCTCCCCGTGAAGAGTTAGCCCAACAGGCTTGCCCATCAGCCAGGCTAAAGCAGATTGAAGTTCGCTCTAGAGAAGCTTGCGAGGCCGGACTAATAGAAAGCGTGGTGCGTCAAAAAACCACTGTGCGTGAGGCGGCAATACGCTGGTCTAGTAACCCCGACGGGTTTATCCGTCAAGAAATCCGCAAGCCACACCAAATGACTGGCAACCAGAGCAATTTTGAAATTGACCCCATGGCGAAGTTAGATTAGTCCAGAGGCAATTAGATCAGGCCAGAGCAAACTAAAATAGCTATTTTGCTGCTAAGGCTTCTACTTTAGCTAAATCGGCAGTTATGTCGGCCGGAACGTCTTTGCCAGCTTTTTTAAGAATGTCGACGGCCCGCTCTAAGCTAGCTTTGGCTTCGGCATATTTCTTTTCACTGCTGTATACGTGAGCCAGGCCCACCAAGTCAGTCACTAGATCAACGTGCATGAGACCAAGGGCTTTTTCATGCATGCTGAGGCTCTGGGTGAAGAGGAGATTGGCTTGGGCGCCATCCCCTTGGGCATAGTAAAAATCTGCCAAGTTGGCTATGGCGGCAGCCTGTTCGGGAGAATCGGCCGATACCCCTTTTGCGGCTTCTATCGCTTCTTTGAATTTTGCCTCGGCTGTAGCTTTGTCGCCAGCAGACATGGCCGCTTTTGCCTGTTCCGTCAGTTTGAGACAAGCGGCCTGGTTTGCTTGCGATTGCTTTGACATTTGACTGCCGTCGGCTTCTTTGGTCACCTCAGCTTGATTACAAGCCGTGACTATAATAATAGTGAGAACAGCAAGCAGGCTGAGTGAAGAGAGTTTAGGCATTTTCTGTCCTTTAGGGGGAGGCAAGCAACGGCAAATAGAGCATAGTGCAAAGTCTCTAAATCGATGATTTCCTATACGTTAACTTTATTTGCAGGGAACCAAAGTGCCAAGAGCCAGTCTTTACGCCATGGATGCATAAAACAGAGTAACCAAGCGGCTGTTTGCCTGGTATCCTCCTGTAAAAGAGGTCTTTGAAGTGGTTCAAATCAAGATACAACGCCTTCTAGCCAGTTTGACTGCTTTGTCTGCTCTCACTGTAAATGCATCGTTCACAGCCGCTTGGGCTCAGTCTTCGCCGACGTCTGACCGGCTTAACGAGCCGCAACGTGGTGCAGTCAATCGTACTGCCGATGTTCTCTCTCCACCGACTAGTATCAAAGTCGACGCTGCTGCCGTTGAAGTATTCAAAGAATCAAAACCTCGTTTGATTTTGGCGCTCTCTGGTGGTGGCTGCAAGGCTGTTGCTGAGATTGGTGTACTAAGAAGCTTTGAACAACATGGCATCAAAATAGACGGCATCGTTGGCACCAGTATGGGCTCCACTGTTGGTGCCCTTTATTGTGCCGGTGTTTCGGTAGACGACATTGAAAAATTATATCTCGACGATGATATGCAAAACGCCATGCTGAAAGGTGCCATTTTAAGCGTGATTACCAGACCGATTAAGCCTCTAGCATATCTATTTACTGGTCGCCCTTATGCTGGCATCACCAGCGGTACAGGCTATTTGAAATTATTGCAGAGCAAACTTCCAGCCACTTTCAGTGAGCTGAAAATACCTTTTGCTGCGGTGGTGACAAATTTGACTGACGGCGAAACTACCGCTCTTGCTAGTGGCGATTTGCCGCGCTCAGTGTTAGCTAGCAACTGCGTTCCTACTCTTTATCGCCCCATGAAGCTCAATGGCAAACTTTATGTCGATGGTGGTCTGAAAGCCAATCTTCCTTCCATAATAGCTCAAGGTATGGGTGCCGATATCGTGGTGGCAGCCTTAGTCGACACTGCCATTAAGCCGGTGGCTAACAAACAGTTCAAGTCGAAGCGCAACTTGTTAATGCGGGTAATGGACATCATGTTGGCCAATGCCGACAAACAACAGGCCCATGCCTCAGATATTTTGATCTATCCTGATGTTGACTTTGTTCCGGGGATGACTAAAGACAGAGAGATATTGAAGCGTGGTATCGCAGCCGGGCAGAAGGCTGCTGACACTGTTGCTGGGCGCATCAAAGCGGAACTATTGGCCTTAGACAGAAGCAAAGGGGTGAACCCAAATCAAGTGGTTGAGGTGCCCAGTAAACAGGTCGAAATTGATAACAGTAAAATAAATCCCGAGTAAAATAGCTTGCCGTTATATGTTGGGTTTCAAGTAGGTGTGAAATGGTCGCAGAGATTGTAGATACAAATCTGGAAACCCGGGATAACCCTGATAGCTCATCTCCAGTGAGCGAGCGTACGCTGAAAGACCTCATAGATGGTTTCGCTGTAAACGGCCAAGACGACGCCATTGTCAGCTTTGTCAAAAGCGGTTCAATCACCTTAAATTATCAGGGCTTTCTTGCCGAAATTCGCAGTGTGGCTGCAGCTCTACTCAGTCAAGGCATTAACCAGGGCGACAGTGTTGTTTTCTTTGCCCCTAATTCGGCATCTTGGATTATCTGCGCACTTGCCACCATTTATACTGGTGCCACAGTGGTGCCAATCGATGCTCAGCAAAACGATGATGTGCTCAAACACATTATTGACGATAGTTCGGCTGGTTATATTTTTACTGACGAGAAAGGTTCGAAGCGCCTCGACAAAGTTTTGCCTAAAAGCGGTGCTAAAGCCAAGTCTAAACATCGCATTATTCGCTTAGATGATGAAGAGATAAAAGAAAGTTGGAAGAAGATCGCTGCTGATGACGAGAAAAAAGCAGCAGCCATCAATCCGCAATTACTCAAGCTGCCACCCTCTAACACTGCTGTATTGTTCTATACCTCAGGAACCACTGGTACACCTAAGGGCGTGCCCCTGAGCCACACCAATATGCTCCTGCAACTTGACGAAGTAATTTCAAAAATTGACCTGCTCAGACCAAAAGACCGAGTTATGCTGCCTTTGCCGCTCTTCCACGTCTATCCTCTCAATACTGGGTTAATGGCACCACTTTTGATGGGCCTCACAATTGTTTTGCCTCGCTCATTAACTGGCCCAGAAATCATGCGTGCCTTGAACGATGGAAAAGTAACTGTAATTGTCGGCGTACCGCGCTTATTGCGCTCGCTCTATCAAGCAATCGAAAGTAAGTTTCACAAGAATGAAATTGTTGGTGCTGGCTTTGAAGCAACCATAAACTATTGCATTGGCATGGACAGATTTTTCAATGTGCGTCCAGGAAAAGTTTTATTTGCTGGTGTTCGCCAAAAGTTTGGACCGACCTTGCGCTTATTTACTTGCGGTGGCGCTCCGCTTGCTAGTGAACTTGCCTATAAGATAAGAGCAATTGGCTGGGAAATCGGGGTAGGTTATGGTCTTACTGAAACAGCACCGTTAGTTAGTTTCCGCATGCCCGAAGACCGAGACCTTGAAGGTGTTGGCACGGCCATCAAAGGTGTCAAAGTCCGTATCGATCCGCTTCCAGAGCCAGACGAGCGGCTCGACAAAGATGCTGGCGAAATCGTTGTCTCTGGACCTAACGTTTTCTCTGGTTATAAAAATCTTCCTGACCTTACCAAAGAAGTTTTTACCAAAGACGGTTGGTTTAAGACTGGCGACTTAGGAGTTATGAAGCATGGCAATTTGCATGTAATTGGTCGGGCCTCATCGACTATCGTCATGGAAGGCGGCGAGAAGATTCAACCAGAAGACGTTGAAGATCGCATTGCTAAACAACCAGCAATTGCTGAAATTGGCCTTTTGCAAGTTGATCATAAACTGGTTGCCTTAGTGATGCCTGACAAGAAAGTTGTCGGAGATGGTGATGCTAAAGCTGCGGTGGCAAGCGCTCTTAAAGTTGCTTCGGCCAGCTTAGCTTCTTACTTGCAAGTAACTAATTTTGCTATCACTGATGAGAGCTTGCCTCGTACTAATTTAGGCAAAATAAAACGGCATGAATTGGGTGCTCGCTACACCGAAGCCTTAGCCCAAGAGAAAGAGGGCAAAGGTAAAAGTAAAAGTAAAAGTAAAAACGGAAATTCTTTAGAAGCAGAGAAGCTCGATTCGAATGATCAAATTTTAGTAGAAGACCCTGCTGCTGCTGCTTGTTTGAAATGGCTAAAAGAGCGCTTCCCTGATCAAGAGATTAGGCTTGATACCAGTCCGCAGCTTGATCTAAATATCGACTCACTTGAATGGATGCATCTAACTTTAGAGTTGGTGGAACACACAGGTGTAGAACTGACCGGTGAAGCGGTTGCTCGAGTGACAACAGTGCGTGAACTCTTGAGCGAAATTGTTGCTTCGTCTGAAGGTGGAGAGGGTGCTGTTTCGCCGATTGATGATCCAGATCATTACCTTACTGCCGAGCAAAAAGAATTTGTTCAGCCTCTCACTGGCTGGCGCATTGAGGCTGCTGCTGCTCTCTATCAGTTCACGATGATGGTGATGAGCCCGTTTCGAGTACAAGCAGTACATCCCGAAAATATCAAAGACGTTCCTCAGTTAGTTTTCGTACCCAATCATGCTAGCTATATCGATGCCTTTGTAATTGCTGCAGCTTTGCCGCATGAAAGAGTGAAGAACACACAGTGGGCTGGATGGACTGGTATTGCCTTTGGTAACCCGGTATTCTCCTTTTTAAGCCGCCTTTCTAGAGTGATACCAATTGAAGCCAAGCAATCAATTTTTGCTAGTTTGGCTTTGTCAGTATCTGTTTTGAAGCAGGGTAATAATCTAGTCTGGTTCCCTGAAGCAGAGAGAACCTTAGATGGTCGGCTATTGCCATTCAAGCAAGGCATCGGCCTTTTACTTGAGAAAAGTGATGTAAAAGCTGTTCCAGTTTATCTCGACGGTACGCGTCAGGCTTTGGCACCAGGAGCCTTCTTGCCGACTTATGTTCCGGTGCGCGTTATTTTCGGCAAGCCAGCTACTGGCCCTGAGTTAGCCAAGGAAGGCAAAGGTAAAACTGCCCCTGAGCGTATTGCTAACGCTTTGCAGCAGCGCGTTTTTGAACTATCAAATGAAGCGGTCAACAAGCCGCCTGCGCCAGAAAGCCAAACTAAAAGTGAAAGCAAAAGTGAATGACCGTCGTTGATAAAAAACAAGATATGGAGCCGATGTGGCCATCCCTGGTGGCACTTCTTGCTGCTGCTGGTCTTTATGCCGCTTTGCCTGAATCTCTCGCTGTGGGACCCAAATGGTTGTTGGTAGCTCTGGTGGCCTTGATACTTCTGCCAGTAGAAATTGGGCATGGTCGTGGCAACCATAAATTTTGTCGACCGGCTGGATTTTTTGTTATTTCTGCCGTCACTATCGGCATGATCGTCTCGGTAGTTTTGCTGGTAAAAGCCATTCTCGTCAACAGCGTGAAACCAGAGCAGCTCTTACATTCAGCGATTGTGCTTTGGGCTTCTAATGTTTTAGTTTTTGCTGTTTGGTATTGGCGCCTCGATGCTGGCGGCCCGCATAAACGCAGTCTACGCGGTGAGCATAGTCACACCATTGCTGCTTTTCTCTTCCCCCAGATGACCTTGCCCGGAACAATACATGACCGCTGGGCACCAGAATTTGTCGATTATCTTTTTCTGGCGTTTAATACCAGCACAGCTCTTTCTCCTACGGACGTGCCGGTGCTTTCGCCCTGGGCCAAGGCATTGATGATGGTGCAAGCCGTTATTTCGCTTGCCATTGTGGCGCTGCTCGCTGGCCGGGCTGTAAATATCTTATGAGCGCCTAATTGTTCTATTATAAGTGGGACAGTTGAGCGTTCTTAGAGCGCATTTTCAAGTGGTAGGCAAATGATTCGATTTGGAGAGCTACTAGTTAGGCTAAATCTAGTCAGTGAGCGTGACTTGGCCGATGCTCTACAGGTGGCTCCGCAATTTGGTCTGCCATTAGGGCGCACTTTGGTCTTGTCTGGTCGTATCAGTGAAAGTGAATTGCAGTTAGCCGTCGAGCTTCAGCCCCTTATCGGTCAAAATATTTGCTCTCTAGAAGGGGCAAGAGAAGCAGCTAAGTTAGTGCGCTCTAAGGGTGTACTACCGGCCGATGCCTTGAAGCATATTGGTGTTCAAGGCTCTACTGATAAAGCGACCTTGGGCTGCCTTCTGGTTGATGCTAAATTTATAACAGCAGAGCAGGTCGACACTGCTCAAAAAATTAGTTATGAAACTGGTATGAGGCTAGGACGAGTACTAATTCTCAACAATTTGATTAGCCACTCGCTGTTGACCCAAGCTCTCGATCTCCAAGCAATGGTAAGACAGGGGCGAATGTCACTGCAGCAGGCCGTCGAGATGTTAGTCGTAAGTGCGCCAAAACATGCCCTGCCAGATAATATTGCCTTGAGGTTAGAGGCGCATGGCCTCAGGCCTTCTCCCGCCAAGAAACAGGTTCGCTTTGGCGAGTTTCTTGTGATGTCAGGCCTCGCTAGCGAGAACGAGATTCTTAATGCGATGGAAACTAGTCTGAGCAAGCAATTAAGTCTAGGAGAAGCAATCGTCGCCTTGGGTTTGATATCACAGTCGCTCTTTAAAAGGGCCGAAGGCTTGCACGAAAAAGTTAGTCAAGGCGAAGTTACTCTCAAGCATGCTACAGACGAGATTCACCGCTTGATTCATGGTGATACAAGTAGTAAGGCCGCGGCCGACGCTGACAATATCCCGTCTCCGGTCTTGGGTGAACTACTCAAAATGACAGGATTCGTCAATGATTCTGATATTAGCGAAGCAATTGAACTGAGCAGCCGCTACCCAGCTCTGATTGGCAAAATGCTGGTGGTTTCAGGCGCGATAGATGAAGCAACGTTGATTGCTTCGCTACGCTGCCAGTACCTTCTCAAGCACGGCTATCTTGCTGTAGAGCAAGCAGTTCAAGCTTTGCAATATACTCGCAAGAATAAAGTTAGCTTCGACGATGCCATGGAAGAACTTGGTATCGCTAAACCCAAAGCTCTATAAGACCTTCATTTTTTTAGTAACAATGATTTCGTCATTGTTAGAACCAATGCATTTGACTGTGATGATTCTCTCGCCTGGCTGAGCATCTTCTACCATCTGCCACGACCAATTAACAGTACCAGCTGAATCAGCTCTCTTTTCGTGCAGATTCGGATGCCTACTGGCTTTGCCATTTGGCTTCTGCACTGTAATCTGGCACATGCTTCCGGGCTGGCATTGAACTGTGACGCTGCAAGGCTGGCCCGCTCTCACAACTCTGGTAAAGCCAACAATTTTTGCTTTGGCCTGAAAAGGCATGGCTTCGACTGGGCTTACTGTCGCCAAAGAAAGGCTCAAGAAGGCTGCAAGAAGTAATTTATTGACTAAGAACATGCTTTTCTCCAGATCGCTCTAGCATGATAACACGGTGTAGCTTTCGGGGTTTTTTTAGTATGATTTTACTGCTTATTAGGGGGGCGAAAGCTTAGAGGAACTTATCGGTAGGGTCGGCGTCTTTCCAATTACTGCGCAATTAGTGCTGTCAGTAATCTACAAGAGAGGAGTATTGTGAACAATTCGACTAAGGGTAAAAAGGTCAACAGTAGCAGTGTAGTTGCACCACTATTAGCAACAGCAATTTTTGCTCTGTCTACTCAGTCAGTTCAAGCTCAAGGCTTCACTGACGTGCTTCGCAATGCTCTTGGTAATAGCACCAATAATTCCTATTCCTCTAATAACTATTTGGCAGGAAACAATAATGGATTGAATGCTGGGCAAGCAGCTTCTATCAATAATTTGAATACTACTCGCGCTCAAGCTAATACTGATATATCGACAGCTGTAGCCAACGGCACCCTTTCTGTATCGCAAGCAAGTCTTTTTCAGAACCAATTGAATGCTAATGCCAATGAACAAGCAAATTACGTCAATTCTGGTAACTTCAATTTTCCTCAAGTGCAGTCAGTTTTGACCAACCTACAAGGTATTCATAGCAGCATTACAAGTTCTATCTCGTCTGGTGCCACCAACAATTTCAATAATGGTACTGCCGTCAACACTAATAACCAGTACGGTTGGAACAATGGCCGTCGTCACGGAAGCAATCGCAATTACAACGGTTATAACAACCAAATAAATACAACCTATTGGACTGGTATTGACAGCCAGCTGGCAACCTCTATGAATCGCATACAAGAAGGTCTAAACAACCGCTCACTCACTCAGTATGAATATAATGACCTGCGTCGTCAGTATGATCAAATTGTGGCTAGAGAGGCTCAATTCAAAGCTAGCGGCGGTCGCTTTAGCAACAACGAGCGCTCGACCTTAGAGCGGCAAATTGATACTCTGAACAGCAACATCACTCGTGAGGTGACCGATCGCCAAAACAATCGTCGCGGCGGCTATCGCTGGCATTAGTTTGTCAGTAGGGCTAACTAAACTCACTTAGAACAGAAATACATTTCAAATATGATACTTTGACATCCAATTTCAAAGTATCATATTTGCCTAAATTAGAGTCTGTTTTGGGGGGAGAATGTCAACAGCAAATATGTTCTGCTGGAAATTTTTAGTGGCTTTTATAGCCTGCCTATCGTGCCTTGTTGCGACTACTACTCAGTCTTTTGCCGCAGAAATGAAATTCTTTGGTAATGAGTATGATCCTACAAAAGACCAAATCACTGCTTATACAGATGCCGCCGGCGAAGCTTATCCTAATAAGCCTGAACCGTTGAAAATCAAAGACATGTTTAGTTATTTGCAGCCATGGGATGGTTACTGCAACGAAAGCAAATTGCCTGAGGCAGATTTGAAACGCCTTCCTTGCCAAACTTCTAATATCAAACCTACTTTGAAATACCACGGCGTTCAAGTTGTCGGTAATAAGTGGATGCATCGCGCTTGCGCTGAAGCCCTCAAATCTGTGCAAAACGGTGGTGGACCTTTCTCTACCGTAATCGTGCAAATTGACAATGACACTAACAAAGTTATCCGCTATTGGGTATCACATAACCACGTTACTGAATGGTGTGATCCGACAGCACACGGCGAAACAACAGCGATTAAACAAGCATGTAAAGAGCTCGGTGTTTTCAATTTGGGCGAGATCAAAAAATCTAATCCAAATTTGAAAATGCCACAAGAATGCGCTACTTCTCATTGCGACCTTTACACCTCTGCTGAACCTTGCCCTATGTGCTATTCAGCAACTCGTTGGGCTCACATTGATAACATCTACTTTGCTGCCACCGTATATGATGCAGCCACTCAAGGTGTTAACTTTGGCGATGAACCACAGTACGCTGAGCTTTCACTCAACTATGAAGATCGCGTTAGACTTGGTGTAAATTGCTATCAGTGCACCACTGATAATTCACTCGATGCCTTCAACCACTTCAAACGTGGTGGCAGCATCAAGTACTAAATCGGTACTGTTTGCAAGAGAGGCGCGGTTAATACCGCGCCTCTTTTTTAGGACTCATATGGCTACGAAAGAGCACCTAGATCTTACCGGACCGACTAATATCAATTTGCTTGAAGCTTGCATAATTGGCATTGTTGCTGCCGTTGGTGCGGTATTGTTGAAAGATGGCGTGGGCCTTCTTGGCGCTTGGCGGATAGCTGGTGTCGACTATGCCAATCACAATATGGGCCACTGGCACTACATGTTTTTGCCGCTTGTCGGCCTAGTGGGCGGCTTGGTCTCCGGCGCTTTAATTCAGTTTGTTGCACCAGAAGCCACAGGCAGCGGCATTCCTCAGGTTAAAGCGGCAATAATGGGCGTGCCGCAAGATTTAGGCATGCGCACTGCTGCTGTCAAGCTAGTTAGTTGCGTGGTGGCTCTTGGTTCTGGTTTGTCTATGGGGCGAGAAGGTCCTACTGTGCAAATGGCGGCTGCCCTTTCAGCCAAAGCCAGCCAAATGATTCGCTCTTCTCCGAAGCACCGTGCCCAGCTTCTAGCTGCTGGAGCTGGCGCTGGTTTAGCTGCTGCTTTCAATGCTCCGTTGGCCGGTGCTCTTTTTGTTCTGGAAGAACTAATTGGTCGCATTTCTGGTTTTACAGTAGGAACAGCTGTGGTTGCCTGCTTTATGGCTGCTGTATTGTCGCGTCTAGTGGGCGTGCACAGCCTAGACATTGAAATGAGCAAACTAAACGGACTATCAACTTTTTATCCTGTCGACATACCTTTCTACTTGCTTCTCGGGGCTGTAGCTGGCGTTGTCGGTAGTCTCTTTAATAAGTCAATTATTGGTGGCTTAACCCTCAACCGTGATTTATTGAAGTGGCCAGTGACAATAAGTTGTGGCTTGGCTGGTCTAATTTCAGGCTGTTTGGTGGCCGCTGTGCCACCACTCTATAACGACTATAGCGGTCTGCGTGAAGCGCTTGTTTCAGGCCACCTTGGTTTAGTGGCTATATTGATAGCCTTGATCTTGCAATTTGTTCTAACTGTGGTTGCTTATAGCTCAGGTGCACCAGGTGGCTTGTTCGCTCCTAGCTTGACCATGGGTGCCTGTCTTGGACTGTTAGTTGCTCTCATTGAACAGCAAGTTTGTGGTTCGGCAAATTCTGTTGCTTTTGCTATTGTTGGTATGGGGGCAGTCTTTTGTGCTGTGGCGCGAGTACCGATGACAGCGGTGGTAATCATTTTTGAAATGACTACCGACTTTAATGTGGTACTACCCTTGATGATCTGTTCAGTGGTTAGTTATTTAGTTGCCGAGAAATTAGACCCCGGTTCAATTTACGATCAGTTATTAGAATGGGGCGGCATCGATACTGAGCCGGCTGATTCTAAGCCTTCGGTTTTAACCTCAATTGTCGTCAGTGACGTTATGCAAAGAGAGGTGGAGACCATCGACCACACTGCTACTGTGGCTCAAGTACGTGAGCGCTTCGCTACGTCAAGGCATCATGGTTTTCCTGTAATTGATCAAGACAAGAAAATTATAGGAATGATCACTGAGCATGATCTCTTGTTTTTCAAGCAAGAACAAAGCGACAGTCAAGAAAATGAGCAGGCTCAAATGCAGCGGATGATGGTGCCTAATCCGGTTACTAGCGATCTAGAACAGTCTCTGTCAGAAGCGCTTATACTTTTTGACAATTATAAAATTAGCCGCATTCCGGTGGTCGATCAAGGCCGATTAGTCGGCATCATTACTCGTAAAGACATTGTTTCTGCCGAAAGTCTGGCTTTGCATCGACCGAAGCGCGATCTTTATTCGACCTCTTTCGTTACTTATGAGACCAGAGCAAGCGATGCTAGCAGTTCGCGCATTCTGGTGCTTTTATCTGCAATAGAAGAAGAACGCACCAGCCTCGTTTCGATAGCGTCCGCCGTTGCCAAAAGCAGAGCCTGCGACCTAGAGTGTTTGTATATTACAGATAATGCTAAGAAAGAAAGTGTTGATGGCCGCCTGTATGTTCAGCAAGCTGAAGAGCAGGCAAGCAAATTGGCTTTGAAAGTACACACGAGTGTTCGTGTAGCAAGCCATGCTGCTGCTGCACTAGCTGAGATAATTGACCGCAGAGTAATAGAAGTGGTTACCATGGCAATAGATTCAGTAGAGCTATCTGAGCTTAAATTGATCGTTTCGCAGACTAACTGCCCTTTATTGATTTGCTCTGCACCATATCGTGGTGACGCTCATTCACTTATATTGAATGGCTTAGATAAGAATCAATTGGCATTGAGCCAAGAGTTTGCCGAGCTTCTTCAAAAGGCCTACAGCGCCAAGGGGGCGACCTTCAAGCAGAAATTAATTGAGGGTGAAATTGCCAGTAGAATCAGTGAGCTTTTGCGTGACGGAAAGCTCCTAAATATTGTGTCGCTTAAGCGGCAAGAATTTCTAGATGTTATTGAAAATGCTGAAGTGAGAGAAAGTCTAAAATGCCATATTCCCGTTTTGTTTCTGCTGGGCTAAAGCGCGCACTAGTGCTTGCCTTTTCGTTTGCTGCCGTTTCCTTTAGTTCCTTGCAATTTTTGCCAGCGGCAAAAGCCTCTGATTTTCATCGAGATGTAATTTATCAGGTCTTCACTGATCGATTTTACAATGGCCGCAAGGACAACGACAATCCTCCTCAAAGCCCCGGTCTTTTTGATGCTAGTCGAAAAAATTGGAAGGCTTACTGGGGCGGCGACCTCGCTGGTGTCAAAGAAAAACTCCCCTACATCAAACGATTGGGCTGCACAGCAATATGGATTTCGCCTTGCATCGACAATATAAATAAGCCAGACAATGATACTGCCGGTAATATGGTGGCACCTTATCATGGTTACCACGCTCGTGATTTTATGCGAGTTGATGAGCATTTTGGCGACGGCGATATGAGCTTCAAAGACTTTGACGCATTAACTAAAGCGGCTCATGACCTCAATATACGCGTATTCGTTGACATGCCTTTTAACCATACAAGCCCTTATAACCATGCTGAATATGGAGCCTTATATGATTCAGGTCAATTTAGAAGCGATGTAGAAAACGATCGCAATAAATACTTCCATCACTTGCCGGCAGTGAGCGATTTCAATGACCCCTTTCAATTGCAGTATGGCACTATATTTTATCTAGGCGATCTCGATCAAGAAAATCAGTATGTAGACACTTATTTAAAACAGGCTGCCGCTAAGTTTCAGGCTCATGGAGCCGATGGCACCCGCCTTGATGCCGCCAAGCACATGAACTGGGGTTGGCAGCATGTTTTAGCTAATGGTCTCTACAACCGCAATGATCACCTGGTGCTTGGTGAGTGGTGGCTCACCGGGGTCGATGACCCGATGTACAAAGATGCGGTCAAATTTGCTAATAAGGGCGGCATATCTCTCTATGATTTTCCACTAGCCTATGCTTTACGAAAAGCTTTTGTAGCTGGCGGTGACCTTGGCTTAGTTGATCAGGTTATTGCCCAAGAAAACAAAGACTTTATCAATTGCAATGAGCTTTTGACTTTTATTGATAATCATGACATGTCGCGTTTCCTCAGCATAAATGGCGACAAAAAGGCGTTACAGCTTGCTCTGGCAACCCTTCTCACCAGCCGCGGTATACCGATTATTTATTACGGCAGCGAGCAAGGTTTGCATGATGATACTAAGGGCGGTGAAGACCCTTATGATCGCCCAATGATGGAGAGTTTCGATCAATCATCTGCCAACTACAAGTTAATTCAAAAACTTACGGCCCTAAGACAAGCTAATTTGGCTCTTTCTATTGGTAAACAGAAGACGATTTCTTGCTCTAAAGATCTCTATGTCTTTGAGAGACGTGCTGGTAATAATGTCGCTGTTGTAGCTCTTTCGCTTTCTAAGCAGCCAACCTCTGTAAAGCCCGATGATATAGCTGAAGCCCTTGGTATCACTGCTAGTGAAAGTACCGATGATGCTCTGGCTGGTGCCTTATCTGGCGTTACTTTTAAGGGCCAAGAACTGACCGTGCCAGGGCAGTCAATTTCTCTTTGGTTGGCCAAACCTAGTGCTCATAATGATAGCTATATTGCCGCGGTGAGACCGCCAGCTGTTACTGCTGGAAAACCTATCACCGTTTATGGTACCGGCTTTGGCAGCGGCGGAAAAATTAGCCTCGGCGGAGAAGTTATGACAGTCTCATCTTGGAGCGACGATAAAGTTGTCTTCAATGCGCCATTGCTTAAACACGGTCGCTTGGCTCTAGAGTTGCTAAGTGACAACTCTAGTAAGGCTAGTGCTCAATGTACTGTGGTAGAAAATAAGCTTATTCTAGTTAGGTTGGTAGTTTCTGGCCTAAAGCTGGCGGCCGGTGAAAAGCTCTACATAACCGGTAATACCAGCTCTCTTGGTGGTGGCTCTCTTAAGACGCTCGATGCTGCCGGACCGATGATGGTTAATCAGGATAGCCCTGAAAGGCCATATATGCTGGCTGTACCTATGCCTTCTGGGCGAAATGTAGAACTCAAGCTTTTCGTTTGTAATAGTAAAGATGAGTTTCTGCGCGCTGAGAGTAAGTCTCACAGCCTGAAGATGCCAGACCTTGGACCCAGTATCGTAAATCTCAATTGGCAGTAGCTTGTAGAGCCAAGATGTAAAGCTGGTAAATCTGCCATTTTTGCTAGAGAATGACTGCTTGTAAATTCATGGAAGCAAATGATTATGACTGAGAAGAAAAAGCAAAAGTTTGCCCAGCTAGGAAAGACTAACAAGCAAATATATGACGATCCTAAGCCAGCTATTTTAGAGTGCTTTCCAAATCCATTTGCCGACCCTGATCAGAATGTAAACGGTGTAGTTGGCACTATTCACATTGAAGCGCCAGAGTTCACGACCTTGTGCCCTATCACAGGACAGCCCGATTTCGCCACTATCGTAATTGACTATAGACCGCGCCAACTCTGCGTCGAGAGCAAATCGTTGAAGATTTATTTGGGCGCTTTTCGCCAATTTAACGAATTTCACGAAGCCAGTGTAAATCGCATTGCCAATGATTTAGTAACCTTGCTTGATCCCCACTACCTTAAGGTAGAAGGGCGTTTCACTCCTCGGGGTGGAATTCCTTTTTGGCCTACGGCTGAGTACAGCAGAGTCAAGAAATCGTCTAAGTAGAAAATTGCCAATGGCCATTTGGTACAATCAGGCCTATGTCTAAAGCATTAGTCGTCTTTTCCGGCGGCCAAGATAGCACTACCTGCCTCTATTGGGCCAAGCAGCACTTTGATAGTGTGCGCGCTCTGACGTTCGATTATGGACAGAGACATCGCCTTGAGCTCGAAAGTGCCAAGACCATTGCCAAAATGGCCGGGGTCGAACAAGAAGTTATTAACTTGGGACACATATTTGCTGGCCTCAGCCCCTTAACTGACCTTTCTAAGCCGGTAGAGGCTTATGACGATGTCGAGAATTTACCTGCTGGCATTGCCTCTACTTTTGTGCCTGGGCGCAACATTCTCTTCCTTTCAGTAGCATCTAACCGAGCCTATGTCTTAGGCTGTGACACAGTTGTTATAGGCGTCGCCCAGCAAGACTTTGGCGGTTACCCCGATTGTCGTTTAGATTTTATTGAGAAAATGCAAGCTGCACTCTCTAGTGGCCTCGATGCACCACTAACCATTGCCACTCCCCTGATGACAATGACCAAAGCAGAAACTGTGGTGCTCGCTCAATCTTTGCCCGGTTGTCTAGAAGCTTTGGCTTTTTCCACTACCTGCTACAACGGTGAAAGCCCACCTTGTTCTCATTGTAATTCTTGCTTGCTGCGGGCGAAAGGGTTTGACTCTGCTGGTGTTGTTGATCCGCTTCTTAGTCGTTGTCTGCTTGCACGAGAGGCAGCCGGTGGATAATATGCAAGTTTCAGCCGTTCGTAAACTGCAGTTTTGCGCTGGGCACAGGCTTTTTAAGCATGAATCGAAGTGCCGTCATTTTCATGGTCATAATTATCAAATTTTTCTTCATGCCCAGTCTATCTCTCAGAGTTTAGATCAAATTGGCCGAGTGATAGATTTTTCTATTCTGAAGGGGCGCTTTCTACCGTGGCTAGAAGAGAATTGGGACCACGGCTTTATAGTCTGGCAGGGCGATCACGAAGCTATTGCTGCACTACAGACGATACCAGAGCAGAAGCTATTCTTACTCGATAGTAACCCAACAGCTGAAAATCTGGCTCTCTATTTAATCAATCAGGTAGCCCCGAAACTTTTAGAGGATACTGGTGTCAGGCTCACCAAGATAGTTCTTTGGGAAACTGAAAATTGTTTTGTCGAGGTCAGTATTTAAAATGAGAGGTGATAATCCTCTACGGCCTCAAGAATTGACTGACGGTCAAAAACTCTGGGTGCAAGAAGTCTTTTATACACTTCAAGGGGAAGGCCCCTTTGCCGGTCAACCAGCTGTTTTTGTGCGCCTTGCTGGTTGTAATCTTAGTTGCTTCTGGTGTGACACTGAGTTTGAATCTTCAACCTGGCGACCGTCGTTGCCTGAGCTAGTTGCAGCAATTGAAGCCGTGCGTCCCTCTTTTTGTCAGCTGATCGTGCTCACCGGCGGAGAGCCCTTCCGCCAAAATATAGGCCCACTAGTAACAAGCTTGCTTGAGATAAGTGAAAATCTAGTGGTGCAAATTGAAACCAACGGCACACTCTATGTCGAATTACCTGACAGTGATCGTATTCATATCGTTTGCAGCCCCAAGACCACAGCGTTAAACCAAAGTATTTTGCCTAAGATAACCTCTTACAAGTATCTGATTGCTGAAGGACAGTATGACAATGCCGATGGTTTGCCAATGGAAAGTACTCAGAAGCCTGGAGTCGTCGCGCGTATAGCTCGACCGTACCCTGACAGAATGACTGCCTCTCAAGTCTTCGTCATGCCTATTGATAGTGGTACTGCGGCAGGCAATCAGGCAAACACTGCAGCTGCTGTTAAAGTTGCCTTAGATTTTGGCTATCGTCTTACTCTGCAAACCCATAAAATTACTGGCATTCCCTAGCAATTATTGGCATAGTTAAAGGCCTTAACAATTAGCTCGCTGTCTCTATCTGGTCGTCTTTTAGCCTGACAGTCTTTCGCTAGATACATAAATTGTTGTCCTTCCGTTAGGCAGAGCTGTTCGCCTTCTCCCAGAGCAAACGTTGCCCAGTATAGTTTAGGATATCTCAGCTCTCCCCTTAAGCTGTCGCTTGGGGCAAAAAGTCTGACCGAGTAGCGGTTAGCTTCGGGCAAACCCTTGATGCAAATGATCGGAAAGCCAGTTTGATCAGCAGTTTCTTGGTAGCGAAGATATTCCTCTTTGCCAGTGAGATAGTTTGTCTGACTGTGATTTCTAATTGCAACATATATTTCGGCACTGACCAGCCAGAGAGCAATACCGCTAGAAGCGCTCATAGAAACAGTTTGACCGACTGATTGGAAGAAAACTTTCCAGCGATCTTCAAGGCTAACACTATTTGTGTTTGATGCTGAGCTTGTCACTTTTTACCTATCACCTAATCACTTATCACTTATCAGCTATCACTTTTTCTTGTAGGTGGGTCTCTGGATTTATGCCAAAATTCTATTATGGTTGTCTCACTCAAGCACTGTGCTATTGCACACAGTTGGCTGCAAAGCTAAACTAATGGTCATTCAGGTAGGTGATTATGCTAGTCAAGCTCTACTCAGGTAACGCGTTTTCGGCTCGGTCATACCTCTTTTCTCTTACTTCTACGATTTATTTTTCGTTGGCATGCCCTTTGCTGGCAGACTCAGCTCAGATAGAGAGCAACACTGCCAGTGCTGATCGCTCTGTTAAAGCTTTGGTAGTCTTGGTTTACGATCAGCATTGCAAAGCTTGGTGCACCAAAGTTAGACCCATAATGCAAGAACTGGCCGCCGAACTTGGATCTGAGGTCAATGTTGTTGAAATTGACTCTTCTGCTAGCGTTGCTAAAGCGGCCATAAAAACTGCCGAAGACTTAGGTATCATTCGCTATTACAAAGATGTAGATATGGTGCCAGTGGTGATGATATTTGATGGCAAGAAAAAATTGATGCACGAACTTGGTGGCCCGAAAACTAAAGAAACCTACAAGACTGCCATTTTAGGTACTTTGAAAAATGCTAAAGACAAGTAATCATTCAGCCCTGGGTCGATATGGACAGTGACCAAGACAAGACTTTAGTAACAGGCGTGACGCCTGGGCAACCAGCCCTGCAAAATGCTGAAGAGGTTGATACTGTCGTTTCTCCTCACACAGTCAAAGCTGACCATAAGGCTATTAGTGCCCTCGGCAATGTTAGATTGATTAGCGAAGCTTCTCGCTCTGGTATGCAAAATAGCAAGACTTTGACCCGCACTGAGAAATTCGACCGGGGCGATAACGCATCTGTTTCTTTGCAATCCGTTAGGCTGATTTCATCGTTGGCTGATTTGAGTTTAATTGCGGCTTCTATTTTGTCACTCAGCGTAATTGTTGGCTGGATCTTTTCTATAGATGTTCTAAAACGTCTCTTCTTTGAGCAGCTCACTGGTTTTCCTACAGCTTTTTGGTTGTGTTTGCTAACAGTGGCGACACTACCAGTGGTGATGAAAATCAGTGCTAGTAATAAGTTCGCGCAGATCGCCAGTCGTGCTTTGTTAGTCATTTGTGCTTTAACTGGTGCCACTTTGTGGCTTGAACATTTGCTGGGCCAAGACTGGAATTTAGCTTTGCCCATCTATCAGCCTGCAGACGCCGGATTTCTTACTTTGCCTGGCCTTGTATCAGTTGATACTTCTTTTTGCATAATGCTTGTGGCGCTTACTGTACTGGCTCTCGATTTGCTTGGTGCCAAGCGCCCTCTCATCTATCAATCTCTAAGTTTAGTCTTGGGTCTACCCAGTTTAATCTTAGTACTTTCATTTATGTTTGGTGCCGGGGGTGCGATAGATGGCTTCTGCGCGGTGCAAGGCTGTGTTGTCTTTAAGTATTTGACTTATTTGATTTTTTGTCTGCTAGAGGTGTCGATCTTCTTGTCACGCCCCACTTTGGGCATTACTAGGTTGCTTGCCATTGACACCGTGGGTGGAAAATTCTTCCGCCTTTCGATTTTGGCGTTCATAGGGATGGTGCCCATCAGCTGGCTTCTTCAAAAGGCCGTAATTGGTGATTTGGTTAATTTGCCTACGGCATTGCTGTTGGCCTTCATCGGCTTGGCTGCCGAAGTAAGTGCAATTTTTGCCTACAGCGCTCGAAAAATCGACAAAATTGGTTTTGAAAAACAAGAGACCGAAGACAGTTTGGCCGAACTCAGTGCTGCCCAAGACGAAGGCGTCAAATACAAAATGGTCTGTCTCGTTTGCACAAAAGAATTTCCTGAGGGATGGGTTTCTTGTGCTTATGACGGCAACACGCTATCGCGCATTGC
The DNA here is from genome assembly GCA_038231015.1 of Candidatus Obscuribacterales bacterium. GTDB lineage: Bacteria > Cyanobacteriota > Vampirovibrionia > Obscuribacterales > Obscuribacteraceae. Next base: position 104,470 of record JBBRMD010000009.1, read on the forward strand.
CGACCGTTTTGCCCGCGGTTCAATATTCGCTGGCAAGTATGAGGTCAGCGATCGTTTGGGCTCGGGCGGCATGAGCACGGTTTATTTGGCCAAACACAAATTTTTGAACAAGAATGTTGCTGTCAAAGTTTTGCATTCCAATCTTGCTTCTGACGCTAAGTCTGTTCAACGTTTTCAGATGGAAGCCAAAGCTGCTTTTGAGTTGTCTCATCCTAATTTGCTCACAATTTACGATTTTGGAATTTCCCAAGATGGCCAAGCCTACATAGTGATGGACTACATCGAAGGTGAGAGTCTGGCTGATTTGGTACAGAGAGAAGGTTACATCGACCTCACTCAGGCCTTGCCACTCTTCTACGATATTTGTCTGGGCTTGGCTCATGCTCACGAGAAGAGTGTCTTGCACCGTGATATTAAACCGAGCAATGTTATGCTCATGCAGGGTGAAGCTCGCATCATTGCCAAAATAGTCGACTTTGGTCTGGCCAAGAGTTACGACGAGTCAGCCATGAAATTGACTCAAACCGGTGAAATATTTGGCAGCCCACTTTATATGAGTCCGGAACAGTGCCAAGGCTCTCAGTTAGACAATCGCTCAGATATTTATTCACTCGGATGTCTGTTTTACGAGTCGCTCTCTGGCATTCCTCCGATTAAAGGAGAGAGCGCCTATGATACTTTCAAGCGCAAGTTCTCTGATGTGCCGCCGCCTTTTGACCCAACATTAAACATCCCTGGTTGGCTCTCAGCCTTGATTATGAGCATGCTTAGTGTGCGTAGAGAAGAGCGCCCTGCCAGCGCTCAAGCAGTCGCTAAATCGTTCGCAAAATTTGTGCAATCATAAAAATTGACTGTTAAGAACATTAAGTTCTTGCTTTCGGCGAAAGCTTCGCCTTGTCATATATCTTGAAATGTAAGCTGGCCAATAGCTTTGGCGATATCGTTTGATTTTGCCACGTACTGGGAAAATATGCCCCTTTTGGGGTATATAGATGAGTCCCGATTACTAAGCGAAGTATTATTTTGGCAGACGATACATCTACCGTCTTAAAAGATAAGCCTAAAGAGGCTGACAAGCCTGATGAAAAGCCCAAAGCCCTTGCGCCTGAGCTGCTCGACAAAAAAGGCTTAGATATTTTACGGACGACTGTCAAAAAGCCTGATGCCGAGCTGCATTCAGTAGAACTTTATGACTCGAAGCGCAACGGTGCAGACCCAACTAAAGCAGACCCAGCCAAAGTCGAGACCGCCAAACATGAAGTGAAAAAAGGCGATACACTCAGCCATATCGTTGAGAAGCATTTGGCCAAGCATGATGGTGAGAGCAAAGACGATTACAACAAGCGTCTTTATGCAGCAGTTACTGATGTTGCTCACAAAAATGGCATCACCAATCCAGACAAGATTAAGCCTGGTCAAGTAATCGAACTACCAGAGCATGGCAAGACTGCAGCCAAGCCGGCTGAAGTGGTAGTAAAACCTGGCGATGCAGCACTAAAACCAGGTCAAACAGCAGTAACCCCCGGCGATACAGCTCTGACACCTGGCCAGACAGTTGTTAAGCCTGGCGATGCGGTCACTCCGGTTGTTGTTCCAGGCGATAAAGTTACGCCGGTAGTTCCTGCTGCCGAGACAGTTGTCGAACCAGTCGCCAAACCGGTCGACGTTGAGGCCATGCGCAAAAAGGTTGACGTTCTCTATGGCGCCACTGAAGGCAAATGGGGAACTGATGAGGCTCTCACTAAAGAAGTCTTGATGAACCTCAATGAGGCCGAGCGCAAAACTCTTGATACTTTGTACAAAGAGAAGCACGGCAAAAATATTGACGAAGTTTTGCGCGATGAAATGAGCGGCAAAGACCTAACTGAATCGCTTTCATACCTACATGCTAAAGACAAGCAAACTGGCGCTGATCGCGGTAAAGCCGATCGGGCAGCTGAGGCTATTGATCATGCAGCCAACGGTGGATTCTTAGGTATTGGCACTGATAAAAAGGCAATAGAAGAACAGCTCAAAGGCAAAACTGCCGAAGAACTTAAAGCTATCGACGAAGCTTTTACCGCTAGAACCGGTCACAGCCTAAAAGATGAGCTGAAAGACGAACTTTCTGGCTCAGATCTTACTCGTCTTACAGCTATGGCAGAAGGCAAGAACGATGATGCTGCTCGCATCAACGCAACTTTAGAAGAGCATAAAGAGTGGGGTATCGGTGCTCGCTCTAATGCAAACTGCGAAAAAGACCTGCGCGACACACTTTCTACCTTAAACTCTGAGCAAATCGCTGCCCTCGATAAAACCTATCAAGAGCGCTACGGCAAATCGCTGAAAGACGTTTTGCAAAATGACGATAATTTGCCACAAGATACTAAAGATGCCTTGAGTATTTATCTTAAGGGCACTGACAAAATGACTGCTGGTGATACCGCGGCCATTGCCGATATCGCCATGAAGTCGAAAAATCTTGAAATGTTCCAGGAGGCCTTCCGCGGCGCATCTCCTGAAGCTCGCGCCCAGTTCTTGCAGAATGGTGGCGAAGACAAAATCAATAAAGCTTTTGGTTCGGCTTACGCTGATGAAACTAGTGGTGAAGTCACATATGGTGCCAATGCTGACACACAACATGCCATGGACTACGCCAAGTACGGCAAACTAGATACTTCTACCAAGATCGCTGACAATACAGGCTTCTTTGGTGACAACGAAGATGCCATCGTGGCCTCAATTGGTCAAATGAATGCCGCTGAAAGACAGTCTTACGCCGCCGGTCAAAAACTTGCTGGTGCTGATGGTGCGTCTCTAAATCCTGCTGACAAAGCCAATGTTGAATACTACAACAAGGTTCACAGTGCCTTAGATAAAGCAGGCAACGACCGCGAAATGGCCAAGTGGGAAGACATGATTGCCACTGGTAAAGATGGCAGTTTAATAACAAGATTGGCTGCCCATGGTGGCATCATTGATGATGGCATGAACAAAGTTCTTGGCACCATTGAAGACATGCCTAAAGAAGATTGGGATAGACTAAAAACTGATCCTGAATATCGCAAAAAAGTAGAAGCAACACTTGCTATTGATTTGAGCGATTCTGAAATGGCTCGTGCTCGTGAAGCTCTTGATAAAAAGATGGCTGCTGGCACATTCGAAGAGAGCAAAAACGCTCAGCGATCTGTCGTTGATGCCATCAAAGATGAAACTGGTTTCTTCAACAACGATGAAGACAACATTATTCATGCTTTAGAGAAAATGACAGCCGATGAACAGCGCAAGTATCGCGAAGATCCCGAATTTAAGAAAAAGCTTGATGATGAAGTAGCTAGTGCGATGGATGCAGGCTCAGAGCGTGATGCCGCCATGCGTATTCTTGACAAAGTGGCTAAAGGTGAAAAACCAGAATCTGACATCGTCTCAAAACTCGAAATGCACTCGACAAATTTCAATGTCGATGAAGCCAAAGTTGTTGCTGATCTAGAAGCAAGTTTCCGCAATGATCCTACTCTTCGTGAGCGCTTGCGCAATCCGCAGACTGCCGAAGATAAAGTGATGGCAGAGAAATTCAATTCTGCTATTCACAAAGCCCTAGATGCTGACGAGTACGAAAAATATGCTAAGCCACTGATTGAGACTGGCCATATTCCTTTTGCCGTTAAAGCAGAACTTTACAAGGGTGTCTTTGATGATGATGAGAAGGGCGTTTATGAAGCTTTGAAGAAAGGCAATGCTACTCCTCAAGATTGGAAAGATGTGCTTACCAATCCAGAGACCACTCTTTCGTTCATGTCTGTTGAAGAGCGCGAAGTCGCTATGAACATCGCCCGCCAGCAGGGCGAAATGAAGCCTGAAGATGAGCTACGAGCAGCAATGCTTGGGGCTGGTACCGACGAAGCCAAAATCAAAGAAGTACTGCAGAGTTTCGACCCTGCCAAATTAAAAGCAGCGAAAGATGCTTACGAAGTTAAGTACGGCTCTAACTTGACTGGCGATGTTATGGACGAACTTGGTGGCAGCGACAAGGTTGAAGCCGCTCGCGAATTACGTGGACCGCAAACTGCCCGCGAAGCATACAACGAAGCTCGTACTGAAGTTTATGAGAGTGCCGATGGTATCGGTAAATCGATAGTCAGCAGCTGGGATGGCACCAGTCAAATGACTACTGATCAGTTAGAACAATATTCTAAAGCCATGGGTGAGTATTCTAAGTCTTACCAAGAAATGCCAGCTGAAAGTCGCAAGCAATTTGAAGATAGCTTGACCAGCTCTCTTGATCTCTATAAGAAATCTGAAGGAGCGGCCGCTGACGCTATTGTTGATGGTGCCATTATTGCTGCCGGTGTGGGCGGTGCTGCCTTCACTGGTGGTGTGAGTTTATCACTTCTTGCTGCCACTAGTGTTGGTGGTGCGTTGTTCAAAATTGGCGCTAAGTCGGCCATTCTTGGCGCCGACTATGATTTTGCTAGTGCCCAGGTATTGAGTGATGGTGCAACCGGCGCAATTGATGCCGCCACAATTTTCTTAGGGCCAGCCCAAGCGGCTCAAATGCTTAAGCTCGGTGAGAGAAGTGCTCTAACTGCTGTCAAAGGCGTAATGTCTGAAGTCGACAATATCGCTGTAGCTGGTGGCAAGCAACTACTTAAAGAGGGTTCGGAAGCTACTATTCAGAAAGAGCTATCTGAACAAGTCGCCGTGGCTATTGCTAATGGTGCCAAGGGCGTTGACGATAAGGCAATTGCTCGAATTGCTGAAAAAGTTGTTGCCGAGGGTGGTGACGCTCAACAGATTCAACAAGTTCAGCAAATTCTTAAGGCCAACTTGGCCAAAGCAATTGAAACTGAAGCCGGTGCTGGCCTTAAAGCCTCACTTAGAGAATATGCTCTTAACACTGGTGCAGGTGCGCTCGGTGGCGGCCTATCGGGCGGTGTGCGCGGCGGTGTAGATGGTGAGTCGTTACAAGCCATGATTGAACAAGGCACTATCGGTGCCCTTTCTGGTGGTGCTATGGCTGGTGCCTTCACAGTGGCTTTCAAGGGTCTTGGGAAATCTGTTGAAGCTTTGCGTCACGGTGAAGCTGACATTCATGTTCCTGGTAGTGCTATTGACGTCAAGGCCGCCAGTGCTGCCTCTGAAGTTTCGAGGGCCAAACTTGATGTTAATGGCCGCGTATCTGAAGTCGCTACACCTGAAGGTAAATTGTCCTTTGCCTATCACCAAGATGGCAAGCTTGAAGGCGAAGTGAAGAAAGTCACTTTCCCTAACGGTACAAAATATAGTAGTGAAGATGGCATCAAGTGGACTGTTAAAGACCCTAATGCACCTGGCGGTAAGTACGACATCAATGCCTCTATGAAAGTAGATGCTGATGGCAACATTACCTTTAAGCCTAAAGGCGGCGACAGCCAACTTATTCGTGCAGATGGTAGCCGCATAACCACTGATAAAATGACGGGCCAACAAGTCACAAGTGACGCTCTTGGCTATCTTCGTGAAGTGCGCGATGACCGCGGTGGTATCAAATACGATTATGACCACGACGGTCATTTTCAGAAAGCCACTTTCGATAACGGTAAGACTATTGAGGTTAGCCCGGAAGGCAAGGCCATTCAGACCAATCTCGACGGCACAAAAATAGAGATTGAAGGTAAGGCCAAGGTCAACAATGATGGCCAACTTTCAATCACATCGGCCGATGGTAAATCAGCGCAAGTTCTCACCGCTGACGGCGGACGCGTTCAGTACGCTGGAGACAGCAATCGCATCAGCGATGCTTGGACCGCTACCGGTGACCACTATCATTATGATTTCGATGGCGCTGGCAGAGTCGACAAAGTGACAATGCCTGATGGCAACTCAATGAAGCGTGATCCAGAAGGTGGCTGGGCTACCTTTGATAAGGAAGGTACCCCTACAGGAGTTACTGGTGCCAACTACGAAGTCAAGCCTGATGGTGCTCTTAGTTACTCTCAGGGTGATCGCAGTGTCACCTTTGGATTAGACGGCCACAACCGAATTTATGACCAAGACAATAAGCTGGTTATTGAGCGTGGTATCGATGGCGTTCAGATCAAGGAAAAGCCAGAAATTAGTAGCGTTGATGGCAGGCCAATAGAGTTCCAAGAGCGAGTCGGTGAGAAGTTTAAGGTTCAGCGGGCTGAGAATAAACAAGAATCTATCACTCTAGTTAGTAGTGAATTGAAATCAGTTCGTGCTGTTGATGCCAGTGGCAAGCCTAGTAGCGCTTACTATAGCTTGATGACCGATAAGACTTTGACTGATGCTCAGAAACAAAATATTCTCGATAATATGTCGGAGATAAGAGAGCACTTCGCCTCATATAGAGTCGGCGACCGCATGCATCCAGACCCAGAAGTCAATTGGATTCACACTCAAGGCGAGATGGCTAAAGTGTTAGAAGTCGGCCGCAAGGCTGGTCTCAAGCCAGATGAGTTAGAAGACGCCTTACTAGCTTCAATGTATTCTGACTCTGTCAAATTTGCTTTCCCTCCGCCGAAAGGCGCTGAAGCTAACTTCTTCACCCACCATCTTGATGGTGCTTTAGCAGCTCATGAATCTCTTACTTTCAAGGGCTTTCCCCCTGAGCGAGTCGAGCGCATTGTTCAGGCAATCAAAGAGCACCAAATTGCCCCACCTGAATTTATGGGCATGCTCTACCTCAATGCCAAAATTACACCAAGCCTTGGTGCTTTACTAAAAGAAGGCAAAATCACGCAAGCTCGCTTTGATGAACTTTCAGCTGTGCTGAAAGACATGACAGTGAAGGGTGAAGACGGCATCAGCAGGCTAAAACCAATTGCTCAAGTAAATGATTGGCCAAAAGTTCGCAATGCTGATGGCAGCTGGGAAGTTGCTCTTACTCCTGATCAAAAAGAGTTGTTCAAGCTCGCTGGTATTGATGGTTGGACTGTTCCAGTTAATCCTATCGATACCCCCGGATTCAAACAGTTGTCTAAGGCCGAACAGGAAGCTTTGGTTAGCAAATACAAAATTGCTAGCACTCTAATAGACGGTGATGGCGTAGATAACTATGCCACTCTTGGTGGTGCTAGCAAAATCGTTGCTATTCGTGGCCCCGGAACCGGTTTCCCTGACGGCAATGTCTGGAAGTCCATTGATTCTATCGATGCCAGCTACAAAGACACTTATTCAGTTCTCTCGCCCACCGGTCGCGAGGTTGCCGACGCCAGTTTGGCGGCCCGTAATGCCATGCTCAATGACGGCCAGACTGGTATTAAGGCCCAAATGTCTCAATGGCTCGAATCGAAAGGCCTCAAGGCTGAAGATGTCGTTTACTTCCAGAAAGATGGTGCTCTGAAATATCCTGGCAAGCCGTCTGAAGCAGAGCTAGCCCGCACCACTGAAGTTAAGAAGCTTTTAGAAGCGAAGACTGGTAGTCCAGCTGAACTTGAGACTTTGAAGAAAGAGTTGTTTGATCTGCAACACCTCGGTATGACTGCTGACGATGTTCGTCAGTATGAATTGGCCGGTGAAGTCAGAGCTAAAATGACCGATTTGCTTCGCTCTGGTCACCGCACTGATGGCTCGCTTCCAGGTGAATTTCCGGTTGGTAAGGTAGCGCATCCCGACCACCATGAATGGTTGGAGCCGAAGGCTGCCACCATTCCTGAGGCAACAGGGCGAGTGAGAGATTTTGGTGATGGCACCACGATGACAGCTTTCAAAGATGGCCAAATTATTAAGGCTGGCGATGGCTCTTACGCTGTGCTAAATACCAAAACTGACACCACGCTGTCATACGATGCTTCAGGGCGAATTGCCGAAGCTACTGGTGTCAAGGGCAAACGTGCCTTCACCTATGATGCTGAAGGCAAGCTCAATACTGTTACCTTCGAAAGTGGTGCTGTCGTGCGCCGCGAGAACGATGTATGGATGGGCCAAGTTAAGCAGTTTGATGGCACTTCCAAAGATGATATTTGGTTCCATGGCGATATGGTCGCTGATGGAGATGGTAGCGTCCGCTACGTTCACAGCTCTGACGCCAACGGTTATCAACGAATTGAAACCGTTAACGGGGTCGAAATGAGAGTACAAGGCGAGCGTGTTGATTACAACTCTGCCAATCTTAAGGTAGAAACAGCTGCCTTGGAACGCACTGCCAAAGAAGCTTTCGCTGCTGGTGAAAGCTTCGAGCGCTTCGACAAATTGCTAAAAGACTTTGATGTAGCAGCCGTTGAACGAGGCCTCACTGATGAGAAGAAAGCTCTTCTCTATCTGCAAGTCAATCGTCTCCTTGAAGCGAACCCACTAGCTGTGCTTTCTCAGGCTGACCGCAACGACTTAGCTGAGCAGCTGATGTCGCATGCTATTAAACCGAGCACTGTTGACCAAGGTATGAGCAGCACTTGTAATGTGACTACCTTGGAGGCTCGCAACTACGCTAAAGATCCTGATAAGAATGCCCAACTGCTTGCAGATCTTGCTATCAATGGCAAGTTTGTCACAAGCGATGGCCGTACTATTGAGATGGCTAGCTTACCAAACGGCCTCAAACCAGACTTTGAAGCTAGACGTGCATTGAGAATGCAGCATGGAGACGGTGATGCTTTCAAGAAAGATGGTAGCCGCGACTGGGCTGGCCAACTAACTGAAGGAGCAATGGTCAATTCTTACTGGCAAGGCCAATCACATGTGATCATGAACGGTCGCCGAGTTGAAACTGGCTATGGCATTGCCTACGACGCTGAGCGTAACATCATTGGTAAAGTAAAAGATGGCGCCAAGGTTCAGCAGCTCTTCAGTAAAGAAGGCGAGCCTCTAGCCTCATTCAAACCGGGTGACCAAGCCTATAACGAAAAAGGTAAGTTGATCAAAGATGTTGATCTTGAGCGCTTAGTCTATAGTCAGTACGGTGGCTTGCGTGGTGCCATACCAGAAGGCAAAGTTGAAAAAATATTTGACAGCGCTGGCGGAAAGTTGCGTTATTTAGAGCCAGGAACTAATGCTTATGACGCTGACGGCAAAATGGTTATGCGCGTTACTAAACCGGGCGAAATTCGCTATGAGAAGTCTTTGAATTCTCCAGTTGGTGGCGAGAAAGTTAACTACTTTGATGGCGAAAACTGGGTGCAACTGAGAGACCGTGATGGTTCTAAAATGGATTCACCTGGAATCTTTACTCGTGAGCTCGAAGGAGTTAACCGCAGATCTACAGGTGTAGATGACAGCAACTATATGCTCACATTTGGTGACAAAGCACATCAATTCAATGGTCAGCGCGATGTCAGCACGGTAGATGAACTTGCTGATGCGATTCTAGAACTTGAGAAAGCTGGTAAGTTGCCGGCTGTCATGCAAGTTCATACAGCTAGACCGCCATTCTCCCCAATGTTAGGAATTGAATCAGCCGTTGGCATGGGTGGTGGCTGGCACGTCATCAATATTCAAGGATACGATCCTGTAACTCGCAAAGTGCGCTTCACTAACCAGTGGGGCAGTGGCAGTGATCGCATAGAAAATGGCTACTCTATCGACAAACTCTTTAAGTCTATGCAAGAGCCTGCCATGCACAAGTTTATGAAAACTACTACTGGCAAGGTCGTTAAGGTCGCTGCAGCAACTGGTGCTGTTGTCGCTGGCGGTGTTGTGTTAAAAGAGCGCCTAGATTATTAGAGAGAATATTAGAAAGGTCATTAGAGAGAAATTTAGTTAGGACTATGAACAAAACGGCTGCAATTCTGAAGAAGCAAGGACAGATCAAGTCTATGGAACTACCCATAGGCTGGGTAGAGTGTCCGGACGAGCAGCATACTGGCTCTGATTTTATCAAAGAATTTCGTGCCCCTGAAAGCGAAGAGATAAAGCTAACTTTTTACTATCGCGGTAAAAGAATAGGTGCCGGTGGAGCTGCAGATTTTCTGGCAGTTCTAGCCTTGCCTGATCATGAGCTTTCAGAAGAAGAATTCATTTCAGTCGATCTAGTTGTCCGCAATGCCTCGGACCCTGAATATTTTTTGCTAAGCTCTAGTCGCACCGAAACAATGAATGGCAAACGCGTGCTACTAGTTGAAGGTATCTGGTCTAGCGGCATTGTCGATATGGCCATGTTTATTGATAGTGACAAGACGGGGTCGGCGGTGCAAGAGGTGCACTATCAAGCACCCGAGAAAGATTTTGGAATGTATGTAGAACAGGTCGATAGTTCATTCAAAACGATTGTTTGGCTCTAGTAAAGTTGGAATGCATAATGCCTGTAAGACCAGAAGATAGCTCAAAAGATAGCAAAAACACTGAGACAAAATCGTCAGCAGATAATAGCTCGCCGCTCTATCAAGAGTTTTTTCAATCGCTTGCATACAGCGCTATTCAAAAGCCCTATGACGGCATTACCCAAGCCGTAAATTACTGCGGTGGTGATTTGAGCCAACGTAATTTGGTCAATGCACCTGAGGCTGCAGAAATGGGCTCAGCTAAATGGATAGCACAGCAAGCTGGTGCCGGTGCTGCTACCTTTGGTGAGGTAATGCTACTGCACCGAGGTATGCGATTTGCCGGAAATCTTATTGGTGCTCAAACTGCTTCTTCACTAGCGATTACCGAGTCTGCTATGACTGGCCGCGTTACGGCAGGAAGTTTAGCAACTGCTGGTGCCCTCTATGAAGGCTTGGTCACCAAATCTGGTAACAATTTCTTTGGCGATAGGCTAGAAAATGCTGCCCTTGCTGGTTCGTCGCTCTATCTCATGGGCAAGACTCAAATCGGTCTGCAAAATCTCAATGGTGTTAAAACACTTGCTGCTCACATGCCAGAAGGAATTTCGGGCACTCTTGGTCGGCAAATGATCAATGGTGCCAGTGGTTTTTTAGCGGGAGCAGCTGGTGGCGCATTCAGTGCCGAAGCTGGCTCTTTCATTAAACAAGGTAAATTTGCCTCTACTTCTGAGTTGGCTGAGAAGACCTTCTCAAGTGCCTTCATGGGTGGGCTACTTGGCGCAGTTACCAAGCCAGCTTTCGAGAATGTCATAAGTAGTCGACCCACTGGTGCTCTGCCAGGGATGCACCTAGAGCAATTACCAGGAAGGCCTAACCCTACGAGTTTCAAGGCTGATCCTGATGTCTCTATGTTAGTGCCTCGTCATGTCGCCAAGAACGACACGGTTAGTGATGCTGCCAGTATAATTGCTGCCTTTAGATTGCGCACTGCCAAATTGCCGGCCGAGCTCACTCCTGCTCAACGGGTCGCCTTAGAGCCAGTTCCAGATGTCCGACCAGTAAGCTCGTCGAGTGGTCTCACCAGAAAAATAGACGATCAGCATATTCCCGGCTCTTGACCCTATACTTAATGCCTAGTTCGTAATTCAATAAAGAGAAAGGCCAGCAAGCAAGTTGAAAAGTATGAAAGACGAGAGCACTGAATCTCTTGTTAAACGAAAAGAAGCCTTAGATACGTTCCTCACTAATTGTGCCCTCGCTGGTGTTGAGCCGCCCGAGTCTGAAACTGCTGATTTTGTAGCGCTGCAGGCAGAGTTGGCAACCCGCGATCTCAGCGTGATTGCTGCCAAGCCAAAGACATGGACGGCCTGGTTGGGCGTCAAGCTAGAAGGCTTCATGCTTAATGGCCAAATCTCTACTGGTCGCTTTTGCTTTCTTTTTCAGTCTGAAAATTCAAGCGGAATAAAAAGGGTCTACAAGGTTGCTAAAGACCCTAGTGATGTTAGCGAGCCAGAAAGATTTTCTACCCAAGCTCTTAAGGTCATACCGTTCCAAACTGGCCCTGTAACGCCAGTTCCTGATATGGTCATGCAAATGCAGTTGATTCGTTTGCTTGAGCTAGCCGGACCATTAGTGGTATCAGTTGAGAGCAGCGGTCAGTGTGACGAACGCTCTTACTATTCGATGCCCTTATTGAATGGGCGCACTCTGCGTGAGCAACTTAAGCAAGTAGAAATGTCACAGAAGCAAATTTTGGCGCTCTTTCATTTGCTTGCCAGTCATATGGAAACAATGCCCAATGCTTATCATGGCGATTTAACACCAGACAATATTTTCATTGAATGTGATGGTAACAATGATGTCAGTGGTATCAAGCTGTTAGATCCTGGCTATTATGGCCCGCTCAATTGCTTAGAAGGTATATTCGATACTTGCATGATTTCCACACCGGCCTATTATCCTCTGCTTGAACCAGATGACTTGATGGCTGTTGGTATTTGTTTATGGGAAGCTCTTACTGGTGTGCATCCACTCATGAATAGCATTCCCGGTGCCCCGGTCAGCGTGGCTCAGGACGTAGTTGATTTGATCAACTTTAGAAACTCGCTACTGCAGCCCTATCTCACACCGCTTATGACCGCTGTCCTTCCGAGCGATTTAAACAGCGAGATCGGTGAAAAATTGCAGTCGGCAATACTTTCATGTATGCATCTGCGTGTTGATGAAAATAAGAAGATCGCTATCGACAATGGCTTTGAAGGCTTTGCTCAGTTGCGAGTTGAGCTCGCTTCATTTTTAGACGAAGTGCCACAGACTGACTTTTCAGTCTAATTTTGCAATTCAATTTCTAAGCTTAAATAGGGGCTTGAGTAACGGCGCTACTTGACGACGTTGCCTCTGCATGATTATAATTAAGTTGGTTAACCAACCAATAAACTAGTCTATTCAGCTAACCAAGAAGCAAAATTATGCCAAGACCATCTAACACAGAAGAACGACGCCAGCAGATTGTAGAAGGGCTCATGACCGTAATGGCAACTTCGGGCTACGGCGGTGCCACTATTCCCTTAATCGCTCAAGCAGCGGGCCTGAGCACTGGTCTAGTGCATTATCATTTTGATACTAAGCAGCAAATCTTGATCGAACTGATCAAGCTTTTAGGAGAGATGGTTGACAGAAGGGCACAGACAAGGGTAGCAAAGCCCAGTGCAGCAAAGCCAAGTGCAAAACTAATAGCCTATATAGACGCTCACTTAGCCTACGGTAAAGGCGAGAGCACTGAGGCGGTTGCGTGTTTAATTGCCATCGGTGCCGAAGCCGTCAATCAGCCTGAGATTCGCCAGGCCTATCAAGATGCCACAAGGCGGCAGTTGGTAATTTTGGAGTTAATTTGTGAAGAGCTTTTGCAATCAGAAGGGCGTTCGACCAAGGCAAAGCGAGAGATTGCCTTAGGCATAATCGCTGCAATAGAAGGCTCCTATCGCTTATTGGTATCGGCACCAGATCTCATTCCTCGTGGCTTTGCCGCGCCGACTGTCAGGGCTATGGCCTTTGGTCTGATCGCCGCACAGCCAATAAAAAAATAGAAGTATGAATAGAAATGAAATTAGAAGGAGTAAATTGTCATGCTAGATTATTTCAAGCGTTTCTTTGCCATCCTATTTGGTGGCGCTATGCCAGCTGTCCCGAGAGTGCTGCGCTACGCTGTTGATGCCTTAGGCATTAGAGAAGTAGAGGGAGGGCGGCAATACCTCTGGCTTGATGTAAATCATGTCAGCATTCTCACGACCTCCGACGGTCCCTTTGCTGAAGATCTTTATTTCGTTATCAAAACTGACTCTGCAACAATCATCATTGACCATACACAGGCTTCGGAGATAAAGCTATTCGATCAGTTTGCTCAACTTCCCGGCTTCAGCTACGAGCAAACAATCTTGGCTATGGGTTCTACTAATGATGCTGTTTTTGTCTGCTTCGAGCGCGAACTCGCAATCACTGCTTAGGTAGATCAGAACTGGTCGGTGACTATTGTTGGCCATGAACTTACTAAATTTATTTCAGATGCTACTTGGTATGTTGTACCCAAAAGCAGTGTAGGTCAAATAAAACCTATTTTTTACTAGAAACTACGATTCTTCAAAAACTATGATTCTTTAAAAACTACGAACATAGCGCATCGTAAGACTAACTGGTGCCACCAGTCCTAGGTTGCGCTCTGGGTTGAAAGCAGCTGGTGTAGAGCCATTTGATGGCCCCGGAACAGCTGAACGACTGGCGTTTATATAGCGAGAAAATACGATTGGCACATCGATCATTAATACGTCTTTGCCATGGGCGTAAGTTAGACCCGGGCCGACAGACATCGCCCAACCGGGTTGTCTGAAACCACCGGCTGGCCCAAATAAATCGTGTGCTCTCACTCCTTCCCAGCGGCCGACAACTCTCATTCTCAGGCCCTTTAACTTGGGTTTGTTCCAAGTGCCGGGCACTTTCATTGATAGGCCCGTTTGCACACTGTAGGCATCAGAGACCGAGTTGGTAAGTTCGTCTAAGAAGTTGGGAGTGAGGGGAACCCCAGCGCTACCTATGATTGATGAAGTGCCGTTGGTGTTGCGTGGGTTCGATAAATAAGAGCCGGCCACAAAGAGAGTCTTGCCCCGCAAGAATCGATTGACCCGGAAAGTTTTATAGGCATCGAGGGTGGCAATAATTCCTGTACCACCATCGCCGGGCATAACAGCAGCCGGATAGACCGCCCGGCTAGCAAAGTTCTGGCCGTTTAGATTAGGAATAACGCGGCGTTCGTCCCAGTTACCTGTCGGTATTTTCATACCTAAACCAATTATGCAATTTTCAAAGGGATGATCTTTGGGATCGACTAGAGATACTTGGGTAATCAGGCCAAGGTCGCCGACACCATTGATATCCCAGCCGGCGCGCTGACCGATGCCGGGCCCTTTTGGTGGATAGATCATACTAAAGTTGTTCATCGAAACCGGCAGTGTGCCGACAATTGCTACTCGTCTATTAATGTAATATCGCGCTGATACATCTAATACACTCTGGCGCATGTAGGGCTTCCAGTTATTGGTAAAGGTTGAGTTGTAGTCAGTGCCGTTATACGACTTGTCGGCCCGCGCAGCGCGCCAACCTACTGATAGTTGAAACTTACCTGATCCTGCTCCCAGACCTGGGACCACACCACGTGCGGCTGCTCAGCCCTGGCCCCAGGCGGCACGTTCGCCTAGGCAGACAAAAAGTGCCAGCACTATCAGCTTAAAAATAGGCTTGATGTATCTGCTTTTCAAATCTTAGAATTGATCGTTTGACTTTGCCGCAAGATTGGCTAAGCGATAAAGTAAACGAGCACCAACATTGGCGTCCCATTCATCTTCGCCGTCGTTATTTGGGGCAACTTCGTTGACGTCAAAACCAATAATTACACGTCCACTTTCGGCGAGCATGCGCACCAGGTATAGTGCCTGCTCATATTCAAGGCCTCCTGGTACGGGAGTGCCGGTGTTGGGGCAAAGCTTAGGGTCAAGGCCATCTATGTCAAAGCTGACATAGACTTCTGCTGGTAGCTGACTGACAATTTCTTGACAGATATGCATCCAACTCATGCCTTCAAACATTTTTGTTTTGATATCGCGGTCATAGAAGCTCACTATTCTGCCGTCTGATGATGCCACCAAGTCTGATTCCATCTCACAATAATCGCGAATACCAACTTGTACTAGCTTGGTCAGCGACTTCTCTTTGATGGCATTGAACATGATTGAGGCGTGGGAATAAGTGAAACCTTCATAGGCATCGCGCAGGTCGGCATGGGCATCGATGTGCAAAATGCCAAATGAGTCGTGACGCTTTGCTAGTTCGCGAATGAGGCCAAGAGGAGTGCTATGGTCGCCCCCTAACACCGCAGCAATTGCACCGCGATCTAGCTGTTCGGCAGCGCGCTCTTGCACCCACTCGTTCATCTTTTCGCAGGAGGCATTGATGCTGGCAAGCATCTCTTTCATCTTTGTATTTTCAGCAGGACTATGGCCTTCTTCTAGCATGCCAATATATTCTTCGGCCGTAGGTCGCATTTGGTCGTTGAGGGCGCGTATATCGCTCGGAATCTCTTCCATTGCTAGGCCAATTTTCCATGCATCAACGTAGTCAGGATCGTACAAATCAACCTGGTATGAGGCGCCCAAAATAGCTTGAGGACCGTTTGCTGTGCCCTCTCTATATGACACTGTTACTTCCCATGGCACGGGGATGACAACTATTGTTGCTTCATCTGCAGTGAAAGGCAGGCCGAAGATGTTTTCGGTTTTCTGTCCGACTGAGTTGGGGTCGAAGGTGCGAATGTCTGTCATGGCGGTTCTCTTTACTTAATTACGACGGTAGTCAATAGGCGAATGCAAACATCATGCATAATATCCTAACCAACGCTTGATTGCCTGATTGTCGCTCCTTAGATAAAGGCTATTAATGTTTGAGTACTGTGACTTTGGTTTGGCAAAACTCGCTGCCATCTTTTTTATCAATTTCGATAATGATTGAACGCTTTTTACTAGCGCTAGGAACGACAATTCGCATGTGCTTCAACCCTTGAGGTAGCAGGGCTTTCACAGGCTGCACGAGATCCTCCTGATTTTCTGCCAGACTGCCGGCAAGGCTTTCTACCATGCTGAAAACACCGCCAACACACCATAGCTGTGGCACACAAGATACGGCATAAGATTTTGGTGCAGCTTCGTCTCTCTTTCGTGGATAGCCGCAGAATAGCTCTGGCAAACGCTTATCTTTGCTTTCCATCGCCACTTCAAAGAGGGCAGAAATCACATTTGCAGTTTCTTTTGGTAATTCTTTTCGCATGCCCGCCAAAATTAGCGAATTGTCGTGAGGCCAGACAGATCCGTTATGGTAGCTAGCCGGATCGTAGGCCTTTTCTTCGCTTGAAAGAGTGCGAATACCCCAGCCACTAAACATGTCGCTCTTTAGCAGGCGCTTGCTTATTGCTAGCTTTTCTTCTTGATCGATAATGCCAGAGGTCAATAGGTGACCAGCGTTAGAAGCAACTACGCTACAAGGCTTAGAATCGCCGTCGAGGGCTAGGGCAATATACTTTTGCTCAGGTAGCCAGAAAGACGTTTTAAAATGCTTTTTCAGTTTTTTTGCTTTTAGCCTTAAGGCCTTGGCTTCTTCGCCTTTGCCAAGCTTGTCTGCTAAATTGGCGCCACTAATCCAGGCATCATACAAATAACCTTGCACCTCGCAAATGGCTATGGGAGGCTTGGCTAACTTGCCATCTTTGTACATGACTGAATCGCCTGAATCTTTCCAAGCTTGGTTTGTCAAAGCTGGCTCTTTGCCATTTTCAGCTACCTTGCCGTAAAAAAGAAAATCGTTTGCAGTGTTCGCTTTTAAGTAAGTGAGAGCGGCTTCAATATTGGGCCAGAGACGACTAGCAGTTTCGATATCTCCGGTTGTTGCGACATAGCGATTGACCAAAACTAACCAAAGTGGAGTGGCGTCGACAGTGCCATAGTAAGGTATGAATGGTATTTCGCG
This sequence comes from Candidatus Obscuribacterales bacterium, assembly GCA_038231015.1. GTDB lineage: Bacteria > Cyanobacteriota > Vampirovibrionia > Obscuribacterales > Obscuribacteraceae. The sequence continues at coordinate 121,713 of JBBRMD010000009.1, forward strand.
AGTTCGCGCCATTTCACCAGTGCGCAACTCGTGCATAATTTTGCCTGGTGTTTCTTCGGTAAATTTGTCTTCTTTGACGCCCTGATAATTTGCCAATAAAGTGATTATTTCTTTAGCGCTGTCGGGGGCAAAATCGAGAATCTGCAGAGCTGTAATAACTTGGTCGCGACCAAAGGCCACGCTATACCAGGGCAGGCCGGCAGCGAATGCAGGCCCACGTGGAGTATTTATTTTCAAGACATAGAGATCACGAACAGCTTGTTCAAATACTTGATTGAGCTTTGCATTGTCACACGTGATTGAAACATTGTTCTTCTTCCAATACTCAAAGTCTTTGTCTGCTTGCAGCTTGTGCTCGGCAAAGTTAGGTGTGGCTTGAAGTGGTGCCTCTGGCAACACGGCAAATTCAATGGTTTGTTTTGCCCCTGGCGCTAATTTGATTTGGTAGTGCGCTTGATTATTGTTTAGTTTGGTCGCTGCTGAAAATTGTATTGCGCTAGTGAGAACTTTGTTGTCTAGACCTGTATAGAGGCTTTTGACCTCATTGTCTTTCAGCTCACTTACTTTTACACCGTGAGCCTTTCGTGCTTGGCCTCGCACTTCGAACATGTCTTTGAAGTCAAAGTTGAAGTCAATTTGCAGGTCAATTTCTTTTTCTTCTTTTGATTGATTGCTTGCAACAATCTGCTCGACTACTAGACCATTGTTTTTGCTTGCAGTATCGATGACAATTTCGCGGTCAAGCAAAATGCCTTTGTTGCTGAGATATTGAAAGGTTGCTTTATAGCCATCTTTGGTTTGACTGCTTGATGCTTTGAGGGGCTTGCCGTCAACTGCTAAGGTCAGCTCGCTCAAGTAGCGCGTATCATTTAGATAGAGCCCGTAAGGGGCCGAAGGGCCACCGCTCATGGTGCCATCTGGGTCAAATACAATAAAGATGCTACCGTTTTTGATTACCAGTCTGGGCTTATCTAGCTCTGCTTGTTCAGGTGTCTTCTGCTCTGGCTTTTTTTGTTCTTGGCTCTCCTGTATCTTTTGTTTCTCTTGCTCAGCTACTGCTGCTTGGGGCAGAACTACGCTGTTTGTAAGAAATGAGAGAAAACAAAGTCCTAGCCCAAGTCGTTGCCCAAGTCTTTGCAAGGTAAGACATAAGAGAGAACGGCTCACAATTACTCCAGATTATTCGAGTGTTTGGATCAACTCAAGGGCCAAGATGTTCCAGCTCATAAACTGAGGGGCCCAGAGCCCTTTGCCGGTATCGGCGTCGTAGTTTTCAAACAAAGTATTATAGTTGCTCAAGCTAGCCAGAAGAGTCTTCACAACTCTAGCCGAGATTTCACGAGCTTCTTCTTTGTAGCCATATTTGTTAAGTATGCGCACAGCTAAGGCATTGGGAAGAATCCAGACTGGTCCTTGCCAATTAGAAACAATTGCTCGACCATAGAGGCCGCGGCGCTGCTGGTTTGCTAGCGGCTCTGATATGGCATGAGAAGCTAGGCCATGATTGCGCAAGAAATGATCGCTGTTCAGGATGTTGTCTCTAATTACTCGCTCTCGATGTTCTTCTGAAGCTATATCCATCAATACTGGTGCCATACCAGTCCAACTTCTTAGTTCTACTGCATTTTTATCGATCGGATTGTAATTACAATACATTGAAAGTCTGTCGTTCCACAATTTGCTTTCAATTGCTTCTATTAGCGCCTTTGCTTCACTGCGATACTCGGCCTCTAGTTTTGTGCGTTTAAAGTGTGCACAAAAATCGGCAAAGCATAAAAATTCACGGGCAATATAGCTGCTTAAATCGCTCGCTAGAATTGCTCCATCAGGAAACTTACCAACTGAATCATCTTCGTCTTTAGCTGCTTCTCGTGGGGCAATGAGAGCGAGATTATCGTCAACTCCGCTTTCTAGAACGTTGCGCCAGTGATAGAGACCAAATTGTTTTTTGCGCTCTCTTTGAAAGAATTTTAAATAGCAATCTAGGTCATCGAGAAAATGCCCTATTTGATCTTGCTCAGTTGGCGCTGCAGTCTTAAATTCGGCCCAAAGTGTTTGCGCTAGAAATGGCTTGCACTGGTCACCTTTGTCCCATATGCGTTGGGGCGAAATGGTGCGTGGAATTTGACCGGTGGCTTCTTTTAGGCTAAGGAAATTAGCGACTACGTCTAAGCCAAGACCTTTTAGATTAGGCAAGCCAGTTAAGTGAGCTGCTTGGGCAAAGAAGCAAGCGTCCCAATCGTACATTTGCAAATAATGTCCGGTGAGTGAGCGCTCGGGCACCGCCGCTTGATCGTCACCACCGGCTTTAACTGAGCCTGCACTTTCAGCGTACGTGGGAGTGGTGTAGCGATATTTTAGCAGCCCTTCTGCTTGGTGCACACATGTTGGTGCGTATTCAATAAAGAAGGAGCGTAATTTCTGCAGTTCTGTTTTGCTTACTTTTTCAGGCATAACCTACTTACCTACTTACTTTCTGGTGCTGACCTTTAGCTGCGCTTTCTGCTTTGCTCTTCAACTCTTTGTAGTTTGAATCATCAGGATATTTTTGCGCTAAGTCTGAGAAATCGGCAATCGCTTTGTCGAACTGTTTCATGTCTTGGTAGGTGAGCCCGCGCTGGCAGCGTGCCCATTCAGCATGAGGGTCCAATTCTAAGACACGAGAGTAGTCTTTGATCGCCAAGTCGTTGTGATGCAAATCTTGGTGCAATTTGGCTCGATAGCCAAGAATGTCGGTGTCGCTCGGAGCGGCAGCAACCGCTTGGTTGAAGTCGTTGAGGGCCGCTTTCTCGTTGTTTTTTACTCGCAATTGCAAGGCCCGATGAAAGAGTGCTTGTGAGTTTTTAGGGTTGAGAACAATGGCTTTATCGAAATCGAGGCGGGCTTGGCCCTCTTTTTCTTGGCGATTGAATACTTCGCCTCTACCTTCAAAAGCGTCTGAGTTCTTCGGGTCAAGGGCGATAGCTTTGTTGAAACAGATCAGGGCGCGGCTTTCTTCGTCTCTATTGAGGTAGAGCTGGCCAATAGTGACGGCAGCGGCGGCCTTCTCACTAGCAGGCTTGGCCGAGGCAACTAGAGCTATAAGTTCTTTGGGTGCTTTATTAGCCTGAGAATTTATATAAATGATGCGTTTCTTTTGGGCCGCTGCTTGAGCAGTTTTCTTCTGCCGAGTGAGAAAATCGCCATAAGACTGCAGAGAGTAAACCAGGGTTGGACTTTCGTCACCAGAACTCTGTTCTCGCCCGTTAATGGCATCTTTGTACATTGCCTCTGCTTGGGTCGGTTTGTTCCACTTTTCGTAAAGTTCGGCCAAGGCCATTTGCTGAGTCTGCAAATCTAAGCCTAGCTCTTTTCTTTCAGCCAAAACTGACGAAAAGAGGGCGGCGGCCTCTTCGAAATGCTTTGTCTCAGCTAGCTTGCGCGCCTTTTGCTCGCTAACCATCCAGGGTCCGCTCTTTTTTCTTACGGCGCTAGAAATTTCGCTAGCGGTCTTAGTTGTAGAAGGTGTAATTGGCTGCGAATAGGCTTCACTGCCGACGTTCAGCAGCAACATCAAGAAGGCGGACGTATATATTGTTACCTTATTCACTTTATGCTTCCTTTCACAACTTGGCCTAAACGCTGCAAGCATAACTGGTGCTGCCTTTAGATTAGGGAGATCATATTTAAGGTTGCTGCGTAAATTCCCCATTCCACTTACGTGGTCCGAGGAGTTTAATAGATGTATAAGCGGTTCGGCGATTTTCTAAGAGGTATTGACGATGGGTAGAGGCGATTGTGATCCATGCGACAACCGACAACAACGGGGCATAAACCCTGCGGACCCGCGTGATCTCGCAGATCAGTTGGACCGTGGCAACGCCAAAACCGTCATGTCTGCCTTACAGCAAGATGCTTATAGCATGCAGCCAAGACAGTTTGAACAAACTGTTCGTGCTCTTGCTCAAATCGAAGACCCCAGACGGGGCGACAACTTGGCCGTTTCGCAAAGAGGCGATATCGTCATTAACCGCGCCGATGGCCAGAGATTCTGTATCGGTAACCTTTATAGACAAGAAGAGATGGCTGATGCCTTTGCTCGTCGCCAAGACGGCGACTATCGCAGAGAAATTCCACGCCAGCCAATCGTTGACCCGAGATATCGTGGTGACGACTATTACCGCGGTCAAGATGACCGCGCCTATCGTCCCGACATCGCCACCCCACCGTTCTACCCTGATGATCAATATCGCCGCCATGGCCGCAATGAACGTTCATATGACCAAGGTTATGACCCACGGTACAACGGTCGTGGCAACAATCAACTAGGCCAAGAGATTGTCAGAGACGGAGTAATTGGAGCTATAGTCGGTAGAGGTTCTGGCGGAGATGCCCTCAAAGGCGCCGGTATCAACATCTTGCTCAATCAAGTCTTCAGACCACGCTATTAATCTGTTTCTTCGCTAGAGACCGCAGTCAAACAATCATTAAATAGAATGGGGCGCCAGAGGTGCTTCATTCTATTTTTCGTTTTGCCAATAAAATGCCATAAACTTCGTGTAATGTTTCAATTGTTGGCAGGGGGAATTTACTATGACTGATGTGTTGAATGGCTGGCAGAAATTAGACAAAACTGTCGGTTGTATGAAAGAAGGCGACGTCAAATGTGTTTCTGAAACACTTAAAACTGTTGAAGATCAAAAGCTCTTCATGGATTTACTAGGCAATAAAGCTATGAGTGCCGGTCTCCCTGGTCTCGAAATAGTTGATGCTGACAAAAATGGTCATACAGATGCTGTCAAAGTGACCCTCGGCAATCACAAAATGACCGTTTCTCTTACTGGCGACAAAATGAGTGTGAGTGACGATAGCCCTACTCTGGTCAAAACCTTAGGCAAAGCTGCTGACTATGTTGAAGAAAGGCTCAATGCCGGAGTCAAAGTAGTTAAAGATGCCGTCAATAGCTCAGCGCCCGCAGAAGACATCAGCCGCGCCAATAAATCGAATAGCAACTCTAACCAGTTATGGAACGATCAAATTAGAAAGGCTGGCGGCTAACTAAGAGACTGCGCAGACATCTTTGCATTTACGCTCAGAATTGACTAATTCAATTTGTATAGTGGTGTGCGTTATTTTGAAATCTTTTTGTAGGACGGCATTGACTTGATCAAGCACCGTTTGTGAGTCTGCTTGCGGTTCTATGGTGATGTGACAGCTCATTGCTATCAAGCCAGATGTGATTGTCCATACATGTAAGTCGTGAACTTGCACCACTCCATGGGTCGCTAAGAACGCCTGATTTAGCGCTTCTATATCAAATTCACGAGGGGCGCTTTCCATCAGAATATCAACTGATTCTTTTAGGAGACCCCAAGTGCGGGTGACAATAAAGATAGAGAGAACGGCGCTCAGTATTGGATCTACAAGATACCAGCCAGTAAACATAATTACTAAACCAGCAACGATAACAGCCACTGAAGCCAGCATGTCAGAATAGACTTCAAGGTAGGCCGCTCTTGCATTGAGTGATCCGTGACTATGAGCCCCTAAAAGCTTCATGGCCATCAGGTTAACGATTAGTCCAAGCACAGCCACAACTAGCATCGGAGTGCCGTGTATCTCAGGTGGTTGGTTGAAGCGGTGAATTGCTTCAACCAAAATAGCGATAGATATCACCACCAAAAGAACCGAGTTGGCTAAAGCTGCCAAAATTTCACTGCGGTGGAAGCCATAAGTGCGAGATTTACCGGCTGGCTGTGTAGACAACCAGACAGCAAAGAGTGCAAGAGCAAGTGCTGCAACGTCTCCGAGCATATGACCAGCGTCGGCTATCAGTGCCAAACTGCCGGTATACCAGCCTGCCACGGCCTCTACCACCATGAAACTGGTGGTAAGAGCAAGAACGATTGTTAGCTTGCTGCGGCTTTGCAGGCGCATTTCAGAGTGGCTGTGGTTATGCTCAGCATGATCATCAGTGCTGACCGGCAGAGTTTGCACTTGGCCTTCTGGGATATTGTGCTCATGGTCGCAGTTTGAGTGAGGCATTAACTACCTTTAGAAATCACTTGAACCATTTTGGTTTCTTCTCAAATGATACCAGTAGTATAGAAGGCAAAATCAAGCTGTAAAGTAAATCACAAAGAACGTCTGTAGATAAGCATCGCTGGATGTTTAAATCTTTGCTATACGGTGATGAAAACCATAATCACTTTTAGTTTTGAGCTAGCTATTTGACTAGCTCTTGAACATACCTAAGACGAGCTTGAAATAGGCTTCAAGATCGAGTCTGGTGATGCCACCCTTAACACTTGTGCTGCCTTCGTGCACAGCATCAGCAATTGCTTGCTGGTTATTGAGCAAGAAAGTGATGAACGATTTTTCGCGTGCTGGCGTGTTTTCATCTTTGAGATGGGCTTCTAGTTCGTGTTTCTCAATGTAGCCATTGCTGTCTGAATCGAGCTTGTCAAAGGCTTTGTAGGCATAGTCTTTGATTTGCAAAATTGCATCAGCTGCTGAATCTTTAGGCACATAGTTGCTTACCCAGGCTTTTTCAAAATCTTCTTTTTCTGCTTCTACTTGACTCACTTTTTTCTCCAATGTTGTTGCCGACTATTACTTAATTACTGTTATCTACCACTTGTTGAAATAATTGCCAATGTACTGCCATCAGGGCCGCTAAAGATTAGGGCATGGCCTAAAGGTGTCTTTAGTTCACCTCGTTTGAGAAAACCATAACTCTCAAGAATTTCCCGGGCGGCACCAATAGTGGTGACCATGTAAACATTAAGACTTGGCGCCGGAATTTGACTTTCAACTAGAATCAGTTCGGGACCAGAAGACAGGCGAATGGCTGCTGCGCGTCGGTGTAGGTCCTCTGACTTCCAGGTCATCCTTCCTTTTAGTACATCGCTATAAAAATGAAGTTCAGTTTCAAAATTGCCGCAACTTTGCACCACATAATGAATTGATTCAAAAAGGCTGGCTCCGGAATTTTTGCCTAATATTGAGTCAGCTGAAGCAGGCGAAAGAGCGCCGAGGTTGGCTCTAGTGGTGCGGGGGTTGCTAATATTGTTTTGACTGCCTGCAATATTGTTACTAGTATTTCCGGAATTGCTATTACTAATATGGGCGGTCCCAGCTTGTGGGTGGTGCTGCTGAGGCTGAACCATATGCACCGGCTGGGCGATATGCACTGGCTCGGTAAGTGGTGCACGAGACTCTCTTAAGCCACGCCTTCTTTCCATCGAAATGCGCAGCATTAACTCGGTGGTGCGTTGTTTAAATTCAATGGCTTGTTCTAATTGACCACTGTTCTCAATTTCTTTGGCGAGGCGCTGCAATTCATTGGCTACTTCTTTTTGGTTCTCACCGTACTGTTGCTCTAAAGAGGTAATGATCGAGGCCAGCTTCTCTTCGGCCTCATCAGCTGAATGGTTGGCCAAGGCCGACAATGCTATTTGTAGAAGCGCTCCGCTAGTTACAGGATGGCCATCGGTCATATAAAGCCCTAAGTTCTAAATAGTCTAATTTAGATTATCCCATTGAAGGACTAGCTTAATCATCAGTTAGTTAGGCTGGTTAATCATAAAGGTGGCAAAGCTCTCAAAAAACTCTTTTAAGGTCTCTTTATGAGCTTGAAACTCGGCAGTCTCATCTAAAGCCGCCTCCATGTTCTTCACCCAAGCATCACGTTCAGCTTGGCCGATTTTGAAGGGCATGTGGCGGCCTCGCATACGCGGGTGGCCCCGTTCGTCGCTATAGGTAGTTGCTCCACCAGTGCGTTGAATCAAAAACTGGGCCAAGTGCTTTTTGCCAGGACCAAGATCTTCAGGATATAACGGCCGCAGTACTGGGTCTTTCTCGACGCCTTTGTAGAAGGCCTCTACCAATTGGTAGTACGGACCTTCGCTTCCGACCGATTTATAGATAACACTGAGCGGGTCAATTGCTTGCATAGCTGCATTATAGTGTATTAGTTTGACGTGCTTCTCACTGTGTTCATTTGTTTAGCGCCGTGCTCGGAAAGCAAAGCTATGATTGGCTTGTGGCCTTCTGAGCTTTGGCCTTCTCTTACGGCATCGTCAAGAGGAGTGTTGCCCCAGCGGTCAACGCTGTTGAGGTTTACGCCCAGGCCAATGAGATAACGTAAGGCAGACACCCGCCCTTCGCAAGCCGCTAAATGTAAGGCAGTGCGTCCGTCGTAATCGCCCACATCAGGATTGATTCCGCGGGCTACTAGGCGGCGCATTTCAGTGACATCGCCTTCAGAGGCGGCCCAGCAAAAAGCGTTGATGCCACTAAGGCGTGATTCGTAGAGATTGCGCCTCGGATCAAGGCGATCGTCAGTTAAACCGGTGGTGCTATCGAAGGTGTGGAACTTGAAGCGCGAGGCTAGCTGGCGGCAGAAGTCAACACCCCTAACCGAATTGCCAAGCTCATCGAGGCGCGGTGACCAGACAGCCAAGCCGGCTACGTTTGGTACCACAAGCATGATCGCTCCAGAGACACCGCTTTTTGCAGGAATGCCAATGCGGAAAGCGAACTCGCCAGAAAAATCGTACATGCCACAACTAGACATTAACGAGAGGCAGTTTTTAACATGGTCAGGCCTGAATACCTGCGCTCCGGTCAGAGGGCAATTGCCACCATTTGCTAAAGTGGCTGCAATTACAGCCATGCCTTTTGTGGTGGTTTCAATTGAACAACACTGAAAATAGAATTCTAAGATGTCGAGCAAGTTAACGCCAGGTGGGTAGGCTTTTTTCTCTCGCATAAAATAGGCTAAGGCGAAATTGCGATCGGCTGTTTGCCTTTCTGATAGATAGACGGCATTGTCAAAGCCAATTTTCATGTTGCCTGCGCATTCTTTCCATTTGCTCATTACATAATCAAAGCGGTCAGATGGATTGGCACCGTTTTTTATCAATGCACCACACATGATGGCACCAGCATTGATCATCGGATTATGAGGCAAGCCTTTAGCATTAAGTGTTAATTCGTTAAAAGTCTTGCCACTGGGCTCTGTGCCTACATAGCGATGGAGAACTTCTTCTCCTTGATCTTCTAGGGCGAGACAATATGTAATTGGCTTAGAGCAAGATTGTACGCAAAAAAACTCTTCGCTTTCGCCAAGCGAAAATCGCTGGCCGTCTACTGAGCAGACTGAAGCACCAAACTTATCTGGATCTACGCGTTCAAGCTGAGGAATGTAATTGGCTAGTTGTCCGTCTCTATTATTAGACACTCGATCGAAAATCAATTGCAGTTCTTGCTGAAATTCGGCAAAACGCGGAATGGCCAACTGCCCAGTAAGAACCTGCTCAAACAATGCTGGGCTGACGTTTTGCAGGTTCTGAAACTGCTCACTATCAATCTGCTCAGGGGCCGCCTTAATGGCCTTAAGTAGGTTGCTAGCCCTAGGATCATCATCGAGAATGCCACTGGCGAGAAAACAGTCGAGTAAGACAGCGCGCTCGACCGTGCCTTGCTTGGCGAAGGCACTAAATAGGTTGGTGTTGGATAAAGGATCATCGCTATTGCTAGACATAGCTTTCTTATGCCAAATTGTCCAAGAATTTAAGCGTCTTCAGCTTTATCTTCTATCTTTTTGATTTGCCGGCGAGTTCTTTCAAGGGATTGTCTTGAAGGTACTCTTCGTAGGTACCTTGGAAGTCACGTAGACCGTTGGCTGTGAAGGCCAGAATGCGAGTGGCCACATCTGAAATCAAGTCGCGGTCATGAGACACCACAAATACTGTGCCAGGGAAGGTCGAGAGACCTTCGGCTAAAGCAGATACAGCTTCAAGATCGAGGTGGTTAGTCGGTTCGTCTAATACCAAGACTGGATTTTTCTGCATCATCATGCGAGCGAGAAGAAGTCTAGCGGCTTCGCCCCCAGAAAGATTTTCGGTTTGCTTTAAACTGTCTTCGCCTGAGAATAGCATTTTGCCTAACAGACCGCGTACATGTTGATGGCCTTCATCAACCATGTATTGCATCAGCCAATCAAGGGCAGAGCTGCCGGCTGTTATTGCATCGTGATAATCTTGCGGATAGTAGCTCCAGGTCGCGGCATCAGTCCATTTGACTGAGCCAGAATCTGGTTCTAATTCATTCATCAAGCAGCGCAGCAGAGTGGTCTTGCCCACACCGTTTGAGCCGATGATGGCAATCTTCTCGCCCCGCAGTAAATCGATATTGAAGTCTTTGAAAAGGACATTGCCATCAAAGGCTTTGGTCAAATTCTTGACCTGCAACACTTCGCGACCGGAGGGCTTATCTTGCTCAAAGCGAATAAATGGGCGTTGAATATTTGAGCGCTTCATTTGTTCTGGTGCCAGTCTAACCATTTCTTTGCGTCTAGATTGTACTTGGCTAGAACGCTGACCAGCGGCGAATCTTTGCACGAATTCTTGCAATTGAGCAATTTTTTTGGCTTTGTCTTTGTTAGCCGATTCGATAGATTGACGGGCCTGCATCTTGTGTTCGACCATGTCATCGTAGTTGCCTGGATAGACAATAATGGTGTCATAGTCGATATCAGCGATGTGGGTGCAAACTGAATTTAAGAAGTGGCGGTCATGTGAAATAACTACCAAAATGCCTTCGTACTGCCAGAGAAACTCTTCTAGCCAGTGAATTGATTCGAGATCAAGGTGGTTGGTCGGTTCGTCCAGTAGAACGGCTTGAGGTTCGCCGAATAGCGCTTGGGCAAGAAGTACACGGAATTTATAGTCTGTGGCAAGAGTGCTCATCAGATTTTCGTGGTCGGCGTCTTCGATGCCGATACCGCGAAGAATTTCAGCAGCTTCAAACTCAGCGGTGTAGCCGTTTTCGTCAGCGATGATTACTTCGAGTTCGCCTAGGCGGTTCATTTGAACTTCGGTAAGATTTTCTACTTCGCAGAGGGCATCTCTTTCTTTGAAGGCTTGCCAGAGAATATCGTTGCCCATAACAACTGTATCGATAATGCGCTCGTTGTCGTAAGCGAATTGGTCTTGTTTGAGCACTCCTACTTTGCGCGGGCGGGTGATCGTGCCGGCATTAGATGCTTCTTGTTCGCCAGTCAAAATCTTCATGAAAGTAGATTTGCCAGCGCCATTCGGGCCAGTCAGGCCATATCTGTTGCCTGGGCTAAATTTGACTGAAACATTGTCGAATAGTGTGCGAGAACCGTAGCCTTTCGAGACTTCGTTAACGATGATCATTTATGAGCTTTCCCTAAACATAAGCGCGCTGTAACGTGCATTGCTGCCGATTATACCTGTTTGCCGCCAGCATTCGGCCGCACATAAAGTGATAGTAAGCAGCTTTAAGGAGGTTTTTATTGTTTAAGGCGCAAATCGGCTATTTATTGCGGTCAAAAGTAGTCAAGTATTACAGAATGCCGTTGCTCTCCGCTCGTGAGTGATTTTCGCTTTATACTTGCTGCGTTACGCTTTTCTTGATGGTTAACTGATTCTATGAGCATGCTGCACTCGCCTTTACTAATGGTTATGCATGACCCGGTCTTGCACCAGTTCATTTCTTACTTAGCTGAGAAAAAGGCAGAGCAAGAGGCTAATCCGCATAGTCAGATAACTATTGAACTGTCGCGCGATTTAATGGCCCAAGTGCGAGAGTCTTTTCGTCAAAATATTCTTGATGGAGAGCGCAATCTGCACCTACTCTCGCATTTGCTTTCTACATTGCTTCTAGAAGACGATTTTGAGTTGCACAGCAATGTCATCGGCGTTTTACCGAGTGATGAAGATCGGCCCTTTCTAATTCGTGAGCGCATTACCCAAGACATGCTTTTCTCTGTCACAGACATAGATCTAGGCAAGCATATGCTCGATAATTTTCGCTATAAAAAGAACTTCGAATGGGTGCCTCTAGAGTTGTCTGCCAACTTCATTGAGTATCTTCCTCGCGGTCGGGCCACCGATGGTGTCAATCGATTAACTAGCAGGGTTAAGGCTGAAGAAGAACTCTGGAATAAAGTGACTGACGAAATTTTTGTTATTGATGAGCTAGTTAGCCGCGATAAGCAATTGCGTCATTACAGTAAGTATGTCAAAGACATTTTTGGTATCAAAATAGTTTGCGATGATGAAGCCACCTGCTTGGCTGTGCACGACCGTTTAGAAGCGATGTCGGCCATTGGCATTGACTGGGAACGCTTGGGAGCCCTGCAAGATTTTGGCATTTTGAGCAATGGTTCAATCAAAGGTGATCGTCTGGTTGAAATTGTGGAGACCAAAAACTATCTTACTTGCTTGCCTGAAGAGATGAAGAAAACTGGCTGGAAGGCCATAAAGAGTGTTGTGCAATGGCACGAACGCTTATTTGAGATTCAGGTACAGCCACTCAATAACTATTATCTAGAGCTTGATCACATGTCTGGGCCTTCTCATAGTTCGTTTAAGCTTCGGCGCGACCAGATGAGAGATGAAGTTGCCGAAAGAATTCCTCTATATGGATTTTATCGAGACCTTCTCAAAATGCTATTTATGGGCACTGATGTTTCCTTTGAGTGCGCTAATGCTACGGTTGTTATAACCTAAGTGCTTGGGTTACTAGAGTCTAAATTCTGAATATATTAGTTGGTTTAGTTCCTTTGGATTAGTGGTTCATATCTGTTTTACGGAGGAACTGTTTCCATTGAGTATGTATTTCGAACGTCGGCCATTCAACTTTGCCCTATCCCTAGGAATTCTATTTTTTGGAAGTTTAGCTGGCTCTATGAGCGTCGAGGCTAAAACCGCAAGTACAGTTAATACGAAAAACAGTGCGACAGTTGAATCAATTAAAGCTGAAGATGAAGCCTCTATAAGAACTCAGGCTAATCAGTATGTCCAGAGCTTTAATAAGGGCGACGCTAAGGCTTTAGCCTCGCAGTGGGCTCTAGACGGTAGCCTTACCGAAGCGTCCGGCAAGAAAATACACGGCCGGGAAGAAATAGAAAAAACATTTGCTGCTCATTTTAAAGCTCATGGTCCGCAGTCTATTGTGATTGACGTTGAAACAGTTAAGTTTCCGGCAAACAACATAGCTATAGAAGTAGGCACCACTAAGTTACCATCAGGTAATTCTCGCTATACAGCTATTCATAGTAAAGAAAGCGGTCACTGGCAGATGATTTCGGTCTTTGAGCATGAAGCTCCGGCCCAAATTTCTGAAGTGTCTATCAGCGAGTTGTCCTGGATGGTCGGTAGTTGGGGCGCAAAATCTAATTCTGACTTGCGAGTTCAGTGTGAGTGGACAGCCGATAAAAAATTCTTGCAAGTCAATTTCTATTCTGGTAAGTCAGGTAGCCCCACACCTAGTGAAACTGAAATCATTGGCTGGAACCCGGTTCTCAAATCTATTTGCTCATGGCATTTCAACTCTGATGGGGGAGTTGGTGTTGGGCGCTGGCGGAAAGAGTCTGACAGTTGGTTAGTCAATGCTCGCGGCTCTGATCATGAGGGCAGTCTTGCTAGTGCCCAGTACATTTTGCACAAGGTCGACGATAACAGCTATACATGGAAGTCAACCAAGCGATTTTCGGATGGTAAAACTTTGCCTGATTCTCAAGAGATTCTTGTGATGCGCCGTGACTCTAAATAGTAATAGGTAAATAATTTTATGCGCTCTAGGCTTTATTGTCTGACTCTCAAAAGAAGTCAAATCATATCTACTAGTATGCTCTTGGCTCTTTCACTTTTGGCAGTCTCTCTCTCTCTTCCGCAGTTCATGCCTGATGCCTCTGCACGGGGCGGTGGCGGCGGTGGTGGTCGAGGTGGTGGTGGCTTCGGCGGTGGAGTAGGCGGCGGGCGTGGCTTCGGCGGCTATGGCGATCGTGGTGGCTTTGGAGACCGAGGCTATGGAGATGGCTATGGGCGCGGCTTTGGCGATGGTTATGATCGCACTGGCTTTGGCGGCGGTTATGGCGGTGGTTATGGCGAAGATGACCGAGATCGGGGAGATTCTGTTTTAGATCATACTTCGGAGGGTGCTTTGCGAAGTGGTGCCGACCAAGTCTGGAATGGTGGGGCGCAAAAAGGCTTAGCTACCGATGGTGGCTTTGGTCGTGCTCTTGATACTTCGTCCGCTGCTCGTGGCCTTTCGGCTAGTGCTATGACTGATCGTGGTGTTGGTGTGCGCAATGCCTTTCGTGATGATGGCCTCTTCCGGGGAGATTGGTGGGGACGCTACCCTTATGCCTGGGGCGGCGGATGGGGCGATGACTGGGCCTATGGCTACGGCGATTGGGGCGACCTTGCTTCTTTCTGGGATTATCCTGCTAACAATGCACCAGTTGATTATGACTACGGCAACAATATTACTTATCAAGGCAGCACTGTTTATTACGGTAATCAACCAAGTGATACCGCTGCTAATTATTACACCCAAGCCCAGACCATAGCTCAGTCTATGCCTGTACCGGCGGCTGCGACCTCCGGAGCTGTAGCAAGTAAAACGGCTACTCCGGCAGTTCTAGCCGCGGCTGAGTCTAAAGATTCTAAAGATTGGAAATCACTCGGTGTCTTCTCTTTGACCCAAGGCGATCAGACTAATTCGACGATGTTATTTCAACTTGCTGTGAATAAGAAAGGGGCCGTGCGAGGCAACTACTACAATGCTCTTACGAAAGAATGTAAGGTGGTTTCAGGAGCAGTCGATAAGAAAAATATGCGAGTTGCTTTTGAGGTTGTTGGTAATAAATCTGTTGTCTATGACACCGGTCTATCCAATCTTCTGCAGCCCCAGAGCCCTATTCTTGTGCACTTCAGTAAAACAAATACTGAGCAATGGAATATGGTGCGCCTAGACCCGCCGAAGAAAACGACTTAGTTTCTTATGAGCTTTCGCAATAATGCGTCTAGCCGGGCTTTTTTTAGCTGTGTTGAGGCTCGTTGATAAATGGCATGTTGGAATGCATGTATATACATGTATCTCAAAGCCGCCAGGCGGCGTAGTCGGAAATGCATGTATATACATGTATCTGAAAGCATAAATTTCGTAGCAAGTATTTTATTGCAAATATTTCGGTGCAAATATTGGAATTATGATTTGCAACGCGCAAATTTAAGCAGCTGGTCAACTATTCGGGAACGATCCCATTTGGGTTTAATGCTGCTGCTGTGATAAGAGCGTCCAAGCCAGCGACGTGCAAAATTAGGGTTCTGAAGGGACTTGGAGTGGCTGTGTCGCTGGTGTCCCAGTTGCCGGCACGAGGAAGCTTGCCTTGGTCGTTCCAACCATATTTAAAATCGAGCAAATATGTCGGTTGCATAGGTGTCGTCGATTTCCAGGCGTGAGCCGCACTGGTCATGATGCAATCATAAAGTTTCTGATTTGGATTTGATTGCGCGGTCGGTAAAATGTGTTTGAAGAATACGCCCTTGCCCGTTGCGTAGTCATTGTCGAACCCATTAGTGGTTACGATGCGCTGATCATGCAATACATTTGCATCATCACACATGTTGCTGAGGACACTCTGTAAGACTTCAGTTCGCAAATCCGAAAATGGAGGTGTGCTTCGAGTGTCGAGGTTTACGCAGTGGAGGAATAATCCCTGGTCGCCCGCCCAGTAAAAGTTATCTGTCCATTTTTCACCGGTCGCACCTTTGAAGCGCTCGCGCACCAAAAGAGAGTCAGGGTCTAAAAGCAGACCGCCTGAATAGAGATCATCAAACCATTTTCTAATGTCTTGCCATCTATTTAGATAAAGTTGGCTGTCACCAGTGAGCTGAGCAAGACGGTAACTCAGAAGCCAAAACTGAGTATTGGTAACATTATTTCTACCGTGCAAATCGGCATCGTTTGGTCCATCGGCAGCCTTTTTCGTGTTCCAAACTCCATCAGGCATCTCTTTACTAGCTGGAATATCCCATCCGGCGTGCATCAATTTCCAACAGTTGATGGCCGCATTCAGAAAGACTTGAATGTCGTCGCCGCTTAAGTAACTTCCTTCGCCGATTTCGCAAACGGTGGCAAAGGCATTGCCCCACCAACCAAAATCATCTAGCCAAAAGCGTCCTTCTGTAAGTGCTCTTTTTGAGATAGCGTCCAAATCACCTTGGTTAATATCGGGGCGGACAATCGTGTAGAAATAATTGAGGATTGGCGTCAAAACTTCCAGGTCTAGAGGCTGTTCTGCGAAAATCCAGTAGTTGATAAATGATTGCAGGGTATTTCCCGTGATCCAGAAGCTAGGAGACGGTGCCTTTGGGCCAGTAACGATTGACATGTTATCCCAACGCAGCAATAGACTTTTGTAGCTTTTGTTCGCAGCTTCCATGTAGGTGGTCATTTGTATATCCTTTAAAATATTTGCTTCGAAAGATATTAAGGTTATCCCAAATATTGGTATGCCGGCAGACCTTGGCTGTCGCTTAAGTGTATTTTGAAAAGATTACCAGCGTTGGCTTCAGCGTTTGCATTTGCTTCTGGTCTTGCCTGTGCATTTGCTTCTGCGCTTGCTTCATGATTTTGGGCGGTGGTAATGTAGAGATCTTGCAGATTTTCACCGCCGAAGGCGCAGGAGGAGACATTAGTTACTCTTTCTAGACTAATTGTGGCAATTAGCTGGCCAGTCTTACTGCTGATTTTTTGCACAGCTGAGCCGCCCCAAACTGCTACATACAAGTTGTCGTCGCTATCTATGGTCATGCCGTCAAAATGGCCGCCCCATTGGTTTAGCACTAACTCCCGTCGGTCAGAAATAGCACCACTTTCGTTGTCGAAGTTGAAGGCATCAACTCTATTGCAGGCTGTATCTATATGGTACATAGTGTCGTGAGCACGGTTCCACACTATGCCATTAGAGATGGTGATATCAGAAAGTTTGCGAGTCAGTTTCTTGGCCTTGTCGAGCATCCATAAATTGGCGCTAGGAAATTCGCAGCCTAAGTCCATCGAGCCGCACCAGAAGCGACCAGCGGGGTCACACTTGCCGTCGTTCATGCGGTTGCCGGCGATGTTTTCTTCAGGCTTGGCTAAGACTGCAATTGTATGAATGTCATTAGATAAATGTTCATCTACTTTGAGGTGTACAAATTCTCCTGGTAGGCCGAGAATGAAGCCGCCGCCACGAGCGGTGGCGCAACGTACGACACAACCTGGTTTGGCTGGCAATTTCAGTGACTTATTTATCGTCGTTTTGGGGTCAAAGCAATTGAGAAGGCAGTTGTCGATGTCAATCCAATAAAGCAAATTTTGTTCGTCGTCCCAGATGGCACCTTCACCTAGGGCCGCTCCAATGGTCAAGATAGGTTCGGCTGTTAGTATCAAGTTTTTCACTTCTTCACTTCCTAATGTCCTGTGCGAAATTCTTGACTCGGATTCTTCTCTGAATTTGATTCTAAAACTTGGCCTTCGCCAGGGTCTTCTACTCTCAAAACGGCTAAAGCTGCTATTAACAGTGAGGCTCCGCCCATCATTACAACAAAGACTGGTTGATTGTTGAAGACATGTTTGACTAGCGGTTGAAAGGCAACTGAAGCGAGAATTTCAGGAATGACAATGAAGAAATTAAAGACACCCATATAAACACCGGTTCGTCCAGGCGGAATGGCTGAAGCTAAAATGGCGTATGGCATCGATAAAATTGAAGCCCAAGCAACACCTACTCCTATCATGGTCAGTTGCAGAAGCTGAGCATCGTGAATGAAGTATATCGATAATAGACTAAGGCCACCGAGAGTAAGGGCCACTGCGTGCACGGTTTTACGGCTGGTTGCTTTAGCTAGCTTCGGCAGTAAAAATGCTACTAAGAAGCAGACAATAGAATAAATTGCAAAGCACCAACCGGCCCATTCGGTGCCGCGATCAAAAAGCTCTGATGTCGCCGATGGTGCTTTGAAAATATAGTATGCCGTGGTTAGGCCGAAAAACATCCACATGCAGAACAGTCCTAGCCATGTGAAAATCTGTACCACGGCAAGTTGTTTCATTGTCGCCGGCATGGCCATTACGGCTGCTGGTACTTCGTGCCAAACTTCTTTGAATAGACCGGCTAGACCTGGGTTTTCTTGACGTTTTCGCTCAAGGGCCGCCAAATCTTCTGGTGGATATTCTTTGGTACTAAAGACTGTCCAGAGTACGCATGACAAGAACATCACGGCTCCGATTTTGAATGAATATTCAACAGTAAGAGGCACACCGTTAGCACCGGCACCACTTACTCCCATTTGGTGAAAGATTAGAGGCAGGGCATTAGCCATGGTGGCACCAATGCCAATAAAAAAGCTCTGCATGATAAAGCCCAATGTGCTTTGCGTAGCATTGAGTTTGTCTGCTATGAAGGCACGGAAGGGCTCCATGCTGATGTTGATGCTGGCATCGAGAATCCAAAGTAGTGAGGCGGCAAAAATTAGAGAGGGTGAGGTGGGCATGAAGAGTAAGGCGCAGGAGGCGAAGAGAGCACCTACTAAAAAGTAAGGGCGGCGCCGTCCCAGTTTATTCCAGGTGCGGTCGCTCATCGCTCCGATAAGCGGTTGCACCAGTAGGCCTGTTATTGGTCCGGCTAACCAGAGAATTGGTATCGAATCAGGCGAGGCTCCCAGCTTGCTGTAAATGGCACTCATGTTTGCCAACTGCAGGCCCCAGCCAAATTGGATGCCGAGAAAGCCGAAGTTCATATTGCCGATTTCGAGCAAGCTCAGATTTGGTTTGTTCTGCACTGACTAACCTTTTTTCGTTAAACAGACTAAATCACGAGGCCTTTTTAAGGATATTGCGGAAGTATTGTGTCAGTGTTTCGACTGAGCGACGAGCATAGTTCATTTCTGATACTTTTGCCCGGGCAACGTCATTGTTCACTACATCAGACATACGCAAGAATGTCAGACCATGGTAGTCGCCGTGCTGCTTGGGCAGGGCCAACAATGCTTTCATGCGATCCCAATTTTCGCCTACATATAAATTGCCGTTCAGTGCGTTCTCTCCTTTTAAGAATAGCCCCTGGCGACTAGCTTCTTCTCCAACCCATTTAGCTAAGGTGTTAGGCATGGCTTTGCCAGGCGGGCCATCGACGCCGTCGGGCATTTCTACTGCGGTGAAGAACGGTACAATGCGAGAACCTGTGCCGGGTGCGGCCGGTTGAAGAGCGCTGAACATTGAAAGCAACGGCCTGTAGCCGCGCCCATCAGCATTATTATCCCAGTCACCACGACTGGTGCGAATCAGCCCAGCATTTAGCTCGGCCATGCGGTCGCCTAAAATGACATTGCCACCTTGCCATTCACCGACACGCCAGTGCACACCCGGTATTTTGGCACCGAGATCAATACCGTAGAACGATGAAGTACGCTGTCCAAATACATCTTTTGCGGTGGTCATCACCCTCTGACCATGGTCAATTAGTGATTGATTGTACCAGTCGAAGAAGTCTCTTCCGTATTGAGTATTGAAGTGATCGCCTCTTTGGAAGAAGCCTTCGGTCTCAGATGGTGGCTTGATTGTCTCAGGTGTCAAGTTTGCCATTGCCCAGGCTTTGCTGACACCGTCTGCACCGCCATACTTGGCCATCGCATAGTCTCTGAATGAGTTTTGGGCAAGATCAGAATACGCTTGCAGCGCTCCTCTTGTTGGATAGCCAGCATTTTGATCGTGGGAGTTGTAAGAAGGATAACGCAGTTCACCTGCTGGGCCTAAGCTGATGTTGACTTCGGCGATATCTTTAGCGCGTGAGGTAAAGTGCGATTGAAACTCTTTCATAACCGAACCGTAGCGCTCTAAAGCCAGATGATCAGCCCAGAGAGAAAGATATTCGGTACTTGAGTGACCTTGCTCGCTCTTATATTTGAGAGATTCAGCATTGCCGCCGGGCGTCTTAGCCGCTAAATCTCCCCAAATCCAGGCTGGTAGAGGTACGCTGACGTTATCTCCGACATTGCCACCACATTGGTGGAAAGAAAGAATCGGCACCCATTTAAGGCCGGCTTTAGTGATATGGTCGCTTATTTTCTCGTAATAGCTCCAATCAAATTTACCTTTACTTGGCTCTACTAGGCCCCACCAAACATCGGTCGAAACTGAGTCAACGCCGCTCTTTTTCGCTTCGCCTAATTGACGGTCAAATTCAACCCACTCAGCTTTGCTTTGCGGGCTGTCTTGTTTGCCAATTTCGCCCACCATTAGCGGGGCCATCACACTAAGAGTGGTATTACCGTGGTCTAAGCGTATAGGCTCTACATAACCATGTTTGCGCCACTGGCTTACCGGATTGTCACCAGTCGAAAGTAGTAGTCTGTTGTCGCGGCCAGTGGTCAGCCAAACTTTACCTTCGGCTTCAGGGAAAGCATGTTTGGCTTTCTCTGCTGCTGTTAATACTTCAGGGTGTGATGAAACAATGATGTCGGCTTTAGCGGCATCTGGATGCAGTGCCTCTGAGGCACCGAGCTTTTGCACGAACAATTTTTGTTTGGGACCGATGGTTTTAGTACCATCTTCGTTTCTTATAACTTCTCGGACTTTTAAGAGCGTATTTTCAGTATTGTGCGCACGAAGTATTTTCAGTGAAGACTTCCCGGCGTCAATAATAAATTCGCGTGGCTTT
This sequence comes from Candidatus Obscuribacterales bacterium, assembly GCA_038231015.1. Classification (GTDB taxonomy): domain Bacteria; phylum Cyanobacteriota; class Vampirovibrionia; order Obscuribacterales; family Obscuribacteraceae. Next base: position 142,219 of record JBBRMD010000009.1, read on the forward strand.
GAAGTCTCTGAATTAGTCGATTTGGCTGGACCATCGCCGACAGAACTAAGGCTAGTCGATTTGACTGGAGCATCTCCGACAAAATCAGGGCTGGCCCAAGTAGTTGTTTTTGTCTTGCCTATCAAGTCTGCCAGTGTGGGCGTTTGCGAAACAGTCAGACCTTCACCGGTGACAACTACTTCACTCTTGCTGTCAATTTTGGCATTAGCATTTGGTTCAGGCGTGACAACTCGATCGGCACCACTGGTAGTTCCAAGTTTTTTAGGATCAACTAATTCGATATTTTGGCCGCGATTTATTTCGACTTTGGCTGCTTCGGCAGGAGAGAGTTTGTGGCCGATGCCGCCAGCGACTGCTGTTACAGAGCCTTCAAGCAAACTTCTTTCAACTACTTTGGTCAGATTAAAGCTTTCGCCAGCATTATTCTGTCTTACAATTTCGTTTGAACCGCCAGTGATAAGACCGAATGATCCGCCCATGGTCATCGAACCAATGGTGGCATTTTTAGCTAAGGCTCCCTTAAGCACCGTATTGGCACCCTTGAAGAGACCTTCGCCCAAGGTCCAAGTGGCGGCGTCAAAGGCAATGGCTTTGGGGTCAAGTAATTCTTGGTTGAGGCGACTCAGAGTTTTTGATGGGGCTGTGAAAGTATCGTGGCTGACAGTGATATCTATTGCTCTTGAGCCGATGCCGACCAATATTCCTTTTGTGGGCGCCGAGCTAAAGACTTTTGGAATGTGATTGAGAAGGCTGCGCGTGGCTCCGCCTTTCACCGCTCCAAGGGCGAAGTCTTCAGCTTGTGTGGCAATAGGAGCATCAGGGCTGGCAGAGGCCAAGCCATAGAGTGCCAGTGTGCCGATTGCTCCGTATTTGCCGCGGGTGAAGAGGGCCGCGGTTTTGATTAGCTCAGTGCCGTAGTGGTCAACTTCTTTGCGCAGTTTTTCGTCACTTACTACTAAGCCGACAGCTTTGTCGACTCCAAGCTCTAGGTAACTTTGGCCTAAAAGATGCCCAGTGTCAGGCTGTGTTTGCCCTTCTGTGGACGGCTTTGCGGCATCTGCGCGGAAATTTGGCATGCACTCGGCTCTCTTGACATGCCAATAATAATTAAGAGCTATTAACAAGGCAATGGTAGAAGCACCATCTGCGGCAATAGTTCAGCGGTGAGAATTATTGGTTCTGCTCAATGGCTTGGAGGTTTCGCAGAAAAACGCTAGAGGCGCTGTACAAAGAAGCCTGGCCCCAGGCTAGCGGGGTGTTTGCGCCGGCAACGGCATTTTGTGACTTTCTTTCGCCTAGATTTAGAGAGGAGACCATTTCATAGGCTTCAGGAATGGCATAAGCCGGGCAGGGCATGCCGTTCGCTTTGGAATGCTGCAGGTCAGATTCAGAGGCCTGAGTTGAGTCAGAGCCCGGAGTAATGCGAGCGTAAGAGCGGTTAATGAAGCGGGTCGCTTGGGCCTGACCTTGGGCAATTAGACCAGCTACTTCTTGCTCATTGAGATTGCCCTGGACTGAGCCTTTCATTTTCAAGAGCTTTTCGACTTGGCGGCTGTATCCTTCGGCCAAGACTGAAACAAAGCACCACTGAGCTTCACTGCCTGGTCGTGCTTGCTTCACTCTTGCTAGGTAAGATTCGGTGGTGCTGCAATCACTTGAGCCATAGTCTTTTAACTCTGAGGAATGGCCCGAGATTATTGCTCGCAGCTCAGGCATAAGCCAGTAATTGTCAGCCAAATAACTATCAAAGACCATCTCAGACTGTCCATTTTCTAGTGGCAAGAAAAATGGTGCATAGCGCACAATGCCATGGTCTAAAACTAATAATTGCTCGATAGCGGCGAGGAGCCGATACTGCAGGCGAACGTCTTCAATTGGATGGTCGTGCATCTTGATGCTTGATGTGGTGACAAAGGCTAGCGAACAATCACTGGGTCTATGCGGGTTTTCGATCGGTTGGGCCGAGCCGAAAAGGCGCTCGAGAATTTTAGCTCTGGCCGCTTTGATTAGCTCTGCGAGGGTATTCTTTGACTGTTGGTTGAGCCAATCGCCATGTTTGTGCTTGTTAATAGCAATTACAACAGCATCGATTTCTTTGCTAGGCAGAGTCAGTAAGGTTTGCAGGCTCTCGAAGCCGCTTCTTATTGCTTCTGTATCCCAAGTGAGGCCGAGGGGAAAAGGTATTTCTTCCCAGGGTCCAGCAGAGGGGGCGTTAAAGTCAAATTCTCCGGCATCATTAGTGTTGATTGCTTTGAGGTAGGAAGCCAGCATAACGATAGTAGTGGCTATTAGTTGGCTGTTCTCGGTGATTTCGCTTTCACTAAAGCCATAGTCAGCAGCCGAGCTAGAAGCAATCACAGTGTCACAAATAGCTTTGAGGGCGAGGCCATGTGACTCAAGTCGTTTGTTGTTAAACCAGGTGGCGTCGCGCTTCAGGCTATCGGGTAGAAAGATGTGGGCGACACCATCGAGCAAGCCACCGCTTCGATAATATTCTGGGTTAGCGATTGATTCTTCTATTGCTTCAACTTCTTCGCTTTGCCCATAGAAGCGGCACAGAGTGAGCATCGCCTGGCGCCAAGCTTGAGGCTTGAGAGTTCTTTCCATGTCACCGCAACGAACAGTGTCGGTTACCCATTGGCGGCCGCTCATGTCCCAGTTCTCTTCGGCTTCAGCGGTGCGCACCAAGCCGTTCTGGTCATTAACAGAGAGAGCAAAAACTTGCCTTGACTGGCAAAAATCGAAAAGGGCCGCAAAATTTTCAGCACTGTAGCTGGTCTTTAGGTAGTCTGCCACGGCCTGATTGTGGACAGGTAATTGGTAACCGTCTTCGCTGAGATAGGCTGGTTCGTGTGTTGAAGCGCAAAGCATCGCTTTGAGGCTGGTTTTTAACTTTTGCAGGATTTTTAAAAGCACCTCTGAACTGCCAGCGCCATGGTGTTTTTGCCAATTTACTAAGTCTTGAGCGCTAAGCAGATCGAGTTTTAGGCCTTCTATCTCAATCGGTAAAGTTTCACTAGGTAAACTCTTGCCAAGGTCTGCTAGCCAATTTTTGTCGCTTAATGTCACCAGCCTCCGTCCGCTGGCAACTTCTTCTAGCTGGCTCAAAGCCTCAGTGACGCGCAAATACGACTGGCTAGGACTGGTCTGCTTCACTTGACGCTTTTCTCCATAGATTTCGGGCAATTTATCAGTGAGTTTACTGAGGCAAAAGCCTAATGCTAACGCAAACGCCTTGTACGAACAGAGCTGATTGCATTAATATTGTCCTCTTAGTTACCTTAGACTTTAACGTGCCATGACTTCAGACCCAAACGGACCGAGCGAACCACAAAATTATTCGACCTCGAAAAGCAGCCGCACTTCTTATGTCGGTATTCCGGCCCAGACGCCAGTGGCTCAGTCAAGTAAAGGGCCAATTTATAAGGCCTTTGCCTTTTGGATTTACCCGTTCACCCGCTTCCATCGCATTCCTGTATTCAAGCGGGTGTGGCTCTACTTGACCTTCATGGCCGTCTACTCGTTTGTCGTTGACATTGTTGTCAATCAAAACTTTAGCAACCATCTTTTCAAAGAAGCTGGTGCTGCTGGTTATACAAGCGTTATTTTGGGCTTGCTCTTAGTCTTTCGCACCAACACAGCTTACGAACGTTGGTGGGAAGGGCGGAAGCTTTGGGGACAGTTGGTCAATGACTCTCGTAACCTTTGCCTGAAAGTGCGCACTTATGTGGCCGCCAGCCCTGGCGACAAGGCTGAACTGGGCGAATTAGTTGTTTCTTTTGCCTATGCCCTGAAACACCATTTGCGCGACTCTCAAGCAAGTCGCAGTTTGCCTGGTCTTGGTGATATTCCAGAAGGTGTCAAGATCAATGCTCCGGTGCACTTGACCGGTAAGATGTACGAGAAAATCTTAGAGTGGAAGAATGAGGATCTATTTGACGGCTTTGTCATGATTCAACTTGATAGCCATTTGCGTTCTTTCATGGATATTTGTGGTGCCTGCGAACGTATTAAGAATAGCCCGCTTGCTCTTTCTTACCGCGCATTCATGCGCCAAGGTATTGCTCTTAACTTACTGGCACTGCCTTGGTATATCGAGCCAGAGTTCAATTATTGGATGAGCCTGCCTCTGATTTTAATTGGCTCCTACTTCCTCATTGGCCTTGAGCTAATTGCTGAAGACATTGAAGAACCATTTGGCAAGGACGGCGATGACTTACCGCTTGATACCATCTGCGCCACCATTGAAGGCACTGTCAATGATATTCTGCAACTCAATCGCTCGCAGAAATTCACAACATCGTTCCGCAAGCCGCGCATAGACCCACTTAAAGAAACGAAAGCAAACCCAATTTAATTGCTCTAGTCACTACTATTTTAGTGGTGCATTCTTAAAATTAGGTCTGCATACTGTTGTCTGGTTTGCGCCAGGCGCGGATCAGAGGCTAGTAGTGTGCGCTGCTGAATAGCAAGAGCCTCTATATAATAAGTCTTCGCTTCATCTAAACGACCGGTAGAAGCGCAAAGTGCTCCAAGGCAGTTAAGGCTGTCAGCGACAAATGGGCTACCATCTTGCTTGCTTCTGCGAATAGCCAGAGCGCGCTTGTAGAGTGGCTCTGCTTCTTTGAAGTTGCCAGCTAATTGATAAGCTTGACCAAGATCATTCAAGGCGCTGGCAGTACTCTGACTGTCTGGACCACGCTCTTTTTCTGTCAGGCCAAGGGCTTGTTTTAGTTCTTTGATGGCCATTTGAGTTTTGTTTTGGCGCATATGCAAATAACCTAGGCCGGTCAGCGAGTCAGCCATGGCATAACCATTGGCACCACCCATCTTGGTGCGCAGCTCGAGCGAATGTTTCAGATCCTTTTCAGCTTCAGCGTATTGGCCTACGGCTGTATCGGCCCGGCCGATGAAGGCCTCACATTCGGCGATGCGTTGAGGGTCGTTGCCGTTAGCCATATAGAGTTGTTTTGCTGTTTCTAAATTGGCTTGAGCATCATCATATTCGCCTTGAGCATATTGAATCATGCCAAGCAAATAGCGATTGCCAGCGTTTTTGGGTGAGTTTGTTTTCTCTGCCAATTTGACTGCTGCTCTAATTTTCTGTTTGGCTAGAGCATACGCGCCTTTGTTGTAATCTGATTGCGCCTCAATCTGCATCTTCTCAATTTGGCTCTCGCCTTTGTCGCCGCCCATATTTTGCACCAGAGCTACTGTGATGCCAATGAGAACAACAAGCACAGCTGCTATCACTATAATCTTTTTGGTTTGCTGCGCTTTTGAGTCGGTTTGGCTAGTGGACGATGCGGCTGCCGCTGTATGTTTCGGTGCTTGAGATTGAGAACCCTCTGATTTAGGTTCTACTGATTTACTTGTAGTAGATTCTGATTGCCCTGATTCTGGTGCACCAGTAATCGCTTTTTCTCCACCACTGTCAGTGGTGGATATTTCTGTTTTTTCTACCACTGGAATTTCAAGTCGTGGAATATCTGTGCGTGTTAGTGAATCGCCAGGAATTGTTTGATAAACCTGATCAAGAGCTGCTCTTAGCTCTCCCATAGACTGAAAACGATCGTCTGGTTGCTTGGCCATCGCTTTAAAAATGGCGGCTTCCAATTCAGCTGGAATATCCAATTCTGGGCACACTTCTTTGAAAGCAGCCGGCACTTCGTTTACGTGTTTGTAGAGGTATTCGATAAGGTCATGGCCGGTAATAGGTTGATGGCCTGAAACTGTTCGGTACATCACGCAGCCAAGGGCATAAATATCAGAGCGAGCGTCGACAGGCAGGGCACGGCACTGTTCTGGGCTCATGTAAGGTGGGCTGCCGAATACTTCGCCGGTTCTGGTTAAGTTATCGGTCTCGCCTTCGGTGGGGGTAAGAAGTTTAGCGATGCCAAAGTCGACAATTTTGACAAAGTCGGGGTCGTTATCAAGTTGTACCAGCATAATATTGCTGGG
>JBBRMD010000010.1:0-144791 GCA_038231015.1 Candidatus Obscuribacterales bacterium
AGCTTAACCTGGCTAAGTGCGTCAGCGCCGTTGTCGACGTGTTCTACCAAGTGATTCTCGCGGGCTAGGCATTGAACGATCAAATCAGCCAACTGCGGGTCGTCTTCAACAATAAGAATTTTTGCCATCAGTTTTCCAGGTAATACTTGCTATGGGATGCCAGGGTAAACCAGAAGGTGCTGCCTTTTCCTTCAACTGATTCTACCCCAATCTGGCCTCCGTGCTGCTCGATAATCGCCTTACATATTGCTAGGCCGAGTCCGCTACCACGATTGCTGCGGCCATCTTCATTTTTAACCTGGCTAAATCGTTCAAAAATGCTGGACGCTTTATCGGCAGGAATGCCGCGCCCTTGGTCGGCAATGTCGACTCTGTACATGCCTTCGCGCTTTGTAATTTCTCTCTGGCCTGCTTCTCTTGGACTGCTCTCTTTTGCATGACCTTCTTTTGGTGTCACCGTTTGTTGCATGACGTTTACCGGCCTAGCGCTAATGGTTATAGTGGAGCCATTGGGCGAAAATTTGAGGGCGTTTGAGAGCAGGTTGACTACCACTTGAGTGATTCGCTCAGAGTCAATGTAGGCTTCAAGAGTGTTGTCAATAGAATTTGTAATTGTTATTTTCTGTTTCTTGGCTAGTGCTTCAACTGCTCCAACCGATGTGTCGATCGCTTTTCTGAGTGGTGCTTGCTCCATGATTAGCTCAACATAGCCAGCGTCGAGTTTTTCCAAATCTAGAAGATTATTGATTAGGGCCATTAAGCGACTGACGTTGTCTTGGGCATTGCTGAGATTTTTCATCGCCTGTGGTGGCAGTATACCCTCGGCGTCTTCTTGCAGCATTGAGTGAATCATTTGAATTGATGTTAGAGGAGTGCGCAGATCATGCGATACAACTGCCACGAAATCGCGTTTCATTTGCTCTAACAACTTGCGCGCCCCGATGTCTTGAATGACACAGTAAAGCAATTGCTCGTCTTCAGACCAAGTGGCAGACCAAGCGCTTTCGCAAATAGTGCCATCTGCCTTTATCACTTTCACATCGAAGCGTTTGGAACCTTTTTCTTCAATTACTTCCATGAGCTTGGCTCGCACTTCATTGCGCTCTGACTCATCTATTAGAGTAATTGCTCTCAGACCAACGATAGAGTCTTGCTCATAGCGCCACATGTCTATTACGGCTTCATTGATACTGCTGAAAATAAGCTGACGATCAAGCGAGCATACGATGTCGGCCACGTTTTCTAAAACAGCCATTTCTTTGCGTCGCATGGTTGCCAGTTCTTTGTACATACGATGGTATACGCGATCGATTTGCGCTAGTTCATCATCTCCGGTCAGTCTTGCCACGGGTGGCTTGCCGAGGCTCAATCTTTGAGTGTTATGCATGATCACATTGAGGCGATCTGTCGTGCTGCGATTGAAAAGAATGGCCAAGCCAAAGGCTGTTCCTACACTTAATACTATTGAGCTGTACAAAATGAAATGAAGAATTTGATCGTCTCTTTTGAGGCGAGATTGCTTTTCTTTGTCGAGCAGTTCGTTTTTGCGCGACATCTTATTGGCCAAGTCAATTAGTTCATCGATTTCGCCTTGAATGTGAGCCCAAGCTAGGCCGGCAGCGAGTTTGTTGCCAGCATCATAGTCTGCTTTGGCGCCATCGAATCCGTTGCGTATGCGATTGAGAAGATCTGCCACTTTCAGCCAAGTTTGTTTGTCTGAGCCTTTGCCTTGCTGGGCCAAATCGCGAATAGTTCGTACTTCTTGGTGAATTTTAGAGGCCAGCCCTTGCTGCCGCTGCATCACCTCTGGTGAGTGATTATTATTGCTGGCCCAGATGACAAGGTTGCTGCGTTGCATGTGCAAGAACATGGCTGAATTGATGTGCGAAATCAATTCGCGCGAGTAACTCTCTTCGATTCTGGCGTTATCAACTTGACTTAGTTGATACAGTAAGGCGCTAACAAGAGCCAATTCAGCAACAACTGGAATGGTGACAATGAGCAAAACTTTGCGCGAGAGCTTCAAGAGAAAGACCGCTTAGCTAAGGCTTTCAGGAATAGTGTTTAATTTTAGCATCTGTGACATTACTCAGGAGTTTGTTCTTGCCGCTTTACCTTGTCTCTCAAGCGCTGCTGGATGAATGGCTCGATGATTTGCAAAAATTCTCTTGGTTGGAGATTGTTTGGCACAACTTTGCGCGCACCACTTTTGATCGCTTGCAGCTCTGTCGCCTCATCTGGCATTTGGTCTAAGCATAGTAAAAAGGGAATTTCTCTCAGTTCTTCGTCGAGACTAATCTCGCGTAAAAAGCTAAAACCGTCGCCATCAGTCATTTCTAGGTCGCTGATAATTAAATCGGGCAGGTTTTTATGGGCTAGAAACAAGGCCAAAGACATGGTCGGAGACGGCACAACTTGGTAGCCAAGTTGTTCAACCGATTGCCGAACCAAGGCTAATGTCTGTTCTGATCGTCCGGCAATCAGCAGTTTGGGGGTTTCCATGTTGACTCAACTTTAAAACGAGTGGAGAGCGGTTAGAGGCTAACTGGAGACCAACTATAGCGCTTTTGCTCTGTCAGATCTAATTTTCAGTTTTGCTCTTGGAAGCAGGCGACGTAATAATTCTAGGTCCGTCATCACTCGATGACTTAATTACGCCAGAAACAGAGGTTTCAGCTGGGCGCAGCACTTTCTTGAGAAAGCGATCGTCTGTTTCCCATGGCTTTGGGCTGTAGCCAGTCAAAACCCGCAGGCGTTTCTTCGCTTTTCCGGCCCAATCTTCATCTGCGTATTGACCTGACATAAAGCCAATGCCTTTAAATGTCATGCCTTTCTCTTGGCCTACTTCTTGTCTTGCCACCATTAGCCAAGACTTGATGCATTCATTGAAAATTTCAGGTTCTTTCTCGGCCTGGTGGCTCAGTTTTTCATCTAGTGCTTCTGCGTAAAGAACGCGAATATCCATGTCGTCATCGTTTAGTTTTAAGGCAACACGCAGCAGCTTTAGGGCTTTATTGTAGTTGTGGTGGCGCATATACTGCTTCGCTTGCAACAGCAATGCGGCAGGCGTTTCTTCAGTGAAGATCTCGCTGCCTAGGCGTTCTGGCGGCGTTGGGTCTTCATTATGACGCCGACGTTGGCTGCGGGCTCTAGCGGCTTCCCTTTCGCTTTCGGAGAATTCGACGTTTGATTCTTTAGTGGAGTCACGGCCAGGCTCTCGACTAGATACTTTGCTGGCTGCTTTGCTGGTTTCGGGTCTAGTTACTTTGTGAGTTTCTGAAATCGCTGCTTTGGCGCTTTCGGAGCTAATAACTTTAGTGCTTTTGACGGTGGTAACTTTGCTGCTTGCGCTGTTGGTTTCTGCTTTGGCGCTTGTGGCAGGTTTAATTGGCTTGCTGGGTTCAGCTGCCTTGGCCGTGCTGGCCATCGTCAGGCAAGCTAGCAGTGTGCTGATGGTAGATATTGCTTTAGTCTTGGCCGACAATTGATTCGATTCTCGCGCGGGCTAGATTCATTTACCTGTGTATGAAGACATATTGCTGACATCTTGTCAATTGATTGGCTCTTTGAGCATTCATAACATGCAATGCCAATGGTTGACAGCGGCTCCTTGTGCCCATAACATCAGTCTGGATTTGTGACTTTTGTGCGCAGAAGGCCAGTTAATGTTAAGCCCGTTCAACTCTAAAATGATGTTGCCACTTTCTCTGGCTTTTTCTTGCCTGTTAGTAGTTCCAAGCGCTTTGGCAAAGACTAAATCACAAGGTGCTAAGCCGTCATTATCTGCTAAGGCACCAATGCCTTCTAAGCATGCGGCTAACAAGGCTGCTTGGTGTCACGCTGTGGTTGATCAAGAGTTTCCTGACAATCAGATTGGTGGCACCATTGGTGGCAAACCCTTTAAGCCAGATGTCGTTCAGTGGAACAGTTACAGCATAACCCTTAAGCAGAGTAAGAAGCGTTATTGCAAAGTGGTGATCAATATGATGAAGAGCCAGAAGCCGCTTTGCAAAATTGCTTTCACCTCCGATTCGAACGACCGGCCACATATTTACGTCTATTCGCGCTCAAGCAATTCAGGGCCCGTGGTAGAGCAGCATTACACCTCTAACGATCGATACGGCCTCAAGTTCGCCTTGCTAGCAATTAAGCCCGATGACAGTGTTCCTGGAAGCCTCTCGTTGCGCTTGCCTGACGGCAGTTTTGTTGCTGGTCAGTTCGCTGCTGAGAAAGCGCCACGAGTCATTTGGGATGACCAGGCAGTTACGCCCTAATTTTTAGTGTTCAGTCCGGCTGTATTCTTCTAGTTTAAACTCTTTTGATTGTTGCACCAGATTTTTTAAAAGCTTCGCTTGTATGATCGCCGATCTGGGCATCAGTGAAAATGGTTTTTATATCACTGCATGGACAGATAATGTATGGAGAGGCCGTATTCATTTTGTCTGCCGATGCAAGAACAATCGTCTCGGTGGCTGCTGCCTTGATCGCTCTTTTTATGTACGACTCTTCTAAGTCTCCAGTGCTGAGTCCTACTTCGCTATGAACGCCAGTAACACCCATAAAATAAATATCGGCACGTACGCGACTAATCGCTTCGATGGCCGCGGCACCCACGGTTACCGCTGAGTGTTTGAACAGCTTCCCGCCCACAATTATTACCTCAATATTTTCGTGCTCCATCAAAGCTACTGCTATTGTCGGGCTATGCGTGATTACTGTGGCCTTGAGCGTTCGTGGCAGATGCTCGACCAATTGAGCATTGGTGGTGCCGCCGTCTATAAAGATTACTTGGCCGGCCTTGACCAGTTTTGCCGCTGCTTGTCCTAATTTGTTTTTGGAAGCTTGAGCTAGCTTCTGCCGACTCTTGAAATTTACTACGGCCGGTGAACTAGCCAGAGTCGTGCCTGCTGTTGGGAGTGCTCCACCGTGAACGCGCTGCAGGAGACCCTCTTGGGCTAGTTCTCTCAGGTCTCGGCGAATAGTATCTTCTGACACGGCCCATTGCAGGCTCAGTTCTTTGGCGACAATTTGGCCGTTGTCTCTCAGGCTCTCTAAAATTAGGTGTTTGCGCTGGCTTGTTAACATATTTGCACGTTTTTGCTAGGTTTTGCGTGTAACTGCTTGATTTTACACGAAGTTGCACGGTAAAGTACAGTCTGTTCTGGAGGATTTTATTGATGGAACGAGTAAGAGTTAAGAGCAGCACTTTGTTATCTGATGATTGGTTTGTTCTGAAGAAGCATCATTTTGAGTATTTACGGTCAGATGGAAACTGGCAGGAACAGACACGCGAAACCTACGATCGCGGCAATGGTGCCACCATATTGCCTTACAATAAGACCTCTAAATCAGTTGTCTTGGTTAGACAATTTCGCCTAGCGGCTTATGTAAATGGGCACAGCGGTTTCTTGATTGAGGCCTGTGCCGGTCTGCTCGATAGTGATGATCCCGATACTGCCATAAAGAGAGAATTGGCTGAAGAAGCCGGTCTCGCAGTTCGCAGCATCGAGAAAATCTACGACTGCTTCATGAGCCCGGGTTCAGTTACTGAGCGCCTGCATTTCTATATTGGAGAATACGAGAATTGCCAAATTGCCAAAACTGGCGGCGTTGACGGCGAGGACATTGAGATTCTGGAACTGCCTATTGCCCAGGCTATAGCGATGGTTAAGTCTGGCGAAATCATGGACGCCAAAACAATTATGCTATTGCAGTATTTACAGTTGTATGTATTTTCTTAGAGTCTCACATTCAACAAACTGTTAGGCTCGTTTCCAAACTGTTAGGCTAGTTTCTAGCAAATACATGTGCCAGTTTTTAAAGAATTTTGGAACTGATCTTTTGCACTTTGAGCGAATCGTCCAATACTTTTTCTGCTTGTACCGAGCCGCGGGCGGGTAGATGTAAGCTCTTTGGCGAATCGTCGTCTTGCAGAATTCCAACTTGCAAGATCACGCTTGCTTGGTCCCAATAGACATTTAGGCGCGACAGCTTGTCGAATCGAAATGTTGCGAGCATCACCAGTGGTATCGATACTTTCTTATTTGTTGCGGCTACTCCTGGCAAAATGAAGTCCATTTGACGGTCATGGGTAAAAGATAGAACCAGTTCGTCGACGACTCGGTTGGCGTTGACAGTGCGTGAGACTGTTAACAGCTGAGCATCTCCGGCCAAGGCCTTGAATAAGTCTTGGTAAAAGCGTTGCAGCTCCTTTACACCTTGGCCTCCGGTAAGTGTTGGTATAAAGGTGACGATGGCATCCTCTGCCAATGTTTCTAAGGTGCCCTCCAGATCTCTTTGATTTAAAGCGGTGAAGAGATGGTGGTCGAATAATTCTTCAGCATTCACATGCGGGCCGATACAGGCGCGTAAAAATTCTACCGTGCGAGCCTGTGAAAGCAGGGCTGCTCTTTGATTGTAGCTAGCCCGAGCATCGCAGTTGAATCCATGCCCGACATTCTCATAGACAAAAACTCGGGCATCGTGGCGACTTACCATTTTCATCATGAGGTTTTCCATTGATGATGGTGGAATTAATTGGTCTTCTTCACCAAGGTGAAAAATAATGGGAGCGCAAATGTTGTCAGCTTCGCTTAAATGTTTATCTATTTCGGCTCCATAATAGCTCACAGCTGCTTCGAGCTTGCTGTGGGCAGCCAGTCTATAGGCCAATCTTCCACCAATGCAGAAACCGAGAGCGGCAACGCCTCCGTTGACATTTGGCAGCTTTCGCAAAAACTCGAGAGCTGATTGCAAATCGCGAATGCCAAGTTCTTCGTCAAATTTTTCTTTATACGAAAGGGCGACTTCCATGTCTTTGCCGCTATATCCTAGCTCAACATTAGGCCACATGCGAAAGAACAAATCTGGTGCTAGCACCACGTAACCTTCTTGAGCATAGTAGTCGGCCACTTTGCGAATATGAGGATTGACACCGAATACTTCTTGAATTAACAGTATCGCTGGCCACATTCCAGATTCAGGGAGCGCCAGATATCCAGAAAAAGACTCGCCGTCAGCCGCTGTTATTGAGACTTTCTGATGAGACATTTTTCCCTCTGGGTATTTTGGACTTTTCTATTTTAGGAGGCTTGAGTTCGGTCTGTTCGTTCGGCGTTTTGTGCTGACTGTTAGGTCTATTTGAGTTATTCGAACCAGTTTAAAAGTTCAACCGTAAGGTAATCGCCTTCGGGAAGAAATTCGAGATCTTGGGCGAAGTGCATTAGGCAATCAGCCTTTGCTAGACCGGTGAGCATATGCGATTCTTGACCTCCTGTGGGCATTGCCACGAGGTTGTTTGCCTGACCTCCTCTTTGGGGTTTGCTCTCGGAGGTGCTCTTGTTTTCTTCAGCATTTTTGTCAACACTGAGATTGCCGCGAACAAAGTCAAGTCTTCCAGCCTTCTTCTTAAGGTTGCGCGCTACTTTGGCCTGAAATTTTCTTTTGTTCAATTTTCGGCCTTGCAGGCGAGCAATTGCTGGCTTGACGAATATGTTAAATGTCACCAGTGCCGATACCGGATTTCCTGGTAAACCAAACACCAATTTAGTCGAAGTGCTTCCGCTTTCGGTACTGGCGTTGGTGCGATTGCTGGTGTTGGTGCGATTACTGGTGACGATGCGCTTACCGAAATAGACCGGTTTTCCCGGTTTTATGGCGATGCGCCAAAATATAGTTTCTACTCCTAGCTCTTCGAAGACATCTTTGACAATGTCGTATTCGCCCACTGAAACACCACCGGCTGAGATCACAATGTCGGCAAATTCTAATGCTTCGCTTAGAATTTTGGTCGTCTCTTCGCGATTGTCTCTCGTGTGGAACCGTTGAACATTATGCACCCCCAGTGCATTGAGAGCGGCAACCAGAGCGAACGAATTAGAGTTATAAATTTGTCCCTCTGCTAAGGGTTGCCCAGGTTCTATCAACTCGTCCCCAGTTGCAATTACGGCAACTCGTGGTGAGCGGTAGACCAACAAGTCAGTAATTCCAAGACTAGCAATCACTCCTAATACTGGCGGTGTGACTAGTGTTCCTGCTTGGAGAACGGTCGCCCCTTCTTCGATTTCTTCCCCTTGAAGACGAATATTTTCACCGATTCGGGCGGCGGCACCGACTAAAATCTTGTTTGCTTGTCCCGCTTGCTGTTGGCAGACCTCTTTCATTACGACAGCTTCGACCGTTCCTGGTACGGGGGCGCCGGTAAGTATGCGTACGCACTGTCCGGGATTGAGCTGTAGGCTATTGTTGCTGCCTCTGATACCAAGCGGACCGGTACCAAGTGAACTTGTAGCTTGGGAACTAGTATCTTGCGAACTAGTACCAAGTGAACTTGTAGCTTGGGCGTCCATGGTCTGCCAACTACCGCCCGCCGCTATTTCTCCTACTAAGGTCAGTCCTACCGGATTTTCTTGCGAGGCCCCTATCAGATCTTCGACAAGCACTCCGAATCCGTCTACTGCTGAATTATTGAACTGCGGTAGATCAAAAGTAGCTTTTAGTGGAGCGGCCAGTACTCGTCGTAACGACTGACTTAGCTGAATATTTTCGCTCGACAATGGCTGGCAATTATCGAGAATCGCTTTCAGTGCTTCTTCGTAAGTAAGCATGGGCAATCTTGTTTAACCTAACCTTTGTTCTGTCGGCTGGCCAGATTTTTCCCTTTCGTGGTCACCACCGGCTATCATTTTGAAGGCGTGATTGATTGCTGGAAAGAGAACGGCAATTCCGTCTTGAGCCGCACCGAGTGAGCCGGGTAGGCTCACGACTATTGTATTCTTGCGAGTGAATGCTACAGATCGAGAGAGCATCGAATATGAATTGCGATCTTGTCCATAATTGCGAATTGCTTCTGCTATCCCTGGTAATTCGCGATCAATAAAGTTTTTAAGAGCTTTCGGAGTATTGTCACGTGGACTCAGGCCGGTACCGCCGCTGGTGACAAGCAAATCAACTTTTAGATCGTCGCATATTCTTCTGACTGCATGAGCTATTTCTGATTCATCGTCAGATACTACCGAAAATTCGGCGATTGCAAAGCCCCGCTCTGTCAGCTGCTTTACGAGATATTGGCCCGAGCGGTCTTCTGCTTTACCGCTGGCGATGCGATCGGAAAAGACAAGTACGGCAGCTCTTCTTTGGACTGTTGCCTCTGCGGCGGGAGCATAATCACTCTTGCCACCCGTTTTACTCACCAAAGTTACCGATTCGATTTGCATCAAATCATCGACCATTTTCGCCATGTCATAAATGGTTAGAGCAGCAACTGAGGCTCCGGTGAGAGCCTCCATCTCGACTCCGGTTTTGTAGACAGCCTTGACAGTCACCAATATTTCGATAAAGTCTTCGTCAAGTTGAAATTCGACGCCAACAAACTCTACGGGCATCGGATGGCAGTAAGGAATAATCTGGCTGGTGTTTTTGGCTGCTTGGATGGCCGCTACTTTAGCTACTTCTAGTGGGTTTCCCTTGGGCAGCTTGTGAGTTTTGATTTGCTCAATAGTGCTGGGACTGACGCGCAAAATCGCTTTTGCTACAGCTGTTCTCAGGGTGTTAACTTTCTGCGAGACATCGCGCATGGTGGCTTAGTTTATCCTCCGATTTCGATCATTGCTCTATTTTCACCAGCCGCTATTTCTTCGGCCGGCGGATGAGCTTCCGGCTTTTGCGCAAGTGAGTAGAGAATCATACTTTGTAGATCTTTGTCGCTGGCCCCTTCCCGGATGGCGTCGCGAAGATTTACCTCAGCAGGGTAAAAAAGGCATGACTTAATTGATCCATCTGCTGTTAAGCGTAGGCGATTGCAGGTGGAACAAAAGCTTTCTGACATTGATGTTATGAAGCTTACTGAGCCGCCACCTTCTATTGCGTAGTCTTTAGCTACGGCCGAAATGTCTCCCTCAATGCGTGTCAGCCCATAACGACTGCCTATTTGTGCGAGCATATCTTTGTAGGTCACTACCTTGTCGCTTGCCCAAGAATTGTCTTTGAATGGCATGTACTCGATAAATCGTACATTTATTTTGTGAGTGGCGGCAAACTCGGCAAAGGCCATGATTTCATCGTCGTTAATGCCAGCCATCACGACCATGTTTAGCTTTAGGCTGTCGAAGCCGCAGGCGATGGCTGCGTTAATACCTGCCATTACGTCGTCGAATTGATCGAGGCGCGTGATCGCCTGGAAGCGTTCTTTGGAAAATGTATCAAGGCTGATATTGAGCGCATTGAGCCCCAGCTCTTTGAGCTTCGGTGCATGTCCAGCCAGCAGTGTAGCGTTGGTAGTCATTGCCAAAGTTTTTAGATTGGGAATTTGGCCAAGGTCTTTAACGAGGGTGGTTAGGCCATTTCTGACCATTGGCTCGCCGCCAGTCAGTCTGATTTTACTGATACCCATTTCGGCAAAAATGCGAGCCAGGCGTGTTATCTCTTCATAAGTGAGGAGTTGTTCACGCTTTTTCCATTTCATGCCTTCATGCGGCATGCAGTAGACGCAGCGCAGATTGCAGCGGTCTGTAACCGAGATTCTTAAATAGGTGTGGGCTCGCCCAAAGCTGTCTACAAGTTGATTCACTTCTGTTTCTTTTCTCCAGAAGAATTCTCATGCTGGTCTTTTAAGTGGTGGTTCTTTAAGTGCGGGTCTTTTAAGTGCTGTTGCCCAGTATGTTGACAGTTAACCCACTCTGATATGCCATCCTCGTAGGTCTCTTTTTTCCATATAGGAAGGCGCATTTTTATTTCGTCAATTATGTAGCGACAAGCATGAAAGGCCGCATCACGATGGGCTGAAGTCACACCAACAAATACGGCGGTTTCGCCAATTTGCAAAAGTCCGGTCCTATGGACGCAAATCGCAGAAAGTATCGAATATTGCTTTACTGCTTCGGCGAAAATCTTGCTTGCTTCTAGCCGTGCTAGTGATTCGTAGGCTTCATATTCTAAACTGAGCACAACTTTTCCTTCGTTGTGATTGCGCACCACCCCTTCGAAACACACTAAAGCCCCGGCGCATGGATTTTCTAAGCTGCTTTTCAAGACGTCGCATTCAATTTTACTTGTTGCTAGTTGAAAGTTTTTTGCTGTCGCTCCTAGTGGTTCCATCGCTTCTGTGGTTTCAATCAACTCTGGCTTCTCTCTAAGCATTGTTCTTAACCTCCGGCAACCGGAGGAATAAAGACTACTTGTGCTCCTTCGTCCACCGCTTCCAGCCAGTCGACAAATGAGTCGTTGACGGCAACTCGCAATTGATCTTGCCCAAGTGAGAAATGATGTTTGGCCGAAAGTTCTGCAAATAGACTTGCTAGGTCTGTAGCGTTTGTGCGAACTTGTTCGCTAGCCTGACCGCATTCTTCTTTTAATATGGCAAAGTAGCGTACCGTGACGTTTACTGGCACAGATTTCTATTAACCTCGTGTCTTGCCAGCAATTATATACTGTGCTCTTGCTGCCGCTCGGTAAGTTTCTAGCTTTCATCGACTTGTTAGCATTTGATTCTGTTTGGTTTCTCGTTCCGGTCAGTTTCCTTTGGAGTTTTTATGCCTGAAGTAAAGAGTGAAGCGATTGTTAGCAAAGCTTGCGGTACCTGGCCATCGCCGATTGCTGCTGAGCTCGTCGCCGGTGGCGCTTTACGGCTCAGCCAGACAACCTACGAGCCAAGCAGCGCCACTCTTTACTGGCTAGAGGGGCGCCCTGAAGAAAGCGGGCGTTCGGTACTTGTGAAGTGCTCGAACCCTCGTCAAGATACTCCTGTTATGGAAGACGTAAATTGCGCTCCTGTGAGCATCCGTTCGCTCGTGCACGAGTATGGGGGCGGTGCGTTTTTTACCGATATCGGTGAAGTTTTCTACATCAACTTTGACGACCAGAAAATTTACAGCGTTAAAGAAAACACCGTGCCCGTGGCCCTTACGCCAGCGTACGACATTTCCTGCTCACGTCGATACGCTGATTTTTCCATTGACCGCAAGCGCAATAGGCTCATTTGCGTTCGAGAAGAACACAGAGCGGAACTTCATGAGCCCGTAAATACCATTGTATCGGTCGCTTTGCGTTCATCTGTTGACCAACAACTTATAGAAGAGCCCATTGTCTTGGCTGAGGGATTTGACTTCTATTCTTCCCCTCGTCTAAGTCCTGACGGCCGGCATTTAACTTATTTGGGTTGGCAGCACCCTAATATGCCTTGGGATGGTTGTGAACTGCACCTGGCCGAAATTGGTTCTGATGGGGCGCTTCACGAAGATAGATTGGTAGCAGGAGGCTCTGATTGCTCTGTATTTCAGCCGCAATGGTCGCCTGATGGCAAGCTCTTCTTCGTCTCTGACGATTCTGGATTTTGGCAACCTAGGGCTGTAATTGATCTATCAACTCTTGAAGCTAAACCCTTACTCTCTGGTTCTCAGTATGCTGAGTGTGAATTTGGCTTGCCAATGTGGGTTTTTGGCCAGTCGACCTATGCCGTTGTTTCCGATCGCTTGCTAGTATTTGCTTTCAACCGACGCGGTCTTTGGAGCTTAGCTCGTCTGGAGCTTGATTTTGAAGGTGATGACGGTCATAGACTAGTGGAAATCCAATCCCCGTACACAGAGTTTTCCTATTTGACGGCAAGCCAGAACAAAGTTGCTATGTTGGCTGCATCGGCTTCAATCGCTCAATCGGTCGTTGAGCTTGATCTGTCGACTGAACAATTCACCACAGTCAAGGTATCAGCTTCTGCGCTTCCAGCTGCGGGTTATTTGTCCAGGCCAGAGGTCATCGAGTTTCCAACTGAAGAAGGTTTGACTGCATTTGCCTTCTACTATCCTCCAACTAATCAGGGCTTTGCTCCGCTGGTGGGAGAACTGCCTCCTTTGATTGTGCGGTGCCACGGTGGCCCGACTGGCGCAGCTTCCAGTTCATTGTCTTTAGGCTTGCAGTATTGGACATCCCGCGGTTTTGCTGTCGTGGACGTCAATTATGGCGGAAGTACAGGGTTCGGGCGTGAGTACCGCAAGCGTCTTAATCAAAACTGGGGCGTAGTAGATGTTTCAGACTGTCGGAATTGCGTTAAGTATCTAGTCGAGCGTAAGTTAGCAGATCCAGCTCGAATCGCAATTTCTGGTGGGAGTGCTGGTGGATATACCGTTCTCTGCGCTCTTACTTTTACAGATACCTTCACTGCTGGTGCTAGTCATTATGGCATCGGTGATCTTGAGTCCCTGGCTCGCGATACTCATAAATTTGAGTCACGATATTTGGACAATTTGGTGGCGCCTTATCCATCTGGGCGCGAACTTTATGAGTTACGTTCGCCAATTAACCATGTTGAGAAACTCAACTGTCCGGTGATTTTCTTCCAGGGTCTTGAGGACAAAGTTGTTCCTCCCAATCAGGCTGAGGCTATGGTTGATGCCCTAAGAAACAAAGGTATACCTGTTGCCTATATTCCTTATGAAGGCGAGGCTCATGGCTTTCGTAAAGCAGCCAACATTGTCCAGACTCTCCTATCCGAGCAATATTTCTTCACTCGCATCTTTGGCATAGGAGTTGAAGGGGTGCCCACAACGGTGAAGATAGAGAATCTGTCGACAAAATAGCAGCAGCAGCAGCAGCAGCAGCAGCAGCAGTAGTAGTAGTAGTAGTAGAGCCTTACAGAGAATTTAATTGTCAACAGCTTTAAGTGTTGGTGTGACAGTGAATTAATAGCACTAGAATACGCACAAGTTTCGGCGCACTAGAATTCCTTATGAGTTTTGCGCAAGGTATCCACTTCGAGCACTGGGGACATTTTATGGCAAGCACTTGTACTAAGTTGCTCGTTTGCACGAAGGGAAAGCATTGTTCGGCACGTGATTCTCAGGATGTTTTAGCTGTACTGCGTAAAACAGTTGAAAAAGCTCAACTAGACAGTCTTTTCAAGGTTAAGAAGTCGGCCTGCTTAGGTCTTTGCAAACATGGTCCTGTAGTTATGGTCAATCCATTGGGGTTGAGCTACGGTGGAGTTACTGAGATTGATTGCATCGACATTATCGAGAGACATGTCTCTAAGAAGAAACCAATTAAGAGATTATTGATTAAGCGTGGCAAACATAAATAGGTTTTCTGCTGTAAATTAGCAGTAGATATTGCCCGTCGGACCATAGTTTAAGGATTGCCATGTCCAATCAGCCTACTAATTCGCCAAACAAAAGTGCAGGAGAACCTCTTTTTACAAGAGTTTTGAACGACTTACGTAAGCATCGTCCCCAGCTTGCCGAGCGAATTGCTGCCAACTCGTCGGTTTTGGAACGAGTGCGCGACTATGAAAAGCAAACTGCCTTGGTGACAAAACAGGTCACTTTATCTGCCGCCAAAGGTGAAGATATTGAACGGCTGGCTTTACTCGATCCGATCACTGAACTCTACAATCACCGTGCCTTTGTCAAAGAGTTAAAAGCCGAATTGGCTCGTGCGAAGCGTTATAAGCATCCAGCATCTTTGGTTTTACTAAGTATCGATGGCTATGATGAGTTGGCTGGCCAGTTTGGTCCATTGACTGCAGAGGCAATACAAAAAATAGTTTCGCACGCTCTGCGCAGTGCACTGCGAGAAGTCGATGTGGCGTCAAAGTACAATCAGTGGCAATACGCTGTGATTCTTCCTCAGACCAATGCTGCTGGTGCATCCTTGGTTGGCGAGAGAATCCGCCTCCGAGTAAACAGCCAGGCTATTAATCATAACGGCCAAAATTTCTCTGTGACCGCTAGCATTGGTGTCGCTACATTTCCTGATCATGCAGGTGAGTATGATTTACTCATTGCATGCGCCATCGAAGCCTTAGAAACTGCGCTTCTTCGAGGCGGAGATCGCGTAGTTTCAGTCTAGTCGCTGCTATATTTGAGTTTTTGTTTGAGTTCGAGCTGGAGTTGGCTCTGAACGCGACGGGTAGCTCGAGGCATGATTTGGCTTTTGCGTCGTTTACTTATGCTTTCGGCGTTAGTGCAACTACCAGTGGTGACACATACCCCAGTATTTCTTGAATTTGCACGGGCTCTCCGCGCAAAAGTATTTTTAGGAGAGAGTCTCTTTTCCACCGAGCCCCATCTTGGTGGCACCAGAATGCCGCTAAGTAGAGCTGTAGGTATTTGCGGCTGACACCGCCGTAAATCGCCTCGATGGTCTGAAAAGCTCTTTTTAGTAGTAGCCTCATTGATTCTTCTAGTTGGTTCGTGTAGGTATGGTTTCTTGTTTTTTTGCGGCGCGTAAAAAGATTTCCTGGCTGAGGATTTATTAACCCCATCAGTTCTAGCATTACTAGAGCCGAAGAAACTTGGGCTGCACTTAAATGAGTAAGCTTACAGATTGAATCTTGGGAAATTGGTATTTGCTTGATAATTTCGAATACTAGTTTTTCGTCTTCATTGAGTTCGTCACAGCTGCTGTCGGCAGCTGTGTTAGTTGATTCATCGGTGCCGCTATCGCTCTGCTCTTCCGCTTTCTTCTTCTTCTTCTGCCTTCTGTTTTTTGCCCTTTCTGATTTTTCGGTGACGGGTGAGTCGTCGCTATTTTCCTTCTCTGGAGGCTTTGACGGATGTATGTAAGAAGCTGAAATGAGACTACGTCTAAACAGTACTTCTAGGAATGCATTTAGAGAAGCTGTATGCACATTATCTCCGTGAGTAAATTCCATTTCTTGATGCAAGTGGTAGCTAAGTGTTGTGACGATATTGTGTGCTGTAGCTGCAGCGATGTTGCATAGGCGAGTTAGTCTGTAACTCGTAATTAGTACTCTCCGTTCTTTTAGATAAATGGCTCCTAGCCAAGCTTTCAGGTGCTTTACATAGCGAAAGCGAGTAGCAGCCATGAACCGAATTTTGCGCGCGCAACCGAAACATTCAAGCCTGCGCTCATCTAATCTCTTAAATTGTTCTGGAGAATTGTTACCACAATGGCAATTGATCAAATTAAGTTCAAAAAGTTTCCTTAGGACAAAATTTAGAGCTGTTTCGTTATCTGGAATTTCTGCTTCGAATAGTGGCCATAGCTGAGCCAGAGCCTCTTGGTTGTCGTCATAAATTTGTTGATTGCGTTTAGCCATTTCCTGTTCCTTCCTCGTACTTTTATAACGAGTGAAATTGGAAAAAAGTTCAAATTTTGCCGGTCAGAATTTTTTACGGTTAAATATATGCCTGGAGAATTTTTCACCGATATCGGTGAAAAATTCTCCAGGCATACTTACTGAACATCACAAAAAAACTGAAATTGAACTTTTTAAAATCAGAATTTAACTTTGCTCCACTGGCTAAATTAAAATCTGGGTGCTTGCCCGAATCCGCCGCCACCTGGAGTCCTGATTTCAACACGATCGTTATATTCGACATTGATTGTGGCCGTTGAACCAAGCTCTTGCGATGCGCGACTGCCTCTAAAGACACGATTACTACCGCATTCTCCGTCGCTGCCGCCTTGCAATCCTGGGGGCTTTATTGTGCGTCGGTTGGAGAGTATAGACACAGACATTGGTTGGAGGAAACGCAACCTCCTAATGGTGCCGTCGCCACCTTTAAATTTACCTGCGCCGCCGCTGTTTTTCCGGATAGAAAATTCTTCCAGAAGGACAGGAAAACGTGATTCTAATATCTCTGGATCGGTTAGTCGCGAATTGGTCATATGCGTTTGAATCGCATCGGCGCCAGCGAAGGAACGGCCGGCGCCGGAGCCACCACAAATTGTTTCGTAGTACTGCTTCTCGTCATCTCCGAACGTGAAGTTGTTCATGGTTCCTTGTGAGGCAGCCATGATTTTGAGAGCTCTGTATAGAGTATCTACAATTATCTGCGAAGTTTCTACATTGCCAGCAACAACGGCTGCTGGTTTGCGTGGATTGAGTAGAGAGCCACTAGGAATTATTATTTCTAATGGGGCCATGCATCCGTCATTGAGAGGGATATTTGCTCTTGTTAAAGTGCGAAAAACATAGAGGACTGCTGCTCGAGTCACAGCTAAAGGAGTATTGAGATTATTCTGAGTTTGCTCGGAAGTGCCTGAGAAATCAATCACCGCTTTGCGCATTTTTTTATCTATACGAATTGCTACTACTACCTTGCTGCCATCGTCCATTAGGCTTGTCGCCTGTCCATCTTCTAGATTTTGTAAAAGGTCAGAAATAGCTTGTGATGCGTTCGCTCTTACATATTCCATATAGTTAGAAACAGTCTGGTCTCCATATTTTTGCACCATACTTTTGAGTGCTGCCATTCCTTTGTTATTTGCTGCTATTTGAGCTTTTATGTCATTTATATTTTGCCGAATGTTGCGGGGTGGATGAATGGCTGATTTGAGCTTCTCAACAAATTGCTTTTCTAGAAATTCGCCGTCACTGACGATGAGGAAGTTATCTAGCAGCACTCCTTCTTCATCGATATTGGTACTCATTGGAGGCATTGAACCGGGTGTAATGCCTCCAATGTCAGCATGGTGGCCTCTTGAGGCTACGAAGAAAAGTCTTTGATTGTGCTCATCAAAAACTGGGCTAATAACAGTGATATCGGGTAGGTGAGTGCCGCCGTTGAAAGGATTATTTAGGACGTATACATCGCCTGCCTGTAGCGGCCGACTGGTTGAATCATGATCTCTAGATTTGATGAGACTAACGACTGAATCACCCATAGATCCTAGATGAACAGGGATGTGCGGAGCATTGGCAATGAGCCGGCCGGAACTGTCGAATAGAGCGCAGGAGAAGTCTAGTCGTTCTTTGATGTTTACCGAGTGACTGACTTGCTGTAAGGTAATTCCCATTTCTTCCGCAATAGACATGAACATGTTGCTGAACAGTTCAAGTTTTACAGGGTCGACTTCATTGCTTTTCTTGTTCTCGCCAGTGCTCTTGCTTTGGTTTTCTCTTGAGACCTCAGTTGTATTTTCGATTGTTCGCAGCAGAAGGGCTCCGTCACTCAATACTTCCCCGCACCAACCAGGTTCGATCACAGTTGTAGCTGTGTATTCTGCAATTAGCGCTGGTCCAATAATTGAGGCTCCAATCATCAATTGGTCGCGTTGTTGCACCAATGTTTCGTGCCATTCTCCTTGAGCGAAGATCAGGTGCTTGCCTGTAGCTACGACGTTTTTGACGGCTGGCACATTTTCGATGGCCGTGACTGCAAGGTTGGGAGCTGGACTCTGGGCTGTTACTCGTATCTCTTCTAGAACAGGATTGAGACTATCAAAAGAGAAGCCGAATAATTTTTTGTGACGGAGGTGAAATTCTGTGATCGTCTCGGAGCGATTGAAATTCAGTTTGATTGGAATCGTTGTATCCGAATCTTGATAGCGCAAAAACAGATAACGATCATAATGTATTTGCATCGCGCTCGATTGCATAGCGCTCGATTGGTCGTGGTCGAAAGTTGTGGCGCTAGTTTGTGCTTGCCTGTCAGATTGAGAATCGCTTAGATTCTCAAGCCGTTGAGCTGCAATTTTGCTCAGCTTTTCGACTTCACTTTTTAGCTCATCTAGAAGCTCGTCAGTAAATTCTTTTCTGATTGATAGTTCTACTGTGGTCGAGATTGCCGTAGCACCAATTCCATAAGCTGACAAAACTCCAGCCAACGGACTTATAAGTATCTGCTTCACGCCTAAGCGTTCCGCTATTAGGCATGCATGCTGTCCGCCTGCTCCACCAAAGGCGACGATCGTTGCTTCGCTTACATCGTGACCCTTTTGCGTTGAGACTTTTGAGATTGCCTGGGCCATCTTTTCTACTGCAACCGTGAGAAAACCCCAGGCAATTTTTTCAGTGCAACTATAGGCGCTTTTTTCACCTGCACTATCACTGATTTTTCTAGCGATGGCTGAAAAAAGTTTTTCGGCAGCCGAAAAATTGATCGGTTGCCTGTGATCTTTGCCAAAGGAGTGAGGGAAGTGCGCGGTAGAGATGCGGCCCAGCATCAAGTTGGCATCGGTTACCGTTAGGGGGCCCTCATGACCGTAGCAAGCTGGTCCTGGCTGGGCTCCTGCAGACTCTGGACCGACAAGAAAGCGATTGCCATCAAAGCGTAAAATTGAGCCTCCCCCTGCTGCCACTGTGTGAACGGCTAGCATCGGCGCGCGCACGCGGATTCCGTCAACGGTGGTTTCGAAGACTCGTTCGAATTCGCCTTGGTAGTAACAGACATCTGTTGAAGTTCCGCCCATATCAAAGCCTACGATATTGTTCAGACCGTGACCTGCTGCAGCTTTTGCTGCTCCGACGACACCACCAGCCGGACCTGAAATAAGAGCATCTCGACCACTAAACATGTCTTTTGTTGTCAGTCCACCATCTGATTTCATAAACTTGATCTGTAATTCTGAACGATAGGCATGGTCTCTCTCTGATTCAATCGCTGTTGGGTCTGAGCCAATTTCTGCTTCGAGAGAGGCCATCTCTGCCTTTGAATCAGAATATCGAGCTCGCTGTAGACTCTCCAATTCGCTTTGAAGTCTATCTACATAAGTATGAAGCGCTGGAGTTAAATATCCGTCAACTAAAGTGGTGTCACCGCGACTGATGAATTTGATCAATGGATTGATCTTGCTTGATATGGTTACATTTTTGAACCCTAAAGTTTTGGCGATGGTGGCGCACTCTACTTCATGTCGTGGATATTTGTAGCTGTGCATGAAGACGACTGCAATTGATTCGATCCCGGTTGCCTTTGCTGCTTTAAGAAGTGCTGTTGTCTGAACCCTATCAAAGCTTTGAATCTCTTCCCCGCTTGCACTAAAACGCCCAGGAACTTCGATTACGTCAGAAAAAATAGGAGAAGGTTTGATTATTTCTAGGGCAAATATGTCTGCACGATTTTGATAGCCAATAAGTAGTGCATCTTTCATGCCTTGGTTCGTGACTAACAGCAGTGCTTCGCCTTTGCGCTCAAGCAAGGCGTTGGTAGCCACTGTCGTACCAATGCGGACCTGACCAATGGTTTGTTCACATTGGTTTCTGCCTGCCTGATCAAGAATGTTGGCAATGCCATGAACTGCCGGATCAATGTCCAGGCCAGGTAACTCTGACAAAACTTTGTGGACGAATATTCTTCCATCAGGTGCTTTCGCCACGATGTCGGTAAAGGTTCCGCCACGATCTATAAAGAATTCAAAGGGCATGGCCAAATTGTAGTGTAAAAGAAGTTCTAAAGTATTGATAAGTGAACGCTGTCTGATTTAAGACCGCATAGATGGAGTCTAAGGGGGTCTAGAGCATTGAAAGTAGCTTCCGCGGCACATCTTGACTTCGCTGTTTGCTTTAGAACATTTGGCACACTTAAGAATATGCCTACAAGAGTATGCCAGGATGAGCTTCTGAAGCTGAGAATAGTCGATATACTATTGAGCCTATGGCAAATCCGTGGAAGCTTGTTGCGACCGCGAGCTAATACTAACTGAGAGTGGGCATGGTAATGAGCGCAAACGAAACCAAAGCAGAAGCAATAAATTCTAGTGATGCTTTAGTAGCACCTGAGCGGATAGAGCAAATTGCCAAATGGCAGACCGCTAGTGAAGAAGCCCACGCGGCCTTTGAAGTTAGGCGCTATACACAAGCTGAAACTCGCTTCTTAGACGCTTTGATTCTTGCCGAGCAACTGTCTGGAGTCGTCACTTCCGCCGCTAAAGAAGAGTTAGAGCTGAGCATAATTGACTCCATTGCCACAATGGCGAAAAATGCTGTTGATACAAAGCCTCAAAGTCCGGCTCAATTCTTGCGTCCTGCTTATAAGATTGTTGATGTTAGCGAAGAAGATCTAACTAGATTAGCGAAAAGTCTAAACAACCTAGCTGCTCTTTATCACCTCCAAGGTAAGTTTTTCCTTGCCGAAAATTTGTACGACCGTTGTCTTGATATCAAGTTAGCGTTATACGGTGAAGAACACTTAGAAACAGCCATTAACTTGCACAATCTAGCTGTTCTCAATTGCGCCAAACGCAAATGGGAGAAGGCCGAAATTCTCTTTAAGCGGGCTCTGGAAATCCGAGAGAAGCTCTTAAGCGAAAATGACCCGGAGCTTATTCCTATTTTGAAAAATTATGGAATTATGCTGCGCAAAACTCTTCGGGAAGATGAATCTAAAGCGGTAGAGGCTAGAATGGCCGCTATCGAAGCGCTCAGAGCTTAGATTCGAGCTAAAATCTAGATTTTAAGACCGGCTTCCCTTTCGAGAAGAGCCTTTTTGCGTTCTACTCCCCAGCGGTAGCCCGAAAGAGAACCGTCCGAGCGCACCACTCGGTGGCAGGGAATGATTACGGCTAGAGCGTTTGCGGCACATGCGCTGGCAACTGCTCGAACCGCTTTGGGTGTGCCGATTTTTTCACCGATATCGGTGTAGTTTCGAGTTTCGCCTAGCGGTATTTGCTGTAAAGCTTGCCAAACTCGCTGCTGAAAAGTTGTACCCTGTATGTCAAGTGGCAGGCTTAGTCCGCAACTTGGCTCTTCTATATAAGTAATGACTTGCTGTATTACTTGGTCAAAATTTTCGTCTCCGCCTTTGAGATTGGCGCGCGGAAAACGATCTTGCAGATCGTGCAAAAGTTCTTCTGGTTGGTCGCCAATTAAAACGGCACAGACACCTTTCTTGCTTTGTGCTACTAATATAGAACCTAAATAGCATTCTCCGATGGCAAAATAAATTTCGATGTTTTCTCCACCATTTTTAAATTTGCTCGGAGTCATACCGAGCACGGCGTCTGCTTCTTCGTAGAAACGTCCACTTGAGTTGTAGCCGGCTTCAAATATTGCCTCTGTGACGCTTTTGTTTGTTTGCAATTCTTGGCGAATTCGCTTGGCTCTATGGGCGGTGGCATAGGCTTGCGGTGTTAACCCAGTAGTAGATTTGAACACTCGGTGGAAATGATAGGTGCTCAGCCCCGCTGCTGCGGCCAGCTCTTCTAGGCTTAACTTACTTTCTGATCTTTCAATTAGTCGGCAGATCTCAGCGACAATTTTTACCTGCTCTTCAAGTAAGCTTGCCTGCTCTGGCTTGCAGCGCTTACATGGTCTGAATCCAGCTAGCTCTGCAGCTTCGCAGCCCTCGTGAAATCGCACGTTTTCGTAGTTCGCTAGGCGCGCGCCGCACGAAGGACGGCAATAGACGCCGGTGGTTTTAACTGAGTAAACAAAATGACCGTCAAACTCTTTTTTTCGTTCGACTATAGCCTGCCAGCGTGGGTCTTTCTCGCATTCTGAACTAGCAGGTTTCATCTTGATATTCATGGCAGTATTTACAACTCAAACTTGGCCCTTACTCTTTTAGTTCTGTGCACTGATTTTTCGATCGAGCTCTCGTTTACGATCCTAAAATCGTTTTTCAATCTTGCACTCACTAAATTTATCAAGTCTAGCTCGGTTGCACACTCCGACTCTTGCTTTTGAATTGCTTCTAGCGAACTAGTTAAATTGAGAAATTACTGAATCACAGCTGGCGATAGACTGCTCAGGCATGGGCGGTTAAGTGCTAGACATGAGTGGTTAAGTGATAGGCATAGGCAATTAAGTGATAGGCATAGTGAAATAGGTAGTGGTGCCGCGCCCGGCTTCTGATTCGGCCCAAATTAGACCGCCTAGGCGCTCGACGTTATTGCGGGCGAGATACATCGATAAGCGTGAACCGTAGGTATCTTGAGTGTGTTTGCCTTCTATGAAACCGACGAACATCTCAGCAATTTCAGACTCAGGTAGAGCTGGGCCAGAGCTTGATACGCCAATGCGCATCTCATTTCCACGCACTTGGCTCTCTACTCTTACCCGACCACCAGCAGCCGTTACCATAATCATGCGCTCGAGTACTTGGCGCAAAATTCCGATAATGGCTTCTCTGTTTCCAGCAATTGGCGGTAGGCCTGTTACTGTTTTGTAGTCGAGCAGCAATTGGCGATCGCGGGCCAGTGGTGTCACTTCTTCAAGACAATCAGCAACAACGCGCGTGATGTTAATCTGCTCCTTA
Source organism: Candidatus Obscuribacterales bacterium (assembly GCA_038231015.1). Classification (GTDB taxonomy): domain Bacteria; phylum Cyanobacteriota; class Vampirovibrionia; order Obscuribacterales; family Obscuribacteraceae. The sequence goes on from JBBRMD010000010.1 coordinate 22,932, forward strand.
ACGGCCGCTGGCGGAGGCACGAAGCCTCCGTACATCATAAGCAAGCTGTCCACCACGCCCACTAACTGATCATAGTGCAAATGTAGTTCGGCTAGAGCTTGACCCACTGATGGGTGCATGGTGTTGCGAGCATTGGCGAGAATAGCGTGCCAGCTTAGTTCGGCTCCAGTTAGTGGTCCGCGGATATTGTCTTGCAGCATGCTCACGATTTCTTGGCGTAACAACTGGTTTTCGCTACGTAATGATTTGTCGCGCAAGACCATGATGTAACCCATGATCGACCCGTCATCACCTGAAAGTGGCTGCAGGTGAGCCAAGACCTGAACAGTCTTTTCAGTGGTGCGCTGGAAGATCACACCTTCTGGATAGAACTGATTAATTAGAGCCATGGGGTCGCCGCCATGCTGTGTAAATGCCTGTCCCATGCCGTGGCTTTGCGGTGTTTCACCGGGCTTAAGTACTAAATCAAAACAGAGACGGCCAGCGATTTCGCCTTCAGACATTCCAGTCCAGTTGAGGAAGACTGGATTGGAATGCAGGATATTGCCGTACTGGTCGAGAATGAGGAAGCCTTCTGTAGAGCTTTGCAAAACAGCGTCGAGCTGCTGTTGAAGTACTGTTGCTTGGCGTCCGGCTTGATTGACGTGACGAGATAATTCGGCCACTTTCTGCGCTTGAGTGGTGATTTGACGGTTGAGGGTGTCAACTTGTTGGGTTGATTGCTCGGCAATTAAGCCGCGCTCTTTGACAGCTTCTACTTGTTTGTTCAGCTGAATCTTCAGGTTCTGCGTGGTTGAGCGCATCGATAACACTGCTGTATCTATTAATTCGCCTAGTTCCAGCCAGTCGCCTGATAACCCTTCTAGTGGAGGAATTACTTGCTTATTGTTGGCAATTGCTTGGGTGCGCTTTACTAAGAAGCGCAGCGGTGAATCGACTGACTGCGAGATTTTGGCTGCCAGAAATAGTCCGACCAAGCCGCCGAAGATGCCAACCAAACCACCTAGAAGAAGAACTTCAACAAACTTAGATTGTTCATTCGGAACAGATTTGCAGATCAGAATGTAGCCTATGACGACGCGGTCGCTTTCAAGAGGCAGAGACATCCACCAGGCGCCTTCTTTTTCGAAGCCGCTGGCTGGCACGATCAGTTGATCAAGCTGTGGAATGCCAGTTCCTAGTGGTGAGCGAGCCACGACTTTGCTGGCGTCATGGCCATTGAGGTCGAGCAAGAACCGCATAGGTCCTGGCAAGCTTTTAATTCCTTGAGAAAAAGCCGTAGTGGTTTTGATTTTTTCTGAATAGACTGCCAGCTCTACTCCCAGCACATTTGGATCTTCAATACCAAAGCGCGAGGCTAGTGCCGTGAGAAAGTCGGAATTAAGCGGCTGGTTAACAGCGATAATTCCCTTGTGGCCACCTGAGCTGAATTGCTTGACCGTGCTGATAGAAATTACACCGGTCTTGTCGCTAAAAGTTGGACCTTTGTAGAAATCATGTGCTAGAGCTAGATCGATTACTGTGCTATCCGCTTTTAATGAATAGCCGCTTTGACTGGGTGTCTCGGTGCTGAAAAAGACAATGCCTTTTTCGTCGGTCACTTGGACACTTCCTGGAAAGAATAGTTTGTCCTCAGCGGCCTTGATGCTGGCCGCTGCTTCTGCTTTGTTCTTGCCGTCGTAGGCAGCTAAAAAGCGCGGATCGCGCAGCAAGACGTCCGCTAGTCTTAACGTTTGATCTTGTGCCGCTGTTAAGCTGGTGTTTAAGCGTGGACCGCGCACACTTCCGACTGCTGCCGCTGCCAAAGTTCTTGTGGAGCGGTAGTCAAAATACACAGAATAGAGAACGTGGCCTGAGACCACGATCACCACTACGGTAATGAGCGCAAACGTGAGCCTTGAACTCAGATTCAAAGAGCTACCACCAAGCTATTGACACCTTACAAAAGAACCATAAGAAGTTTAACCCCTTATGAAACCTCTTGGAATCGGGTATTCCCTATTTCCCTGCTTGAGCCTTGCGGTATTCGGCTTGCACCTGAATCGCCCGGATTAACTGGTTGGGGCCTATGAAACCCAACTCCAAAAGAATTTGGCCTAGTGGCTTTGGATCTCTATCGTGATCTTTGTCTTCGCGCTGAATGCGGAGCGACTCATCAAGCTGATAGATTGTTATGTAATCTAGTTCAACGAGAATTTGCCCCAGCAGCGTGCGGCTTGGGTCCTGCTGTGAATTGTCTTGGGCTTCTTTGGAGCTTTTGGATTTCGGCATTTTCTTTTTTCGTTTATTACTTGAGTTGGAAAGCAGACCGCTGGGCAACACCCGAAGAATTCAACTTATGGCTGCTGGGTTTCCCCCCTGACCAGGTTCGTCGGTCTTCGCCGTCACCCAACGATCTTCGTGATTATAAACGAAATATCCGATCAATAGCAGTGCATTGTAAATACTCGCTTCGCTGCTCACTGCCCTGAACCTTTTGATAAGGGTTTACACTTGTTATTCTGTGATTTTGAAACTTTACCGATATCGGTGAAGTTTCAAAATAGTCTTGGCAAGCGGGAGCGAATTTTACATGTTGAAGTACCTTTCAACCCTTAGATTAATGCCTCCGACCCTTATTACTTCAGCCTTAGAGGGTAGCTGGGCCATTCAGATTCTTAAGACAGCCGTTGATCTCGGTATTTTTGAATCTTTGAGCGATGGCCCCAAGTCGGCCCAATTGATTGCTAAGAAGCAGGCTCTGCAAGTGGAAGGTACCAAGTTACTTGCCGATGCATTGGTGGGCATGAATTTACTCGATCGGGCCGATCTCAATGGACATGTGCGCAGCACAGAATCTGTTTATGAATTGAATATGACTTCGCAGACTTATTTGATTTCGCAGAGTCCACTTTTCATGGGTATGTATTTAAAACAACATGATGAGCTAGATAAGATGTGGCGCGGGCTGCGCGAGACGATTCGCACCGGTGTGCCAGTCATGCAAGTTAATGATGATGCTAAAGCGGAAGAGATTTTTCCGCATTTGGCCGAAGCGATTGTGCCGCTCAATTATTGTATTGCAGCTGATGTCGTCAAATATCTGAAAGAGCGCGTTGGCGATAAGAAGGCTCTCAATGTGCTTGACCTGGCAGCCGGCTCCGCTGTCTGGAGCATTCCTTTCGCTCAAGATAATCGCGATAATCATATTGCTGCTCTCGATTTTCCTGCTGTTCTTGCTGTAACCAGAAAGATTACTGAGCGCTTTGAAGTGGCCAGTCAATATACAGAAGTTCCTGGCAATTGGCGCAATATCAAACTTTCACCTGGTTTATACGATGTCGTAATTCTTGGTCATATCCTTCATTCGGAAGGTTTGGAGATGACTAAAAAGTTGCTTGCTTATTGCGCTGAAGCACTGAAGGAAGGTGGCACTTTAGTGATTGCCGAGTTCATGCCCAATCATGAGCGTACCGCACCCTTGCATCCGTTAATGTTTGGTTTGAACATGTATCTCGCCACTGCTGATGGTTGCGTTTTTAGTTTCGATGAATTGACTAGTCTTTGTCGTGCAGCTGGTTTTAAGGATGTTTATCGTCATCAAGGTGTTGAGTACGATTCGCCTGTTGTCTTCGCAACTAAGTAAGAGTGGTGACTGTCTTAATGACGGATCAATTTGTTGACAATAAGCCAAACAACGAGCCAATTTTTATCTGGGTTCAGTACAAGGCTGAAGAAGTCAATAACGGCTACTGGCAGGTCTATAGTGAGTTGCAGCTGCCCCATCGCTTATTCTCGATTTTTGCACTAAGTTTTAGCTTAGCAATGGGTTACTTACTTCTCTCTCCTGAAAGTCCGATGTCTAGCGCTAATACAGTTGCCGAATTGCTACAAGCTCAGTATCTTCCGCGACTTTTCATTGCCGGAATCGGCATTCCATCTACGTGTATGGCTATGGTCTTTTTATTGTTGCGTCACTTAGCTGAAGGTAGCTATCGCAAGCGACCTAATTTCCATTTCCCTATGATGTATTTGCTTTATCCAACTGGCATACAAGTGCAGTTTGCCACGGGCACCGGTATGATCGATTGGCGACAATTTTCTCTCACTCTAGAGAGTGCCGAAAGTTTTTGTCTTGCTTCAAACATCAATGATGTATTTGTTCTGCCGAAACGCTGCTTTAATTCGGCTGAAGAAGTCGATGCAGTTAGGAAAATACTCACTGCAAGCTCGCGCAATTTCAAAACAATAGGCAAAAATTTCGACCCCTCTTCAATTGTTTACGAGAAGAAAGCAATATCGTCTGTGATGATTGATGGCGAGCAATTTCCGCTACCAGATATGGTGCCACCGGCAAGTGGGGCTAGCTCACGCGATTCTTCTTTTGGCGCAGAGCATGCAAACGCAGAGCCAGTCGCTGATGACTCTGCGAGCGAAACCGTTGCCCACATATCACCCGAAAGAGAAGCAACTAAAAGAGAAGCAACTAAAAGAGAAGCACCAGACAAAACTGATGAAGAGCCAAGTGACGATAAATCAAATGAAAGCGCCCCGGCAAAGAGCGATATAGCTAAAACTGACCCGACAAAGAACGACCTCTCAAGCGGCTTGAAAACTGGTTTAGAAGTCGAAGTACTTTATAAATCTGGTGAGATAGCCCAGGCTGAGAATATATATTTCTTTCGAAAACGGCTTGTGCTTTTGGGTGTGATCTATGTTTCTCTAGCATTGATCATGCCCATCAACTTTCTTGCTTTAGGCTATGTTTGGAATCTGCCCCAAGCAACAGAAGTTGTCCTTGGGCTGTACCAACATTTTGTACTGCTGCTAATACCTATTTATATTGGTCACGCTGTCACCATTTATTGGAACATTATGGAGCGCACCAAAATCAATGACGAAGCAGCCCAAACTTTTGTTTTTCAATTGGGTGAAGAAGGTTGCGGCGTGCGCACCGGTGAACGCTACGTAGTTTTGGCTTGGTGGCACTTTGAAGAGTGTTGGGAAACAGATGACCAGCTATTGATGCTCTTAGGCAGCCGGGGACGCACGATGTTTGTTGTGCCCAAGCGAGCATTCCCTGATCGCGCGGGTTTAGCTTATGCCACCAATTTACTGCAGCGCAAAATCAAGCGCTACAAGCTGCTTAGCTAGTTTCAGCAACCGAATGGTTGCTGTCTCGCTGCAATCTTGGTACAGTCTAGTTGCACGAACTGACTAGCTCTTAATCCTGTCCACCAGCGGCAAAGCCAGGACCACTATCGGCATCGTCCACATCGGTATCGGCATTGTTGAGACGCAAGAGCTCACGGCGCCATTCTAAGTCAGCTTGCGCTTCTTTGATGAGACTAGCTAAGCCCTGAAAATCTGCGAAAGAAAGATCAATGGCTAAGCCAATATCGAAAGTAAGTTTGACTCGTTCACAGTTTGGTGAGCAGGACATGCAGACCATGTGATCTGGTCCGCACACTTCGAACATCTGCGTTTCATCGCATTGCAACGGATCTTTCTGCCAATCAAGATACTCAATAAACGTTTCATCCTCAAGACTTTGCTGCACCAGCAAAACAAGAGCCTGATACTGAGTGTTGTTCAGGTAGATTGTCACTTCTTGCCGACGGAAATCGAGGGCAAACTCGCCATTTTCTTTGTCTAGATATAGATCGGCAAAAGCATTGGCGAAACTGATTTGAAAAGCGGTGCTTGTCTTCATCTTTACCCTGGTTGTTTGAGCCACTGAGCTACATCTTTGGCATGATAGGTGATTATTAGATCAGCCCCTGCTCGGACTATACCCGTTAAGCACTCCATCACTACTTTTTGCTCGTCTATCCAGCCATTGGCTGCCGCAGCCTTGACCATGGAATACTCACCAGAGACATTATAGGCTGCAATCGGTAATTTAGTGAGATTGCGAGTCTGGCTGATGACGTCAAGATAAGGCAGGGCTGGCTTAATCATAACAATGTCAGCGCCTTCTTGGATGTCCAGCTCGACTTCGCGCAAGGCTTCACGTCCGTTGGCTGGGTCCATTTGGTAGCTCTTGCGATCGCCGAATTGCGGAGCAGACTCTGCCGCTTCGCGGAACGGCCCGTAGAGCGCAGAGGAGAACTTGGCGCTATAAGCCATGATTGGAATGTTTTCGAAGCCATTGGCATCAAGAGCGGCACGAATAGCGGCGATGCGACCATCCATCATATCTGAAGGAGCAATGATATCGGCTCCGGCAGCAGCTTGTGACACAGCGGAGCGAGCGAGAATTTCGAGACTTGGGTCGTTTAGTACTTTGCCGTCGTGCACGAGTCCGCAGTGGCCATGGTCCATGTACTCACAGAGGCAAGTATCGGCGATAACCATAAGGTCAGGAAACCGTTTTTTCAATTCACGAGTGGCGCGTTGCACAATGCCATCATCTGACCAAGCGCCTGTCGCTTGCGAGTCTTTGTTTGAAGGAATACCAAACAGCAGAACTGAGCTGAGGCCCAGTTTGACTGCCTCTTCAGCTTCTTTCATCATTTCGTCGATGCTTTGCTGATAGATGCCCGGCATAGATTTGATAGGGTTTTTAACGCCCTTGCCTTCGACGATAAAGAAGGGATAGATAAGCTGCTCAAGCCGCAGATGAGTCTCACGCACCATGGCGCGCAGTGGGGCCTTAGAGCGCAAACGACGCATGCGCATGTCAGGAGTGACTCGGGGCAAGACATATTGAGTGCTCGTCTTTTCCATCTCTGACACTACATTTTTTGTCTCTGGCTCTGCATTTTTTAGCTCTGGCGCTACTGTCTCTTTCATCAAATGGTCCTTCTTATTGTTGTGCAAAAGCCATATAGCTACTAAATATATCGCCTTGGCGTGCCTGGATTGCGCCTATTAGTGATTCTGTTCGAATTTTAATGATGCCAAGAGTGCTTCGGTGAGGCCCTTAAGTGTGTGCTCTGGGGCGACAATATCTACGCGACCGAGGCATTCTTTGGCTACAGCGGCGGTTATTGGCCCGATTGCTGCTATTTTAACTGAGGCAAGCAATTCTTCTTTTAAGTGAGCTACTTTCTCTTTAGAATAGTTTGCTGTTTTTTCAGGCACTAGCTCGAGCTCTTGCTTCAGCCCGAGTTCTTGCTGCAGCCCAAGCTCAAGCAGCTCTGACAGATTTCTTGCAGTCTGAGCGCTGGCCAAGGTGATCACGTCAATTGCCTTGGCCTTAAGCAGCAAAACAAGTTCGTTTCCAAGCTGCGCTGGGTTGGCCGGTAAGCCGCTTTCGTAGGCGATGGCTGTTTCTACTATTGCGCCAGCTGCCGTTAGCTGCTCAGCAATGAAAGGCCGGCCGATATTAGTCTTTGGCCATAGCACGCGCTCTCCAGCAAGGTTTTTGCAAGCAAGAAATTCAGCAACGAAATTTTCTGCCACATACACTGACGGTTGAAAAGCAACTTCTATGCCTGCCTTGCTCAAGCACTCGCTAGTAGCCGAACCGATACTAGCTATTTGGCAATGTTTGAATGGACTGTGAGTTGTACTATTTTGAGGCTTGTGAGCTGTACTATTTGGTGGACTGTCAGTGCAGCTGTTTGGTGGATTGATAGCGGTGCTGTTTCTCGAATTATCCGATTGCCTGCCCAGGCCGATTTCAGCGAGCCTTTGCAATGTGAAGGCGACGGCATTCTGACTCGCGAAAATAATCCATTGATATTGATCGAGCTGTTTTAAGGCACGATCTAGGTCGCTGTAGTCTGCGGCCGGGCCAACTGCTAGCACCGCTCTTTCAATTGCCGTGGCGCCTTCGGCTCTAAGTTGCGTGGCGAAACTGTCAGCTTGATCTTCAGCTCTTGTTACTAAGATGCGTAAGCCGTGTAATTTGTTTTCCGCCATAGATATTGTCTTTTGAGTGACCGCTTATGGCGGTGATACCACATTTGGTGTGGAAAGGCGAAGCTCTGCTAAAATTTTATCTGCCCCGGCTTCTTGCATTTTTTTTGCTAGAGCTTTGCCAAGCAAATGGGCATACTCTCTTGGTCCGCTGATTGAATCGCGATAGACTTCGCTGCCGTCTAAAGCCGCTACACAACCAGATAGCGTCAGTTTTGCGTGGTCGTCAGTTTGCACGCTGGCGAGGGCGCCGGCTGGCACTGAGCAGCCACCGCCGAGAACATCTAGAAAAGCTCTCTCAGCTGTTACTTCGTCTTTGGTGGCATTGTCTTCGATACTAGCAAGCATCTCTAAAATATCTTTGTCGCTGGCGCGGCATTCGACAGCCAGAGCGCCCTGACCAACCGCAGGTGTGCAGATGTCTAGGTCAAGATACTGGGTGATTCTATCTTCAAGTTCGAGTCGCAAAAGTCCGGCTGCAGCCAGAATCATGGCATCGCATTGGCCTTCATCGAGTTTGCGAATGCGAGTGGGAATATTGCCGCGCATGTCGACAAATTTTAAATCTTGGCGTAAAGCGCTGAGTTGTGCTGCTCTTCTTCTGCTCGATGTGGCCACAGTACTGCCTGGAGCCAGCTCCATGTACGAACTCGCTTTGTTGCTGACGAAAATATCGCGGGCGTCTTGGCGGTTTAAGACGCAGGCAAGAGTAAGTCCGTCTGGAAGATCGGTAGGCAAGTCTTTAAGGCTGTGTACAACAAAGTCGACACGGTCCTCAATTAAGGCTTCTTCCAGCTCTTTGACGAAGACTCCGCGACCACCGAGTTCGACAATCGGTCTATCTAAGACTTTGTCACCACCTGTGGTGATGGGATGCACTTCGAAAGTTGTGTCAGGATAATTTTTCTTGAGAGTATCAATTACTACATCTGTCTGAAGGCGAGCGAGTTTGCTCTCCCTTGTGCCAACGCGAATAGTGCTAATTTTTGAACTTTTCACTATGGCACTCAAAGACATCTCTAATTTAAAATTGGACGTTGGGCAGACGGCGGAGTAGTCTCATGTTTATCATGCACCACTCTACTTTTTCGCGCCTCAGCGCAGGCAGAAGATTGTGTTGAAGCGAATTTAGCCATATTGTTGGAAGAGGCTAAAGGTGAGAGTGGATCAAGGTTGAATAGAGTGCGCAAAGCTTCGGCTTGTTGCCGCAAAATCTCATAGTCTTTAGTGGCCTTAAGTTGCACAGTTGGATGGTGCAAAATTTGGTTGATAATGGCGCGGCTTATAGCTTCCATGTCCTGGCCGCTGGCGTTCAAGCCTGGTAAAACTGTATTTTTTGCCATATGTTCTTGGCGAATTGCTTCAATCTTTTCACGCAAAATTGCGATGGTTGGCACTACTAGCTGCGAGCGTTCCCAGTTGTGATACTCCTCGAGGGTCTCGTAAATGATAGCTTCAGCATCACTTACTAAGGCTTCGCGGTGAGCCATGTTGTTAGCCACAATTTGGCTCAAGTCATCAGCTACGAAGAGTTCTACTCCGCTCAGTTCAGCAACGCTAGGATCAACGTTTCTCGGTACAGAAATATCGATGATAATTTGTTTTGGTGATTTGGCGTGGCGCTGTTTCTCCAATTCGTCTTTTTGTAAAACAAACTGACTAGAGCCGGTAGCGACTATCACTAAATCGGCTTGGGCGGCTACAGCGGTGCGCTCTTCGAAGGAGAAGCCAGTTTTTAGACGCTCTTGGTTGTTGAGCTTGTTGCCCAAGAAGTTCTCGATGCGCTCTTTGTTGCGGTTAAATAGAACAATTGGACCTTGGCCAGGGTCAGAAAGCAAATGTTTTGTACAAATTTGCCCCATTTTGCCCAGACCAATCACAGCGATTGATTTGTCTTTCAAGCTGCCTAGTAAATCTTTGGCCAGTTCGACAGCTGCCGAGCTTACCGAAACTGCTTTTTTGCCCAAGGTGGTTTCAGAGCGCACCCTTTTGCCATTCGTTAAAGCCAGCTTAAATACAACATCGAGAATCGGGCCGGCGGTTCCGTGCTCAAGGGCCGATTGGTGGGAGGCTTTCACTTGCGACATGATCTGCCCTTCGCCCAAGATCATGCTATCTAGGCCAGCGGCAACGCGCAATAGATGCAAGACAACGTCGTCTCGAAGTAGGCGAAAATTAGGTTTAAGCGCCCCGTGGTCGCTGACCGACTGCACAGAGTTGAAAAAGAGGTCGATTTCTTTTAATCCAGCGGCAACGTCATCTACCACGGCATACACTTCGGTACGGTTGCAGGTTGACAAGATAGCCGCTTCTTTAATATGAGGAAAGCGTTTGAGGGCTTCTAAGGCATGGCCGATACACGAATCCGGAATGCAGAACCGTTCCCGGATGGCAATGGGAGCTGAATGGTAGTTGATGCCGCTTACGACTAAGTGATTCATGTTACCTGCGCAGAGCGCTTTCAGAAAGGGAAGTTCTCCCTCGACCCAGATTATAGCGAGGCTTTAGGTCGTTAGGCCTCAGTCAATAATCACAGTAAATAAAACGTATTCTCTAAAAGTGAACAAGGTGACAATTGAAGAGAAAATCGCTATGTCCTAACCACACTATATTAAATCCGATTGTGAGCCGATTCATCCATCTTTTAGCTTATTAGATTTGCCAATTTTGGGCATTTTAGATACTCAATTTCTCACATAAACATTGTTGAATGAATTGGCCCTAGAAGTTCGGACCAATTTGCTTGCCGTTTTGGGAGAAGTTTTCGTATCAGACCAGTTTGCCAACTCAGCGCTCAATTCTGGGTGGAAAATGCCACCCAGCCAGGCCATTCCTTTCAAAACTCTCAAAGTTGGGCGAGAAAGCATGTCGTTTTTTTGATCCGGCAGATAATAAATGTGGTTTTCGCGCACTGCCTGAAGTTTGTTCCAGGGTGCCTGCTTTATAAAGGCCTGATTGCGGGCTTCGAAAGGCATGATAATCAAGTCGGGATTGCTTAAGACCAGGCGCTCAAGGCTGAATCGAGGGTAGCTCGTTTTCATATCGCCGGCAATGTTTATGCCACCACAGGCGGTGATGATGCCGTTGGTAAAGCTCTCTTTGCCCGCTGTCATAAGCGGTTGCGGCCAAACGCAGTAAAAAACTTTTGGCTTATGTTTGCTCTTCTCAATGATTCTGGCAAGGTCTTGAAGTTTTGCGTCAAAATTTTGAGCGGCTTCTTTTCCCTCTTGGCAATGTCCGGTTAGCTCACCTATTCGCTCCAGATTTTTACCGATATCGGTGAGATTTGCGTTGTCAACAATCACCGTCTGCAATTTGTGGTTTTTGATCTTGCTAGCCAATTCTTCCTGGCCCGAGACCAGCAAAACCAAATCAGGCTTGAGTCTTGCTAGTCGCTCTAAGTTGGCCGAGAGAAAAGTACCCACTTTAGTAATTGAAGCCACATCTTTGGGATAGTCGCAAAAGGTCGAAACGCCAATAATTTGAGCTTTGGCCCCTACTGAGCACAATAATTCGGTGTTCGATGGCGCCAATGAGACAACTCGTACTTTGGTTGATGCGGCTGTTGGACCCGTTGACGGCGCTGCAAGAGAGCCTCCGCCAAGCCATGTCATGAGAAGAGTCGCTAAAGCGGCCCGGCTGAGATTTTTAAATTTTAAGTTTGCATTGCCAAAGGCTGCTCTATTTAGTTGCAGCATATTCACTATTAAAGACGGTTTTCCAGCCATGTATGGGCTTCTTTCAAGCGCTCTTGGTGAGCGAGACTCGTTATGGTAAGGGTGCGATCAAGCAATTGCCAATCGTACAGAGTCATTCTAACCAATCGGTCGATTTGTTTTTGGTAGTCGAGATCGGTCCAGCGAAAACCGTCATCGCTGGGCTCAAACATTGGCGGAATATATATGATGTCAGTGTAGAGAGCGCTTTGCTGGCGTGCTTTTTGGTAATAGCCCTCGCTGTCGTAGGTCATCGCTTGGCAAAGATTCCAGCGTTGCCAGAGCACCCAGGCGTCAACAGTAGAGCGATCAGAGACAAAATTCTCTAATTTGTTCTCTTGGTTGATCTGCTCTTCTAGTACTTTGCATTTAAAAAGTTCTTGGTCGGGAATTTCTCCCGGATATTGGAAGCCCATTTCTAGGCAGAGTTTTCTCCCCAATTCAGGAATTACCGGCAAAGCCAGAAGCGGAGTCAGCGCTTCCACCAAGGTGGTTTTGCCGACTCCGCTTGCTCCAATCACTATGATGCGTTTGCTTATGGTCTTACTCGTGTTGTCACTTAAGTTTTGATCTTGCGATTTTATCTTACGCTTCATTTTTAAGCTTCAATTTTAAGCTTCAATCTTAAGCTTGTCTCTTAGTTAGAGGGGCTTCTAGTTATTAGCCGGTGGCTGCGGTGCCTGTGGTGGCTGTGGTCTTGCTGTTGGAACTACCGCAGGAGCTGGCTTGGCTTGATGATTGTTTTCATCTGGTTGACCGCGCCTGCGCATTTGATCGGCTAGGTCGATACCAGTGAGGCCCTTGATCATTGTTAGACTTTGGGCGGCAACATTCAAGACGTCTCCACTTATTTTGCTAGCGCCAGTGGTATCACCACCGGTGGAAAGCAAGGTGATAGAGCCGACCTTGGCGAGAGGAGAAGCAGCAGCCTGAACGAGTTCAGGTAGCTTGTCGATAATCATCTGCATAACGGCAGCATCGTTGTACTGTTTGTAGGCTTCTGCTTTTTTCGACATGGCGTCGGCTTCGGCTTGACCTTTAGCTGCGGTTACCTGTGCTTCGGCAAGACCTTTGGCCCGATTGGCTTCGGCTGTTGCTATACCCATTGTACGTACAGCGTCAGCCTCGGCTGTGGCTCTTAGCTTTGTCGCTTCAGCTTGACCTTGAGCGGCAAGTTTGACTGATTGAGCATCAGCTTCAGCTAGCATTGTTCTCTTCAGACCTTCTGCCTGAGTCATCAATCTAATTCTTGATTGCTCAGCTTCAGCTGGTTTTGTGATTTCGGCTTCTAGAGCCACTTGACGCTTCATAACTTCAACTTGTTGCAGTTCAACTTCTTTCTGCGCTTCCACGATTTTTACTTTCTGCATTTCTTCAGTCAGTTTTTGTTGTGATTGCGCTTTGACAATTTCATACATCATGTCTGATGAAGCCTTAGTTCTTGCTACTTCAGATTGATATGAAGCTTGACTGACTTGGAAGTTCTTGGATGACTCTGCCACTCTAGTGTCGGCTGCTAGTTTAGCTTTAGCGCCTTCTTCAGCTGCTTGCGCTTGGGCAATCTGAGCGTCTCTTGAGGCGCTAGCTTGAGCAATCTGAGTTTCTTTTGTCGCTTCTGCTTCACCAATTGCGGCACTACGTTTCGCTTCAGCAGTTTGTTTCTTACCGAGAGCTTCTAAGTAACCAACTGAGTCACGTATTTCTTTGATGGTGAATGAATCTACTATCAGACCCATTTTCGCTAAGTCTGCAACTGATACTTCTTGCACTCTAGACGCGAATGAATCAAAGCTTTGAATCAATTCTTCTACAGTCATCGTACCTAAGATTGCTCGTAAGTGACCCACAAGTGTCTCATGTGCAACTGTGGCAATCTCATCATTGGTCTTATTGAGGAAGCGTTCAGCGGCGGTGGCGATGGCTTCTTCGTCGCCTCTCACCTTAACTTGTGCTACACCTTCTACATAGATCGGGACACCATTTTTTGTGATCATTGCAGCATTCGAGTGCACTTCAATGGTCATTACTTCGAGAGACAACAAGTGTCTTTGGTGCAAGACCGGAATAACTATTCCGCCGCCGCCTCTGAGCACCTTAATGCCTCCAGGAACAGCTCCGGTAATAATCATTGCTTCGTTTGGTCCGCATTTTTGATATACGTTGGCCAAGAAGTAGAAGATGCTTAGAATGACGACAAAAGCGATTGCTCCTCCGCCCCAAAGCACAATATTTGGATCCATCTTTGCGTTCCTCCAAAAGCCTTCGAAAAGCCCCAGACTTGGAGCTTCCTCGATGGACTTATTCCCTGTTTTTAGTCAAAACCGTTGTCTATCAGATGTCATCATGACTGCTTAATGACTTCCCAATCCTATACCGCATGTGGTGCCTAACACGGGATTCCAGTTCTTTTCTTTATATTCTTGACAACCATTTGTTCCTGATATTTAATCTGATTATCGGTCGCCGGCTAAATTGCCGTCTGCTTGGGCTTTTGTAGCTTTTAATGTCCGTCTAATTGGGCATCTGAAAATGGTTCTACCAATACGACCGGTCCGTCGGTTTCGACAATAATAACTTTCGCTCCGCGGGCAATTTCGCCCCCGGCATGAGCTGGTCTGGCAGCGGCATTGAAGCGAGTCAGTCCGATAACGTAGCTGACTTCTCCTAAACGGCCATCCTTTATTGGTGTGTTTACCTCAGCGATTTGACCAATGGCCTGCTGGGCGCTTGTTAGGCTTGAGGCTGTCAGCTTGCTGGTGGCCCAGCCCAAAATCGCCTTCATAAGGTTGACTGCCACAACTCCAGCAATCACGGCTGGTATGAGAGTAAAGGGCCCCATCCAAGGAAGGAAAGAACGTACGGTGATACCGACAACGCCAAAGAAGCCGATGAAAATAGAAATCGTCATCGGACTGAAAATACTGAGAAGTGTGAAATAGAGATTTTTTTGTGAGTGTTGATTGAGGACCGGATTGGACGCCGTGCGACCATCGTCATCGCCATGACCAGCGTGTGACCCATGATCGCCCTGCACGTTGTCACCGTGAGTGGGTGCACCTGCTGCGTGATGTCCGCCGGTGAGCCCACTGTGACCGTGCGCGATGTGCGATACGTCACCACCATCAAGATGGTGAATGCCATGAGCGGCCTCAATCACTCCGTTGGCGTGGGCGCCCAAGCTGCCGCCATCAGAGCCATCCGAGTGCACAGAATGTCCGCCATCAGAACTGTCGTGCCCAAATTGACCCATCAGCAGTGAAACTACGATGAAGCCCCAGCCGAAAACTGTGCACATCAAGTAAGTTTGGCCGAGGAGGTCGAATCCTGTCATGTTTTAAAATACCGGCGTCAAAGTAAACTGTATTCAACTGAGTAATTCAATTTTTGTATGTATTCAATTACTCTCAATTCAGATACCCCGAAAAGATAACTGGTAAACTCCAAAAACCGGCCCGAATACTAAAGAAAAGACTAATCAAGAGGATGAAGCAGGCATTTAGGATGGAACTAGTCTTCGCCCACAACAACATGGATTTCGATTCTTTGGCAGCGCAATTTGCACTGACAAAGCTTTATCCGAGCTGCAAAATGGTGTTGGGCCATCCACTGACCGGAAATCTGCGCAGTTTCATTAGCTTGAATCGCAGTTACTTGCCTATAGTTGAGGCAAAGTATGTAGACGTTTCTCATGTGAAACACTTCTTTCTTGTTGACTGTCAGCATATCGAACGGCTTGATAGCACCGTGCGCAAACTGCTTGAAGTGCCTGGCGAAACTCTTCAACTTTCTCGACCACTAACTATTTTTGATCATCATGAACGCGCTGACGACAGCCTTTTGGCCCTCGCTACAGAAGATTCGCAAGTGGAAGCTGTCGGTGCTGCCACCACAATTTTGCTAGAGAAAATTCGTAAGAAAAAAATTGCCTTGAGTAAATTTGATGCCACCCTTTTGGCCATCGGGATATTTGAAGATACTGGCTGCCTGACTTACGCTGGAACAACTCCGCGCGACGCTGAATGCGTTGCTTTTCTCATTCAGCAAGGTGCCGATTTATCAGTTGTGCGTGAATATATTCGTCCGCGCATAGAACAAGAACAAGTTGCTTTGTTAGAAGAATTGCTGAGAGCCGCTCAGGTAATTAATGTGCAAGGGCACAAATTTGTGGTGGCGACTGCCAAAGTGCCAAAATATATTGACGAATTGGCTTCGATTACAAGGCAGTTACTTGAGTTAGAAGCCGTCGATGGTGCCTTCACTGTTGTGCATATGAAAGACCGCGTACATATTGTCGGCCGCGCCGATCCTCGCGTCATGAGCGTTAAGAAAGTAATGCAAAATTTTGGCGGAGACGGTCACCCAGGTGCTGGATCGGCCGTAGTGAAAAGTGGCAATGTAAAAGAGATTGCCGATCGCATTCAGAGTATTTTGCATGAACTGGCTCCACCTCAGCCTCTCGCTCGCGACCTGATGGTCAGCCCGGTACGGACCATTCGGTCGAACGTTTCTATGGACGAAGCCGGCCGCATGATGTTGCGCTACGGCCTTGACGGCCTTCTGGTGTCTGAGAACGATGAGCTTTTGGGAGTGGTATCACGCCGCGATATTGATCAATCGAGTCATCATAAATTAGGTCACGCAAAAGTATCTGGATTTATGAGTAAGCCAGTTATTTGTGTTTCGCAAGACACTCCACTGAGCAAGATTCAAGAGTTGATGGTGGCCGAAGACATCGGCCGCCTGCCGGTTCTCGATCAAGACAATAAGCTTGTTGGCCTGGTGTCGCGGCGCGATGTGCTCAATAGTTTGTTTGGCAAGCTTTATGCCGGTCACGAAAATGCAGCTGCCCAGCGCGGCTTGAGCGTAGCTGGCGAGAAGAAAGACCTAGCCAAAGTTGAGGCAAGTGGTGGTTCTGGAGCCGACAGTGCTCTAGCAGCAAGCTCCACTGTAGATCTTAGTGCAAAGCTTGCCACTGTCGACAGCGAAACTGCTTGGCTGAGCCAAGTAATTGGAGAAGCGGCTCAAGAACTGAACATGTCAGCTTATGCCGTCGGTGGATTCGTCCGTGATCTGCTGCTTGGCCTTCCTCATTTTGACTTAGACTATGTCATTGAGGGTTCGGCGCAGAAGCTCGCAGAGCGCTTGGTTGAGCTTTATCCAGACAAAATGGAATTGGCGGCCACTCATGATCGATTCCAAACTGCAACACTGATTTATTTTGATAAAACAGCTGGTAAAAACCTAACTGCCCGCGAAGTTGATCTTTCTACTGCTCGTACTGAGTTCTACGAATTTCCCGCTGCTCTACCTGAAGTTGAAGCTTCAAAGCTAGAGCAAGACCTGTTGCGGCGCGATTTCACCATTAATGCTTTGGCGGTTTGCGTCAATCCAGATCGCTTCGGCGTTCTCACCGATCACTTCAACGGTCTGAAAGATTTGGATCGTAAAATCGTGCGCATTCTTCATCCCTTCAGTTTTATTGAAGATCCTACCCGCATGGTACGAGCTGCTCGCTTCGCCGCACGCCTAGGTTTTCACCTCGATAGCAAAACCAAAGAGCAGGCGAGGCGCGCCAGTCAGATGGGAATATTTGATGACCTCGGGGGCGTGCGCATCAAAGTAGAATTGAAGATGATTCTTGAATCGCCCCACCGCTTGCGGGCATTGAACCTGCTGGCCGAGCAGAGTGGCAATCTTTGTTATCTTGATTCGCAACTTGAATATGGTGCCGGTGTGCGAAAGACCGTACGCCGTGCCGAACGCTTGCTCGGTCGCTACAGCGTTGATGAGCCCTGGATTGTCTATCTGGGCGCGCTTCTGTCAGAACTTCCTATCGATAGAGTTTCTGGTGTTTTGGAGCGCTTGATGTTGACCAATCATCAAAGAGAAGTAATTGAAAGTGGCCTTGATTTGCACCGCGTTATGCCCTTGAGTATCGGCGATATGAGACGCTCTGAGCTCTACGAAATGATGCACGGGAAGGGTCGCGAAGCCCTTGCTATTGCTGCTGCAGCAGGCCAAGTGGGCAGCTACTTGCGCCGCTCAATCAAGCTTTATTTAGAGGAATTAGCTGATACCAAACTCGATATCACTGGTGCCGATTTAATCGCCAGCGGATTTAAACCGGGCCCTAAAATCGGTGAAGCTTTAAAACACGTCTTGTCCGAACGCTTAGATGGTCAGGTTAGTGGTCGCGAACAAGAGTTGCAAGCGGCTTTGAGCTATTTTAAATAGAGCGTTCAATTCTTTCTGCTATGTAAAGGTATCGCATGTCCTACGACTCAAAAACCATCGAAGTAAATGGACTTTCCCTCAACGTGTTAGTAGCGGGAGAGGGACAACCCGTGCTCTTCCTCCATGGCTTTCCTGATTCGCTGCATCTTTGGGATGATGTTTTGCCTCCTATAATTGAATCAGGATACAAAGTGATTGCCTACGATCAGCGCGGCTTTGGTTTGAGTGACGCTCCGATAGATGTAGATGCATATAAAATTGATGCCATTATCAGTGATGCCATTGGTGTTTTAAAAGCTCTAGATATTACGGAGAAGGTGATTGTCGTAGGCCACGATTGGGGCTCAGTGATTGCTTGGCTGTTTGCTATTCGCTATCCGCAGTTAGTTAAGCGCCTTGTTGCAATCTCGGTTGGTCATCCTACTTCTTATCGCAAGTCTGGATGGAAACAGAAGTTGAAAGGTTGGTATATTTGGATGTTTCTCTGCCGTGGCCTTGGTGAGTTTTTCATTAGTAGAGACAATTTTCGTTCTTTTAGGTCGTTGCCGACGAGAAGTTCACTGCCACAAAACGATGAACACGCAAATAGAAGAGTGCGCGATCTTAGTCGTCCAGGCCGTTTGACTGCCGGTCTAAACTGGTATCGCGCCAATGCTCGCGATTTGTTTATGTCCAAAACGGGCAATTGCACCGTACCAACTCTCGGTATTTATGGTCCAGATATTGCCCTCACAGCTGAACAAATGATCAATAGTGAGAAGTATGTTGACGCACCTTGGCGCTATGTCGAAATGACCGACTGCACCCACTGGATACCGCTAGACAAGCCGAAAGAATTAGCTGCTGTTATCCTCGAATGGTTAGCGTCCTAGTGCTGAATTTTTAAGTTTACTTCAACCACGAGCGCTTCTGTAATTGTGCCGAGGATGGCACAATCATTTGCACTGCTTGTGGTATCGCTTCGATGTGCATTGGGGTCATGCCGCAGGCGTCACCGTCAATCATTGCTAGGCCTTGAATTTGCTGGCTGCGGCCATCAGTCTGTCCTGTGAAGGCGTATTTAATTTTATTGAAACCTTGTTCTATAAATGAGAGAGGTTTTCGGCGCGGCACTATTTCTATGTCGCACTCTTTTACTTTCTTGATATAGTACGGCGCGGTATTTCCCGTAATGTTTGGGGTCAAGCCCGTAGCAAAGTGAAATCCATATTTTAAGTAGTCGCCAAATTCTTTGGGAGCCAGCACGCAGAGGTCAAGAAGCCCATCGTGCATTGAAGCCGATTCTGAAAGCATACCGACGCCAAGGTCAGCAATATTGGTGATGAATATTCCCGAAGCTGTCACCTTGAATTCTTCACCATCGGCGGTGACTTTGAAGACAACCGGTGCTTGGGCTAAGTTTTGCATCATCGAACCAGCGTAGGCCAACATCTTCCAGTTCTCTTTATCAGCCTTTCCAGGAGTGACAATGGCATCAGATAGAGGGCCAACTCCGGCGGCTGCAGCAAAATAGTTGCCGTTCATAAGACCGAGATCGATTTTCAGGGGCTCGCCGTTGAGAATTATGTCTAAGGCAATGTCCACAGGGTCTGATAGTAAATTCTCTTCAAATATTTTCAAATTGCGTGCCAGTAGGTTTCCGGTGCCTAGAGGCACAATACCCAATGGAGTTTCGATTTTTTCGCTAGCGAGGGCGTGAATGACCATACGCACGGTGCCGTCGCCACCGGCCGCGACGATCAGATCGAAGGTGCGATTAAGACCTTCTAATAAGTTGTCATGGGTTGTGCTTGCAGTGGTGGAAACCGTAGTCACTTCGTAACCACCCTCGGTGCATAGCCGATGAACACACGCGCCCAGCCACATCTCCGGGCCGGCCGCTGAGCCTGCTGTAGGGTTGTATATCAATAATGCTGTTGGCATTTTCCTGGCCCTTTAGACTTATGTTTGCGCTCTGCTTGTCGTTGCACTCTTCTTGTCCTCGCACGCATAGCTTTCTAGATAGTTTCTTACATTCGTTACCTATTGAGCAATCTTGCTTGCGATAGAAGTCAATAGCAAGTAGAATCATCCCTCTTATTCGTTGTGCAGCAGATAACTATTGATCTCATCTACATCCTATATCTCCCGCGTGGTAGGCTTCTATATCTTTCTTAGCGCTACCTAATCTGTACGTAATGTGATACCGTTCTCAATGGCACGGTAGTCGATTAAATCGATTTCAGTATTGTATTCGACACGGCGACAATTTCCTCTTCGCAAGACATTTAGTCTTCGATCAGAAAGGCAGGAATCTAGTGAAATTTCTCAATAAATCGGTGGCTGCTCTAGTTTCAGCAGTATCCGTATCTATGTCGCTGTCGCTTTTTGCAGGAACATCTGACGTGGGTCAGGCAGCGTTTGCAAAGGCCTCACATCACGAAAACATTTCTGAAGAGCTAATGCACGGCAAGACCTACACAGTCGCCAAAGTAGTTATCAAAGCTTCACCAGACAAAGTTTGGCAAATTCTTTCTGACTACGACAATGCACCCAAAGTTTTTCCGCAATTGAAGAAAAGCCACATTCTGCAAGACCATGGCACCAGCAAAATCGTTAAGCACGTCTTAGCTCCATCTGGTCTGCCTGGTACATATGAGTACGTTGTAGAAGTTAAAGAAACCGCTCCGCATTCGCTTGAATGGCACCGTATTTCTGGTGCGTTCAAGCAAGTTGATGGCTATTGGAAGTTGGAGCCACTAGATGGCGGCCATACCACTTTAGTCACTTACGCCAGTTATGTTGACGGTGGCTTCTTGATGCCTCAACCTCTAGTTCGTCGACAGTGCCGCATCGATATGCCTGAAGTGATGACTACTTTGAAGGCTCAAGCTGAAGTTCATTCTGGGGTGCAAATCGCAGGACGCCCGCAGGTGCATCCTCAGTAGCCTAGGGCAATGGGCAACTAGACCATTATTTAACAGGCGCTTCAGCGATGAGGTGCCTGTTTTGTATTGATACTGTCGGTCTATTTATATGGACGGGCTCTTAGTCCCACCAAAAAGTCCAGAGGCCGCTATTGAGAAGCTCGTAAGCATAGGGCGCGAGCTCGCCTTCAGCTTGCTCGACTCGGTCGCTACAATAACCGTAGTGCTCACGAGCGGCCTTTAGAGCCTGTTCTTTCGTCATCGGCGGCTCTTCTATAAAGCATTCTATTACTCCGGGCTCAATGGCCAACAGAGAGGCTCCGTAGATTTCGCTCCAGCGCTTGAGCATGGCACAATGCTCTGGTGAGATTGGGCAATTGGCTTGACCACCAAATCTCAGCAATATAGGAATTTCATACGATTTTGTCGTTGGCAAAAGACCGATGAAAACGCGCTCACCGAGAGCCATTTTATGTTGGTCTTGATCCCAGTTATTGATAGCAAGGGGTTGATCTTGCATTTCGAAAAGGTCTGCTTCGGCAACTAGACCTACTTTGATAGCCGATGGCCACTCGCCTGTCGGGCAAACAAAACGCTCAAGCCTCTCAGCCAACCAGTTTTGGCAATCAATATTGTTTCCTTGAGCAACTAGGGCCTGGGTGGAAGCCGGTGGTTCCGCGCTCAGACCGCCCAAGTGTTCCATCAAGAGTTCGAAAGATTGATCGGTGCCCAGAATAACTGGTGTCAGAAGCAGTGCATTTTTTTCATTGGACGAATTTTCAAGGTTAGCTTTGGCGGCCTTGCCTAGTGCTTCTCGCAGGCGATGCCAACTGTCTACTGCTTTACTACCGCTGGTTTGAAAGGCGAACATAGCTTGGCCATCAGCCAGTGCTATTTCTAGAAGCGACTGGTGGTCTATATTTTCATCATTTAGTAAGGAGCGGACTTGAGAAAGCATATGGTTAAGTTTGTGAGGAGGAGTTCAGATTAGCCTTTCCGAATTATCGCACTTTGCTGATAGAATGACCTTCTTCTGATGAGGAGAGGTACCGAAGCGGTCATAACGGCGCCGCCTCGAAAGCGGATGGGCGCAAGCCACGTGGGTTCAAATCCCACCCTCTCCGCCATTTTGAGAACTGAAGAGTATTGTACCTTTGAACAGTGGCATTCTGTTCGATAAAAACTTCATTGGCACCATTAGCGCCACCATCAAAATTTACTGTTTGCTGGTGTTATCTGGTGTAGCGATCAGCGTCTTGCCCGCCTGATTTGTTCAATAAGTCGGTTGCTAACTTCTTATCTGCTTTTGCTAGCTGCGTCTTTCCAAGCTTCTCATATATTTTTGCTCGCTGAAAGAGAAATGGAATTCTTTCGAGTGGCCCAATAGTTGGCATGAGCTTGTTTAAGCTATCGACAGCTTTTACAAGCTGGCCCGTGCGCTCCAGTACTCTTGCTTGGTCTTTGTATCCCATTGAGCATCCCAAAGCTATACCTTGGTTGTAATCTTCCAGCGCCAGTTTGTCTTTGCCTTGGCTGTCGTAGGCGCGCCCTCTGGCAACGAACAGCCAACCAGTTTTCGGGTCGAGTTTTATTGCTGTGGTCAAATCTTGAATTGCGAGGTCGGTCTTGCACAGCAGTAAGTATGTATCTGCACGCTTGGCGTAGAACTGTGATTCCTTTGGGAATTCCTTTATACCTCTGGAGCAAAGCGCAATTACAGTTTCGAAGTTCTCGTTTTGGTAATTGCTTTTAATTTGCCTTTGGATAGAAGCCATTTGCGGAGGAATGTTTGAAAACGACCGTTCGTCAGCTGTTTTTTTGCCGTATACCGCTTGGGTGCTCATAGTTAGGCAGAGGAGCGCCAGGAGAGACTGCCGTAAAAGGCCAAAGAATGAGCCGTTAGTGTTTTGCCAGTCTTTCATAAAAATATCGTCTTTCGGGGCTATAAAGTCATCCTAGCATCATGGTCGACCCCAACATGCTGGGGGTAAGTACGTATTTTCCCGATTGCTTGACTACCTGGCGCCGCGTATTGTCGTCTTGTAGATGGGCAAGTTGAGGCATTCATGCAAGGCCAACAGTTTGAGACTAGCAGTGGAAAAACCGTCGAAGCTGTCAAAACCGGCAGTGAGCGGCCTGCTGCCACTCAGTCGCTAAGTTTCCTTGACGTCATTGCTGCTGATGACCAAGGCAAGCAATCTAAGCAAAATCAGGAAAAGTCTACTTCTACGGGGGCCGCCAAAGCTCCTCCTGAAGGAGCCGCGGCGCTCTGCCCCACTTCGGCCGAATACGAGCAGCGCATCAATGACGTGGCGCGCCGCATATTTGACCCGTCAACCCTAGGCGATTTGAAAGAGCTTAAAAGCAAGTACAACTGCGATATTCAGCGCACCAAAGACCCAATCAAATTTGTGAAGTTGGCTCTGGATGTTGATGACAAAGATCCCTACACAACCTACATCATGCCCGATGCCTTCTCTAAGTTTCAGAAAGCACAGAAAGGCGAAGTCGTTGGCGTGGGCGTTGAGTTCGTGATGCCGACAGCGGCAGAGGATAAAAGCGGTAAAAATCCGCCTTTAATTGTGCACAGCTTCGATGCCACTGATGCCCGTGGTCATGGACTACGGCCGGGAGACCAAGTTCTGGCCATTAACGGCGAGAATATGCAAGGCAAAAGTTGGCGTGATGGGGCGAGAGCCCTTGGCGGTGCCGATCACACACCTGTAAATTTGCATATTGTGCGCGATGGCAAGCCCCTCGATATTGTTCTCACACGTACCAGCGAAGAGCCCGCAAACGTAAGCTCTGAAATGGTTGACGGCAAGTTCGCACATATTAAAGTACGCACTTTCATGACTGACGACACCTCAACCCAAATTGAGCAAGCCATCATCGATAATCCGGGCGCCAAAGGCTACATTCTTGATCTGCGCCACAACGGTGGCGGATTGCTAGACCAAGCTTTTACTTCGGCATCGGTGTTCATGAAAGATGGAAAGGTCGCCACTATTAAGACAAGATTGGAATCTGACCCTACTAATCCTTTGTACGAAACCGATGTCTATCGCGTCGGTAGAGATGGCATTACAAAAACTGTCGATAACAAGAAAACACAGCCGTACTTCGGTCGGCATCCTGACCGCGTTGATAGGCCTGTAGAGGTGCTTGTTGATCAAGGTACCGCCTCTGCTGCCGAAATTCTCGCTGGTGCACTCAAAGATTCAGATGGTGCCTATGTTGTTGGCACACCTACTTTTGGAAAAGGCATTGGTCAAACTGTATTTCCCGATTCTGTCAACCATGGTGCCACCAAGGTAACCACATTCAGATATTACACACCATCAGGCTTCTGGCCTGGCGATGGTCACGATTCGCGCATTGGCATACAGCCAAATTTGGTGGTGGATAATCCTACGCCGCAGCTCTATAACACAGTTAGAGACAGCCAAATCAATGCTGCTATTGGTTATCTACGGACGAAGGTTCCGGTGGAGAAGGCAAGCCGTTAGAGTTGGCATTTAGATTTGAGTCAGGAAGGCCATTCGAAGCCTGTGAGCGCTGCTCGTAGATTTTAGCTGCGCGCTCGCGTTGCTGGTCTAAGACATCATCTATTAATGGCCCCGGTGGCGGTGCAATCTTCAAGTAGGTGTTTTGGTAATCGAAAGGAACTTCAATGTTCAGTGCAGCAAATAACTTTTTTGTTGCATCCGTTTTGCCTCTAATATTTACTCGCTCAAAGTAACGTCCACCGGAAATTTCGCAATTGCCGACATAGTCTTTGTTCATGCAGCCCTTTAAGTAGTAATTGCCAGTGGAGTATTCTTCTGGCGTAAGAAACTCTGTCTTTGCACCGCTTTGGATGCCATGGAGAAAGATAGCAATTTGGCCGAACGGTGCTTCACTGAGATATTTAGCGATTTTGCTCTTGTTCTCTTCCTGTTTTAAGCGAACTAGGCGCGGACGCAGTGCATCTCTAACCTCTTTAGTCGGTGGATTTTCCAGCCAGCATAGAGCTATGTACATCTTCTTCAATGCTTCATCGTAACGAGCGTTGTCGATCAGATTATCAATTTTTCTTCTGAAATTTTCTAGAGTGGGTGGGTCTGGAACGACAGCCTGCCAAGCTCTAGCTGCGTCGTCTTGAGCTTTTTGTTTTGCTGCAGCATCACGGCTATCTTTCCATGTGAATGATAAAGAAGTTGCTAGACCGCCATGATAATTGAAGGTAACCGCTACTTCGCCCCACGAATAGATTGCCTTATTTTCTTTTAGTGGCAGCCACTTCTGAATCATCGGCTCAGTCAGCATTGCTGTGGCCGGATTAATAGTGAACGAGACGCTAGTGGCTCTATTTCCCACCCTTGATTGTTCAAACCATACTTCTGAAAACAGAGCACTTTGATCTTTTCTGTTCAGAATTGTTTCTGGAAGTCTCTCTTTCTGCTGGGTGAGAGCGACCCCTAGTAAGGCTTCAACTTCTTCTTTTGTGGGAGCAACACTTTTGTTTAGTCCAGCTGTGACTGTGCGAACTTTGTCTGAATCTCTTTGGCTGATAGTAATGCATTAGAATCGGTAAGTGCTTTTCTATAGAGCTTCTTTTTCTCTTTGGGCGCGGCTGAACTTGCGAGAGTCAAATTCGTTTCGGCGCGCATGAGACGAGCTAAAGATTCTGGTCTGTCAGGAATTTGAATCGCTTTGTCGAGCGCAGCGGCTGCTTGCCTGTAATTTTTTCTGCTTATCTGCTGCTCAGCATAGCGCCTCAGTTGATAGCCGTAGCATGCTCTTAGTACGCTATCAAACTGTGAAGTACCGGGAGCGACGATTAAATCAAGGCGCAAGCGCGCGTCACTCAAGCCCGTTGGTAAGTACGGTTCAAGTTCAACTGGCCAATCGCTAGGAATGCTACCTGGTGGTGGTGGCGGTACCTTGGATGCTGGAGGAAGCTGCGATAAACCGCTCACTTGAGCAGCTGAGCCAATCTGGCTGGCAACAATAGCTAGTAAAATGAGAAACTTGCGCTTCATGATTGGCCTCGCTGCATCAGATAGGTACTTTATCATTTCTAAGAAGAAGCCTTCACAGGCTCTCCCGCACCCGCATCAAGGCAAAGCCGAGTAGGTTTTTGCCGGGCCATAACCCTGGGTTCTTGCTGTCAGGATCAGACTCACCCATGCCAATTCCCCAGATTTTATCTGATGGACTGGCTTCTACTATTACCTTAGGCTCTGTGGCTTTGAGCCAATCGCTAAAGCCATCGTTTTGTTTGAACTTTGCGAGATTGCCTTTGACGACAATATCGATACACTTCGGTGCCCAGAATTTTCTGTCAAAATTTCT
Source organism: Candidatus Obscuribacterales bacterium (assembly GCA_038231015.1). GTDB lineage: Bacteria > Cyanobacteriota > Vampirovibrionia > Obscuribacterales > Obscuribacteraceae. The sequence continues at coordinate 48,970 of JBBRMD010000010.1, forward strand.
CACTTCGCGCCCTAATTGCTTTGCTTCCGCTGGAGTTTGGCAATGCAAAATGGCATTTAGAGTTGTAGGGTCGTTAAATAGGCGAGCCTTTTCGGCCATCATATAATGCTCAGCAGTTTTATATTCAATGCCATCGATTTCAAACTTCGCTGGAAACCACTGGCTACAGCAACTAGCTTTAAGCGAGCCATCAGCAGCTGCTGTATGCCCGTAGAAAAATAGGTAGTCGAACGATTGTCCATGCTCGATTGCTGCGATTAGTTCTTCTTTGTTGTAGATACCCATGGTTGGCTGCACTCACTAAATTTGGACGACTGATGGTTATCGTTTGATTGCTCTAATCGTAGCGGCACGCTGTGCTAGTTTTACTGCCTCTTCTTGTCTATTTGTGCGAGATAGCAAATAAGCAAAGCCCTCAAGGTCAACTGCGAGATCTGGATGATCCGAACCCAGAGCGTCTTCATCGATAGCCAAGGCTTTCACAAATAGTGGCTCCGCATCTTCGTATCTGCCGAGTTCAGTATAGAGTAGTGCTAGGTTGTGGATAGACTTAGCCACCGAAGCATGTTTCGGGCCCCAAGCTTCTTCACCAATTTTGATAGCGCGAAGGTATAGTGGTTCTGCGCTATCAAATTTTCGCTGAGCACAGCAAAGACCAGCTAGATTACTTAGGTATGAGGCCAGATTTGGATGGTTTGATCCTAGAGTCTTTTCTTCTATTACAAGGCCGCGAAGGCAGAGAGTTTCGGCCTCGGCAAAGTTGCCTTGCGATTGGTGGAAACGTGCGAGATTATGCAGAGCTTTTGCCAGAAGTGGGTGAGTGGGTCCGGCCACTTTTTCTACAATTTCTATAGATTCTAGATAGAGCGACTGAGCTTCTACTAACTTTTTCTGCTTTGAGTAGACCAGTGCTAGGTTGTTTAGAATTGCTGCAACCTCCAAAGGATCAGCGTCTGGAGATTGTCGAACAATGGCAATCACTCGCTGATATAGAGCTTCTGCATCGCTATAGCGACCCTGGTTGCGGTAGAGTACAGCTAGGTTATTGAGATCTTTTGCTACATCTATATGATTTACACCGAGGTTTGTTTCGTCGATCGTCAGGGCTTTTTTGTAGAGAGTTTCTGCTTGCTCGTACTTGCCTTGTTCGTCGTAAAGTGTAGCCAAGTTATTCAAGCATAGAGCAATCATTGGGTGGTCATGCCCGAAGAGCTTTTCGCGAATCGCTAAAGCCTTGAGGTTAAGTGTCTCTGCTTCATTAAACTTACCCTGCTGCTGACGCAGGCTGCCGAGGTTGATCAAGCTGGTTGAAAACTCGGTTTGTTTTCGTTCGTTATTTTCAGCCATCGCCAGAGCCGCCGACAAAAACTTTTCAGCATCTTCAAAGTTGGCTTGGTAAAGCGCGTCAATTCCATTTTTATTCAGTTGCTGCCATTCATTTAGCCACTGTTGATCCGGTGGTTCTGGCATATTTAAAGATGCGGTCATCGGTTGTCTATTCCGGGAGAAACTAGAGAGCTATTCTACTCTGTGCTTGTCCTAATTTGCCAAACACTTACTAAACTGACCGACAGCACCTCGATCTTCCAAGCCTGCTGGCTATGCTGAGTACAACAACAGGAGTACACGCAATGCTTGGACGCGGCTTTGGCCTATTTATGTATGCCACCATTTTATTAATGGTGATTGTTGCTTTTCTTTTTGGAATACTTTCTTGGATGAAGGTGCCAGTGGGCACAACCGTTGATTGGATTATTGGCGTAGCGTCAGCTTGGTGGTTGCTGATTATCACAACCGTTCCATGGAATGTCTATTTCGAATCGATGTCAGTTCTTGATGAGGCTAACAATAGTAAGAAGGCTGGTATTGATTTTGATGCAAGTAAGATCAAGTTTGTCAAAAAACTGAAGACTTTTTCTATAGTGCTTGCCATTGGCTTACACGCGGTATCTTCTCTTGCCTTGTTCTATTTGTCGGCAGCTCATATTACCCCAGTCGGCTACTACGGAGCGGCAGCAGCGGCACTACTCACGGTGCTAAGGCCAGCCCTTAGAGCCTACGAATATCTCTGGCAAAAATTGAGAGAGATTAAGCAGAGTATTGTTTATCCGCGAGAAGATGTTATTCAATTGCGTGTAAGAATCGAATCGTTAGAAAGTAAGCTCCGCAATATTGATCTCTTGCTAGACCCGCACAACGCTTCTAGTCTGCCTGCGCGAACGAATCGAGAGTTGACAAGTTTGAAAGCGACCTTTGAAGATTTGGCACGTAATTACACCAAATTACTTCAAGATAATCGAGCCGAGCATGAAACTCTTCGTCGTGAAGGTCAGAATGCCATCAGCAAGCTATCATCAGATAGTCAGTTTCTCGATCATGTCCGCGAAATCGTTCGCATGATCAAGTCGGCCTAGACTGTTTCAAGAGACTGGTTGAGGCGCAAGGGTCTTAGTTCCTGTAGAGTAGGTTCAGAGTGCTACAGGACGCGTGAAATGAACCCTACTGTTAAAACATGTTTGGGCAAGGTGCCTGAAGTCACATTGACTTTCTGGGTGATAAAGGTTATTGCCACCACCCTAGGTGAAACTGCCGGCGATGCAGTGACAATGTCGATGAACCTTGGTTATCTAATCGGAACCGCCATTTTTGCAGCGATCTTTCTTGTGGCCGTAAGCGCTCAGATAGAGGTGAAGAAATTTCATCCTTTTTTATTCTGGTCTGTGATTATCGCCACCACCACAACCGGAACAACGCTTGCCGATTTTTTTGATCGCTCTTTAGGAATTGGCTATTTGGGCGGTTCATCCATTTTGTTTGTGCTGTTAATGTCTACACTTGCTCTTTGGTATCGAACTCTTGGGTCTGTATCTATCAACGAACTTAAGTCAAGAAAGGCTGAAGTATTTTACTGGGCGACGGTAATGCTTTCACAAACTTTGGGCACCGCTCTAGGAGACTGGTTTGCTGACCCAGAGACCGGCCTTGGTCTAGGCTATCAGGGAGCCGCCTTGATATTTGGTGCGGCTTTGGCTGTTGTGGCAGCGGCATATTTTTGGACAAAAATTTCACATACTTTGTTGTTCTGGGCCGCTTTTATTTTAAGTCGGCCACTTGGTGCAACAGTGGGAGATTTTCTAGACAAACCAGTGGCAAGTGGCGGTCTAGCAATGGATCGCTACTCAGCCTCAGCGGCGCTTGTTGTCTTCATTGTTGGCTGCATACTGTTCCTTCCACAGAAAGCGGAAAAGATTTCTGCGGATGATGCTCTTGTTCCGAAAACCGATTGAACTGATTGCAGCTCTCTCGGTTGATTAAGGCTCCGCAAATTCTTTCATTACTTGGCCGTAGCGTTTGCCAACGGCACTGCATACGATGTCGCAAAGCTGATAGATACTGCTATCAGCAATGCTGTAATAGACAAAAAGACCTTGCCGGCGCTTTTGCACGATACCTTGCTCTGCTAATACAGACAGGTGTTTGCTGACATTAGCTTGACTCATGCCGCTCAGCTCACACAAAGCTTGTACTGATTGCTCACTATTAAATAGGTGTTGAAGTATCTGCAGTCTTGAGGCATCCGATAAGGCACGGAAGCGAGTTGCGACAATTTCGAGTGCCGCTCTGGTTAGTTGCTTGTTTTTGCCTTTCACGATTGAAAACCTTGATTGATGCCTCTAGTTTACAACCGTATGGTTAATTCGGCAATCAACCTCTAGGTTGATTCGCTGTATAACTGATTAGTGATATAGTGAAAATGTTAAAGAGAGGGTTTATCCATGTCAGAACTGTCCAATTCCAGCTGCCAGCAAATAGTTTGCTCCGACTTGGCGGCGAAGGTGGCCGATACCTTCATCCTAGATGTACGCAGTCCGATAGAGTTTGAAGTTGAACACATTGCTAACTCAATAAACATGCCGCTAAATGAGCTGGAGGCACGCTGCGAGGAAGTGCCGAGAAAAGGCCAACTGGTGGTTATCTGCAGATCGGGCAAGCGCGCTGAACGCGGAGCTTATACCTTAATGGGGAAGGGTTTTCAGCCCCAGGTTCTTGAGGGTGGGCTTGTGGCCTGGTGCAAAGCCGGTCTTCCGGTGATAGAAGGGCGGAAAATGCTACCAATCGAACGCCAAATCCAGTTGATTGTTGGTATTGGTGTTCTCAGTGGTGTGCTTCTTGGGGTTTTGGTCAGTCCTTGGTTCTTGCTTATTTCTGGCTTCTTTGGAGCTGGGCTCACCTTTGCTGGCTTTTCTGGTACTTGTGCTCTCGGGCTCATATTAATGAAGGCGCCATGGAATCAACTGCCGGTAGGTTTTAGCAAAATAAAAAGCGAGGAGCCGAAGTCGCAGGAAAGCTGCTGCAGCTAAGCTGTCTGGTCGCATTGTTTTCGTCACCAAGAGAGCACTTTGCTGCGCTTCTAGTCAGGTTTGAGTACGCAATGGTAGCCAGACGAAAGGAGGATTTGTGAAATTGTCGTCAGTTAAGTCCAAAAAGATTGTCATCGTCGGCGGTGTCGCTGGTGGTATGAGTGCCGCGGCCCGGGCTCGCCGGCTTTCTGAAGATTGCCAAATCATAGTATTTGAACGTAGTGGCTTTGTCTCTTACGCTAATTGTGGCTTGCCCTATTTTGTCGGCGGTGAGATAGATTCGCAGGATAAATTGATTGTTGTCTCTCCCTCAGAGTTGAAGAAAAAACTCAATCTCGATATTCGCATCAATCAAGAGGTGGTTTCCATCGATGTTGAAGGCAAGCTAATTACAGTGAGAGACAGAGTGACTGAAGAATCCTATCAAGAAAGCTATGACGATTTAGTTCTAGCCGTGGGCGCTGCAGCCATTAGACCGGCGGTACCAGGTATTGACTTGCCTGGTCTTTTCGCGCTGCGCAGCATCGAGGATGTCGAAGCCGTTCAAGCATGGATCGATACCAACGAACCGCGTTCTGCTGTTGTTGCTGGCGCTGGGTTTATCGGCCTCGAAATGGCTGAGCAATTGGTACATCGTGGTCTGGATGTCACGTTGGTGGACAGTAAAGAGCAAGTTTTGGCTCCGCTTGATCTTGAAATGGCAGAGCTTGTGCATACCGAGTTGACAAAGCATGACGTGAAAATTGTTCTAGGCCAACCTATCAATGGTTTTCTTGCAGCTGATGCTGTGAAGAGCGCGGGAGCCCCACCTAAATCTTGCTGGGTTTTAGCTGGCCAGCATAGCCCAATTCATGCCGATATGGTTATTCTTGGGTTGGGCATTAAGCCCGAAGTTGCTCTAGCCCGCAATGCCGGATTAACCATAGGTGAACGTGGTGGCATTCGAGTTGATAAAAATCTGCGTACCAGTAATGCTCATATTTGGGCTGTCGGCGACGCAATTGAAGTTATTAGTCCAGTCAGTGACTCGTATACAATGATTGCTTTGGGAGGTCCGGCCAATCGGCAAGGGCGAATTGTTGCAGACAATATTTTGGGAGCTGATTCAGTTTATAGCGGTACCTTCGGCACGGCGATTCTGCGAGTGTTTGATTTAACAGTGGCAGCTGTAGGTCTTAACCAATTGCAGCTGGCGATCTATAGCATTCCTTATGAAGCGGTTCATGTCCATCCAACTCAGCACGCAGGATACTATCCGGGTGCCGAGCGCCTCAATATCAAAGTACTATTCCACAAACTAACTGGTCGCCTTTTAGGAGCGCAGATTGTTGGCCGAGAAGGAGTGGATAAGCGTATTGATGTAATAGCAACTGCCATGAAAGCTTCTATGACTATTCGCGATTTAGCAGAGCTGGAGCTAGCCTATGCACCACCATTTGGGTCCGCTAAAGATGCCATAAACTTAGCGGGAATGACTGGGTCAAACGTATTAGATGGCAGTGTTGAACAAGTGCAGTGGTATCAAATTAGTGAGCTAAGCAAGGCTGGTGTTTATATAATTGATGTGCGCTCCCCTAGCGAACGAGAACGTGGCTTTATCGCTGGTAGTTTCAATATTCCGCTTCCGGAGTTACGCATTAGGCTGTCGGAAATTCCAATCGACAAAGAAGTTATTACCTATTGTCAAAGCGGACAGCGTTCGTATAATGCTGCATGTTTGCTCAAGCAAAAGGGCTATACTGTGAAAAACCTCTCTGGTGGCTACTTAACTTGGAGTTCGATAGAGAAAAGCGTTCGGCAGCATGACGCCGCTATAGTTCAAGATCGGGCAATGGTAGGTTGAGCGGAAGTATGAAAAATTTGAGTAAACCGATTGAAGTTAGAACTGGTATAGGAAGAGGAGGGCAATCTATGGAAAATATGATTTGGATGGTCGGCTTTGTGCTTTTGTACTTCGCCCTGCAGCTTTATATATTGCCAAAACTTGGCATCGCTACCTGAATGTCACGGAGCTGCTCGGTCGAGCAGCCGAAGGCAAAAGATGGTAAGCCAAACATTGATGAGTTTGTCCAACCAGAATCAATTACACAAAATGAAGCCGGAAAAGTTGATTAAGCGTAATCGCTTGCTAATTTGCTTTACTCTTTTTTTGCTTCTTGCACAGATGGCCGAACTTTCTCTACTAAGTAGCGCTGCTATGGCCGCTGATGGCTGCCAGATCGGCTCAGCTTGTCTTTGTGATCCGGCCTGTGTGGTTGTAGGCGAAACTCACATGCTGGAATGGAAAAGTAAGACACCAGCAAAAATCATTGTGGTCTGCATTCACGGTTTAGGTCTCTGCGCCATGGCCTATAAGCCCTTGGCGAAAGAATTTTCGGATGCTGGAATCGACGGATATGCCATCAATGTGCGGGGTTTTGGGCCTGATCGAGACAAAGCCGATTACGCTAAGTTAAATTGCATTGATACCGTTGGCGATATCGGCAAATTGCTAGTCGATATTCGTAAACAGTATCCTAAGCACAAAGTATATTTGGTGGGTGAGTCTATGGGGGGTGCTCTGGCAATAAGAGCTGCTGCCGAGAATGTTGACTTGATTGATGGGGTTGTCTGTTCTGCTCCGGCTTGGAAATTGCTCAAAATGCGCAGCACGGCGGTTAAAGGCATCGTAGAATTGTATCTACTTCGCAACCGTAGGCCCGGTATTGCTTCGCAAGGTGTGATTCACCAAGCTACCAGTGATCGTGAGCTACAAGAACACTGGTTAACCGGACAGTCACACAAAATGAAGCTCTCGCGCAGAGAAGCTACTGCTTTTGTCCGTTTTATTTCAAAGACCGATAGTTATGCCAGAAGGCTTTCCAAACCGGTACTAGTAATGCAGGGGCTTGATGACCATCTTGTTTCGCCAAAGGCTGTGGCTAAGCTGTTTGGTGATATTCCGGCTAACAATAAAGAGTTTCTGATCGATGCTATGGGGGAGCATCTTTTGCTCGAAGAAGGAAAGTTTTCACCGGTGCTATTAGAGAAACTGATTACTTGGCTCACTGCGCAGCAATCTTCGTCTAGACTTGCAACTCGAGTTACTGTGATTAATGATCAGAGTCTTTCACCTGCTGCCACGCGCCGTTTGTCACGGATGCAAGAATTGGCGCAAGGCAACCATACTGTTGGTTGGGCTGGTGCTTTGCGCAATGTTCACCAAGGCCTAGATTTCGGTGGCAAAATTGAGCTGGCAGAGTTGGCCGACTTGCCTCATTTGTATGCCGTTGGTCCGTTGGAAAATCTGCAGGGAGAAGTTACCATTTGGGACGGTCAACCCTTAGTTTCTAAGGTGATCGATGGTCAGATCAAAGTGGACAATAATCTGTCCGGAAAGGCCTGTTTCTTGGTCTATGGACAAGCTCAAAGTTGGAAGAAGTTTAAGCTAACTTCTTTAGTGACTGCAGCTGAAATAGATAAAATTGTTAAAGATGCGGCAACTAAATACGGTATCAATACAGACAAGCCTTTTCCGTTTTTAATTGAAGGCAAGGCAAAGACTGCTCGCTATCATGTTATGAATCGATCTAGTTTTCTGCCGCCAACTCCTGGCTCGGAGGCGCACGAGAAGGCGAAAGTTAGCTTTAGCATTCAAGACACGCCGGTCAGTATTCTTGGCTTTTATTCTGAGCATCACCAAGCGATCTTTACACATCACTCTAGTTTTGTTCACATGCATGTTAAGACCAAAGACAACAAGATTGCCGGTCATCTTGAATCTATAGAACTAGAACCAGGCGCTTGCTTATTGCTTCCCAATGGTTACTTGCACTGAGGGCGAGCATTGAGCTTTTCCATCAAGCATTTTTTCAAGACCAGATGTGTCATTCGGTGGCTCTTTTAGCCAGGGCACGATGGCAACGCGTTTGCTGAGCTGTTCGACTTCGGTTATGTATGCTCGTTCGTTTTCTCTCCGCGCTTGCAAAACAGGGTTTGTCGTTTGCGCTGCCGAGAGTGATTGATTAATAATCCAGGCAAAAGGATGAATATCGGCTCTAGCAAGATCTTCTTGCAAGTGTCTGGCCTCATGCACTGGAGTAGCTTCTGGCAAAGTCACCAACAATATTCGAGTAAATTCTTGGTCTCTTAGTCTCGGCAATAATTTGATCACCGAGTCAGGCATGTTGCTAGATTGTCTCAGTACTTCTTTATGGTAGGCCTGGGCTGCATCTAGTAGCAAAATCGTATGTCCGGTTGGTGCCGTATCAAGCACGACAAAACCGGCTTGACCTTCAGCCACTATATTGGCGAAGCTCCTAAATACTGCCACAGCTATCAAAATATTAAGCGCTTGTCAACAGCTTGCGTGTCCAACATAATTCACTCTGTGCCGTTTGCGCCATGGTCCTTATGGACTAATCTCCGCGGTTAAGCACCATATACCTCTATAATTAGGTGGCCTTGACGATTCGTTTTAGTAGGTTTTGACCGATATACTTTGAGTAAGCTTGACTTGAAAACTTTGTGGCAGACACGGCCAATATTCCGGTTGCTCGTGGCGCTTGAATTAATTTTCCTGGTAGCCATGGCTGCTTTGCTTATCTCTTTTGTCCAAGATCCAACCCCTCTGCCGTTCAATAGTGAAATATGGGACTTCGGCGTTGGTCCAACGCGCTACTCGATGGTTCACGACTTGATTGGCTCGGGAAGGCTGATCGGCAAGAATTCTGAGCAGCTAGAAAAGCTACTCGGCACGCGCTTGAGTGAAAAGAAGGTAATTGACAACAACGTGGTTCAGCTGAGTTATCTCATGAGCCGCGGGCTAAAAGAGACCTATCTTGACCTTGATTTTAGTGATGGCCTCTGTGTTGGTGCCCAAATCAGGCGACCTGTCGAGGCTACTGACCGTTAGAGCGAAAATTTGCCCGAAATCTTTCGCAGCAAGGGCAGACTGTCTAGATGACTTATTCGCCCTCGTGTAGAATGAGCGTATCCTATTTGAGGTCTTACCATGCGCCTGTCGGTTCTCTTGTGTTCATTGCTCGTCCCTGTGGCTGTCATGGTGACTGGATGCAGCAAGGCAGACAAAGTTGGAGACAAGACCACCACTACGACAACCACCACCACGACTACAGAGCCAGCCAAGCCTGTTGGTCCGCACAAGGTTATGGTTTCGCCAATTAGCGAGCACAGCTACAGCCCCGAACAGCAGAACTACTGCATTGACTTGCAGAATCGTTTGGCAGAAGGTTGGAGACCGCTTAAGTCAGACCACCGCTACAGTGTGGCTGTTGAGTTTTCTATTACTCGACCTGGTTACTGCACCGACGTTCACACAGTGAGCGCCACTGGTGGGCAGAGAGCTATCGAAAGAACCGTTGACTCTGTGAAAATGCAGTCACCGTTTGCACCGTTGCCGGCTGATTTCAAAGACGCGCCAGCACCATTTCGCTGCGATTTTGTTTACTATCCTGAAACCGGCGCTGCGAAGTAGTAAGCCTCTAAAATTGACTGTTGCTGCATCGTAGGCGCTTGATACTAGTTATCAGTCTGCAATCTATTATTTTGACGTGTGTTTTGATGTGGTTGTAAGTAGTGTTCTACTGCCCAAACGGGCATATCAAAATTGAAAGCGATCAGTCAGGGTTGATGGAAGCAAAAGCAGAACCTACTTTGAATCCAACTGAAAAAGTTGAAGGTGGCTCAATTGGAGCCGCTGTAAAGGCTGTGGCGCCTATTGGGATGGGTGCTTTTGCCGCGGTCGCCCTGGCCAAGGTCGTCCTCATGGTGCTCTTCTCTTCGGGCTACATGAATCAGCTGTTCGTGCCCTTTGTTCAACACTTTATCGGTCACTTCGATAATCCATGGGATTTTTATTTCCAAACCACCACACAGCGAGATCAGTTTCCTTATCAGCCGCTGATGCTCTATATAGTGGGTTTCTTTTGTTTGCCCCTAAAGTTTATTGGTTTCGACAATTCTTATTTGGTCAACTTCTTTATGAAGTTGCCGACTTTGCTCAGCGATATTTTGATAGCTTTTCTTCTTGTCAAAATGTTTCCAGCTCGGGTTAGTAAGGTCTTCTGGTATTACTTTCTTTCGCCCATTATTGTTTATGCCTGCTATATTCACTCGCAGCTTGACTTGATACCAACAGCGATACTGTTCGCTGCTGTGTATTTCTTGCGCAAGCATGACATGCTCAAGTCAGCACTGCTATTTGGCTTGGCACTTGCCACCAAGTCGCACGTAGTCGCGGCCTTGCCGCTCTGTCTAACTTATGTTTTTCGCAATCAGAAACCGAAAGTGGCTTCGCTGTACCTAGTGGCTTCGCTGTTGGTGTTGGTGTTCTTTGTTTATCCATATTTGAGCTCAGCGGGATTTCAGGCCATTGTTCTGCATAACCCTAAGCAAAGCCAAATTTTTGAATCGTATATCAGTATTGGCTCGATGCATATTTTCTTGCCTGTCTTAGCTGTGTGCAGTGCTTATGTGCGCTTTGCTCTTTATCCTAAAATCAATCTTGATTTGCTCGATGCTTTTCTCAATATTGTCTTCGCACTGTTTGTCGCTCTTATTGTGCCGGCTCCAGGCTGGTATGTTTGGATTGTGCCGTTTCTCAGTATTTTCATGATCAAATATTATCGGCGCGACAGCCGCATTGTGCCTGCTGGTATGGCACTCTCGTGTTTCTATCTTTTCTATTTTCTTTTCTTCCATCACTTCGATTATCCTGCCATTATTTTTTGCGGCAATGTTTGCGACTTAGCAATTCCTGGCGAACACCTATCATCTTTGGCCTTCACTTTGCTTGAGGCGACACTGCTCGCTAACATCGTGCTCTGCTACCGAACTGGAGTGCGCAGCAATTCAATTTATAAGCGTGAAAAAGCAATTGTCATTGGTATTGGTGGCGATAGTGGTGCTGGTAAATCGACATTGTTGAAAGATATTAAAGCTCTGCTACAAAGCCGGGTGGTTGAGCTTGAAGGTGACGCCGATCACAAATGGGCCCGTCATGATGAAAACTGGAAAGGCAAAGACATTACTCACCTTGATCCTAAAGCCAATTTTTTGCACCGCCAAGCTGACACGCTTTTCAATTTAAAGCGGGGCCGCAGCGTTGAGCGAGTTGATTATGACCATTCTACAGGTGCCTTCACCAGTGCTCGCCGCATTGAACCCAATGACTTTATTGTCTTGTCTGGTCTGCATACTTTCTACTTGCCTAAATCGCGCAAGGTTATCGATCTCAAGATTTTCATGGACCCTGAATCCGAGCTAAAGACATTTTGGAAGGTCAGTCGCGATCACAAAGAGCGCGGCTATTCAGAGAAACAGGTCAACGCTCAAATTAGCAAAAGAAAAAATGATGCCGATAGATTTATTTCTCCTCAAAGAGAGTTCGCCGATCTCTGCATTCGCTACTATCCACAAGCCTTGCTTGACGACGGCTCTCTTACCGCTCAGGCCAAGCTATCTCTCAAACTCTCCCTTAGCTCAAGTATTCATTTAGAAGACTTAGTACAAGAGCTGATGGCCAACGGTTTACTATTACACTGGGACTACAGCGAAAATCTCTCTAAGCAAGATTTGACTCTCTCAGAGCCTGTACCACCAGCTCTCTTGCAAAAACTTGCCAGTGACATGATTCCTAATCTAGAAGAATTGGTTGAAAGTCAAATAGCCTGGGCTGACGATTTGCGCGGTTTTGTCCAGTTGATTATTTTGCTTATCATCAACGATTTGATGAAAGACAAGGAAGAAATGCATGAAGTTTGAAGGCATTCTCCTTGATCTCGATAATACTGTCTACGACTACAAGCGGGCCCACGGGCCTGCTATTGCTGCAGCACTTAAGTGGCTCGCTGCTGAGCTTGAGCAGAGTTTTGCAGATGTAGAGAAGCAGTATGTTGAGTGTCGCCAAAAGGTCAATAAAAACCTTTATGGCTTGGCCTCTTCTCACAGTCGCCTGCTTTATTTTCAAGGAATAGCCGAGGCCTTTGGCCGCTTTCCAAATAAAGTCGCAGCCACTGCCGAAGATCGCTACTGGCAAGTCTTTTTTGAAAACATGCACCTGCGGCCCAACTGCTTAGCCTTTCTACAGTCAGTAAATTTGCCCATCGCCATTGTCACTGATTTGACTGCCCGGGTGCAGTTCGACAAGATCGCGCACTTGAACATTGCTAGCTATTTGCAGGCTATTGTCACTAGCGAAGAGAGCGGTCACGAAAAACCGCACCCGCGCATCTTCGAATTAGCTGCCGAAAAGCTTGATTTGCCTCTGACCACACTTTGTATGATTGGTGATAGCTTTGAGCGTGATATTGCTGGTGCGCGCAAGCTTGGATTAGACTGCTATTGGTTTAATACAACCCCAGATAATGTTATGAGAGTAGACGACAAAACCACTATTTTTGACGATTTCCTTCAGCTGCAACAGTTGGTGAAAGCATGACAAAGTACGAGACTGACAAACATGCTGGCAAAGACACTGCCAAAAATCCTGCTAAGAATCTTGGCAAAAATCTTGGCCAAAATTCTGTTGAACAGCCAATTATTATGGCCGATATCAATGCCGAAATTGCTGGGCTAGTGGAGATTTCACGGTTCGCAGGCGAGCGCTTTGATCTGGTGCAAGCAGGTGGTGGCAACACTTCTGTCAAACTAGAAGATGGCAGAGTCTTTGTGAAAGCTTCGGGTATGGCTCTTAGTGAAGTTGCCAGCGAATCTGATTTTTGTTTACTTGAATGGCGGCCATTGCTAGATTTTATTGCTAATTGTAAGAGCGACAGCACAACTGTACAGCTTGAAGCTGATGCCAAAGTTGCTGTGGCGGCTGCTCTTACCCCGGGTCCGCGTAGGCCATCTATTGAGGCTTTGCTGCATTGTCTGTTGGGTAAATATACACTTCATACACATCCTATTGCAGTAGCAGCGTTTGTTTGTCGCAAAGGCTGGCAAGAAACTGTTAGAGAGATTTTCGCCAGTAGCTTTCCTAATTATCAAGATGCTCTTTTTCTTGTGCCCTATAAGACTCCTGGGCCTGCCTTAGCTGTCGCTCTACATCAGCAGTTAAAGACAAAGCAATGGCAAGGCGGATTAGCCATTGTCTTTTTGGAAAATCACGGTCTCATCGTGGCGGGAGCCAGCAAGCAAATTGTAATGCAGGTAACTAATGAAGTAGTAGATCGACTAGCGAGTGCGTTGGCCTTTGATCTCTATCACTATAAGTTAGTTAACTTCGCTTCGGCCTTGGTCAATCAAGTGTGCGGCACACAGTGGCTTGCTTACTTGAGTGATGATCGAGTTCTTGCTGATGCTTTTAAGCAAAATGCGGCTTATCTGTTAGCTCCTTGCGCTACTCCTGATCAACTCGTTTATTGCGGTGCCAGTGGCCTGGCATTGAGTGACTTTGATAGCCCCGAGGCAGTGCAGGCTGTTGCTGATTATTTACAGAGATTTGGCCATCCGCCCAAGGTAATTGTCTCGGGCGAGCATATTTTGCTGTTGGGACAAAGCTTGCGCAAGTGTCGCGAAAGCGAAGAGGTCTTGCGCTCGCATGTGATGTTGCAAATGGGCGGTGAGCTGGCTTCGATGGTCTATTTAGAACAAGACGAAGTTGACTATTTGAGTAATTGGGAAGCTGAGAAATACAGGCAGACCCTATGACTCATATTGTAATTCCGATGTCTGGACTTGGTGAGCGCTTTATAAAAGCTGGCTACAAGCTGCCTAAGCCGTTGATTGAAGTTGACGGTAAGCCGATGATTGAGCATGTTGTCTCGATGTTTTCGCCTGATGATAAATATACTTTTGTTTGCAATCAAGAGCATTTGAGTCAGACAGATTTGCGCAATGTTTTAAATCGCATTGCTCCACAGGGCGAAATTATTTCGATTGACACCCATAGAAAAGGGCCTGTCTATGCCGTTTCACAGTGTCTCGATAGAATCGCAGATGGCGAAGAAACAATCGTCAACTACTGCGATTTCTACTCATACTTTGACTACAGCAAGTTTCTCACCAAGACTCGTGCTCGCAAGGCTGCTGGTGCTATTCCGGCTTATCGCAATTTTCATCCGCATATGCTTGGCACCGACAACTATGCATTTATCAAAGAGAAGAATCATTGGTTAGAAGCAATTCAAGAGAAGAAGCCATTTACAGATGATCGCATGTCTGAGTTCGCTTCTAATGGCACTTATTATTTCTCCCGTGGCGAACACGTCAAACACTACTTCAAAGAGCTAATAGAGCAAGATATACAGGTTAACGGTGAATACTATGTCAGCATGATTTACAACTTGATGGTGGCAGATGGCCTACGGGTCTCGGTTTACGAAGTCGATTATATGCTGCAATGGGGAACTCCTCGTGACCTTGAAGAGTATCAGCACTGGTCTGACTATTTCACTAGACTTTCAGTAGAAGGGTTAGAAGAAGAGCACCGAACCGGACGCAAGAATAGACCTGCCAGTGAACGCCATGCCGGCGCCGATATCACGGCAATGCAGAATCATAGCCTGGTTGATGCTTGCTTAATTCCGATGGCCGGAAAAGGCTCTCGTTTCGCTGATGTTGGCTATTTAACTCCGAAGCCGCTCATTCCTGTTTCGAACAAACCAATGGTAGTTTTAGCTTGTGACAATTTACCGGCCGCTTCTCGTTATGTTTTTGTCGCTCAGCAAGAGCACTTAGACAATTCGCAGCTGAAAGGAATTTTGACCGAACAGTTTCCGAATGTCAGTGTGGTAGCTATTGATGGTATCACTGCCGGTCAGGCCTCTTCTTGTCAGCTTGGTATCGATGGAGCCGAACCGCCTATTGATTCTCAGTCAAGTTTACTCATTGGTGCCTGCGATAACGGAATTGTCTATGACCACGATAAATGGAAAGCTTTGCTAGCTGATCAATCTATTGATATGGCTGCCTTTAGTTTCCGCAATCATCCATCTAGTGAGCGCAATCCACAAATGTTTGGTTGGTTGAAAATTGAAGATGGTGCTACTCAGTTTCCTGTTATCACAGGGGTTTCAGTGAAAAAAGCTATTTCAGAGACGCCACGATTTGATCATGCAATTGTTGGTGCTTTTTATTTTCGCAAAGCAGAGTATTTTGCTCATGCCATGAAAATTATGCTTGAGAAAGATATTCGCGTTAATGGCGAGTTTTATGTCGATAGCATGGTGGGCGTCTTAGCAGAAGCTGGCCGCAAATGCGTTGCCTTTGAAGTTGTCGACTATATTTCGTTTGGCATACCCAATGATCTTAAAACGTTTGATTACTGGCAGTCATTCTTTAAGAAGTGCTCATGGCATCAATACAAGAAGGAGACTAGCAAGACACCGGCATGACAGGCTCTCAGCTAAATAGCAATGCAGATATTGAGATGTCTAAAAACACTCGGCCAAAATTTACGGTCGTGATGCCGTGCTATAACGAGTCAAAAAATATTCCGCTAATTCTTCGTCGCTTTGAAACGATTGCAGATAAGGTCAATCGAGATAGTTTGCTGGTACAACTGCTTCTAGTTGACAACGGCTCTACCGATGAGTCTCCTGCGGTATTAGCCAGTCTCTTGCCTCAGTATTCCTTTGCTCGCTCGTTGCGAGTGCCGCTCAACCAAGGCTATGGCTTTGGCATATTAGAGGGTCTACGCGCTTGCGATAGTGACTATATAGGCTGGACTCACGCTGACATGCAGACTGATCCTAGCGACATAATTAAGGCCATTGAGCTAGTCGAGAAGGCTAACAATCCCACAGACATCTATATCAAAGGTCTGCGCCGGGGGCGGCCTTTGGGCGATTCGTTTTTCACCGGTGGCATGAGTATTTTTGAGACTTGCTTCATGGGCACCAATCTTTGGGATATAAATGCACAGCCGAATATTTTTCACCGCTCATTCTTTTTGTCATGGGTTCAGCCGCCCACTGACTTTGCCTTAGACCTTTATGCGTACTACATGGCTCGCCAGAAGAACCTCAATATTGTTAGATTCGATGTGGTCTTCCCCCCGCGTATTCACGGCGAATCAAAGTGGAACACTGGCTTTCAGTCTAAGGTGAAATTCATCAAGAGAACAATTGATTTTAGTTTTAAGCTGAAGGACGCCCTTAGTAACTCAAAAAAGGAAGTTTGAATGCATTTTATCTCTCACCGCATCAATCAAGTAGAAGCGCTGCGCCAGGTGCCGGCTCAGTTTGGTTGCGAAATTGATTTGCGAGATCGTGGTGAACGGTTAATTTTGCAGCATGACCCATTTAAAGATGGTGAGGATGCTGAGCCGTTCTTTGCTGAGTACAAAGAGCACGGCACTTTGATTTTAAATGTTAAAAGCGAGCGCATTGAAGATACTATTTTGCCGCTTATGCAAAAGTACAAAATTGAAAATTACTTCTTTCTTGATTCTTCCCTGCCTATGATTGTCAACCTGACAAAACGGGGCGAAAAGCGCATTGCACTTCGGTATTCTGAATTCGAAGCCATTGAAACTGTGCTCAATTTTGCTGGTCTAGTTGATTGGGTTTGGATAGATTGCTTCACTCGTTTGTCACTCGATAAAAACGACTATAAGCTCTTAAAAGATGCTGGCTTCAAACTTTGTTTAGTCTCGCCTGAACTTCAAGGTCGTCCCGAAGACATTCCCGCCTACAAGAAACAAATGGCTGACGATCAAATTGTCATGGATGCTATTTGTACCAAGCAATATAATATTGAACTCTGGAGTGCTTAGAATGGCTCCAGCGGCTGGCGAAGGCATTGAGCCTCAGGCTAATGCAAATGCGAATTTAGATAATCAGCCTTTTGCTGTCGATTTGTCTAACGTTGTTTTGCTGGCCGCCGGTTCACTTTCGCTGATGCTCTTGATTGCTGGTCTGCGTTGGTGGTGGTTTCATCCCATGTTGATCTTTTGTGACCAAGGCCTTTTCGTGCATATGGCTGAACTTCTTCTTGAAGGAAAAGTGCCTTATGTAGACATGTTCGATGTTAATCCGCCTTTGGCAATTTATATTCAAGTGTTGCCGGTTTTGCTATCGCGCTTATTTCATGCTCCTATACCGTTATGCTTTTCTGTTTATGTTTCGGGTTTAGAAATTCTCAGTTGTTTGATTGTGCTCTGGATTTTGCTAGCAGCTAGACGCACTGGTGCTGTCATTCTTGCCTCTTGTGCTTTAATCGGATTTGCCTATTTCAACCAAGTTGTACGGATGGACTTTGGCCAGCGCGAACACATCTTTTGCATTACCTATGTTCCTTTTTTATTGCTGCGCTATCTACGCTGGCAAAATATTGAGGTAGGTCGCTGGCCTGCCATTGCCGCCGGTTTGTTGGCTGGTATCGGCCTTGCTTTGAAGCCGCACTTTATGCTGATGGCCTGCGCCCCTGAAGTTGTTTGGTTGTTGCGCAGTCGTCAATTCAAGCCCTTCGTTGCCCCCGAAGTGCTGGCGGTGGTGGCTGTTGTTGTCATCTATCTCGTGCATTTTATTTTCTTGCCCATTCAAGAATTACAGGCTTTTTTCAATTTTGTTGTACCTATTTATAAAGAGGGCTATGAGTATTACGTTACTTCGCCCATTTTTAATATGACCAGTTTTTGGCGCATTGATTTTCTTTTGCTGGCTCTTTCGGCGTTGTTGGCTGTCGTTCTGGCGCGCTCTAGCAGCCTACCTCTAGCGATCACTGCCTTTTCGTTTATGTCAGCTGTCGTCTTTGTGCTCGCCGGTCAGGCCTGGTCGTGCCATATGATTGCAGTGCGTATTGGAAATACTATGTCTCTAGCTGTTGAGGGGGTTCTGCTTTATCAGTTATTACCGCTGAAGCAGTTTGGTTTTGGGCGGTCAAAGTTGAGCGGTATGGCTGCTGTTGTTGTGCTTGCTTCGATTATTGGCGGCGGTATGTATTTGAACTCGGTCAAGATCGTTGAAGATGAAGAGTTGCGCAACCGCGTGCCTTACGCTCTGGTGCAAGTGGGTTATCCCGAATGGGGCATGGGTGCGGCAGATGATATGGACCCTTTTGTCGCTTTGACCCTTGAACATAGCAGCAAAGGTGATGGCATTCTCTTTATTTGTGCCTCAATGGCTCCTGGTTATCCGGTGCTGCTTCAAACAGAGCGCAAGCCGGCGTCAAGGTTTTTGCACGGTATGATGTTGCCAATTCTGTCGTTCATTGTCGATAAACCAGGGCTTAGCCTGAAGAACAGAGAGCGCTTCAAGGGCTACAAGCAACAAGTAATTGATTGGTACACAGAGGATATTGCCAAGAATAAGCCGAAGCTGATTTTCATCCAAGATAATCCGATGAGCTGGGTCTTGGCCGATGTTGATTTTATCAACACAAGAATGGCTAACTACAAGCGCGTAGACGAGAAGGGTGGCATTAGTATTTATAAACGCAATGACTAATATCGAAAATGATTTACATACACAATGACTAAGAACCGCACACTACTAGTAACTCTCGCTGCTCTGGCGGTTTTCACTGCGAGCATAGTTTATCGAGCAGTTTTCTGTACTGATCTAAGCGGTGCTGTTTGCTATGAGATTGAAGCAGCGCATAGAATGCTTCAAGGGCAAATTCCTTTTCGTGATTTTTACTTTGACTTGCCCTTGACTCTTCCTCTCTTACGCATGCCAACAGTGTGGTTGGCACAGCTTCTTACTACTGGTTCTCATCTCAGTGCGGCAGTGCTGTCATTTAAGGCCATGGCCATCGCTTCATTTATTGAAGTTTCACTCATAGCTGTGCTGTCATTTGCGCTCTGTATCCACATTGTCGTGGCAAGCAAGAGAGACGATAACAGTCAGCGCTTGCTCTGGTTTGCCCTTCTGGGCTTTGCCTTTGGTAACTTTGCCATGGGGTACTCGTACGGCTGCGCCCAGCATATTTTTGCCTTGCTGCTCAGCCCTTATTTATTTCTGCGTCTCTCTGCTTGGTTGCAGACCGGTCTAGTTAAAACAAGTGATGCTGAAATTGTTGATACTGAGTCTGGTGCTGACTCTAAGATAGGCTCTGTATGGCTGCGCATATTTTGCGGTCTGCTAGCCGGTTTTGCCGCATCTTTTGACCCATTGTTTATCTTTGTTCCTATCACGATAGAAGCGCTAGAATTTCTCAGCCGCCGCCTCGATGGTAAGGCAAACACCTTTGCCGATGAATTTTTCTGGCTGCTGATGTTCTCTCTACTTTCTTGGTCTTATCTGCTTGTGTTAGATAAGGTTGCCATGGCAGAACTTGTAGATTGGATTATTCCACTGAAGTATACGAGTTACTACTTAGAACAAATGGCCTACTTCGGCCTTGGTGCTACCCCTGATCGGCGCGATGTCATTTATTTATGCACGATTGCAGCCATTATTGCATTTGGTATCGTCAATCGACTTTCATTTTTGCGGCCTATTATCGCTTTGATGATGGCTGGCTTTGTCCTTTATCAAATGGGCATGAGCGGCTTGAGTAGCGATATTTTGCTAGCGATTTGGGCTACATGTATGGCCTTCTCAGTTGAAATTTGCTACTTATTCGATAGTAGTTTCTTTGTCAATCTAAGTCGTCGCTATCCGAAGCTTTCTTACCGTCGGGCGAACAAGGCCCGGGCTGTAGGTCTAATTGCCTTATGTGCCGTTGCCGTTATTAGTTTGGCGGCCCTTGAAGTTATACAGCGCCACGACAACCTTACCGTCTGGTATGGGCCTATGGCAATCGATCCGACCTATCTAGAGTTAGCTGATTCTTTTCCTAAATATTGCTGCTCTGGTGATTCGATTATGATCATTAACGGTCGTCTCTTACCAAATTTTCCTCTCTATAGCATGACGGAGAAGCCTATTGCTGGCTATTTTATTAGCACCGAGCCCTTTAGTTCTCTAGCCAATATCGAAGCGCATAACTTAGCTGACCACATGGTGGGCAAACCCTTTGGCTGGATAGTTGCCACTAAGAAGAAGATCTTTGATCGTCTCAGGAGTGATATAGATAAGGAAAAGCCCGGGGTGATTGCTGTAGAGGGCGGACAAACGTTTGAAGGCCTCGAAAAATCTGGCATTATTGGTCGCATCTTAGTTGACTACACCGGTCACGGCGAAGCCCGCTATCACTCTCGCTGTGTCGGTGCCAAAGAGTTTGCCGATTGGAACTATCGCTACAATATCTACGAGCGTAAGAAGGCAGACGAAAATGAAGCTAATACCAAATAGCAAGCGCTAAGTATCAACCAAGTATCAGCGCCTGCCGCGTACTAAGTTTTTTCCCAGGTGGCTCCGTCAGCACTATCCATTACACTTACGCCAATTTCAGTGAGACTCTTGCGAATCAGATCTGATGAGGCATAATCTTTTCTTTCTCGTGCTTCTTTGCGCAAGGTAAGAATCAACTCAATGAGCCGAGCACCGGTGGCGGTGTCGAGTTCTTGCCTGGTGTCGACCATGGTTAGGCCTAATACTTTGGCATAGTGAACTAGTGTGCTGGCTAGATATTGTTTATCTGCGGCTGATTTCGTTTGGGCGATACCATCTGCTAGTTGATAGAGATGTGAGATGGCAATTGCTGTATTGAAATCATTGTTCATGGCAAGGCTGAAATCATCTTTGAAAGTAGCCGCTGTTTTTTGTGCGGCTTCGCTTGGTGCCTCGGCCTCTGTCAGGCCATGCTCGAAACTGGCTGCCCGTAAGAGGCGTTGAATTCCGGTGCCGGTTGCCTGCAGGCTTTCGATTGTGAAATCAATAGGGTTTCTGTAGTGCGATTGCAGAATAAACAAACGAATGCTGTCAGGTGAAAATGTCACAAGTAAGTCTCTGATAGTTTTGAAATTACCGAGCGACTTTGCCATTTTTTCTGAATTAGTTTGAACAAAGCTGTTGTGCATCCAATAGCGCGCCATTGGCTGACCATGCAGAGCTTCAGACTGAGCAATTTCGTTTTCATGGTGAGGAAAGACTAGGTCTTCTCCACCGCAATGAATATCAATTGTCTCGCCGAGAATGCGTTTGACCATGGCTGAGCACTCTAGGTGCCAACCTGGGCGTCCCCTGCCCCATGGGCTGGGCCAACTTAGTTCGCTTTCGTCAGCTGATTTCCACAAGGCAAAGTCAACGGGGCTCTTCTTCAAGTGAGCGAGAGCCTCTTGGGCTACTGCTTGGTCACGTGAGCCAACTAAGAGCTGCTCTAGGTTTTGCTTGCCGAGTTTGCCGTACTCTTTAAACGAGGCTACATCAAAGTAGACATCACCGCTCGCTTCATAGGCATGGCCACTATCGATTAGGCCTTCGATGAAGGCGATCATCTGACTGATATATTCAGTTGCTTTGGGCTCAAAATCAGGAGATTCGACGTTGAGGGTGTGCATGTCATGCCAAAAGGCATAGGTGTATTGGCGTGAGAGCTTCTCTGGGGTGATGCCCAGCTCTTTGGCGCGCCTGATGATTTTGTCATCGACATCGGTGATATTGCGCACGTAGATGACTTCATAGCCAGCGAAGCGCAGGTAGCGCTGCACTACATCCCAGACAATGAAGGCGCGGGCGTGGCCGAGGTGACTCATGTCGTACACCGTGGGGCCGCAGGCGTACATTCTGACAACATTGCCCTGGAGAGGAACAAATTCTTCTTTCGCGCCTGAAAGTGTGTTGAATATTTGTATTTTATTCATTGATATAGCTGCTTACTGATGAGTTAGGGCCGCTTCCAGACGGGATTTTACTCGCTCGGCACCTAGTATTGAAATAATAGCCCCGAGGTCTGGCCCTTGGGTTTTTCCTGATAAGGCGGCTCGAAGGGGCCAGTAAAGCTCTTTTCCTTTGAGGGAAATTTCTTTACCGAAGGCGTCGACCGCCTTTTTACAGCCTTGATGATCGTCCCAAGGCATTCCACCTAAGGCAGCGAGCATGGTGGTGAGTACTTTTTTGGCATTGTCTGAGCTGAGCACATCGCGGCCAATTTCTTCAGAAATGGTGGGCGGTTCAAAATAGAATTGTACTGCCGCAGTTAGTTCAGACAGTGTGGTAAGGCCTTCGCGCACTGAAGATACAATCGCTGCAATCTGGGCTTTAGTGTAAGTGCTGGTATCGTAGGCGGTACCGATGGCCGAAAGGAAAGGCTTTGCTCGCTCAAGAATAAGTTCTAGTGGCAAGCTTCTGATGTAATGACTGTTAAACCAATTGAGGCGCGCCACATCGAAGACAGCTGGGCTCTTCGATACCTTGTCTAAGTCAAAGACTGCTGCCGCTTCATCGAGAGAGTAAATTTCTTTGCCTTCAGGATGAGTAAAGCTCATTTGCGCCAGGTAGTTGAGGATGGCCTCTGGCATGTAGCCTTGCGCACGGTAATAGTCGACGTGTACAGTCTCGCCGTGCTTTCGCTTGGAGAGCTTGTGGTGCTCGATATCAAATATTAGTGGAGCATGACCAAACTCTGGCGCTTCTTTGGCCATTGCCTGATAGATAAGCAATTGTTTGGCTGTGTTGTGAATGTGGTCTTCGCCACGAATGACGTGGGTCATTTTCATATCGACATCGTCAACCACTACAGCAAAATTGTAGATTGCGACACCATTTGATTTGACGATTACCATGTCGCCGCCCAAGTCTGAGCTGTCGATGGTAATTTCGCCTTTGACATGGTCGTGCCACGATACTACCTGTGGTTCGTCAACTATGAAGCGAACCGAAGGGATGCGACCTTCTTCTTCAAATTTTTGGCGTTGCTCAGCGCTGGTGTCTCGGCCTCTGTTGTCATAGCGAGGTGAGGCATTTGCTGCTTTCTGCTCTTCTTTGAGCGCTGCTAGTTCTTCTTGAGTGGCGTAGCAAAGATAGGCTTTGCCACTGCTGATCAGCTGATTAGCCATGGTGTTGTAATGGTCAATTTTTTCAGTCTGACGATAGGGTGCGTATGGTCCACCAATGTCGAGACCTTCGTCCCAAAGTAAACCTAACCATTTCAAGCCATCGATGATGTCTTTGGTGTAGGTCTCGTTTGATCTCTCTTCATCGGTGTCTTCTAACCGAAGAATGAAAGTGCCTTGGTGTCTTTTCGCGTAAAGATAATTGTAAAGAGCTGTGCGAGCCGTACCCACGTGCAGATTACCGGTGGGGCTTGGCGCTATTCGAACTCGTACGTCATTATTCACAATGACGCATTCTAGCATCTAGGTTCGGCTGAACCAGTTTTAGCTCTTGACGTGCTTTACACTTTTATTGATTTTCAAATATTGAAGCTAAAGAATCTAGCGGTCGGCTGGATTGATAACCATGCAATCAACCATGGCCACGCCTGATGAGAGCATGTTCAGCTTCTCGGCAGCGCCACGAGAGAGGTCTATCACGCGGTCATCCACGAATGGTCCACGGTCATTGACCTGAACAACACAAGTGGCGCCGGTGCGGCGGTTCATAACTAATAATTTGGTGCCGAAAGGCAAGGTGCGATGGGCCGCAGTGAGGCCGTGCATGTCGAAACGATCGCCATTTGAGGTGCGACGGCCGTGGAACTTGCCGCCATACCACGAGGCATGGCCACTGAAGTTAGGTGAGAAATTGTCTGGCGAAATATTCAGACTTGGTAGGGCTGAATGATTGAGGCAGGCCGTTAGGGCTTGTTCTGGTGATTGGGATTCAGCTAGCTTGAGGAAGCTTGCTGGAATCTGTTGTACACCCAAGATCGTGCGAATGCTATTCACAAGTTTGAAGCTGTAATCGAGTGCTGAAGCCTTATTGCTTTCAGGTATTTCGAACTTTACGGCGTTAGAGCCATCAATACGAATGACGGCTAATTGTCCTTCACAAGCTGGAACTAGCTTAGAAGGGTCTAGCTTTTCACCTTTGAGGAGGTCTTGCAGTCTATCGGCTAAATCTTCGGCGCGGTCTTCTGCTGAGCCAGCAGGGCTCTCTCCGCGATAGGTAATCAGTTCTCTACCGTTGAGAGTGACTGAAGCGCACTCTTGATCGTTCTCTTCCCAGACATTTGATTCGACTTCGGGATCGATTTCTATAGCGCTTACATCGTTAGCCAGAGCTTGCGATGTGCTGCAAAATGCAGCTACCACTAAGCTGAGGGCCAAAGCGACCTTCTTATGTCTAGGTTGAATCTTGATCGAGATCATTTGCGAGATCATTTGATTGATCGCTCTCTAGTGTGCCTGGGCCAGGCGACTTGCTGATGCGTTCTCGTTCTTAGGAGAACCGTTTTTCCTTGCATCGCCACATGGGCGTATATGCATTGGATAACTTCCGGCCAGGTCTTTCGAAGCAGGCGAAAAGGTAACAGAAGACTTGGTGGCACGTCAAAGATCCGCTGACAAGTTGGATTTTTCGGCAATGACCAGCGGTCTGAGGTTTGTTGGTGAAAGTTAAGAAATGCACCGTTGACAAAAAAATGCAGGCCTGCATAGCTCTTGACTAGCGATGGTAATTCCTTACTGGTGTTATCGCGAGCAAGATGAGGTTGCTCTAACCTCCCCGCTTGCGAACCGTTGTCAATAGGGCGAGGTAACGGTCTGTAAAACCTTTGTTAAACGCTGCCTATTTATTTCATCTGCTAAGTTATTAGCATTTCACAAAGCGCCAAGCGCTTGAGCCTGGTGCTATTCCGGCGATTTGACATGTCGCTCGATATATCGATTGAGATCTTAATCTTTCTTCGCCAAATATTGTGTTGCAGAGAGACTTTTGCGCCAAGTCGACAGAGATTATCGGGCACTGCCAGTAGTATCGGCCGCTAAAATGGCTCTGGTAGCTCTAATTCAAGAACTCTTGCATCCAATCTTGATTCATTTCAAAATTGGCAAATACAGATTGCACATCATCGTGGTTTTCTAGGCTGTCTATAAGTCTGAGCAACAGTCTTGCTGTTTCAGGAGTTTCGATCTCGACTGTGGTGCTCGGTATCATGGCGTTTTCTGCCGAAGATACTTTGTATCCAGCTTTGACTAAACCGTCGCGCACTTTCTCTAATTGCTCGGGGCTACAGATTACTAGCGCTTCCTCATCCATTGATGTGTCTAAATCTTCTGCACCGGCATCTAGAGCCGCTGTCATCAGTGCATCTTCATCGAATTGTGCACCTTTCTCTAGCAAAACTTCTCCGCGTTCTTTAAACATCCAGCCCACACAGCCACTATCGCCCATGTTGCCGCCAAATTTAGAGAAATACATGCGCACGTCGCCGGCTGTTCTGTTGCGATTATCGGTTGTGCATTTTACTAGCAGAGCTACGCCGCCGGGGCCATAACCTTCGTAAACAAGCTCTTCAAAATTGTCGAGAGAACCAGCGCCAGAGCCCTTCTCAATCGCTCTTTGGATATTGTCGTTCGGTACGCCTTCGGCTTTGGCGCGATCTATCGCTTGGCGCAAGCGGAAGTTTGCATTGGTATCACTGCCGCCAAGCTTAGTGGCGATAATAATTTCGCGCGACATTTTCGCATATATGACACCGCGCTTTTGATCAACGACAGCCTTGTGTCTTTTGATTGTGGCCCATTTTGAATGACCTGACACTTTTTATCCTCACAATTTGAGAGCGACGAAAATTCATTCCTTATATATAGAATGCAATTTGGAAGTCATGCTGATGCTGCCAGCTGACAACCGCAATGAATTTGAATCATCTGTTAGATTGTCCCACGCAGGTCGCCAGGGTACAAAAGACAGCTAGTTAACCTTAATGGCTTATCTTTGTAGTTTGTTTGTGACTGCTACAATTTGCGACTATTTAGTGACAAAGAAAGGCAGTGGGCTTTTCAAGCGCTTAACGTCTTCTATACACTCGCGGCATAGTCCCATTTACGGAGAACCCTATGACTACTAGAAACTCGTTCAGGAATTTCACTCTTGCCTTGGCTGCTTCTATTTCTGTCGGCTCAAACTTGGCCTGGAATATCGAGGCATCGGCTCGCAGCGATTCCGATTCGATTTCGGGTCTTCAGATTGCAGCGAACAAGACTTACCAAATTCGCATTACTCGCGAGACCGTTAGAGCAGACCAACTCATGATGCAAGGCAAGTTTACTGAAGCTGCTGATCTCTACAAGGGAGAAATGACCAAAAGCCCTAAAAGTTCGGCTGCTGCTGTTGGCTACGGAATGGCTTTGGCTAAGCAATTTAAACTAGACGCTGCCGAAGAAAATTTTGCCAAAGTCTTGGCCAATGACCCAACAAACGCGATGGCTCACGCTGGTAAGGCGATGGTTATGTTGAACCGTCTTACTTCATCGTCGGGCACCGTAATCAAAAACAAAGACGCTACTTTGCGTAGCGCTGAAGCTGAAGCAAAACAAGCAATCAGTATTGACCCAGGCATGCCTGAAGCGCACATCACGCTAGGAAACATATATAAGGAACAGGGCCGTCTCGACGAAGCTGTAAATGAGTACAAAGAAGCAACTCATCTTGACCCTAAAAACTCTGAAGCCTACGGCCAAATGGGCATCGCCAAGCTCAACAAAGAGCAATATGCTGACGCAGTTGCCGCTTTCAAACAGGCTGTATCACTCAATTCTGGCAACTCTACTGCCCACTACGGCCTCGGTCGCGCCTACTACAAACAAGGCCTCTACGACGAAGCATTGAAAGAACTGAACACTTCCTTATATCAAAATCGCAATAGTGCACCGGTGCACCAAACCATGGGTGATGTTTATGCAGCCCAAGGCAACACTGTAGCGGCTATTCAACAATTGCAAAAATCAATCAGCATCAAACCAGAAAACCCTGATGCCTACTTGCATATTGCTGATATCAGACAAGGTCGCGGCGATCTCGAAATGTCGATTGCTGAGCTTCGTTCTGGTTTAGAGATGATGCCTAACAATCCAGACTTGCACTTGCGTGTTGCTGATCAAAGTTTGCAATTAGAAAAGCTCGATGATGCTGTCAAAGAATACCGCACGGTTCTTGATGCCAATCCACAAAACTCAGCAGCAGCCAAAGGTTTGACTAGAGCCTATTATCTCAAAGCTAACAAAGAAGCTACTGGTGCCTTCTTCGTTTCAAACGAGTATGAATCAGCACAACGCATGATTGATCAAGCTGTAAAAATGAACCCTAACGATATGGAATTGAGACTAGCTCAGGCTAAGTTGCGTTCTATGGCAGGAGTTCCAATTGATTTGGCTAGCATCGGCACACCAACCAATGATGGTGAAAGAGTGGCTTATGCTGAGGCTCTTCTTGCTCAGAACAAATTCAGCGAATCTGATCAACAAATGAACACAGTGATCGCCAACGCTAGCGATGCTAAGCAAACCTTCGCAGTGGGCGATTTAGCCTTGATGATCAAAGATCTTCCAAGTGCTGAAGCGGCCTACAAGAAAGCGGCCAGTATGCCTGGTGGGGAAGAGCGGGCCAAGCGCGGTCTTAACTCAGTGGCTAAGCAGAAAGACGTTGCCAGACAAGAAAACACTCTCGGTGATGACTTGGCTCGCAGAAATCAGCTAGCTAGCGCTATCGACAAGTATCATGCCGCTATTTATGACAATCCTAAAGTTGCTGATAGTCGCATGGGCATTGGTAAGACTTTAGAGAGACTGAAGCCAGAAGCCTCCAAAGATCTTAAAGAAGCAGTTGTGCAATACAAAGCCTACATGGCTCTCACACCAAGCATGCCTCCTAAAGAAGCAGAAAAGATGAACAAGAAAATTGCTAATCTTTCTGAAAAGGCCTACAAGCTTGAGCAAAAAGAGAAAGAGCGCCAAAGAGGTTAGAGCTTTCTCGTCCGAGCTTGAAAACCACCTGTTACAATTAGCAGGTGGCAGACTGGAATAACAAGAAAGTCAGTATTTTAGGATTAGGTAGAAGCGGCATCGCCGCCGCTTCCTATCTGTCTAAGCGCGGGGCAAAAGTTCTTGTCTCTGAGTTTCAGCCAAAAGATAAGGTCAATCCTAAGCTTTTGGCTGAGCTTGCGGCTCTTCCAGTCGAAAGTGAATTTGGTGCACATAGTGAGCGCTGTTTAAGCTGGTCTGAGCTGGTAATCACTAGCCCAGGCATTCCGCCTCATTCTGACGTTATGCTCAGAGCTAAGGCCCATGGCCGCGAAGTTATATCCGATGTCGAATTAGCCTACCGCGAATGTAAAGGCACAGTGCCCTTCATCGCCATAACTGGCACAAACGGCAAGTCTACGACCACAGCCTTAATTAGCTACATACTTGAGAAAGCTGGTCGCCTAGCCCCCGCTTGCGGCAACATCGGCGTGCCGATTTTGAGCCGTTTAGATAGTGGCCCTCTCGATTTTTTAGTTGTTGAAGTTAGTTCGTATCAGCTTCAGTACTCACCAACTTTTGCACCTTTCATTGCTATCTGGCTCAACCTTACCCCTGACCATCTCGATTGGCACGGCGGCCTTGACCCTTATATCGAAGCAAAACGATCTATGTTCGCTCATCAAGACATTGATTCTTTTGCCATTCTCAATCAAGACGATTCAGTGGTGGCGACTACCAAAACCAAAGCGGAAGTATTTCCTTTCACTTTACTGTCCGATCACAATCGCGGCATACAGGGCGCATATCTAGAAGATGGCTTCTTGTGCTACGCCCACAATGCGCGTACTCGGGTTGTCTGCAATGAGAGAGATTTGCGCATCATCGGCAAGCACAATATTGAAAATGCTCTGGCAGCCATTTCGGCCTGCTGCTTAGCTGGTTTGAACGAAAAAGAAATTGAGCAGCATTTGCGCACTTTCAAAGCCTTAGAGCACCGTCTTGAGTTTGTAGAAACTGTTGATGGTGTTGATTTCTACAATGATTCGAAAGCAACTAACACTGACTCATCTATCAAAGCCCTTGAGTCGTTTCCTGAGAAGAGTGTCGTGCTCATTGCTGGTGGAAAAGACAAAGGAACTCCACTATCTGATTTAATTCAATCGATAAAAAAATACGCTTTGGGCGTTATCCTTATTGGTGAAGCAAAAGAACGATTTGAAAGAGCTTTACGCGAAGCCGGATTTAACGATATATACATCGCCGCTACAATGGAGGAAGCTGTTCAAATCGGCGGTAGATTGAAAAAAGGACCAGTATTACTTTCCCCTGCCTGTGCCAGTTTCGATATGTTCAGGGATTTCGAGGATAGAGGCCGTGTCTTCAAGGATCTTGTCCGCGCAAGAGCGCGAGAGATGGCGTCGCCGCGACAATAGCGGTGATTCAACTGATCAAACACCGGCCGCTCCTGAATACAGAGGCGGCATCGACCGCACTTTAGTTGGCATTACTCTCAGTCTCTGTGGCTTTGGCCTGATGGCTGTCTATTCAGCATCTGCTCCTGAGGCTCAACAAAGTTTTCACGACTCGACTACGCTGTTACGCAAGCAGACGATGGCTTTTGTAATTGGCTTGTTCATCATGTTTACGGTCAGTCGCTATGACTATCGCCGTCTGAAAAAATTTGCATGGCCACTGGCTTGCTTCGCCTTAGTTTCATTGGGAATTACCTTGGTCAATATTCCTGGTTTGACCGTGCAAACAATGGGCTCAAGCCGTTGGTTGACGTTGGGGCCCTTGCAGTTCCAACCGTCAGAAGTGGCAAAAGTCGCAACAATCTTGCTGCTCGCTTCCGGTCTATCAAAATATTTCTGGCGTGATCCTCAAATTGTCTTACGAATATTTGTCATTCTGATGATGGCTTTAATCGTCATCAAGCAACCTGACCTAGGCAGCGCCAGTATGATTCTGGCTAGCTTGCTCACACTACTGTTTGCCAGCGGTACTAACTTCTTGCTCCTTCTTGGTTCGCTGGGCGGCGTTGCTGTGCTGGCTTGGCAGCATGTGCAAAAGCATCCTTATCAAATGGCTCGTATCGAAACCTGGCTAAATCCCTATCTTCATCCGCAGAAAGAAGGCTGGAATATTATCCAAGCTCAGTATGCTATTGGCTCAGGTGGCCTTTGGGGCCAAGGCTTCGGTCGCTCACTGCAAAAGCTCTACTATCTGCCAGTACAGTTCGCTGACTTTATTTTTGCAGTTATTGCCGAAGAATTCGGTTTAATCGGATGCAGCCTGCTGATTGGTTTGTTTGCTCTGTTTGGAGTTTACGGCTATCGTGCGGCTCTCTCGGCTAAGACTCTCTTTGGTCGCATTTTGGCCATTGGTATCACTAGTGAAATTTGCACTCAGGCAGTCATCAACATGATGGTAACAACTGGTTTGCTGCCAGTAACCGGTATCACTTTGCCATTCATCAGTTATGGTGGCACATCGTTGGTCGTCACTCTCACAATGGTCGGCATTCTTCTTTCTATCTCGCGTGATCGCGCCGCCGTGGCAGAGGACGATGAAGAGGAAGAAGAAGAACCTTCGCCCTCGGCTCCGCCTACAAAACCCTCGCTCTCTCCTAATGCCCTGAGCACACTGTAAGGACTATTCATTTAGATGGTTGGTCATCGCATAGTACTAACAGGTGGTGGCACGGGTGGTCACATTTACCCAGCTCTTTCAGTGGCTGAGCAACTCAAAGACGATCCTTCAGTTGAGGCAATCTTATATATAGGTGCGCTTGGTCACCCTGAAGAGAAGTTGGCCAAGGAGAACGGTCTCGATTTCATCGGCCTCGACGTTTCTGGCATGCCCCGTAGCATTTCACCACGGCTTATTACTTGGCCTTTTCAGATGTGGTCAGCCATTGAGAAAGCTAAGGAGATTTTGCGGCAGTTTAAGCCCACAGTAGTCTTAGGCACTGGTGGTTATGCTTCAGCGCCCCCGCTGGCAGCAGCCAACGCTCTTGAGATACCCACAGCGGTACATGAGCCTGACGCTCACCCAGGTTTGGTCAACAGACTGTTATCTCGGCGAGCCCAATTGGTATCGCTTGGTATGCAAGGAGCAGCAGCGCGAATCAATGCTCCCCACGGGCGCATTGTTTTTAACGGTAACCCTGTGCGCAAGAGTTTCTTGGCTGAGCGTCATCGAGACGCTGGCTGTGCCATTCTTGGTCTACGCTCTGATCTCAAAACAGTATTGGTGACCGGTGGCTCTCAAGGTGCTAAGGCCTTGAATGAGGCTGTAGCGGCCGCTTTGCCGCGTCTTTTGGAAATTGAGCCACATATTCAAATTGTGCACCAGTGTGGTGATAAAAACCTCAATTATGTTAAAGAGCGGGTCAATCCAACATTGGCTCCTAGCCCGCGTTATCACTTGCGTGCTTATTTCGATGATCTCTCTATTGCTTACGCCGTTTCAGATTTAGCGATTACGCGGGCTGGCGCCATGACCGTTGCTGAGTTGGCTGTAACGGGAACGCCAGCAATATTTGTGCCTTATCCTTATGCCGCTCAAGATCATCAGACGCACAATGCGCGCTATATGGAATCGCAGAAAGCTGCCCTTGTATTGCCGCAAGAAGACCTCACTGGCGAGACCATCTACAACCATATTGCCGCTTTGATCGGCGATGATAGCCGTTTACATGAAATGCGCAAGCGCATGATGGAAATCGGAAAACCAAATGCAGCGAAGATTTTAGCGCAGCAACTGAAAGAGATCAGCGCTCAATATCAAGGCGTAGTGCCACAAACAACTGTTTAAATAGTTACGAGACTACTGGTTGAGTTAGCCCCATAATTATCGGCACACCCATGTCTGCGGTGAAATCTTCTTGGGCGAATGATTTCTCTTCAATAGAACTGATAGTCGCTTCTAAGCCAGCAATGGCCGCAAAGACGTTGGCAGTCTCTAATGGGGTTTGGTTGGAGTTGTTGCCATGCTGACAGCGGCTAAGTATTTCTTTGAGCTCGGTCAGGGCAGTTTTGACTATAGAGCAGTTTGGCGCGGGCATCAGTGGTTCTCTTCTAGAAGGGTGATTCCCTTGGGTTGCCATTATCTTCGTCGAGTGTAGCATAGGCTTGAAAAGAAGCAGATAGAGCAAACAGACAAAAGAAGTTAAATTTGTAGCCAAGTAGTTATTGAGCTGGCCTCATGCTCGTGCCTCTGGCGCCTGTGCTCACGCTAGGCTGGTTTTTCTTATGCCATACCCGGTTATTATCTATTTAAGCGAACGTTACTCTTCAAGCCTGCTTCTGAGACCTGTATGCCTTTTCTTTTGCTTCTAACTTCACTGCTACTGTTCTTCGCCTTTTTTGCGGCGCTCTTTTTTCTATGCGTAGTGGCCTGGTTCATATATAGATATTTTCGCAATCGAAAAAGAGCGCGCAAAATACGTTTGCTTGTTTATCAGAAGCGATTAAAAGCAGTAGTAGCAGAATTGCTTAAGCAGATTAATGAGCTTGATCAGATCAGCAAATATTCTGGCTTGGATCGCGACTTGGTTTGGTCTAATAAATATGACGACACACTTAAGAAGCTGCTTTCAGCGAGCGATAAGTTGAGTGATGCTCAGACCTTTGTCGATATGACCGAGCTAAACGCAGGTCAGGAGTCATTGTTGTATGTCGTGCGCACCATACATGTAGTGAACTATCGCATGCGAGAAATGACACCAGCCGAGAACTTTGATCACCTTCAGCAAGATACTGATTTTAGTCATTTAGAATCACCAAGCAAAGATGATGACGCTCGCGCGAGGGTCGCTAAGTTCGAGTCAAATTCGAGCAAAGAAAGTGAGCTTGCTAAACTCGTAGTTGAGAGCGCGGAAGGAGAAGATCACGCGGCTCTTCAAAAGCATGATGAATCTGCTTCAAATGCAGTTACTGAGCCGGGTTCAATAATTTATCTGAAAAAACGGGAACAAAAAGAGAAGTAATTTCTTGGTATTTTCTAGCTTTTAAAGGGCTTGTTCTACGCCACCATTTCTGGTGCACAAAATCGGGCCAAAAGTTTTAATAAAAATTCTTCCTGACAACCCTGCGAAATGCTGTGAGATCTGTAAGAATAGAAGAGTAAGGTTCAAATCTCTCGTGATTCGTTTGCCGGGGCTGTGATTTAACGCCAATCTGGGCGAATGCTTTGCTTTAGGAAAGAACGATACTTAGTGTGAAAGATGGCTCTGGGCTCCGTGCTTTGAGTCAGATCTGCTACATGCTTAGAACGCTGGTTTCTAGGCGCGTCTCGTCACGCGGAAAACATTGAGTTTGAATTTTACAAGTCCTGAAGAGGGAGAGGTAAATCGATGCAGCAATGCATCGGTAGTTGAAGGGGAGAGAGACCATGAGTAAGAAAAAGCACGGCCTAAGCAAAGCAGCAGAACCAGTAATTGTCGAAACAGAGACAGAAATTTCCAGTGTCAGCATTGTGCCTGAAGACACTGCCGAGACCTGCGAAGCAAAAGTAGAAACAGAAGACGCGACGGTAGAAACAGAAGAAGCAAAAACCTGTGAGGCTGCCGAAGAAGTAGCTGAAGCAGAAGAAGCTAAGACCTGCGATGAAGAAGCAAAAACCTGTGAGGCTGCCGAAGAAGTAGCTGAAGCCGAGGAAGCCAAAGAAGAAGAAGCAGCCGCCGAAGAAGTAGCGGAAGCCGAGGAAGCCAAAGAAGAAGAAGCAGCCGCCGAAGAAGTAGCTGAAGCCGAGGAAGCCAAAGAAGAAGAAGAAGCAGCCGCCGAAGAAGTAGCGGAAGCCGAGGAAGCCAAAGAAGAAGAAGCAGCCGCCGAAGAAGTAGCGGAAGCTGAGGAAGCTAAAGATGAAGAAATAGCAGAAGCGGAAGAAGTGTCAGAAGAAGCAGCGTCAGAAGATGCGGTGGCTGAAGAAGAGCCAGCGGCCGCAGAAGAAGCTCAGGCAGAGTCAGTCGAGTCGGAGGAAGAAAAGCCTCCATCGGAAGACAAAGACGAGCAGCAAGCTGCTTAAATAGAAAGCGAGAGGCACTGCCTCTCGCTTTTCTCTTTAGTACGTAAATTTCAATATTTACTTAAAGCAGCTCTATTGCAGGTTGTTTGGCCCGACTAAAGCATTGTTTTTTACTTTGAATTTTGCCTGGCGATTTTGTGTTGGTAGGCTTGCTCCGTCGCCACTCTTGTGCCCGAGCATATCGAGAGTGAGAGTGCCATGGTTAATCTTTAGACTTTTAACTTGCGAACGGTCTCCGAGCGAGCGATCGCCAACTGGCTTGGCACCATTTTCGCTAGCAACAAAGACTAAGAGAGAAGTGAAGTAGCCCGAGCCACCTGAGTTGTAGACAAAAACGCAGGCACCGTCATTGATACCATCACCATTTAAATCTCCGATAACGGTTTGCCCAAGTTGACCAGTACAACCATTCCACTCGGCTTTGCCATTTTTAAACTGAACCGTTTCACTGCCCGCTTCAGATACTGTCGGCACATTGCAAAGACCATTGAGCAGGCCTTTTTCGCTGAGCGGGCTTATGGCCTTACTGGCCTGGGCTGGCATGGGGCAAAAGGCCGCGAATACAGCCATTGCGCTAATTGCACCGAGTTTTCTCAGATGTGTTTTCATGGGCCCTTTACATTGTCTTAAGGCAATAAGTTGATTCGAGTCTACATGCTTGGTCTAGGCGGTGGTATCTTTATCCACTACTGAATTATTGTTCTGCTGCAAATGCGAGTTTACGTTAAAAGAGGTTGTCATGGCGACGTCCACCCTTAGAGAAACCCCGCTAGCTTCGGCCCACCGCAAGCTATCTGCCAAGATGGTCGATTTTGCCGGCTGGAATATGCCAGTGCAATATAAGAGCATCATCGCTGAGCACATGGCAACGCGTGAAAAAATTGGCTTGTTCGATGTTTCGCACATGGGCGAATTTCTCGTTACTGGTTCTGGCGCACACGATTTCATTCAGTACATCATCGCCAACGATCTCAACCGTTTAGCCACTCCCGATAAAGCCCTTTATTCGCAACTCTGTTATGAAGACGGCGGCACTGTCGATGACCTTATCGTGTATCGCCGCAAAGAAGACTTTATGCTTGTGGTGAACGCCTCAAACATCGACAAAGACTTCGAATGGATTAGCAGCCATGCATCTAAGTTTGACGTCAAATTGAACAACATTTCTGACCAGCTTGGCTTACTTGCTCTGCAAGGGCCTCAAGCTGTGCCTCTCTTGAGCGAAATTGTCGGCGACTGGGTAGGCCAACTACCTTCCTTCGGTTACGGTGAGGCTACTGTTGACGGTACAAGCTTCAGCTTCGGACGCACTGGCTATACCGGTGAAGATGGTTTTGAAATTTTCGTACCAGCTAATAAGGCTGAGTGGCTTTGGAATTTGTTGCTAGAACGCGGTCAAGCAAAAGGCATCGAAGCATGCGGTCTGGGTGCACGCGATACACTCCGTCTTGAGGCTGGTTTGCCGTTATATGGTCATGAGCTTGAACGGGATATTTCTCCAATTGAGTCTGGGTTAGGTTGGAGCGTCAAACCAGACAAGGGCAATTTCATTGGCCGTGATGTTTTGGCTAAGCAGAAAGCTGGCGGTTTAGAGCGTCAGATTGTCTGCTTAAAGGGAACTGGTAAAGCAGCCCCACGTCAGGGTTATAGTGTTTTCGATGGCGACAAAGAAGTCGGTAAAGTAACCAGTGGTGCCCCAGGGGTATTTGTTGGTTATCCTTTGGCATTTGCCTTGATACCGATGGCCTTAACTAAAGTAGGCACCGAACTGACAATCGGTATTCGTGATACCAAAGTGCCAGCCTCTGTAGTGAGCCGCCCATGGTACAAGCGTAAGAAGTAGTTTGACTAGCAATTGAAGACTCAAATTGAGAGACCATAGTTTTGCCAAATGAGAGTGCTGCATTTTTAGTTATTTGTCTGCTTGGCGGCGGTATCTTGTCACTGATTGTTTTGTTTGTTCTTTCGGGAATTGGCAAGCACCCTGGTTCAACTGGGCGCATTCCACCGGCTCGTAGTTTCTATCTAGAGCAAGAGCAAGCGATGGAGTGTGTGAGAGTTGTGCTGCACAGCGCATTATTGGGTTGCCGCTGGCGTATCACTTATGACCGCGCCGGAGAAGGGCGCCTTCAAGCTCGCGTATATGGCACTCCGACTGGTTCTACCGGCAAACAGCCCGTTGATATTTTGCTAAACATGCTGTTTCACAAACTCGACTCAAGCACTACAGAGGTTGAATGGAGCTATGTAGTTATGAGCGGTAAATCTGAAGATGCCGACTTGCTTGTTGACGAAAGCAATCGCAGCTTTGCTGAAAGTTTAACTGCTATGGCTGTTGTTAGTGCTTCAGGAAGCGTTTAAATCGGTCGCTGTGCGTAGAATCACCACTTTTCAAATATGGGCTTAGGCAATAAGCTCATAAAGCAAGGGGAAGCCTATCGCCTCGAGGACTGACAATATTGGGGTCAACTTCTGATACCAGTGATTTGGCTCGACAGCAAGCCTGCGATCATTTGCCGCTGGCAGATCAGTCGGCTCGGGCTGAAAGTGAAGCTAACGAGCGGCTTTCAGTTTTAGCAGTGGCGCTTTTTCAGGACAAGCCTATTAAATCTGAGCGAGTGACTGCTGAGCAATCAGGTGGTGACTCACTGTCATTTGCTCCTGATGCAAGCGAGGTCAACTCGAAGATTCTCGATACTGCACAAGCATTTGGTATTGCGCATCGGCTAGATATAAGGGCTGAGAATGGACAAATATATTATTCGATGGCTGCCGGCGGCGAAAAGCTTGAGTTGTTTTCAACAGCAGCTTCTGATACTGGATTGAAAGACGCAAAAGTAGAATTACAGCGCTTAACTGATCTTGCACAGAGTAGTCTTGAGAAGCGCTATGGCGTGACCTTTGCTGCTGAGGGAGAAGTAATAGGCTATCAGAGAGCGACCGCTGAAAGTAAGCCTAGTAATCATGCCGTTCTTGCGCGGAATCCAGAACTTTTTGAACTCTACGGAGTGAAATCGGCTCTCGAAAAAAGTGAACCTGGAAATATCGGAGCTGATGGGCGACCGCTCAAGTTTTATAGCCTGAGTGAAAATATGGTTACTGAAATGAACCCCGTAGCTACATTTCAGAGTGATAAGGACGGACGTGGCAGTGTTTACATCTGGCCCGGAGCTAGCGGCATTAAGTATGCGACCGAAGCTGATCTCCCTAATGAGGAAAGCCAGCTAAGCTATTTTGATAGAGCGAGACCGATGACTCTGCAGTATGCAGTGACTCATGAACTTGGTCACAACAGCTCGATCAAATTGGGTTACGAGAGGCCTTCTACTGTCAATGAGGGCAGTATTGAGTTGACTGCATCTGGAGGACAGATGGCTAATGAGCTTGGTTGGGTGAAGCGAAGCGATGCAGAGAATACTGGCCAAGACTGGTTGATTTTAGGTAAAAGTCTTGATGACAATGGTGAACAGGCCAGTTACCTGCCTGAGTCAAATATGTTCCAGCAATCTTGGATACGTTGGCGCTCTGAAGGTGGTGTGGTAAATAAGGTCGGAAAAATTGTTCCGGCGCAAGATGGTCAGCGTCTCAGTGAAGCCGAAATGTTGGCAGAGGCTAAGGTAAAGCCCATAAGCTGGTATTACACCGACCCTTCTGAGATGTATGCTGAAAGTATCAGTCATTTTCGTCTGGCGGCAAGTGCCAGAGCCAATTTAAATGAAGCTAGCCCTGAGCTTTACCAAGCAGTAAAGCAAAATGATCAAAAG
Organism: Candidatus Obscuribacterales bacterium; assembly: GCA_038231015.1. GTDB lineage: Bacteria > Cyanobacteriota > Vampirovibrionia > Obscuribacterales > Obscuribacteraceae. The sequence goes on from JBBRMD010000010.1 coordinate 86,802, forward strand.
GAAATAGACTTGCGTTATGGATCAAATGCGGATGGTAGCAGTAAAATGACTCGACTACCTAACGGTTCAATTGCTGAAAATAGTCGATCAAATCAAGAAGTAGTGCGACTGTTTGAAGAAAATTCTGACAATAGATTCGCTATAGGATCTCTCGATACTAGTCGACAGTTCTAGATTGGTAAGAATCTTTTACGCATTGCCGTATATTAGAGCATTGCTGTGTTTGGCTGCTGTCTGCAAGAAAGTATCATTCTTGCCAGATATTACTAAAACATAGAGGCTGCCAGGTGCTTGGACTACTGCGGCTACCTTGTGACAGATTTCTTGCGCTTCTAAATGGCGCTTATCTTCAGCAAAGCTTCCTGGATCATTCTGTAGCCTAAGCAAAAGTAGAAACATGCGATCGTCTTTGTTTACTTTGACAGCTTTCTCAAGCAAAAAAGCTGAGCGAATTTCTTTGAATTGTTTGAGAGAGTCTACTAACACTTCAACTTCTTCGGGATTAGCGGTGTGCGAAATCAGTTCGTCTGTAGGGCTGACCAAGTCTCTTTCTTGCTGATATTGATACGCCTCTTCATAGTATGCAATTAGCAGTTTTTCGTACTCTGCTACCTTCTGGGTATCTTTGCGTTTGTCATAATGATTTAGCAAAATTTCGCAGGCTTGCTGGCGATAGTCTTTGCCGAGTTTTGCCGTAATTTCTAAGAGCGGCAGACCAGCTTCGTCAATTTTGGAAAGCAGTAGGTGGGCGCCAATAGTAAAGGTGCTAACTGGTTCTTCGGCATTTTCTTTAAGAATTGATTCGAAGTATGGAAGTGCTTTTTCTATACCGTCTTGTAGCTCAATATTATTGGCATATTCTATTTTTTCTTCTAATTTTAACTCTGCTCCTTCTGCTATTTTGTTGTCTAACTCCTTCTGCCTTTGACCAAGTTGCAACATCTTTTCGGTTCTAATAGCCCAGCTTTCAGCAACATTGTTCTGCCATTCTTGGTTTGCTATAGCAAGAGCTTTCTTATAATCGGCACCAAATATGGTTTCAGCTGCGCTTTTCTCAATGGCCTCATTCAATGCGAAAATTTCAATTAATTGCTCTGCTTTTTGTCTTACTGAAAGTCCGTCAAGAGCGGTTACAAGTGCACTTGAGCGAATTCTCTCTGCGCTTGAGGGGTGAGTGTCAAATGGATGGGGCTCTTCTGTGAGCATATTTTCTATGGCGGCGATTAGCGGAGCTTTTTCGCTTATTGCCATAGCCATTCGCTCTGCAACTTTATTGTAGAGATCGCTCGGAGGCGCAGACTCAAGCGGATAGCTGCGGTAAATTGCGTCTAAAACTCTATCACTCATGAGGTTGTCTCGAGCCGTGATTGCTAGAAAGCCTCTGGCATGGGCATCGGCTCCAGCAATGGCGATCGCTAATGTGTCGGCTTCTCTTTCTTGTCGTCTGGCGATAACTTGTGTGAGAGTAAGAAAACGCGGCTGATACCAGTCAAGAAAACGCATCATGAACACTAGCAAGAACGAAGAATTGGCATCGAGCGCACTCATTATCTGGTTCCAGCGCGTACGCATGCTGTAGATCCAAGCGCTGCGCTTTGAGTGGTGGTTGGCTAAGTGTCCTAGTTCATGCGCCACTACTGATTGAAACTCTCTTTCTGTAAGAGCCATCATTAAGCTCAAACCAAGATTGAGATAATTTTCGTAGAAGCCAAATAAACCAAATTTTGGATATTGTACGACGCTGGCATTGATTTCTCGTGTCAGTAAAACGTGATCGACTTTAACCCCGGTCTGTTTGCTGAGATTGTCGATGAAAGCAAATAATTGAGGATAGTCATTGCGTTTAAGCTCGTTGCCATTTGGTGGATCAAAACGAACCCAGAGAGCTTTAATGTAACAACCAAAAGCAACAAATAGTGCGGCTATTAGTGGTTTGAGGCCAACGAGGAAGCCTACTGAAAATTTCGTGGCAAACAATATCACCAAAGCCAAAACTAGCAAAAGGCAGAGCGGCACGATAAACATGTAAAGGTATCCAAATAGTGCCCACAGCACTACCTGTAACTTGTAGCCGCCTGGAGATTTTTGGGCTAGTTCTTCTGCCTGTTTTACCCGCTCTAGAAATTGCTGCTGTTTTTCTTTGGTTTCATCGGTCTTTTGTTCGCTCGGCGATGAACTTGTGTTTTTAGATTCGTCTTCTTCTAATACCGATAATGTCATTTAGAACTCGATTGCTAAACAGATTTTGGTTCAAATATTGTGCCCACTTTCTCTTAAGTCGGCTTCTCTAATAAGATCTCAAGAGAGCTCTTTTAAGTTACATTCATGCATTAAGTTGAGCAAATGGGATGCCAACTCCATTACTCTTTAGAGAGTAATTTTGTCTCTAAGTACCAGGGAGAACCTTCATGCTGAGTCATCCAGACGAGCTTAAGTACGTAAAAAGCCATGAGTTCGTGAGTGTCGATGGCGATATCGCTACAATCGGCATTACGGCGTTTGCTGCCGACCAGCTGGGCGATGTCACTTTTGTTGAATTGCCCAAAGTGGGCGAGAAATTTAAAACTGAGCAAAAATTCGGCGTAATCGAATCAGTTAAGTCTGTTTCTGACTTATTTATGCCAATTGCTGGTGAGATTACCGCTATTAACGATAACCTTAATTCTGAACCAGAGCTTGTCAACCTCGACACCTACAAAGGTGGCTGGATGATCAAGGTGAAAATTGAGAATGCTGACGAAGTTGCCAGTCTCATGAGCGCTGAAGACTACAAGAAGTTCATCGTCGACTAAACTAGTCGCGGTCAATAAGGTCTGAATTAGAAACTTTGAAAAGCGACAGATTTACGGATTTGTCGCTTCTTTTTGGCCTGTTTTCTCAAGAGTTGCTGCAGGGGCTGTTTCCCCAGTCGCTGTAGGCGCTATTGCAGCGCCTGGGTCTCCACCAGCGGCTGCTTCAGGAGATTGAGTAGCTGAAGGAGAAGTTGCCGGAGTGTTTGAATCTGGCTGGGACAGCTGCCTGAGCTGGTCTTGAGCTAGGTCATAGAATCTTGAACCAGTCGAAATTTTGGTCAGCTCTTGCACCGCAGTCTTGTCATCGCGATCGGCGTCGAGTTTGGTCATGGCATCGAGGTAGAGAGCCTGATTGAGCAGGTCTTCGCTATTGTCGGCGCTTGTGCCGCCGAAAAATTCTGGTATTGGTGAGCTGCGCAATATGCCGATGGCCGCTTTGTAGTTGCCTTGCATGATGTTGGTTTTGGCTGAATGGGTGGTCAATCCCTTGACAAAGCTTACTGTTAATCCGGCCATGGCAAAGAGCAAACCAAATGCCAAGAAAATGTCGACCGCCATTGGGTGCTTGTAGGTTTTCTGTTGAGCTTTTGCATTTTGATTGGCAAGTTCAACCGATCCATTTTCTTTGGCTCGAACTTCGGCCAGAAATGAGTCGGCGATTTTGTCCATCGCTGAAACATGCTCTTTGGTTTCGCTGCTCTCAGGGTCCAATGTCGGTGCTACCTAATTTGCTGTCTAAGAAAATGCTGAATTCTATCTTAGTATAGAAGCTCTTAAGTTAGCTAATCTAGCAATTTTGACTGAGAAATTCGTCGATGCGGCTAATTTTGACAGTGCTGCTGGTTGTCTTCTTGATATCGGCTAAAGCCGCGGCCACCGCAGTTTTATGGCCGGCATCTACTAAAGCAGCCAGGCTATCAAAACTAGCTTTAGAAACTGAAATTTCTTGAGCGTTGATCATTCTTGCCACCGCCGGAATTAGCTCGTCAAAATTAAGTGCGGCTACGCCAAGCAGTGCTTGCTGGCGAACCTGCGTTGATGGGTCATTGAGAGCCTTGGCCACGGCTGCTTTAATTGCCGTCTTACTAGACTCAGTTTGTTGGCCGTGGTCAGCGGTATTTCTATTGATTGCGCATAGTTTGATGGCTGAGGCTAGCGCTTCTTCGCGCTTGTCAGCGGCGTGGTCGCCGGTTGCAAGAAGTAAGAAATCGAGAGCTTCACTGTTCGGCAAGTTGCCTAGTGCTTTCAAGATGTACCAGTATGAATTTGCAGATTCTAAATCGCTTTCGAGAACTGGGCTCGCACTCAATGGCATTTGGGTGCGACTGTTCACGTTGACAAGTTCTTTTGCAAGTTTCACTAGTTGTGGTGCTGCTTCTCCATTGCCCAAATGCCCAACGGCTTCAATAATTTCGTTGCGGTACGGCGCAGCCTGCGCGGTTTCGACCATTGAAGATAGCAGTTGGCTATTTTCTTGCAAAGCAAGTTCACCAGTGAGCTTGAGACCGTGGCGCAGAGCACTAGATATATGGTCAGAGGTTTGACTTGCTTTATCGTTGGCCCCAGTGCTGGCTCCGAGGGCCAGAATCATACTCTCAATTTCTGCCACCACAATTTGCCTGATCTCTTTGCTGGCAAGCAAAGTTTTGGCTTCGGTAGTTGAAATATTAGAAGCTGGCATATCAGAGGAGTTGTTGTATTCGCTGTCGAGCCACTGTATCAATTGATGCAGGGCCCGCATGCGCAAGGCATTAGGATGAGCTTTAAGGGCGCTGGATAGCTGAGCCAGGCAGTCTTGCAAACCGGCTTCTGTCAATATTTCAGGAGCACCAGAAAATGTTTGCTTTGAGGCATCAAGCAGCCCGACTATTAGAGCTGCGCCTAAATCAACCAGTTTTTGATCTGCCAATGACAGTAGGTCAAGGGGCTTGTGCTGTCGCGCTACACCAACTGCAGCATAGTCGGTGAAAGGATGATATTGGCTAAAGGCAGTGCTTATTTCTTCGCCTACATCGGCAATTGGCCAACGGGCCAAAGCGCTAACGGCATCGACTTTGATCCACGCTTCTTCGTTGTTGAGATATTGCGCTAGAGCTTGTTTAGCTTCTTGTGTGCGGAAGGCTGCCAGTGCCCTCGATATATGGCAAAAAGCAGGAGTGGTATTGTTGGCGGTGGCGGCCAAAGCTCTGATAATCCCTTCTTGACCTTGCTGAACCTGTAGCCCAGCCAAAATTAAGGCAGCATTGGCTCGCACTCGCCAATCTTGATGGCGCAAGGGGTCATAGTCTTGCACTTCATAGTCGTCTGACTTGGGTGGCAACAGTGAAGCCAAGGTGCGTTGGGGCTCGGCCTCGTATAGCTCGCTAAAAATGCGAACGAGCTTGTCTTCCCACCAGAGAGGGGCCAACTTTAAATTGATACAAAGATTGTGCGAATTGCTACGGCCAACTGCCGAGCTAATATCTGCTCTAACGTCTTTGAATTCACGGTGATTGTCGGGGCTAGTGCCAACTAGGCCGTGATAAACAAGAAAGTGTTCAAGGCCGAAGTTATCGACTTTGACGTCTGGTTTCTCAGTAAAAAGGGTTGAGGCGCGCTTAAGCCACTTTGCAAGCAGGGTCATGCTTCTGGTTCCGTAAATGCTATGATCAGCAGTTTATCAGGGTTTGATTACCCTTTCTCATCTATCTTTTCTACTGGGGGTTTCCGTGAACACCTTCTTAAGCAGCGGTCAGCTGGCCTTGCAAGAACAGTATTTAAAATTCGTTGCCGAGCAAATTGCTCCTCTTGCTATGCCACTTGATACTGAGCAAGTTAGCTCGAAAGAAGCTTTGTCTCTACTTGCTAAGGGCGGCTATTTGGGCCTGACCGTTCCTCGTGAATACGGCGGTCAAGGGCTTGGAGCACTTGAATTGACTTTGTTCGCTGAGGCGCTTGCTACTGCTTCTGCCGGTCTCTCTTTGGCTCTTGCCAGCCACTACAGCGTCATCGAGCTGATTAACAAATTTGGCTCTGATACACAAAAATCTCGTTATCTATCGCAAATGGCAAGTGGCGACCTGATCGGTGCTCAAGCTTTCTGCGAAGAAATGGCTGGGTCAGATTTTAAGGCCGTGCAAACAACTGCTAAGGGCGATTCTGCCTCGGGTTGGCAGCTCAACGGTGAAAAGACCTGGGTCGTCAATGGCCAGTTGGCCGGATTAATTGCTGTTTTGGCCAAGGTGAAAAGTAGTTCTGATTCTGCCCCTGCTGCTGACTCTGAGCTAGCGATCTTTTTGGTAGATGGTTCACCTTCTACAAGCATTGAAGTTGGCGCTAACAGAGCTAAGTTTGGATTGCGCTCTGCTTCTACCTGCGACCTTACTTTTAGAGAGTACAAAGCCACTAGCGAGCATAAGTTAGCTAGTGCAACTAGCGCAGAGCTAGAGAAGCAAGTCAACGCAGTGCTAGATTTGAGCAAAACTGTTGTAGCTGCAGCTGCTGTGGGAATTGCTGAAGAAGCTCTTAAATTCTCAGCTGAGCACGCTCGCACAAGAGAGCAGTTCGGTCAGCCAATATCGAAATTCCAAGGCATTCAGTGGAAGCTCGCTGATCACTCCGTAGAATCGCAAGCAGCTCGTTTGCTTACCTATCGTGCCGCCTGGAGTCACGACGAAGAGCCAGCTGACTTCCGCAAGTTTGCCGCCATGGCTAAATTGTTTGCCACCAAGGTTGCCCGTGTTCATAGTGGCGAAGCAGTGCAAATATTCGGTATGCTGGGAGCTAGCCTAGACTCGCCGGTAGAAAGACTCTACCGCGATGGCAAGCTAACTGAAGTGTTTGAAGGCACTTCTGAGTTGCAGAAAGTAGTTCTTAAAGAAGAACTTGGCGTATAGGCAGCAGCTAACTTAGCTTTAACAGCGCACTAAATTTGCAGAGGTACAACTGTATGCATGAAAGATCGAAGAAGGTTTTTAGGCCTTCGCGTTTCAATGCTTTATCTTTGCTCTTAGCCGTTTTTAGTTTTGCCTCGGTTGGGCAAGCTTATGCTGATTCGTACGCCGATGGTGCCAAGCTTTTCCAAGCGAAAAAGTATGTTCAAGCTGCTCGCTGTTTTGCTGTTGCTATTAAGCAAAATCCTGATAACGACAATGCTTTTTACTACCATGCTTTGGCTTTGCACTACGCTAAAGACATTAAGGGTGCCACGGCAGAATATGGCCGTATAGTTGTTCGTTTCCCTTCATCCCAGGCCTCTGAGCAATCACGCAGAGCATTAATGGTGCTTGATCCAACCCTGCTGCGTAAAATCAGCCCGCAGTCATTTGCGTCGCCAGCGGCCGCTGCCGCACAGCAGTCGAGAAGTGCAATGGTGAGCGGTTCTCGCTATGGCAGTAGTTCACCAGATGATCGTTTTCCTTCTGAGGCAAAAATCAATTTCACTAAAGAAGTTGGCCTGATGATGGTAGAAGCTCAGTTCAATAATCGCCCGCTCAAAGTTACTTTTGATACGGGCTCGCAAGGCACCATTCTTGGCAAAAATCACTTGCAGAGCATGGGCTTGCCCGAGCCGGCTGGACAACCAACTGGCACCTCCACTAGCGCTGGCAGTTCGCAGAAAACTTGGGATATGCGACTGAATATTAAAATTGGCAATATCGAACGCAATAATTTTCCTTGTGTGATTAAAGAGTCGATGTTAGATAGCCCCTCTATCGGTCAGTCATTCTTTAAAGATTTTACTTACACCATCGACAATAGCGCTCAAACAATCAGACTAGTTAAAAAGCCGACAGGCTCTTCTGTTGCCTCAAGTTCTGGTTCTTCACGTTCTAACGCCGACGCCTGGGCCGTGCCTTTTACTCGTGATGAAAACTACGACTTGATCATAGTTTCAGTTTCGGTTGACGGTAGACCCGGTCGCATGTTTTTAGATACTGGCGCTAGCGGCATCGGCATGTCGAGAGACCAAGCGAAGAACTTTAATATTACTGTTCCTGATGATGCCCAAGATTCGATAATCAATGGCACTTCGTCACGCATGACGGGCAAAAAGTTTCCTATTCGCAACTTGAAATTGGGCCCAATAGAAAAACACAATATCGACATTACTGTAGTTGATAACTTCGCCTTGCCATTGCCACTATTAGGCCAGTCTTTCTTTGGCGACAGTGCCTATACCGTTGATGATCAAGCGAAAGTCATTCGCTTTACTCGACGCTAGTAAGACAGATATTTATGCCAACGGTATCACTGGTAATAGTTGCTCAAGATGAAGAGCGCACTATTGGTCGTGTTATCGATGCCGCAAGAAGTTTAGTCGATGAAATCATTGTAGTTGACTCAGGTTCAAGCGATCGCACCAAAGAAATAGCGGCTGAAAAAGGCGCTTTAGTTCAGCACCAAGATTGGCTTGGCTTCGCCAAACAGAAGAATTTTGCAATTGATTTGGCTAAGTCAGATTGGGTCTTGAGTCTTGATGCCGATGAAATATTGACTGATGATTTGGTCGCTGAAATGGCATCGCTACTAAAGAGTGATAGCTTAAATCAGTTCGATGGCTACAAGATTCCGCGCATTCTCTACATTGGTGAGCAACCTGTTTCGAGAGGTGGGTTCTACCCCGATGCACAGCTGCGTCTGTTCAAGCGTGGCAAAGGGAAATTTGGCGATCGCCTGGTGCACGAAGCTATAAAAATGACGGGCCCGGTTGCCATGCTAAAAAAACCAATGCACCACTATGCTTATAAAACAGTTGATGATTTTGCTATGGCTATGGATAAATATGCCAAACTGTCAGCTCAAGAGTATTTTAACCGGGGCAACTACGGCTTGCGCGCCAGCTCGGTGAGCGAGTTCGTCAAACCCAAACTTACTTTCTTGTATCGCTATTTTCTACGTGGCGGTATTCTGGAAGGGGAACTTGGATTTAAATTGACAGCAATTTACAGTGACTACGTGCGCAAGAAAATATTTTACTTAAGGCAATTGGCGACACACCATAGAGAAGGAAGCAACAATGATTAGAGCTAAGTTTACAGCAGCAGCCTTCGTAACAAGTTTGGCTTGCATGTTGGCTTTGCCGGCCCAGGCTGTGCCTGACGCCTTCGCTCTTGGTGTTAAACAGTTTGGTGCTAAGTCTTATCCTCTCGCCTCTGCCAATTTTAAAAAGGCGATTGCAGCCAATCCTAAAAATGATAGTGCTCGTTATTACTATGCACTCTCTCTGCATTTCAATAAAGATATTCCTGGAGCGATTAAAGCTTATGCTGAGCTGATTCGCTTGATGCCAGACTCAAATGGTGCGAACTACGCGAGAGCGGCATTGGCTAAGTTAGATGCAGCATTGCTGAGTTCTTTGCCTATGCCTAGCCGTTCAATACAGCAGCAGTACAGTCAGCCAGTTGCTGCTGCTGCTACCAGTGGCTCAATAGCCGCGAGTTCTGGCTCGCAAATGGTCGTGCAGAGTCAAACTCGTCGAGATGGCACGAACAGAAATAGTGCCAATGATAAATTGCCAGACGATTGTCGAGTTTATTACACCCTTGAAGATAATAGTTTTGTTCTTGATGTGCACGTCAACGGCAGACCAATGAAAATGATATTTGATACTGGTGCTGAAATTTGCGCCTTTGGTAAAGATAACTTGGCTGCAGCTGGTTTGCCAGCCCCTACCGGCCAATCAACTGGTACTTCGCATGGCGTCGGAGATGGTGGCGCTCAAGACACCTGGGGGATGGACGTAGATCTTAAGGTCGGCACTATCGAGCGCAAGAACTTTCACGTAAGAGTGCAAGATTCGGTTCACGGTCACGCGCTGCTAGGGCAGACATTCTTTCAAGATTTTACTTATACAATTGACAATGGTGCTCACAGTATTCACTTTGTCAGAAAACGCAACAATGCCGGTTCTACATATGCTACTGATCCCAGTCGCGATCCTAACTCAGTGCCCTTCAAGCGCCACGGAAATGAGCTAGTTGTTGAGGTAATGGTTAATGGTCGCCCAGCCAAACTATACTTCGATACTGGCGCGACTTCTTGCAGTTTGACCAAGCAGCAGATCAAAGAATTAGGAATTACCATTCCTGAGGATGCTGAAACCATGGAAGTTATCGGAATTGCTGGATCTACTCGAGCCAAGCTTTTTAACGTAAAAAGTTTAAAATTGGGACCGATCGAAAGGCGCGATTTCCCCATCCATGTTACCGATAGTGAGGCCACTGGAGTCGGTCTGCTTGGTCAGAGTTTCTACAACGATCATCAATACACAATTGATTACGACCGCGGTTATATCCACTTCTTACGCCGCTAAAAACTTCTAGTGCTAGTCTAAAATGTCGCGCATTAAAGCGCGGTAGCGAGCAAGATTGGTGCCATAGTCGTCTGATGAACCTTGGGTATCGGTGATTTTCAAAGGTCCAGACTTGCGCATAGCGAGATTGATGTCGCCGCTTTCGGCCGTGCTTTCTCTTTTAGCAAAAAGCCAAGGCGCGTGCTTTCTTAGAGTTGGGGCATCTAACCAACCGCGCGCTAAGAGTACTTCGTCTATGGTCATACTCATGTTTTCGCTATCAGACTGAGCCAGCTGGGCTTGAGCCTGCGAAATTATCTGGGCGTCAATTAAGACTTGCAGCAGATCTTTTTCGTTTTTGTCGGGGGTTTGCATAGCTAATACTCAAAGACGCAGTGTAGAAAAATCAACACTGCGGCTTTTGCTTATCTAATGGTTTGCCTAACTAAGTAATTTCGATGTCTACGCGCTTGCCAAACCGGCTGGCGGCGGCGCGTATCAGAGATCGTAAGGCGGTAATAGTTCTACCGTCTTTGCCAATTAGTCTACCGGTGACCAGCGGGTCGCAGGTCACAGCTACTCGGCAACGCCCTGGGTTGAGGGCTTCTCTTTCGAATTGCAGGGCGTCAGGGTCTTTAGCCAGTACCTTTAAAATGTACTCTGCCAAATCTTCTGCCGCTGTTGAATCAACTTGGGGCCTTACGCGCCCAAAGCCGCCTGGTCTACCGCGTGAGGGGCCCTTTTTAAAAGGCTTGCTACCGTTTCGCTTTGCTGGGCGCCGTGTGTCATCCATTTTTGTACCGCTTCTCTGTCGACAACCAACTCTTTCGTACGGGGGTTGTAGTAGCCAAGCTCTTCGATTGGCATACCGTCTCTTCTACTTCTAGAGTCAACGGCGACGATTCTGTAATGCGGGGCTTTCTTTTGGCCGACGCGCTTTAGCCGTATCTTTACCACTGGGACTATCTTCTCCAAACTGTACTTATGTACTTAATTATTGCGTGCGATTCGTTATTCTAACAGCTCGATAGCTCTGGCCGTATGTCTGTACTGTATATGTTGTTAACCTGGCGATACGCTTCTGCCCAAGAAGGCGATTAGGCTACGATCGAGGCTCTTTAAGCCAAGCTTCTTACTTCTTCTTCTTTTTCTTCTTGACGCCGTATGGGCTTTGAAAACCTGGTCTCGAAGGTGAGCCCATGCCTGGCAGGCCGCCGCCCGGACCGCCCATGCCTGGAGGCATTTTGAAGCCTGGAGGCATAGGAGGCATCTTGCCCCCGCCACCAAAGAGACCGCCTAGGCCACCGCCGCCGAGAGGTCCACCGCCACCGCCAAAAGGCCCTCCGCCGCCGAAGCCACCCATCATTGCCTTCATTTGACGCATGGCTTCGCGCATTTTCTCAAACTCGTTTAACATTTTCCCAATCTCATTTTCTTTGAGACCAGAACCGCGAGCAATGCGGCGTCTTCTTGGAAAGTCGATAAGGTCTGGTTTGCGCCTTTCAGCAACGGTCATTGAGTTAATAGCGATCTCATACTTGTTCATCATCGCTTCGCCTTCAGTGGCGATTTTGTTTTGATCTTCAGACGATAGACCGAGCATGCCACCGACGCCCATCATCTTCATGATGTCGCCCATATTGCCCATTTTCTTCATCATGCTCTGCATATTGACGAACTGCTCGAACGAAAAATCATTCGAGAACATGTCCATCACGGCTCGTTCGGCGTCTTTCTCGTCGATATTTTTCTGTGCTTTCTCAACGAGCGAGAGCACATCACCCATGCCAAGAATGCGGCTGGCCATACGATCTGGATAGAAAGTTTCGAGGTTGTCGAGTTTTTCACCAGTCGAAATAAACTTGATTGGCTTGCCGACTGCTTCTCTAACTGAGAGGGCTGCCCCGCCTCGGGCGTCGCCATCGATTTTTGTTAGCAGTAAGCCAGTAAGGTCGAGCTGAGTGTTGAATGTTTCGGCGACGTTGACTGCTTCTTGACCAGTCATGCTGTCTACTACGAGAATTTTTTCAGATGGTTGCAGCAGACGGTCAATGATTAGTAGCTCAGCCATTAATGGAGTGTCTACTTGCAAACGTCCGGCGGTGTCTAAGATTACTGGGTTGTAGCCTTTCTCTTTTGCTAACTCTATCGCTTTCTCAGCGATGTCTTGCACATCTTGACTGGCTTCAATCGTGAAGACTGGTACATCGACTTGCTTGCCTAAGGTTTGCAATTGGTGAATGGCTGCTGGTCTTTGGACGTCGCAAGCGACGAGCAATGGGTTTTGACCTTCGCCTTTAAGTTTGAGGGCCAACTTGCCGCAGGCAGTGGTCTTTCCTGAACCCTGCAGCCCTACCATCATGATTATGCCCGGTGCACCCTTAAGATTGAGTGGAACATTCTCGCCACCAAGGATGGTGACAAGTTCATCGCTGACAACTTTGATAAACTGCTGCGAAGGTGAAACTGAGTCTATAACCTCGGTGCCTAGCGCTTTTTGACGAACGTTACTGATGAAGATTTTTACTACCTTCAAACTCACGTCTGCTTCTAAAAGTGATTTGCGCACTTCGCGAATAGCGTCTTCGATATTCTCGTGAGACAACTTATCGTTGCCAGCGAGAGTTCTGAAAGCGCCTTGCAGTCTATCGGTAAGGTTGTCGAACATGTTTTAAGTTCCTGATTTGGTATTTGAAATTTTTGAAATTAGTGATTCACTGCGAGGTTTGATTGGGCCCGAATTTTCTCTACTGCTTCGGTGGCTTCTTGTGGATAAATTAGCCAATAAGACGTGTGGTTGCCCTTTACCAGCGCTTCTACAGCGAGGGAGAGCTGCGACAATTCTTTTACTTCACCGTTGTCAGTGCGCACCACAATATTGGTTTGTGGATGATCTGAATCTGGTCGGTAATAGTCGTAAGGGACAAAGCCAGTTGATTCAACAGCGACATAATAATCGGGATCAAAACCAAGGCCAGCCACTGCTTGTCGTACTTGCTTTTCGATATGGTCAATTTCTTCGGGCACTTGGGTATTGATGCGTGAAGCTTTGAAAATACGACGATTGAGGAAGCGGTGCGAAAGATCAGCCAATATTGGGTCGTTGTCTTTGAGCCAGCGCTTGATGTGATAGCCCAACTGAATATCATCAAGACTGAGATACTCTTCAACTGTTAGCTTTTCGCCGGTGAGCCATTTGCCTGTAGCTTCGTCAATAAAAGCGATTGAGCCGGCTCCTTTGTCGATTACATAGAGGGCGCGCTTAATGAGCTTGCCAAGCAGGGCGCGGGCAGCTAGGTTTTTGCGGTGATAGTAAACCTGAGCGTACATTGAGTATCTAGCGAAGAGATAGTCTTCAACGGCAATTTGGCCTTTCTCTCCCACCACCAACATGCGGTCATTTTCTTCATCCACCTCGATTGAGCGCAAAATGCGCTGCAGTGCGAAAAGGCCGTAGGCGGTTCCTGTCATATAGCTGTCGCGCAGCAAATAGTCGAAGCGGTCGCAATCAAGCTGGCTAGAGACCACATGAGAGACGTAGGCAGGCTTATATGTCTTTTTCAGAACTTTGACAATCTTGTCGGCCAGACCAGGCTCTTCGGTATACGAATCTAATATTGAGCGAATCTGAGTGTCGCCCGAAATAATCTTGCATGACCAATCTTCGTGATCATAATTGAGAATTTTCTCGGTAACGTGGCTGAATGGGCCATGGCCCACATCGTGCAACAGCGCAGAGGTGAGCATTAGGGCTCTTTCTTTCTCGGCCGATTCGCAACGACTAGAGAGTATGTTGCTCAGCTGCGAAGCCACATGCATAACGCCAACCGAGTGGGTGAAGCGCGAACCCTCAGCCCCCTGGAACGTGAAATAAGAGACGCCCAGCTGATGAATGCGCCGCATACGCTGAAATTCGACTGCATCGATTAAATCGACCACTAGGCGCTCGGCCGGTATAGATCTGTCAAGAACGATATCTTGGTGGATAGGATCTAAGTAGGTGCGCTTGTTTGAAACTCTTTGCATGCCTGTCCGCTTTGTATAGGTGAAAGATATTATACTGGGCCTACAGCGGCACTGAAGGATCTCCCGATTGTCTTTACTATAGTTATGGTCGTTAAGTGTTCCCAGATTTTGTCAACGAACCGGTAACTTCCTCACAGCCGGCCCCCCTGCCTGAGAAAGTGCTCTCTCTGGCTGACATTGTCAGCTTGGCCTTTAGGCGCTTTCGCCTCTACTACAAGCTTTATTTCAGAACACTGTTCTGGCCGGCTTTCTTTTGCTCATTTGCCAGCCACTTGGCTCATTTTAGTTTGCGACACTGGATCAGCATTGCCTCCACTTCGCTACTGGCAATGACTCCCTTCGTTTTGCACATGGCTTTGGCACTTTTTTCGCTCGTGATTTGGTTCTTTAGTGCTTGGGAGCTTTGCTTGCGCTCGTGCGCCTTGGTGCGCACAGTGCTTTGCGTAGATTCAGACTACAAAGATAGTTTTGCCATTTTGAAGAAGCGCTCTGGTTCAGTATTCTTTGCTTGCAATTTCGCACTATTGCCACCTGCTCTCTGCTTGATATTTTGGTCTATCGTTATAGTGGCAGCGGCTGCCGCTCTCAATATTTCAATAAGCGGGCCTGAGAGAGTGGCAATCGGCTCGCTGGTTTTTGCAGTAATCGGTTTTGCCTTGACTGTTTCGGTGATGATCTCGGGGCTTTTTGGCTCACTTCTACTAGCGATTGTCACCATTGAACAACTCTCCTTTAAAGAGTCTTTCAAGCGCACCTGGTTCTATGTAAAGATGCGCATGATGCGGGGCGGCTCGTTTACTTCATTGCTTGCTGTTGCCGTCGCTTTGGTTTGTATTGTGATTGAAAGCCCGATGATTATTTTGCAGTTGTTTACCCAAACGCCTCATGCCGGTTTTAAGCTTTCCGTCGCACCCTATGTGCTTGAAGCCTTAGAAGCGGTGCTAGAAGTACCGTTCAATATTTTTACTTTCTCGATATCATTTACTGCTTACGGTCTCTTCTATCGCGACTTGAAGCTGCGTTTAGAAGGTGCAGATTTAATAGCTAGAC
The DNA here is from genome assembly GCA_038231015.1 of Candidatus Obscuribacterales bacterium. Lineage (GTDB taxonomy): Bacteria > Cyanobacteriota > Vampirovibrionia > Obscuribacterales > Obscuribacteraceae. The sequence goes on from JBBRMD010000010.1 coordinate 101,943, forward strand.
TTGCTCGTCTAGCTAAAATCGGTGAGCAAAAGAATCAGTAAAGTTACTTACTTAGCTACTTAGTTGGCGCCGTCGCCAGCCCATTTCGCATCTTTTGGAAGTGGCGGCACAGAGAAGTGAATTTTGGCTGGAATATCAGGGTCGCAATTGCGGGCTGACTCGATGTCGGCTTGCAGCAACACGGTTTTACCCAATTGATAGAACAACGAGGCTCTGCCTAGGTAAAAGCGAGCATTGTTTGGTGCCTGCGAAATAGCTGATTCGAAATCACCCATCGCTTCATTTACTTTGTTGAGCTTTTGATAGGCTTTGGCCCGACGGAAATAATATTCACCATTGGTAGGGTCAAGGCCAAGCGCTTGGTTGTAGTCGATGATCGCTTTTTTCGCGTCGCCGTCGTAAATACCAGTTCCGGCCAGTGAGCCAATTTCACCACGATTAGGATCTTGATCAAGCGTTTTGACAAAGTGCTTGTCTTTAGCTGCTGAAATAGTATCGTTGCTTTCAACGTCTGAGTTGTTTTGGGCATCGCTATTAATGAATGGCATGCCGTCTTTGTTGCTGGTCATGCCGGTTCCGGCGCGTCCCGCTGGATCTGTTGCTTGAGTTTCACCAACTGATCCGCCTGCAGTTCTTGCCTCGATTTTGTTCTTGGCAGTTGCAGTTAGAGTGCCACCAGTGGGAGTGCTCGCTTGCGGTGTACTAGAACCCATTTTGCCGGTCCAGCCAGGGGTATTGTCTACGTTGCTGGTGTCTTTGAAGCCATTGGGATAAACGTTGTTCATAGCTTCTTTGTAGTCTTGAACAGCTTGAGTGTTACTTGCTCCGCCGTCGCTTTTGGTGCCAAGATCAGAATGAGGTAGGTCACTTTTTTCGCTAGCGAAATAGCGTTTGGCTAAAGAAGGGTCCATGCGAATGGCAGCTTCGTAGTCAATGATAGCCATGGCATCGTGCCCTAAGGCACTGTGACAGGTGCCGCGCAACAACAATCCTTTTAAATTGTTTGGTGCATATTGCAGTGAGCTATCTAAGTCTTGAATCGCTAATTTGATGTTGCCCATTTTATAGAAACATTCGCCTCGAAGAGAGAGTGCGTTTGGATCTGTCGAATTGAGGCCAAGCGACTCGCCGAAGGCTGTAGCTGCTTGGTCCCAGTCGCCTCTTGCCATAGCGGCTTTGCCTCTGTCCATGGCGGGGTCAGCGTAGGCATAAGTGGTGCTGATGGTTGCTAGGTTTGTTGTACAAGTAATAGCAACTGAAGCGGCTAATAGAAGCAGTTTTCGCATGATAATTCCTATTTTAGTCACTAATTCTTTTGGTGGAGATTATTGGCAGCACCAACGATGCCAGGGCAAATACTATGGTGCCCGTAAATAACAGTCTTGAAACTTCGTGCAGCTTTTGAAACTGCTGCTTAGCACTCGAGTCAGTTTTCATCAAGACTCTGACATCTTCCATCTGTGGAACGATTGCCAAAGCAAAAATGAAGGTACAAATAGCGCAAACTATTGAAGCGAAATAGCGAGCCATGCGCCAGCGGGTGCCTCTCTCTAAGCTTTTAAGATCGCCTTTGATTTCAATCGCTTCAGCTACCACTAAAGAGATGGCAAATATCAGGGCCACTTTGCTAAATTCGATAAAAACCGGAGCGTTAGCTGCGGCGGCTTCAGCAACCGGAACACCTTGCGCCTTAGCGGCGCTGATTAGGGTGATGGCAGCAAATACTGTGGCGGTAGAACCACCGAAGAGCATTGCCAGTGAAATCAATCGAAGTATGCGCGCGAACGTTTGCATTGGTATAGCTCTTTGGCAGGTAGGGTCAATCAGTTATATGTGATGTGAAATATACAATCTTGGCAACGGTCTGTTTCTTTTCACCGTGGTAAGCAGCTCGGAGGAGGAGATGGCCTTGACAGCATGACAGTAATTTGGTTTAATACTGTCATGAAGAGTGAATTCGATCGCAAAGCTGAATTGATGAGCCTTGAGCAGCTATCGCAAGAAGTAGCAAGGCTTCTGAATGAAGCTGGATTTGGTGTCAGCGACGGGCTGAGCAAAGACCAGCGGGTTTCATCTCTGCCAGATGCTCGCACAATAAGGTACTACACCACTCTTGGTTTACTTGACCGTCCGGTGATTGATGGTCGTCAGGCTCGCTATGGTGATCGTCATGTGCTGCAATTGCTTGCTGTGAAAGCTTTGCAAAGCATGCAGTTGCCTCTAGCGCGCATCCAAGAGAAGCTCTACGGCCTCACTGAGTTGGAGCTCAAGGGGCTCTTAGAGTCGATCGTTTCGTCGAACAAAGAACGTAAACATTCTCAAGCGGCGATGCCGGTCGCTAATGTATATAGAGAATTGATTTTGGAGCCCGGTTTAAAGATTACGGTAGCTGATGGATACAGATCGAATCTCAGTGTAGAAGCCCTCAGAGAGCGCATTGAGATTGCTTTGCGAGTATTATCGAACGCAACGGAGAATTGAAATGAGTGATAGCCAAAATTGTCAGAGTTCAGAAAGAATCCAGCTGCTAGATGTCTCTCAATCAGAGATAGACTGGGCCGGTTTGCCGTGTTGCGAACCTAGACGTAATTTTGGTTGTTTCGAATTTGACAATGAAAAGTCTGGTCGTCCAGCCTTGCCTCTTGCCGCTGTTGATATTTCGGCAAATATTGTTGATCGCATTGCTTCTGTTACAGTCGTGCAGAAGTTTGTCAACCAGCTCAGCGAGCCTATTGAAGCTGTCTATATTTTTCCTCTGGCCGGTTCTTCATCGGTCAGTAAATTTCAAATGCAAGTTGGCGAGCGCACCATTGACGGCATTGTCAAAGAACGCGCTGAAGCCAGGCAAGAATATCAAGCCGCCATTGAAGAAGGAAAGCGCGCTGCTATCCTTGAGCAAGAGCGCGATGACGTCTTCACTGCCCAAGTTGGCAATATTATGCCAGGCGAAGAAATTACTGTCACGATCGTTTATAGCGAGCGCTTAACCTACTTTGCTAGTGGTCATACAGAGATTCGCCTGCCTTTAGTTGTAGCACCGCGCTATGTTGCTGGAGCTGCCCTTGACCGTGAAAATGTTGGCGATGGTGTTGAACTTGATACAGATATGGTCAGCGATGCTTCGCGTATCAGTCCACCGCGCTTGGCTCCAGGCTTTGACCCTAAAGTGGCTTTGTCACTAACAGTCGAAATTGAGCTTGGTGATGATGCTCAACTGGAAGATTTACTTTGCTCGCAACATGCCACCAAACAATCTTTTGCTAAAACTGTAGGCAGTGGTAAATCTAAAAGTGGTGGCAAATCTTCAAGTAGCGGCGGCCACGTTATAAAAGTTGCTCTTGCTAAAGAAGATGAGCACTTGGACCGCGATTTTGTTTTATCGTGGAAGTTGGCTGGTAGTGAGCTTTCGTCGGTTGGTTTGGTAAGCAAACCAGTCTTCGTCAAAGACCGAGAGTTTCAATATGGCATGGTGTCAATAAATCCGCCGGCCATTGAGCGTGCTTCTTCTAAACTCGTCGCTCGTGATGTTGTCTTCTTGCTTGACCGTTCTGGATCTATGAGTGGCCTGAAAATGACTTCAGCTACCCGTTCACTTGTGGTTTTGCTTAACACACTTCGGCCTGATGATCGCTTTGCAATTTGTGCTTTCGACGATATTACAGAATGGCTTATGGACAGTGCTGACTTGGGTAAATTTGCAGATGTGCCGTTCGATAAAAGAAGATTCTTGCCAGCTTCACCGAGGTCTATACAAAGAGGCATTGCCTATCTGCGTTCTATCGACCCTCGTGGTGGCACTGAAATGCGAATGGCATTAGACGACTGCTTTGATGTGGTTGCGAAAGCGCCAGTGCCTCTCGATTCTAGTGCCTCAAGATCTAAAGTCAAAGGGAAGAGGCAGGCGGTTGTTGTCTTGATTACTGATGGTGAAGTAGCTGATGAATCGCACATTTTAAAGACAATTCAGAGTAAAGTTGGCACTACTAGAGTGTTTACAGTCGGTGTAGATACTGCTGTGAATGATGGCTTCCTAAATCGCTTAGCGAGCTTGGGTGGTGGCACCTGTACGCTTGTTACACCTGGCGATGCCTTAGAAAATGCCTTGATTAACGTCGCTCGCGAAATAGGCGTGCCGCTTGTTACTGACTTGCACATTGTCAATAACAAAGATTTGACCTGCGCTCCGCATAAGAAAATCGATTTGTTTGAAGGTCGACCGGTCTCAATATATTTTCAATTTGCATCTGAAAAATTGCCTGCAAGTGTTGAAGTTATTGGTCGCCTTTGTAGCGGTGGTAAGTATAAAGAGACCATTAGTTTGGTGCCTACCGATAATGCAGCACTGCCACAGCTATACGCTAAGGCTCGTATAAGTGAATTAGAAGATCTCATGCGCGATGCTGGGCCGATACACGGAAGTGTGCACGAGCCAGAGATTATTGAGTTGTCTATCGCGCATAGTTTGCTGACGCGCTTCACTGCTTTTCTTGCCGTTGACCATAGCGAGATTGTTAACGCCTCTGGCGGCCCGCGCAAACTCGTGCAACCTGCAGAAACACCAGCTCATTGGCAAACGTTTGGGGCCGGTGGATGGGGAAGTGCACTGCCTTCTCCGCAGCAGATGCCAGCCTGCCCAGCGCCAGGTTCGCCGCCGCCGTCAGCTATGCGTGCCCGCAGTGCATCTGCGGATGCTAGCATCTCATATGGTGGCATTCCCGCTCCGAGCGGCGGACTTGGCGGTGGAGCTAAGTTTGGTGGCGGTGCTTGGGGTGGAAGTTATGGATCTGCATCTGCTTTCAATTCTTCCGATAACTATGGCTTGGGTGGCGGCTATGGTTCTAATGAAGGAAGCGGTGAATTGACACCGCCTGAGCCGTTAAACTATGAAATGAGTCTGCAAGAGCAGCATCCGGCTGACCTCCTGCAGATTAAGGCCGATTGGACAAGCGTTCGATTGTTGCTAGAGCGTCTTATCACAGTCGTTGCGGCGCTTGCCGAGAAGGCTGAAGGTGGTGGGGATGATTGGCAGAACGAACTCACTAACTTGCGCGAAATCGAGGATGAGTTGATTCAGTTGGCCTCAATCAATCATGTGCTTTTCTCGCATCCTGATGTGGCACCGGTGTTCGAAGGGAAAATAATGCCGGCCTTGCGCTCTCTTATTGATGGCTGTGCAAGCAGTTTTGTGACCGCTGATGTTATTGATGGTGTTCATCAAATTACCCTCTACTGCGAGCAAATCAGGCTCTACGAGCCAGACTTGTCAGCAGATGATGAGAGTCAGTCGAAACCACCAAAGCCAGATTCAACAAAGAAAAAAGGCATCTTGGGTGATATAGCTTCGTTTTGGAAAAATAATATTTAGGATGATACTAGACAAAAGAGGTAGTACCAATTGGTGCTACCCCTTTATTGTGTTCAGCAGGAGCTGAAAGCCTTAGGCTTAGTAGCCTCTGATCTTGTTGATGATTGATCTTGTTATGTTGCTACTTTTGTAGCCGCCATTATAGCCGTTGTTGTTGTTATAGCTATTGTTGTAGCCGTTGTTATAACCGCTGTTGGGATAACCATTCTGGTAGCCATAACCGTTTACATAGCCGTTCGTATAGTTCGGATTCACATATGGACGACGATGGCCGTGACGATTGTAGTTAACACCATAATTATTGTAAGCACCATAGTTAGTGTTTACTGCACCGGCTGGCAAATAACCGCCTTTTTGCAAGTTAGAAATGTTCAAGTCATATTGGTTCTGTGGCGCACCATTCTGAGCTTGTTGATTTAAATAGTTTTGCATCGCGATAGCGTTAAGTTGCTTTTGTTGATCATTGTTCTTGGCCTCTGCTGGGGCAGAGAATGCAATACCTGCCACGGCTACGATTGCCATCAATGTACTTGCTGTTTTCATAAATTTGCTTTTCATTATCCTGTTCCTTTAACCGTGCAGACAGTTAGACGGGAGGAGGAACTGTTAGTTCCATTTTTTTTCGAGGCTCGTGCGAAATCGGCGAAGTCAACAGTAGCGCACCTTTACAGCCTTTGTCATTCTATCTGTAATGGCCGTTTTGTACGAGAATGACTACACTGAAAGTTAATAGACTCTTCCGACTCACTTACTGCTTCGTGTGCAGGGCCGTCTTGCTGAGGCTTGTCATGCTTCGGTTTCTTTGGTTTAAACACCATAGTCTTGAGGTTGTTAGTGAAATGTGCATTCCTTTCTTAATCGCCCCAGCTTTTTCGGCCGGTATAGATAGGTACAATTCGAGCGGATGATTTTCGGTCAAAGTTGTCAGCACGGCACCAGCAGTCACGTGGTCGCCGGTTTTGACTGGAATGTCGCCAATTACTCCGGCGAATGGCGCAGTAATTTCGTAATAACGTAACTGCTCTTTTTGCGCTTGCAGGCTAGAGATTGCCTGACGATGGTTGCGCCCAAACTTCTGAATAGTCATTTTCTGCGCTTCAATTTGTTGAACCACAGTGTCGCGGTCAGCGAGTGCTGCGAGGTGATTGTTCTTCCAAGAATCTGACTCAGATTGCGAAACTGCTCCGTCGCTTTGCAGATTTTTATAACGAGAATTTTGTGTGCTCGTGAAATCGACATTAGCTTGGCGACTGCGTAGTGTGCTTTCGAGCGCTGCCAGAGTAGCTTTGGCGTTGGCTAAATCTGATTCGACTGAATCAGCTGCCGCAACACTGGCGCTCATCTGAGCTGATTGCATGCGCGAATCAATTTGCATAATTTTGTCGCCAGGCTTAACAAGCTGGCCCGATGCAACATTAATGCGGGTGATGTGGCCGTCAATATGGGGTGAAAGAGTAATCGACTGGCGCGATTTCAGAGTGCCTAAATAATTTGACTTCTCTTTGAATGGCCTTTCTTCTACATCTACTATTTGCACGGAAGCAGGTGGCATCACCATTGCCTTGGGTGCTTCACTGCAAGAGGAGAGCGCGGCCGCGCTAGACACTAGGGCGAGAGCGATTGAGAGATACCTGTAGATACTGTTTTGCATATTTGCCCAAAGAGAGTTGCCAGGGCTACATAGCCCGCAAATGAGAAAAGCATATTCAAGTATGATTTCATACTGTGTTATGCTTTTCAAATGGCAGAGAAGACTATTAGACAAGTAAGAAAAGGCGCAAAACGCCAGCAGAGCCTAATCGACGCTGCGACACGCCTGTTCACCTCAAAAGGTTTTGCCGGTACAACTATCGACGATATCGTCGAAGAGGCTGACGTGGCCAAGGTTACGTTCTATGCCTACTTTAAATCGAAAGAGGAAATAGCTTTAACGATCAAACGGCAATGTTTTGAGGAGTGTGTTGCTTACACCGAAACATTGCTAGCTAAAAAACTGACCTGTGAAGAGATGCTTAAGGCCATTATTGTCGATATAGCAGATTGGACCGAAGAAAATTGGCGCCTGTTAGACGTTTTCTGCTCACAGCGTTTCAGCCCTTTATTCGAACGCGATGACCAAAAAGAATGCAAGCCTGAGCCGCTGACCATTTGTCTGCAGGCCATCATAAGCCAAGGACAACAGCAAGCGCTTTATCGTAAAGACATCGACACTTGGCGCGTTGCGCACCTGATGGACCTTGCTATTCTTTGCGAACAGTATCACTGGGCCCGCATCGGCGGAACGAAAGAACAGCTCGTGGCCAATTTGACAAAGTGCTTCGATATCGCGCTAAATGGAATTGTGGAGCGTTAAGCGCTGAAAGCGCCTCAGGTAAATGACGTGACCTGATGTCGTTATCTTTGATAAACTTGCCCTCTATGGTAGGCAAAACAATAAAACCAATTGAATGCAGAGGTCGCTGGCATTTCCTCGACGATGACGGCGAGGAAGTCGAACGCAAGAATTATGCCACAAAGCGGATCGACCAATTTTGGAAAGAGTTTAGAGCCAGCGAGCTGTGTGACCCGAAAGCTGATGTGGTCGTATACAGAGAAAAGGCTAGGCCTTGGTTGCTTGAGCATCTCCCTTTAGCAGAGCCGCGTTTGGAGTGGGAAGTTTTCTTCAATTCTGACGGCAAATCACAGCTGTCAATTTGTCTTGGTGGGTTACTTTCTCAGTGGCGACTTTTAGAAACCTTTGTTGAGCGTGCTGGTGAGTTCGATGGTTGGGAGATTCTAGCTGGCCGAACTCCAATTGAGTTGGGCATGTGTGATATCTCTGCTGTGTTTAGGGAGCGTTTGCGAATGACGCTGCCACCTTTTCGCTTTGAAGTGAGGGTTGAGAAAGATAGTTCTATTTCCGTAACCTTGTTTTCGCCCGTTTTCTCGAAGACAGATAGTACTGAGGACATTACAGTGCCGTTCTTTTTGAGCGAAATGCTTTTAGGTGAGTATGAAGGCATTCATTGGGTGGTTCGACATGAGGCTGTCTATGAGCAGATCGACGAGTCTAACTTTGATCACAATCGTGTCTGCAAAGAATTGAAGAAGGTGCTTGATGAGCAAATTCAACTTGTTAAGAGCAAGATTGAAGACCCTCCGCGCGCGCTATGGAGTGAAGAACATCCAACGGTTATGATGGAATTTACGCCGCAAGATCCATCTCTTGTCGCTCCAGGAAGGCGTTTTCGAATGACTGCTATCACCTGTAATACTGAGCTAGTATGCGGGTTTCCACCACCAACTATGTTTTTCTCTGATCGCTTTGCGAAGAATGGTGGCAAATTTGCCTATTTGCAGGTAATAAATGTCGCCACCGAATTAACTCAGGAATTCCGAGAAGCATTTGAAGACGAGATGATCGCAGCGTTGCTTAAGAGTAACTCTGGATATATGGTTGCCACTGGTCGTGGTGAGCCTGACAGCTATTACTATGATTTCTGTTTAACCAATGTAGACAAAGCGGTTGTTGCATTGCAAGGAGTTGTCCAGAGGTATGACTTGCCTAAGACCTGTTGGCTGCGTTTTTATGATCGTCATTGGAACGAAGAGTGGGTGCGTATGTACCCTGAGACGCCTGACTTAGAAAAGCCTGATGAGGTATGGTGATAATGTAATTTCGTTAGTTTGTCCAATTGAGAAAGCCAGATGCCAGCTGAAAACAAATCAAATATTGAATTGATAAAGGGCCAGATATCAGCTTGGAACAATCGAGCAGAAATGGCCAGACAACAGGGCAATGATGAGCTCATGCAGCAGGCTTTGGAACGCAAACGTTTTTACGAGAATGAATTAGCAAAGCTTCAAGAATGGGATGTAGAATCGTAGTTAGTGGCGCCCGATTGGCTAAAAATAAGTAACGGATGCAAAAAAGCTTATGCCTGAGAAATACACTGAGCAAGTAACTAAAATAATCGAGATCGCAAAAGACGAAGCGCGACGGCTGGCTCATAATTTTGTCGGCACAGAACAATTGTTGTTAGGAATTATTCGCGAAGAAACTGGAATTGCTGGTCGCACCTTAAGTTCAATGGGCGTAACGGTGGAGGATGTGCGCGATGAAACGCAAAAAATAATTGGTCGTGGCACGGGTCTAGTCACAACTGAGATTCCCTATACGCCCAGAGCAAAGAAAGTACTTGAGCTTGCTTGGTCTGAGGCTAATCGACTAGAGGACAACTTCCTTGATACAGAGCACCTTTTGCTTGGTTTCGTACGAGAGGGCGAGGGGACTGGTTGTACAGTATTAGAGAATCTTGGGGTTGATATATCCAAGATCAGACGACACATTTTGACTCTGCGCTTCGAGCACCACAGCAGGGCGACCAAAGAAAATCCAAAGGATGTGAAGAGTTTTGGTTGCGCCGGACGAGCGCTTTATCTCTTAGAACGATATTCGGAAGCACACGAGTATTTATCGGCGGCGACTAACCTTCCTGGTGGCATATACTATGCTGCAGCCGTTGATGCCTGCAAACAGCATCTGAAAAGACGATGATATAGATAAGCTGTTAAGATCTGCAAGCAGGAGTGTGCCGATGACGCAGTTGATGGAATTAGACAAGCTCGTTATCGATGTGCTTGTCGATAACATGACCGATAGCTACTCAAGTAAACCTGATTGTGTCTCTCCTGAATTTACTAACGTGGTAGATGCCGGTGCCAAAGAGCTTTAAGGAAAGACATTGTGCTGCGCGCAGCTGGGCTTTTCTGTAATGCTGCAGGGCTTTGTGGCCGATAAAAGACATAAGCTATTGTTTGATGCTGGCCCCGAAGGCGACTTGTGGCTGCGCAACAGTAAGAACCTCGGAGTCGAGTTGAGGGACGTAGAAGCTGTCGGAATTTCGCACGGGCACTGGGATCACATGGGTGCTCTCACTGTTGCTCTCGATAATATTACTGAAGGAAGGCAAACGGTTCCTTGTCACGTCAATCCTGGTATGTTCTTAGAGCGCGGCGCTAGATTAGGTGACGGCCGAGTGGTGCCGTTTGAGAATGTTCCTTCTCCAGAACGGCTTGCTGAAAGTGGAGCGGTCGTCGTTAACAGCTATGACGAACGCACATTGCTCGATGACTATTTCTATTTGAGTGGAGAAATTCCCAGAGTTAGCTCATTTGAAAAGGGCCGTTTAGATCACCTTAGTCGTGAATCGGCTGATGCAGAATGGCAGCCTGACCCATATTTGATGGATGAGCGTTACTTAGCTTGTCACTTGCGCAACAAAGGTATTGTAGTGTTTAGCTCATGTTCTCACGCTGGCATTGTGAACGTGCTTGAAAGCCTGCGCACTACATTTAGTGGCATTCCTGTTTATGCAGTGGTCGGTGGCCTGCACCTGGTCGGCTCGCTTGAGAAAATCATCCCTGACACCATTGAAAGTATGAAGGCTTTTGCGCCTAAGATAATTGTTCCAGCTCACTGCACCGGCTGGCGCGCGCAGTATGCGCTAATTGAAGCCTTTGGCAAAGATGTGGTCGTTCCATGTGCGGTTGGTAGCCGTTTCACGTTTGATTGAGGAATTTTACCTATGAGTTTAAATGATGATATGCGTGAACAGCTCAAACAAGGTGTCGTACCATATCTGCGCTCGATTGGCTTTAAAGGCTCGTTCCCGCAGTTTCGGCGAAATCATGAAGTAGGAATAGATGTGCTGACATTCCAGTTTGACAAGTGGGGTAATCCATCTTTTTGCGTTGAATATGGCTTCACTAGTCAGTTTGTATCTTCAAGTCTCGGAACGCAGGCGCCCATTACGCCAAAAAATCTGACTACATACGATGTTGCCATGCGTAATCGGCGTCGCCTGAATCCGCAGAATATTGAAAGCAAACCTAACTATGGTGATCATTGGTATACGTATTCTGCCGATTCGCCTAAGCCCTGCACCGCCCAAGTTCTTATCGATTTATCTATAGCTATAGCTTGGTGGGCTAAAATGGCAGAAGAAGTGAGAGCAACGCATGTTATTCCTGCAGTCGTCGGGAATGTTGAATATCTTGTGGAGGGGAAATTGTTATCCTCAAACAAAGTAGTGTTTAAGAAATGGCTACCAGCTATCGGCGGTTCTAAGCGCATAACTACAAAGCCCTATGTTCTCGCCCTGGCCGCACTTCTAGCCGTTTTCTCTACAATTCCACTTGCCTGCAGTGCTGCTGTGTTACGTCAACATTGCAAGCTTGAAAATGGCTCTGTTGTTATAGACGCAGATAAAATTATTGACGATAAAGAAGGCACTACCTGTAGTGCTATTGGAAGTGTTGTAGTTGCAGTTCCGGGGCAAGACGCACGAATTCAGGCTGATGCAATTCAATATGACAAGCAGACGCGTACTGTGGAAGCCACTGGTCACGTTCGCATTCTTAAGAAAGGTTTTGAGAAGAAGGGTGAGAAGCTGACGTTCGTCGTCGCTAAACCAGATCCTCCGCGAGAAGTCTCATCAATGGCTGAGCCAATTCCAGGTAATTTAATTGACGATCGATTTAGTCTCTATCGCTGCATAATTACTGCAGCCAAAGCCGGAGTGAATGTCTCACCATACATTCCCCCGTACGAAGCCATTGAAAAGCTAGTGCAGAAAAATGCACCATCTGAAGAAGTGTTGGCGAAGCTTATCGAGGTGCGATTTGAAATAGGAAAGGAGCTTGGCGGCAAAGAACTACTTGTTGAGCAAGAGTATGGCAATGGCCCATTGTCGAAACTTTGCCGACAAGCTGAACAATTGCTTCGTGCTGATTGTAAGTTTGGCACCGGATTTAATGACAAGGTATTTGTTTTATGTTCAGTAAATCCAGATGGATCTTTTTCGCGAATTGCAACCGATGATCCAGCCAAATACGGCCCTGCCGTTAGTGCTCTGGCCTGCGAGAAAGTTAAGTCGCTAAATCTAAAAGCACCAGGAAAAGACCCTGTGCCCCTGGTAATATCCTTGTCCAATAAGCCCGAGTTGAATGTCGTCTACGTCAGTGGAATCAATTGCGATGTTTATATTGCCTACTTAGGTAGTCATATTAAAAAGCAGTGGCATCCAACTTCTTCAAAGACGTCGAAGCTAGTACGAATGCAACTTGTGATTCTCAGAGACGGTACTCTCAAAACCGTAAAAGTCTCTACTACTAGCGGCGTGCCCGCTGCTGACCAAGAAGCTGTCGCCGCAGTTCAACGTTCCAAACCATTCAAACCCCTACCTGATGGGTGTTGTGAAGATCTTTGGCTGGAATTTTCTTTAGACTACAACGTATTCAATTACGGAGCCAGTAAGTGATTTGTGGTGAACTGGAGAAATTCATAGCATTTGCACTTGGTTAAAGTTTGCTGTTTGCCGCTGGCCTACCGAATCACTATGACATTGTCGTATGTTAAACGGACGCCCCCTGGAACTCGGTTTATAGACAATAGTAGAGAACTCAACTATTTTCTAAAAAGAGAGGGTCGCCTGGCTTGGCTTTCCAAACAAGAAATAGTTGAGTACTCAACTATTTCTAAAAAGAGAAGTACGTTGAGCGACATGCATCAAGCGACATAACTACCTAGAGCGCCATACCTACATAGAGCGACGTACCAAGAGTGAGCTATTGAACTTTCAGCTTACCAACATTTACAGCAGTCTCAGGGCTAGGATCAGCCGAGATTGCATTTAGTATTTGCAGTTTGCGTTTGGTGTCTGGTTCTATTACAGACAAGAAGGCTGTGTAGTCACCTGGCTTGATTGATTTGGTGGCGAGTTCAGATTCCCAGGTTATCGGTTGGCCCGATCTCCATTTATTAGTAGGCTTGCCGGGAGTGTGTCTGAGCAAGGCCACTGCTTTGCCGTTAGCATCGCGCAGTTCGATTTGCACAATATAAGAAGACGGCACATCGCGATCTAGAGTACGCACTGGTCTTAGCGCGCCCGCGGCACCGAGGTTGCTGAAGGTGAATGATGCTTTGAGCTTCTCGCCGGCTTTAACTTCAGCCGGTATAGTCACCTTCTGTGATACCAGTTGGTAGCCTAGGTGTGAGCGAATATCTTCAAGCGCTTTTTTGACGGGCTCTTTTTCTGAATCGAGTAATGCTGGCGGAACTTCTACAAAGCTTATGCCATCATCCAAAGCATTCTTCGCCAGTTTGGTCATTTCTTCAGGAGTTACAGAAGGCAATAATTGATAGCCAGTTAAAGTGTCGGCGTTGAATTTTAGCAAGACGCGATATTGATCAAATCCATGTTTTCCATCGGCAATATTCTGCCTGGTCAGATAAATGCGTTGACCGTAGCGATAAACGAGATAGTCTGAAATTTCATCTAAGCTATCTTGCCCAGCGCGGTTCGGGGTGGTCGGGTCAATGTCAAAATTGAGGCGAGCTGTAGGGAAAGCCTTAGGGAAAATGTCTGCTACATACTTCCAGTGCTCGACGAGCTGTCTTTGGCTCATGGCGTGTTCTGTCGTTAGTTTGTCTTGTAGAACTTTGTATTCTTCTTTATTTGTCGGTTGGCTCATTTCTGGCACAACTGGTGTACCACCAAGAATGCCACCGCCAGTAATGCCGACGCTATGAAGCGATTCGTTCTTGTCGAACTTTGCACCAAGGTCGGCGACGAAGTTGCCCCATTTGGCTAGGTAGGTCGAGTCCCAGAAAATCGGCATCTTGTGCTCTTTGCCGTCGGTTCCCTTGTAAGTGATTGACTTAACTCCAGCTTCGAAAACCCAATTTGGAGTATCTGACTCTACTGAGTTATCGCTGCCGCATGTTGAAACTCTGAGAATGAGTGTTTTGTTTTTCTCTTTGCAAATTGCCAACAATTTTTCAATTTTCGTCCAATCATATTTTTCTTCTTCGGGAGCTAAATCACGCCAAGGAATCATCACTGAAATGCCGTTGACGTCTGGTTTGTCAAGCAGCTTCTCGATAAGTCCTGTACTTTTGGTTAGTTCACTGTTGACGGTGGCGGTGTCAAGCAAGGCAAAGAAACCCAGTTCGCGATTGGCAACTGGTTTAGCCCCGGCGATCGTCGCGCTTTTGAAACCTTTCTTCTTAATTGCTCTATCTTGACTTTCGTTCAAGCTGTAATTTTTGCGCGGCATTGGGTTTAAATACTTGACCCATTCCTTGGGCTGCGGGGCAGCCTGCGCGGCATTTGTCTTACAACCGTAAGTTGCGGATACAATTGGCGTGAGAGCTAGGAGGCCTGATAGCAAAATTAGCGGTCTTCTCATTGTCATAGAACCTGAAAGGGTGTGGATAATTGATAGGCTCTGATTGTACTAAGAGGAGTCCTCTGGAGAAGTGCTTTGAATCTAACCTTTCTAGGACATAGCGCCGTCAAGTTTGAAATTGGCGACCTTTGTATCTATACAGATCCATACATTGAGGCGCCGGTTGACTTAGCCAAATTGCCTAAGGCCGATCTGGTGCTCTTTTCACATGGGCACTTCGATCACGGCGCTTTAATGGCGCGAAAACTCTACGATAATTGGGACTGTCATTTCGCCGGTCCGGCCAAACTTATGCAGTGGTTGGCGAAAAGACGCAAAATTCCAATAGATAAACTTATTGCAATCGACCATGGTCAGACGATTGTTTTCAAGGGATTGGAAATTCTCGCCATCCCCGCTCACCATCCTCTCAATCGACTCGGCAAAACCATTATGGCTTTATTTGCACGCAGTTCAGCGCCAGGCAAACCGGTCAATGGCTATTATTTTGAAGGTTATTATCACGCTGGTGCCACTATTTATACGCCACTGATTGCCGAGGCATTGGCTGGAAAAATTGTGCACACTGCCTTGTTGCCAATTGGTGGTAAGTACGCCACCGCCAAGCCAGTTGAAGCTCTGCGCATTGCCGAAGAAATCAAAGCGACAAGGCTGGTGCCGATGCATTGGCAGCCACTGAAAGACCAAGTCTTCTTTCGTTATCAGTCATCTGATTTGCTCAACCTGGCAAGAGACACTGGCTCTGTTGTTGATGTCCGGGCTCTGGCTATCGGCGAAGTTTTACCAGCCCTCTAATTTTCGCGAAAAACCACGAAAAACCACGAAAGAGCGGGTACAAGCCGGTAAAAGCCGGGTAGAAGATAGATAGGCAAAAGCTTGCTGTTGTTAGAATTTGGCAACAGCATTTAACTAAATTGGCGTTGGAAACTGAACATACATTGGTATCGGATAAACAAAGCGTGCTTGGAAAGAAGCCCGAAGAGCGGAGCATAACCAATTTGCCTAAGCAGATTAGCTTGCCTTCGCTCAAACAACTTCAAACTATGCTGGCTGAGAGCCTAAAGGAAGCGGGTCATACCACCCAATTGCCTTTTGGTGACGTGACAGAAGAGTTGTCTTTGGCTGTTTTCAAAGATCGCGGCAAGGGTGATTATCATTGGGCCCTTTATCGCGGCGACCAAGGCAATATGATGTTGGTCTGGGAGCAAGTTTCATCAGATCCTGCCTTTATTCATCAACTTATTACAGCTCAGTTTCCGGCTTCAGAAGCTGTTTCTACAGATGCAGTTTCTCGATCGCAGCAATCAGTTACGCAGAGCTATGAGAGTCAAGCCATTAGCGGCCGGGTGCGCGGAAAAGCCACTCTTGAAGGCAATCTCGAAAACATGCAGATACCTAACGTGCTGCAATCTGTGGGCATGAGCAAAGGTACTGGAAGGCTTGAAGTCGAGAACTCTACCGAGAATGCCACAGTTTTTTTCGATGATGGGAATCCTATCCATTGTGTCCTCGGCAGCCTAGAAGGCTCACCAGCACTTATTGAATTGGTTGGCTGGGAAGATGGGCAGTTTCGCTTTTATCCCGAGGTCAAGCATGAAAACGTCACCATAAAAAAACGCCTCGACATGATGTTGATGGAAGGCGCTGCCCTTGACGACCAACGTCAATTGCTCAAACAAAAAAATATTCACGACGACAGTTTTTTGCTGCGCAATCATCCATCTATTACTGAACAACTTTTTGAGCAGTTATTAGAGAAGGGTACTGGCGCTGACATGACCTTGCAAAAGCGCATGTATCAGTTAATCGACAACAAAAGTCGCTTGATCGACATTTTGCGCAAATGCAATGTCAATAAACAGAAATGGGTGCCGATAATATTCAACTTCGCCACTTGTAATCTCGTCACTTTTGTCGATGAGCTTCCTGATTCGTCAGAGAAGCCCATGCAAGAGGCTGATATTGATTGGAATCAAGCACGTGAAGCTGAAAGATCTTTATTGCGCGATGACACTGGAATTCATTCGCAGCAAGCATTCCTCTTTTTATTAGAGCGGGAATATCATCGCTTCGAACGCTTTGGTCGCCCGGTCTCAGTGATTTTGCTTGAGCTTTGTGTGCGTTCAGCTGACCCCGGCGAGCCTTCTCAGCCACTACCTCTCGGTGCCATTCGTGAAGTGGCTGAACGCATTAATAAGATGAAGCGTAAAACCGATTCGTTCGCTCATTATGATGCGACGGGCTTTGCCTTGTTGTTGCCTGAAACCGAAAGCACTTCGGCGCGAAATTTTGCTGGACGAATGGCTGAAATGCTCATGACTACTCCCCTTAGTTCTAAATTTGGTGGTAGTCCGGTGGTCGCTTCAGTAGGTGTGGGCTCAATTCCTGACGATTGCCCAAGTTTAGGAGCGATGTTGGCGTTGGCTAAGCCAGCACGACCTCAGTAAAATTGGATATTTTTGTCTCTTTGAAACTGCGCGTCGAAATGGCCAAATAGCAGTTCCTCCAAGAGCTTTTTGCCTTGCTCTTGTCAATGTACTTGCAAATGAAATGAAAATTTCGGCAAAATAGGTGTTTGAAATTGGTCGAATTAGCGAATATGAATCTTTGTATAAGTTTCAGTTCACAGCCCCGCCAAATTGGCATCATGGGACTATTACCAGAGTTACGTTGGGTAAATCGCCATTTTTTTGGTTGTTAAGAATTCAACGTGCGGAAAACTGTAGTTTTGGTACTCAGTTCAAGAGGCTATCCCAAGTATAATTTCTTGGGGTCTCCAGCCTGAGCTTTCAAGTAGGTCCGAAGGGAGTTTCAAAGTATATGGGTAAGTCAGTAGGCATTGATTTGGGCACAACCAACTCAGTCGTCGCGGTTATGGAAGGTGGTCAGCCGACCGTAGTTTCCAACGCCGAGGGTGGTCGAACCACTCCATCGGTTGTCGCCTTCACCAAGTCTGGTGAGCGTCTCGTTGGACAGCTTGCTCGTCGTCAGGCGGTGCTCAATCCAGAGAACACCGTTTATTCAATTAAACGTTTCGTCGGACGTCGCTTCTCTGAAGTTGAATCAGAGAAGAAGATTGTTTCCTACAAAGTTAAGGAAGGCGCTGACGGCGGATGTAAGGTTTCGATTCAAGGCAAAGAATATTCGCCAGAAGAAATTTCAGCGATGATTTTGCGCAAGTTGAAAGAAGATGCTGAGAAGTATCTGGGTGAAAAGGTAACTTCAGCCGTTATTACGGTTCCTGCTTACTTCAATGACTCTCAACGTCAATCAACCAAAAACGCTGGCACGATTGCCGGTTTAGAAGTTCTCCGTATTATCAACGAACCTACGGCAGCTGCGCTTGCCTACGGTCTAGATAAGAAAGACAACGAAACCATTTTGGTTTTCGACTTAGGCGGCGGTACTTTCGACGTTTCTATTCTAGAAGTGGGCGACGGTGTCTTCGAAGTTAAGTCAACATCTGGTGACACTCACTTGGGCGGAGATGACTTCGACCACTGTGTAGTTACCTGGGTAGCCGACGAGTTCATGAACTTAGAAGGCATTGACCTGCGCAAAGATAGACAAGCCCTCCAGCGTCTGACAGAAGCCGCTGAGAAAGCCAAAATCGAGTGCTCGTCAGTTACCGAGACAAATATCTCTCTTCCATTCATCACAGCTGATGCTTCTGGTCCTAAGCACCTTGAGATGAAACTATCGCGTTCGCGCTTCAACGAACTAACCAGACATCTGGTTGAGCGTTGCCGCTTCCCGATGGAACAATCACTCAAAGATGCCAAGCTAACTTATGACAACCTCGATGAAGTTGTATTGGTTGGTGGTTCTACTCGTATTCCTGCCGTTCAAGAGCTTGTTAAACAAGTAACTGGCGGTAAAGAGCCAAACCAGAGCGTTAACCCTGACGAAGTGGTTGCAGTTGGTGCCGCTATTCAAGCCGGTGTACTTGGTGGTGAAGTTAAGGGCGTTGTGCTTCTCGACGTAACCCCACTGTCACTTGGTATTGAGACCATGGGTGGTGTCATGACCAAACTGGTCGACCGCAACACCACAATTCCAACTCGCAAAACTGAAGTATTCTCCACTGCTGACGATAACCAGACAGCAGTAGACATCTACGTTTTCCAAGGTGAGCGCCCAATGGCTCGCGATAACAAACTGCTAGGTAACTTCCGACTCGATGGTATTCCGCCATCACAGCGCGGCGTTCCCAAAGTAGAAGTTACTTTCGACATTGACGCTAACGGTATTATGAACGTTACTGCTCGTGACCAATCTACTGGTAAAGAGCAACGCATCACGATTACCGCTTCTACCAACTTGGGCAAAGAAGACATCGAACGGGCTATCCGCGAAGCCGAGTCTTATGCTCAGGACGACAGAAAGCGCAAAGAAGAAGCCGATGTCAGAAACGAAGCAGACAGCATCTGTTATGCCGTTGAAAGACAAGTCAAAGAACTTGGCGACAGAGTTACTCCCGGTGAGAAATCTCGCTGCGAAATGCTCGTTGGCGATTTGCGCGACAAGCTCAAAGAAGAAGCCGATCTCGAAACAATCAAGAGCATCATGAACGAACTCAGAGGAGCTCTCGTTCTCTTGCAACAAGCCGCTTATCAACGTGATGGTGGTGCAGATGGTGGCGAGGGCGGTGGCGCTGAAGGCTACGAAGGCGGCGGTTACGAAGGTAATGGCGGCAACGGCGCTGAAGGCGGCGGATACCAAGGCTCTGGCGATGATGTCGTCGATGCTGAGTTCCGCGCTTCTGAAGACTAGTTTTTCTAAAGACGAACTCTTTTAGAGACTAAGAAATTAAGACCGCTCCTAGGTATTCGCTACATAGGAGCGGTTTTTCTTTGGCTTTCAAAATAAAGGTGGATGGCGGAAAGGCGGTGCGGCACGGTTTGACATCTCTGCTATGCTGAGTGTAGGTGGTCAATCAGGACGATAAAGCGATGAAGTTACGACAATCTACTCACCCTTGGGTTATTGCTTTAGCTTGCAGTCTATTTGTACAAACTGGCGCCTTAGCTCTGAAAGTAAAAGAAAGTAAATCGACGGCTGCGGCAAATAAGCCTCTAGCTTTGAGTGATCAAGCCTTAGACAAAGACCTAGTGGTTTTAGAGAATCGTTTTTTCTTCCACCATTATGGTCATGACCCAATCGAGAAGCGCCTTGAACGCCTTGAGTTGATGACACTTGGTGCTTCGCAATTTGGCACCAGCGACGATCGCTTAACTCGCCTGAAAGCAGCTATCGTTCAGCGCGATAAGCGTGCCGCCCAGATTATGGTCGAGCAAAGCAAGATAGATAAGGCTAAGGGTGAAAGCGGCCAGTCAGGGGCCAAAGCCGACACGAATTACCCGGTGCTTTCGACTCTCGAATGGCGCATTCTCAAGAAAACCTACTCCACCGAGTCAATGGACCAACGTCTCGATCGCTTAGAGTCGCATCTGTTCGGCGTTCCAGCTCAGGCTATGTCTTATGTTGACCGCATCGAAAGGCTGAAGAAAACCGCTGGTGTGGGAGTCGAGGCGTTCGCTCCACCTCAGTATATTCCAGGAGTTAGCTCTGGTCCTGGTTCTTCCAGCGGGGCGGCTGGCCCATTCACGGCCATTCGCAAAGGCCCGATGCCTAGGGCCGGCAATGGTTCACTGTTTGGTAGTTTGACTGAAAATGGCTCTCCCTTTTCCGCCACACCCTTTGGTGAGTCGCCATTTGCAGACATCCCCTTAGGGGGAATAGAGGGAATGAACAATTTTGACGAAGGATCAACGAGCGATTCTCTTCTGCCCGAAGTGCCGGGCATGGAAAACTTCACCGATATCGGTAGACTTCGCGAATTTGCAAGAATGCCGAGGGGCGGCAGTTTCGCTGGTCGCGAAATTCACATTCGCATTGGACCAGACGGCACGACTAGTTCGGTTCGCAATTTTGGACCAGATGGGCTGACCGGTTCAAACAATACTTTTGGACCGGCTGATAATATTCTTGAACAGCTTCAGAAACCAATGTTGGATTTTCTCAAGCGCCTCGGTCTTGGTACTTTTCCTGGCACGGCTCCGGATGCATCTTCTGGTAGCTCGTCTAGGCCACTTCTTGACGATTTGCCAAATTTAAATAAACGGCCTACATCCCGCGAGGAGCTGCCTCCTTACGCCGATCCCAATTCAATTTGACCTAGATCTTAGAAATGGCTAACATTCAAGGGTGTAAAGTTGACTAAAATAGTCAAGTGCTATTTGGAGATCCTCTTTAGTTGCCTGCTTCTTCGGTCACGCCCGCTACACCGCCAACTAAAACAGGGATGGGGAGCACTAAGCTTCACCCCGAGCTTTTGCATGGGCAGCATTCTTCAGGGCCGCAGGGTAAGGGCGCTAAAAGTTCTAGGCTCGCACTCAAACGACCGATTACCTTGGCTCTCGCTATATTTGCCGTCGTCAATGTCGGCTTGGCCCATCTGTCTAATGTCCAGCAGGAGCGCTCAGCTCGTTCGGCTGGCGGCGACTTCTGGACGAATCCAGCACTGATAGATTTAGCTATTAAAGAGTACAAAGAGCAGAAGCCACCCGCCAATGTGGTTTTGTTGGGCTCGTCTTTAATGATGTTTCCTTTCTGGGCCATGGACGCTTCTTTTGACCCCAAGATTTCTGACATTGCTCACTACCACAAATCTGTGGCGCTGCAGGCTACTTTAGAGAAGAGTGGTATCAAGAACAGTTCAGTATTTTCTTTGTCTAGCGCTGGTCAAATGAGCTCTGACGCTTATCTCTATGCCAACGAATTTCTCAAAGGTGATACCAAGCCCGAAGTTGTGGTATGGGGAATCGCCCCCCGTGACTTTGCCGATGATAATGTCAAAAGCCCGATGGCCACTGTATCTTTTAAGCAGATTGTCGATTTGCATAACTTCTCCAGCTATGCCAAAACTTTCTTACCTCGCTTTGAAGACAAAGCCGAATTTATAGCCAATCACAGTTGCTTCTTATACGGCCGACGTTGGCGCTTCCAAAAAGAAGCAGAACGTACTTTAGAGAAAATCAGCGGGGCCATAAGTGCTTTTGTTGCCCCTGTCACCACTGGTGGTGGTGGTTCTAATGGCACTGCAAATTCTAGCAAAGCCGCAAAGCCAGCCAACCCTGCCGATCAGTCAATTGCCTCTCTCCTCTCTGGCACTGCTGAACAGCGCTGGGAAACTAGTACCAGAGAATATCGCGGCCGCTACAAGAACATTGCTGAGCGCGACTTGAGCGTGCAAATGTCATGCTTAGAGAATACCCTCAAGGTTTGCCGTGAGCGCGGCATTAAAGTTGTTCTCGTCAATATGCCTTTAACCAAAGTAAATCAAGGCTTGATGGCTCCTGGTTTCTACCAGCGCTTCAACGATCAGGTCAAAACTTTAGCCGCCGCCCAAGGAAAAGATGTCACTTTGGTCGATATGACCAATCAAAGTCAGTTTGCTGAAAGCGATTTCTGGGATACTGTACATATGAACCATATTGGTGGCTCAAAATTGATTGGTGGAATCCTTCCTGCCATTCGCAATTATTTGAACAAACCATGATCAAGAAAATTCCTTCTATCATCCTTTTCTGTGTCGGTGTCTCATTCTTTTTCGTCGCCAATTATTTGGCCACGTCAGAGGCTGAAAATGCTCCCATCGGAGCAATCGCTAATTTAATTTTTGGAGCTGGTGGCTGCATCACTATCGTGCTATCAGTAATCATGTTCTTTAACACGAAAGACGACGAAGACATAGAGTCAGGCTAGTTATTCTGAAGCTGTCATTGAGATGATGCGATCGCCAATAGCGATGCGTTGCACCACGTCAAAGCCTTGAATGACGCCACCAATTACGGTGTACTGATTGTCGAGCTGCGGCTTCGGAGCCAGGGTGATGTAAAACTGACAGCTAGACGAATCTCGATTGTTTGGCTTTCTTGCCATAGCCACAACGCCGGCGGCATTATGTCGGGCATAGGGTGAGGTTTCGAGCGGAAGATAGCGCGGCATTGTCTGGCCAGGAGGGATGTAATCGCCTGTTCCATTGCCGTTGGGACAGCCGCCCTGAACCACAAATCCAGGCTCGACGCGGTGAAAAGTGAGGCCGTTGTAGAAGCCCGATTTAACCATTTGCAAGTAGGCTTTGATAGTGATTGGCGCATACTGCCTAAATAGGCGAATTATCACGGTACCTTTGCTGGTTTGCATGGTGACCACAGGGTCATTTTGTTCAGCTTGTTGGCCTTGAGCAGCTAGTTGTTTTTGCAAAGGAGTAGCTGGTGGCGGTGGTTGTTGCCCTGGTTGCATTAGAGCAGACGAACCCTGTGGTGGAGCAGCATATTGCTGCTGCGTGCCAGCTTGTGGATAACCTGGCATTGACCCTGCCGCACCCTGAGGGTTAGAGCCGCGCCCAGGAAGACTGGTACCTGGTGGGAGGCGCAAGCGGTCAACTGCTTTCATGAGAAAAGGATTTGTCTGATTAGGATTGCTCATGCCAGACATCGCTGCGTTTGAGCCTTGGGCAAAGCCAGCGGCCGCGGAACCCGTATTGGCCAGACCAGGAGCTGGTGTGCTTCCTTGAAAAGCGGCAGCTGCTGCAGACGCTGCCGGTGCAGCACTATACTGAGCTGGCATCGGCAAAGTAATTTCGGGCGGCACAAAATCTGGGTCGGTTTCGCGAGCAAGAGCAGCCTGGCTCGCGACTAGACAAACAGTAGAGGCGACTAGTGAGCACAGATGCAATTTGGCAATTCGGCTAAGCATTCAATCTGTACCTTCTTATGACTGGCTATAAATAGCGATGACTAGATTTTATTGCAGAAGTTTTTCTCATAGCCAAAATCGGTCCAAACGTCTGCATTGCTATGAGTTTGCAGAAGAGATGCCGGTACGTCCAGAGTAACTTGTCCAGAAAAAGCACGCTCGACAATACCGCGTTTTGCTTCAGAATTGGCCATGAGTATTATTCTAGCGCTGCCTAAAATAGTTTGCAGTCCCATAGTTATTCCCGTTATTGGCGTTTCTTCTAGGCTGCCGAAAGCATCCTGATTGGCCAATCTTGTTGATTCTGCTAGCCAAATGCAGTGGGTATAGCTTAGGGCCATCGTGCCCGGCTCGTTGAAGGCGATGTGGCCATTGCCGCCAATGCCAAGCACAGTTAGATCGAGCCCGCCGCAGCTTTCGATAAGCTGGTCGTAGTCTTCTGATGCGATTGGATTCAAGCGGTTATCTAACGGCAAATTTGTGTGACTGTAGAGATGCTTCTCTAAGAAAGCCTGAAAAGTATGCTTTTCGTCGACGTTGTAATAGTCGTCGAGGGCAAAACAAAGCACCTGTGACCAATCGATGGCTGGAGCGTCGCTGTCGGCGTAATTTCCCTGTCCTGATGACCAGTTAGATAATATTTGATAGGTTAAAAGCGGCGTGTGCCCGGTTGGCAGGCCCAGACAGCACTTTGGCTTGGTTCTTATTTGGTCGACAATGGCGTGGGCCACTCTCAAGCTCAGTTGTTCGTATGAAGGAGATTGCAAGATTGGCGCCAAGTGTCAGCCTGTTTTATTATTGAAAAGGTGCGGTAAGTAATTAAGTGGAGAACTCCACTGCTTATTATGTCATCTAGTCTTTTCTTTGAGGCCACTTTAGGTTGTATACAAGCAGAAATAGCCCTACTGCGTTACCTGTCAGAGCCAGTGCTTCGGGGCAATTGAGCTTAGCTAAAGTCGCCCTTAAGGGTCTTGCTGTGGTTTCGTCTATTTTTCTGCTCAGCTCGCCGTTGGCATTAAAGGCTAGTGGTCAGACGCGCAAGCTCCAAAGAGCCGCTTTTCAGAGCTTTTCTAACCCTGGCGGGCAACAGCCCTTGCAACATACTAATGGTCTGCACCTCACCGAAGGCTATGACCGGGCACCAGGAACCAACACCACTGCTTATAATCCGGGCGAGCCTAGCCTCAATATGGGTTTGGTGCGCTGGGAAAGCAAAAAAATGCCTCTCAAGATTTGGATTAGCCCGGGTCTAAAACTACCAGAGATGCCTTTTAGTGAGTTGCAGAAGGTGCGACCCGATCAAGTTTATTCTATGCTTTGTCAGCCCGAAGGCTTTACTACTTTAGAGAAAGCGCCGCAGTGGACCGATGATACTAACTATCAAGTGGCTGCCGGGATTGAGCAGTGGCGCCAGTTTGAGCGTGAAGGGCTTTTGCGCTTTGGCTTTGTTGATGACCCTAAGCAAGCGCAAGTCTTAGTGTTTTTCGTCGATTCTTTCAAAGATTCAACTAGCCCTGGTGGTATCATGGTCGGTGGCAATACCTGTGCTCAGGTTTATACTTATGACCAAGCACAGCGAGTCAACATTCAACAAAAACCAGTAGTGATTGAGCTTTCTACTTTAGTTGACTCGACCCCTGAAAAGATGATTGGCGCTTCTTCTCACGAGTTTGGTCATGCCCTTGGAATCAAGGCTCATAGCCCTTATCGCGACGATATCATGCACGAGAATCGCATCGTCAATCAACTATCACCAGCCGACAAAGCTACTTTTAGAAATCTCTATCGCAGTAAACCAGCCTACGTGATGTAGATAGGTAGATAGTTACGGCTACTAGACTTCTTTATCGTCTGTAATGACCATGGCGATTTCCATCAGTAGTCGCTTCATTTTCGCCAGTTCACCCTGTAGCTGCTCAAGCATAACTGTGCGCACTGTCAAATTTTCTATCGTTAGGCCTTTTTTCTGTGAGGCTGAAGCCGTAAGAATGTCAATTTGCCTGGCATTTGATTTATCTGTGAACGAAGGAATGTTTTTGTCCGAGACCCAGCGTTCAATTAGCTGCTCTTTGCGTGTTCGGCCAGGGTTACCGGCCTCTCCACCAGCTTCGGCTGCCGGGATAGTGTTGAGAAAATCCCAAACAGATTTTGGATATTCTATGTCTTGATTTGTCGGACGATTGAAAATTTTCGCCAGCATATTAGGATCGGCTTCTGAAGTTTTGTGCTTGCCACTGTACGCTTTTAAGGCATATCCTGAAGCAATTGATGGCACGATACCAGCAGCGATACCAACTATGCCTGACTGAATAGCATAGTTAGGGTGCAGTGGAGAGACAACAGTAAGAGCTTCGCAGACAGTCCAGAGCGCTCCATTTAAGATGAAACTTCCAGCATTTACGCGCGCTACTAGTTTGTCTCTAGAGCCTTGAAATGAAGAGAGTACTTCGCTATAAATATTTTGTTCTGTGTCTATTTCGGCCACCACGAAATCAACTTCGAGTGAGGTTCTGATCAGAATATTCTGGGCTTTTTGAGTGAGCTCCAATAGCTCCTGTCTGTCGCTCAGCGACTCGATGGTCGCTGCATTGCCGCTGCTGCTGTGCAATGCTGTTTTTGCTTTAAGTTCTTTCATACGACTGAGCAGTGGCAGTAAATTCAAGTTTTGAGCGAGCTGCAGAGTATTGGGCGAAATTGATTTGGCTTCTAGGTTGATGCCTGTGCGCAGTATCTGTTTAGGAACGTCAACCGAATTGATTGGTCCAGATAATGCTGCCGCTTCGGTCTGAGATGGCATACAGATGCTATGCGCGGTGGTGGTAGCGACCAGCACGCAAGCGGCTTTAATTTTCTTGGCTGAGATTGTGCTAGACGCCAATCGCCATGTCCTCATTGGTAAATGCTCCAGTTTAGACGGTCAATTATATGACCCTTGTCACAATATTGAGTAGATAATCAGGAAACTATCAAGATTGGCTTGCATGTGAGAATGCTCTCAGCTTCCGCTGCTGACGAAGCGATAACCAATTCTGGTTTCGGTTTGAATAAGCTGCGGGCGAGTGGGATCGCTTTCGACTTTGTTGCGCAGGTTGGCAATATGTACGCGCAGAGAATGGTGATCGTCTGCATATTCTACGCCCCAAATTTTGGTCAGTAGCTGTCTATGTGTGAGCACTCTATTGGCGTTATTGATGAGCATGTGCAGCAAATCATATTCTTTCGGTGTTAGGTGCACGGTGTCACCAGATACAGTGACAATCCGCTTATCGAAATCAACAACTAGCTTGCCTTCAGTAAAAATTGGCGTGAGCAAATTTGCCTCTGCCCCTTTGGCTCTGCGAATAATCGCTCTGATGCGCGCCAATAACTCCCCTACTCCGAATGGTTTGGTTAAGTAGTCATCAGCACCGCAGTCTAGCGCTTTGATTTTATCTTCTTCGCTGTCTCGCACTGATAGTACTACCACTGGAACTTGACTCCAGCTGCGAATCTGGCGACAGACCTCAAAGCCGTCCATGCCTGGCATAGCGAGGTCGAGCACTACCAAATCGAAAGGTTCGGTAGCCATTTTGTCTAGCCCTTCTTCGCCGCTGCCAGCTAAGCTGACAACATACTCGTTGCGCTCCAAGCCCATTTTCAGGGCTCTTCTTATTTGTGGCTCGTCGTCGATGACCAATACTTTCATAAATTATGATATTTTCTCAGTTGGTAATTTTACTTCAAACACACTGCCACCGCCGCTTCTTGGCGTCATGACCAAGCTGCCCTGATGGGCTTCAATTAAGGCTTTGCAGATGGCCAAACCAATACCAACCCCTGGTGTTGCTGTTTCTTTGAGCCGTGGATTTCTATAGAAGCGGTCGAAGATTCGACTGGCATCTTCGGGAGCTACTCCGATGCCTCGGTCGAGAACACTCAATATTACTTGCTTGTCTAGAGTACTTACCAAGATTTCTACGGTAGTTTCGTTGTCTGAATATTTTAGTGCATTTTCTACCAGGTTCTTGATCACTTGCTCAATCTGCACCGGGTCAACGTTGACTTCAGCGAGGTCACGGGGAAGTCTCACAGTAATACGTTTGTTCTCTTCTACTGAAAAAGATGCTAGTGCCGAGCCAATAATTTCGGCAACTGCGCTGCTCTCAACGTCAGGTTTCCAGGCATCGGCTTCGAGCCTAGAAAGATTGAGAATATTGCCGACCATGCGGTTGATGCGGTCGGCTTCATCCTCTATGCCTTGCAATAATTGTCTGGCCTCGGCGCTATCTAACTCTCTGGGTGATTCTTGCAAGAGAGCCGAAACAGCGGCTTTGATTCCTGTCAGCGGGCTGCGAAAATCGTGAGAAACCATAGAAAGCAGAGCAGTTTTTAGTTTGTCGGCCTCAGCTAGAGCTTGCGAGCGCGATTGCTGTTTCATCAGTTCTTCGCGTTGCAAAATTACTACAGCATGGTTAACCAGTGCATCGATTAACCGTCTTTGCTCAGGGCTTTCTTCCGAGTGCTCTTTCAGTTTGACATAGACCGCGCCTGCTTGGTTGCCACCGTGAGCCACTGGTGTCCAAAGTTTTAAGCTTTCAGAATCGGTGCGAATGCTGTTTAGTTGTTGGTCGATTTCGGTAAGTAACAGTGCTTTGCCGCCATCGCTGGTGGTGCTAGTCTTGTTATTAGTACCAGTATTAGTATTGTTATTACTAATACTGGTACTTGCTCGTAAGAGAACCTTTCCATCTTGATCAAAAGAAATTACCGCTGCTTTTTCGATATCACTAACATGGTGCAACTGTTCTAACACTTCGGTTAAAGCTTCTTCTGTTGTCAGCTGTGAAGAGACTGCCCAGCTGGCTTTTGCTAATGTTTCGGTCTCAGCCTGTCTTTGTCTCGCTTCGGCCCCAGCGGCTCTTACACGTGAAGCTAGTTGTCCGGTGATAGTTGAGATCAAAAGAAACATCAAGAGTGCCAGCCACTCAGAGGCACTCTGTACAGTTAAGGTATGTTTGGGCTCAACAAAGAACCAGTCGAAAGCGGCGAACGATAATAGTGACGAGACCACTGCTGCCGAGCGCCCGACGTAAAGGCCCAGTAAAAAGACCGTGAGCAAATACAGCATCGAGACATTGGCAAGCATGATGTCGAGATGAAACACCATTATTATCGCGGTGACAAGAATGACGCTGGCTATTCCAATTCCGTGTTTCGAGAGTTGTCGCATGACTTAGTTAACCGACGTGAACCACCGGTCTCTTTTTAACATCTTTTTCGACGCTGCGAAGTATTTCTCTAGTTAAGGGTGCCGTTTCTCCTTCGCCAAAGAATATATATTTGACAGCGTACATCGCTGGGCTGCCTTCGGTCCAGCCGAAGTAGACATGTGGATTTATCGCTGTGGTGTTGCGCATTGAGAGCAAGAGGGCGGCAATGGCATTTGGCACAGCTGGGCTCTGGCAGCGCATGATTTTGTATTCACCGCTGGTAACTCCACTGACGTCAAGTACCTCGTCTTCAAACTCTGATGGGTCTAAAGCGCTCACCTCAAGAAAAATTACATGGTCGCAGCTCATATTGAGGCCATGGGTTTCTTTTAGTTCGGCCATTTTTGCTTCGTAGCTGGCTCCGCCTGGTCTGTGGGCGATGATTCGCAAAGGCTTACCGCTATTGCTACTTACGAAAGAAGTGGCGGTGGCATCAAGGCTCACCTTTTTTATGCGTAGTTCTAGCGAGCGAGCCACTCTTGAGCAAAGAGAGATAGCTAAGATTGTGAAGATGAAGAAGCTGGCAATTTGAATACCGTCTGGGCGCTCCACTATGTTAGCGATGGTGGTATACATGAGGATAGCCGTAACTGCCATAAAGCCCAAGCGCAAAATGTTTGAGCGCTTCCACATGCTCACGGTTACAGCCGCTGCTGCTGAAGTCATGAGCACTAAAACTCCGGTGGCGTAGGCGGCGGCTTGAGCATCAACGTTGGCTTTGAAAATTAAAGTGACAGCCACTGTGACGGCAAAGAAGAAGCACACTAGAGGGCGTGTGGCCGCTGTCCATTCTGGTGCCATTCCGTAGCGTGGTAGATAACGAGGCACCAATGTAAGCAGCCCGGCCAGCGCTGATGCGCCGGCGAACCACAGTATGGCAATGGTGACTATGTCGTAGACCGAGCCAAAAGTGTGACCCATAAATTGGTGCGCCAAGAATGAAATTGCTCTGCCGTTAGCGCCACCCCCGGGGGCAAATTCAACGGCCGGAATTAGTACTGTTGTGACAACACTACTAGCCATCAGCATTACACTCATTATAAGGGCGGCGCTGAGCAAGAGTTTTCTTGTGTTAGCAATGCGTTTTTGTGGTTGAGCCGGGTCATCGTTTTGATCGCCGCGTACAAGAGGCATTACCGAAACGCCGGTTTCAAATCCGGATAGGCCGAGTGCAAGTTTGGGAAAAACAAGTGCAGCAGCCGCTATCATCGCAAGGGGGTTGAGATATTGAGTATTGAGCTGTAGTTGCCAATTGCTAATGAGCGAGGGATTGGCAAAGATTTTCTGACCACCGATTGCCAGCACATAGATGTTGAGGCTGATATAGGCAATTACTAAAGCCGTTGAAATGCCGATGGCTTCTCGAAAGCCCATGATAAATACTCCTGCTAACAGCAAAAGTAGAAGGCTGGTGCAAAAAATCGGATTGTGCGGAATAACATTTAAATGTTGAATTACCGGGTTTTCTAGAATGTGCGAAGTGGCATCAGCAGCCGATAAAGTGATGGTGATGATGAAGTCGGTGGCAGCAAAACCTAGTAAGACTAGAACGATTGTTTTGCCAATCCAACCCGGAAATAGTTTCTCTAACATGGCAATACTGCCTTGACCATGTGGGCTTTCTCTAGCCACCACCCAATAGACCGGAAGGGCGCCGAGAAGAGTCAATAGCACTACTATTAGAGTCGCTACTGGTGAAAGTATTCCGGCTGCCAGAAAGGCTATGCCTGGTTGGTATCCTAGAGTCGAGAAGTAATCAACGCCTGTTAGGCACATTACTCTCCACCAAGAAGCTTGTTCTTTTGAGTGATCTCGCTTTGTTGTTTTGCTCTCTTGCTTTGTCGCGCTTGCGCTGTCAGCTTTGGTCAAAACGGTATTTTTACTCATTGAAAGTGTTATTCCTGGGGCTTCGTGTTAGAGGGCTGAGAATTAAAATTTGTGGGCTTTGATTTTTTACTGGTGCCTGGCGATGGCTGACGGCACTAAGTAGAGGCGGGCTGCTTGCACACCTCGTCTTTTGTATGATTTTTCTGTAGGGTTTCTGCTGCCGTATATTTCTGCTGGCTCAGATTCAGATTCTGGGCAGATTGCTTTTTCGACTCTGCTAAAGCAGAAATCGAGTGCATGGCCACCTAACCAGGCCGCAAACAAGAGCATTAATACTAAAAATATGTCCATTGCCCTGCCTCCGCTGCTGACTTCTATATCAAAGCGCTAAAGCAGTCAACGAGGCATCAATTAAGGCAATAGAGAGGTCAAGAAAGTATCAAGATACTCTCAAGTACGTGTCTGGAACTGGCTGTGATTCAGATTAGCGCTGTGAAATTGGCACAGTAAGGTGCAAATCGCCGAGGCCGATAATTGCCAGGCTAGAAGCTGGAATAACCACGTCAGCAGTAGGGTCTAAATTGTTGCCAGGTATTTTGATTATTCCGGCTACCGATGCGCCAGGGCTAACTGTCTTGCCAGAGAAGCTGGCCTTGCCTTGTCTTTCGCCTTGGCTAGCGCTGCGAACGGACGCCTTCATATTGCTAGGTATTTTGATTTCTTGACTAGTCTCATTGCGCAAGAGCACTTTGAGTTGAACGTCGTCTTTAGCTGCTTTGACGCCCTGCAAGAGCAAGCGCACTGTGCCAGTTGATTGAGATGAAATTGCTTGGGTCGTTGACAATGCTTGTGTCGACGGCAAAGCAGGCGATAATGCAGGCGCGCTACTCAGATTAGGTTGACTGCTAGCTCCCAAACCTTCACTCATTGGGGCATTTCGGCTTTGCAGTTGCTGAATGTATGAATTGGCCTGTGAGAGCTGTGCTTGCAACTGCTGATTATTTGTCTGCAATGAATTGATTTGCGAAATTTGGTCATATTGCGGTGGAGCTGACTGTTGATATCCATCTTGCCCATAGGCTTGAGACTGTGGTGGTGCTTCTAGCGGAGTCGGCGAAGGTGCTGGCGCCTGGTTGGCACTAGTAGATTGAGTTGAGGCCATCTGTGCTGAAGTGGAAGTCGCCGCCACTGGTTTAGCGTTAGCGGCACTTGTAGTTGAAGATTTAGACGAGAACCTATGAGCTGCTTTTTGCGCGGAAGCTTGAGCTGCCTGGATAGCCCAGCTCTTATAAGGGTTGGCCGCTGCAGCTGCTGCTGCGATTGGCGCGGCTGCTGGTGCTGCAACTGAAGCTGCTGAGGCATCCGGCAGAGCGCTCGTTAGAGAACTTGCTTGAGAACTTGTTGCGCTCGTCATACTTGTGGCAGTGCCGCTCAAAGCCGGAACGGAACTGCTTAAAGTACCGGCAGAACTCTTTGTGTTGGCTAGTGCTAAAGCGGCGTTTCGCAAAACATCAGCAACAGCACTTGATGGTGGCGCGGCTTGAATAGCTGAGGGCAAACCAGAGGGTAATGCTGACGGCAATCCCGATGGCGCCGCTATGGCTACGTCACTATCAGCATCGCTGCCGAGACCCGCTAATGATGATTTGGCACGGGTTGTTCCCTTAGTCCAGATGCTATTATCTTCGGCGTCTCGTATGGCATTCTGCTGTTGCATCGTAAAGTTGCGCATACTGACAAGGAAGTTGGAAATACTAGAAACTTGACGGTCAGTCGATAGTGGCTCGCCAGCGCCCCCTTGGCCCATTGAACCTGAAGACGATAGTGGCGCTGCTGCTGGTGCTAAGCCCATATCTTGTGCGGTTGGTATTAAGCTGGGTGGTGCTTCTGGTGTCGAGCCTGGAACTAATATTGCTTGCTGGCTCGGTGTCGCCGGAGCACCATCAGTTGGTGCGGCGGTGTTGAACATTGGCGCAGCGCTTGAGTTTTGCGCCGTGGCTGCTAGCTTAGCTGCCAAATCGGCACTATATTTTTGATAGAGCGTCTCTGACGGAAACAGTTGAACAGCATCTCCAGCCTTCTGATAAGCGCTCAGAAGTGAGCCTTGTCTCTCAAGTGTTTGCGCTAGTTCGTATGCTTTCCTTGATTCTTGGCGAGCGTAAGCCAGCTTGAAACTCTGTCTAGCAGCCGGTAGATTTGGATGCTGCGGTTGAATTTTGACTACAGTTTTGTAAGCATCTTGTGCGGCAGGTAGGTCGCCAGCAACTTGGTAGGCGCGAGCTAACCCTAGGTGAGCATTAGCGTCGCCTGGTCGACTGGCGACTTGGTGGTGCCACAATTCAATCAATGTATGGGCAGCTTCTTTATCGCCAGAGTTGATTACTAGTGCTCTAGTGAGGTCGGCGTTCGCTCCTGCATAATCTTTGAGATGATAACGAGCGATTCCCAATTCTCTTAAGGCTGGCTGAGAGTCGGGGTTTACCTCAAGAGCCTCTTGGAAGTATTTTTTCGCTTGTAGTTGGTGGCCGCCTTTCATTGCTGCTCCACCGGCACCTAAATAGGCTTCTACAGATGGTTTTAGCTTGGCTGCAGCACTATACTCAATGACGGCTTCGTCGTAACGAGCCTGGCCCATTAGCTTGGTGCCTAGGTCAAAGCGATCTGCAGGAGAGTTGGCTTTTACTCCAATCTTTTGTAGGCTTGAATTTAGTGTTCCGTGAGCAGACTGCACGACTTCTGGCGCATTCTCTCCGTGGGTTATTGCTAGTCGAGCTTGCTGCGCAGCAGCTTCATGGTTGCCAGCCTTAGCGTGCCCCTTAGCGCGCTCTAGCGAAACTTTGCTGAGTTCTGTAGCGAGAACTTTTTGTTGTGGATAGTTTTTGACGTACCCTGTTAATAGAGTCTGAGCCTCGCTCACCTTACCTTTTTTGACAAGAGATTCTGCTTGCGATTTTATCTGGGCAACTTTCTGCGCGCTCAAAGTCTGACCGGCAGTATGGCCTTCGGCTGTGGTTTTAGTTGGCAATTCTTTTGTAAGGCTGCTCGGTAGGAGACCTGAAGTGATTGGTGGTGGCGGCGGAGTTAAGCCCGCGCGGCTGGTTCTGGTCATCGGTTTGCGACCAGTTTGGCTGCTGTTGCCTAGACTCTGAGTTGTCGCTGA
This sequence comes from Candidatus Obscuribacterales bacterium, assembly GCA_038231015.1. Classification (GTDB taxonomy): domain Bacteria; phylum Cyanobacteriota; class Vampirovibrionia; order Obscuribacterales; family Obscuribacteraceae. Next base: position 135,538 of record JBBRMD010000010.1, read on the forward strand.
TAACTCTCCAGGTTCTCCCGGTGGAAGGCCACTTGCATATGGATCTGCGCCAGAAGAAGGTTGATAGCCGTTTTCGGTGCTATAGCGAGGAGATGAGCTTCCAGCACCGGCTGGTGGAAATTTGGGTGCATAAGTAGGAAGCATGAGAGAATCGCGGCCAGGCAAAGCCTGATAGTCGATTCTTCGCTCACTGTCACCGGCTGGCACAATCAAGCGCTTTCTATGTCTGAAGTCTTTGACCTGACGACCGTTGCTGTCTTGGGCTGAGGCGGGTTGGACGCTTGCCAATTGGAACATCGAGTGCAACGCCGTTGATTGAACAGTCAAGCAGCTCAGAGAACAGAGTGCCGCGTGGCAAGATTGCCGGCTAAGTCTACTTAGGGTAGTTAGGCTACTTAGGCCAGTTAGCCAGCTGAGCCCATTTTCATTGCTTTGCTTACTTTGCCCGTTTTGCCTGCTCATTATCTTTTTCACTTCGTTCAAGTTTTTTTTCGCCATGTTAGCCAGGTAGTTGTTCAGCTAGTTATTGGTTCAGCTAGTTTGTCATTCAGCTAGTTTGTCATCGGTGTAGGCCCAGAGGTTACCCTGCTCAGCAATTGTAGTACCTGCCGCTTGACATGGATAGGTGTTGGATATACCTTACCGCCCATCCGCCTTCGTGATCGCCCCACCCTTTGTGGGCCAGAGCTAGAGAATATTCTAGAATAAGTTTTAATCAAGGTTCTTAACCTTTTATCTTATAGATGCGGTTTTGCCTTACACTTGATAAGTTTGCTGCTATGTCTGGATATATTTGCTGGTATCCGTTTCAGAGAATAACTAAATGACTGTATCGTCCGAACAAGAGTTGATGCTCAGCCAACGTGCTAATCACTTGGTGCGCCAGGCCAGATTGGCAGCCGCTGTTTTCACTCAATATTCCCAAGAGAAAGTCGACAAGATTGTCAGAGCGATGACAGCTGCTGCTATTGAAAATGCCGGAAAGATGGCCTTGATGGCTCATCAAGAAACGCGCATGGGTGTTACTGAAGACAAAATTTTGAAGAACCTAGTAGCTTCAGAATTTCTCTATCACCAAATCAAAGATAAGCGTTCTGTTGGTATCACTCGCGAATTTCCAGATTTGAACATGGTGGAAGTGGCTGAGCCAATGGGCGTAATTTTTGCCCTAGCGCCAGTAACCAACCCAACCTCTACCGTAATATTCAAAAGTATTTGCTGCGCCAAAACTCGCAACACCGTTATTTTCAGCGCTCACTTGATGGCTGCTGAATCTTCTAACTTTGCCGCAAAAATCATGTACGAAGCGGCCCTGGCTGCGGGAGCACCGAAGGGCTTCATCACGTGGGTCGACAAATCTTCGCGTTTGCGTCGCACCAGTGAACTGTTGATGAGCCATCCTGAAGTTGATTTGATTTTCGCCACTGGCGGAACACAAATGGTTAAGGCTGCCTACAGCTCAGGTAAACCAGCTCTAGGCGTCGGCCCTGGTAACACTCCTGTTTACGTGCACAAGAGCGCCAATGTGCTATCGGCAGCCATGGACATCATTATTTCGAAGACTTTCGATAATGGTACCGAGTGCCCGTCAGAGCAAACTTTGGTGATTGATCGCGAAGTTTCAGATGTGCTGCTCACTGAGTTTACCCGTCTGGGATGCCACATTTGCACCCAAGAAGAAGTAGAGAAAGTTTCTGACCTAATCATTGATAGTAAAAGTGGTGGCATCAACTATAAATTAGTTGGACAGCCAGCCAACCTGATTGCTGAGCAAGCCGGACTGAATATCACAAAGCATATTAAAATGCTGCTTTGCCCCCTCAATGGCGAATTGCGCACTCATAAACTAGCGATTGAGAAGCTCATGCCTGTGCTCGGTTTTGTCATAGTTGACTCTGTCAACGAAGGCATCAACAAAGCCCTCGACATCAACTACGCTGGTGGCACCGGCCACACCGCTGGTATCTTCTGCGAAGACGACGATGTGATCGAACGTTTCTCTGATGCCATTAACGCTGGTCGTATCATTGTTAATTCACCGGCTTCAATCGGTGGCCTCGGCGGCGTCTACAACCACCTCAATACAACATTGAGCTTCGGTTGTGGTACCGGCGGCGGTAACATCACTACCGACAACGTCGGCATCAAAAACTTGATCAATTTCAAGCGTGTGCCGCGTCGAAGAAACTATGTAATCAGCTTCCAGACTACCAAGAACATTTATATCAACCCCGGCTCGATTGATCACTTGAAGAATCTGAAGTGCCAGAGTGCCTTCATTATCACCTCCCGCAGTGCCTCACGTCGAGGTCACTTAGCTCAAGTGACTGAACGCTTGCCGCAAGATTGCCAGGTTGATATCTTCAGCGACATGGGCCCAGAGCCAGATTTTGCCATGATTCAACGAGTGGTTGCCGCTATGCGCCACAGCCAACCTGATACCGTCATTGCTTTAGGCGGTGGTTCTGTTCTTGATGCCGCTAAGATTGTTCGCCTGTTCTACGATTATCCAGAACTGAAGATCTCTGAAATTGCTGTCAATTTCCTCGACTTCCACCATCGAATGATTGAGTTTCCAAAAGAGATGAAAACTCAGCTGGTGGCCATACCGACAACCTCAGGTACTGGCTCTGAAGTAACACCGTTTGCAGTACTGAAAGACGGACATCGCAAGATTTCACTAATCGACGAATGTTTGTTGCCTGATGTGGCCATCATTGATGCTCACCTCACCCGCAGCCTGCCGCCCAATATCACCGGTGATACCGCTTTCGATGCTCTGACTCATGCTCTAGAGGCACTCGTTTCAACCTTCTCGTCTGATTACACCGATGGGTTGGCCCTTGAAGCGTTACGATTGATCTTTGAATCTCTGCCTCTTACATTGAAGAATCCGAACAATGTTCTCTACCGTCACAAGCTGCACAATGCTGCTACTCTCGCAGGTATGGCGATAGGTAATGCATCAGTTGGTGTAAATCACGCTCTGGCTCACGCTCTAGGCGCTCGCTTCGATATTCCTCACGGTCGTGCTAACGCTGCATTCTTGCTTTCAACCATTGAATACAATGCACAGATTCCATCGAAGTTTGTTTCTATTCCGTGCTACCCACTCTGGATCGCTGATCGCAAATACGCTCGGGCTGCTCAGTTCATCGGCCTTACTGTTGATCCGATAGAGGGTGAAACAGAAGAAGCGCGCGGCTTGAGATTAGTGCAAAAATTGAGACAAGCTGTATATGACTTGGCTGTATTAGCCAATCAACCACTTTCAATTTCTGAGCTGGGAATACCTTTAGATGCTTATATGGCTTCAATTCCGGAGCTTACAGAAATTGCTTTCAGCGACATGAGTATCCGCACCAATCCGCGGTACACCCTCGCCCCAGAAGTAGCTCAACTGTTTGCTACAGCTTATGCACCGAGAGAAAGACCATAACAAGGGGATTAGAAAATCATGGCTGAAGCTAAGAAGACACGACAGCTAGAGACAATTCACATCATGGGCGAATTAGAGCGTGGTCTTGATGCTGTCGACAAAGTTTTGGCCACTGGCAAAACCGATATCGAGCTAGACTTTTCTGCTTGCACTTTTATTTCTGTTGATGGCCTAGAGTGGCTTGAAGAGTTTTTATTGAGAGCTGATTCGCTGAAGTCAACGGTGACTTTCGTCAACATTCAATCACCAGTCTACAAAGTCTTCAAAGTAGCTCATATCGATAGCTTGATGCGTGCTTGTGGTTCGCCTAACCAGAACGCCCAAGGACTGGTTTGCTAAGCTCAGACAACCTTCAAGCGTCTGTTTCTGCCCGCAACTTGACCAAGCGATTTGGTCAGAGATTATCTGTCGATAGCCTTAATTTGAATATTTATCCTGGTGAGCTCTATGCTCTACTAGGCGACAATGGCGCTGGCAAAACTACCACAATAAGCATGCTCACGACTCTCCTTCCGCCCACCGCTGGAGAGTTTTTCATTTGTGGTTTCAATGGCCTGAGCGAAGCTGAAAAAATAAAAGGATGCTTCGGTGTAGTCTCGCAAGATTTGGCGCTCTACAACGAGTTGACGCCCTACGAGAATCTCAAATTTCTATCTGATCTCTATGGCTTGCCCAAAAAAGTTGGCGAAGAACGTATCGAGAAACTATTACGACGAGCTGGTTTGGTCGATCGCTTGAACGATCGAACAGAGAGTCTTTCTGGTGGCATGATGCGGCGTTTGGCCATAGCCTGCGCCATGATCAACGAGCCCAAAGTGTTATTTATGGATGAACCAACGGTGGGCTTAGACCCTGCTGCCAGGCGCCTTATCTGGGCGACCTTGAAAGAGTTGAAGACTGCCGGTGTCACAATTTTGCTAACCACGCACTACTTAGAAGAAGCAGAATTGTTAGCCGATCGCATTGGTATTATTCGCTCGGGTCGCCTTACTGTCGAAGGCACAGTGCCTGAGTTAGCCAAGCGTATTCGTGGCATGCGCGGAATTTCGATTCGCTTAGTGCAAGAGTGCTCAGTTGATTCTGATCAAATTAGTGCAGCCATCGAATTGCTAAAGCTCAAGTTCAATTTAGAAGTGCGCCTTGATTCTTTGCGCAATACAATCTATTTGACTGATTTGGCTCAAGACAATGTTGAGAGCTATCACAAAGAAGTTTTCGATTGGCTTTATCAGCAGAATATTCCCTTCATGCGCTTTGCCACAGGTGAACCGAATCTAGAGGAAGTATTTTTGGCTGTCTCTAAAGATGAGGTGGCGTCATGATGCACGCTATTCTCGCTATCATGTACAAAGACATTTTGCAGTGGACGCGCCGGCCTCTATATTTCGGTGCCAGCGTTATGCTTGCAATCTTGATTTTAGTCTGTGTTGGTAACACCATATCTGGTGCTAACGATATGCCTTTTGGCTTGTACGACCCAGCTGGTATCAGCGAGCTCTCTAAGCACCTCACCGACACTAAGCGCTTCAGAGTGAGGATATATGATGATTTGGAGAAAGCCAAAGGTGATTTGGCTCGCGAGAAAATTGTTGCTTTGGCAAACGTTTCGCAAGACCCTTTAGAAGATTCAGTGCAGATTCTCTCTAGTGGAAATAACCCATTAATTGACGATCAAATTGCTATGGGCCTGCTGGCGGTGCTTACTCAACGCGCCAAAGAACTCAATATTCCCCTACACTCGGCGGCACTGTTTCAAGTCAATTTTGGCCTGCGCGACTACATAACATCGGGTTTAGTGGCCTATCTCTGTTATGTACTTGCTTCAATGAATGTGGGCTTTAGTTGGATCTACGAGTGGATGGAACGCACCTACAGGCAGATTGTTTTTGCTCCTGGTGGGCTCAATGCTGCCATTGTCGCAAAGACTTTGACTGTCACGCTAGAGGCATCACTTGTACTTTGGTTGGCTCTCGGTATCACTTCTCCAATCGTCGGCTTTACTCTTGGTGGCAATTTCTTTGGCCTTTTGGGCGCGACAATTTTGTCGGTCTTCACCTTCGCCTGCATCGGTCTTTGTTTCGCTTGTGTATTGAAAACTATTAGAATTTACACAATGACAGTTTCAATTTTAGGGGTGGCATTGATGTTTGTTTCAGGCATCATCACACCTGTCAAAGCAATGCCAGGCTGGGAACAGAAGTTCGCTACCGCGTTGCCGATGTATTACGCGGCAGACATGACCAAAGGTGTGATGTTGGGTATTCCTGCTGACTACTATCGTGATATCCTCATATTGATAAGTTGGTCGCTGGTTTCTTTGTTCGCGGCTCGCTTTTTACTAATCCGCAGCAAAGCCTCTATCTAGGGCACTCTTAGGCGGTAATCGGAGATTTCTCTTGGCAAGATCGGTGTCAAAGTTCATCTTGAGAACTTCAATGGCCACGGCTTTGCTTGGCTTGGTAGGGCTTTCTCAAGCAGACGCCATCCCGCCAAACTCTAGTGGGCCTGGTTGGACAGCGGTCGGACAATTGCTGCAGACATTTGATGGTGCTGAGCTTTCCAAGGCTTCTAAAGTTTCGAAGAATTCAAAGATTTCTAAGGTTTCGAAGGGTACAGCCAAGGCTTCTGCTGGTCCTTCGAGCTTAATTGACTACAGAGAAATGTCTTTGCGTTGCCTTGGTAAAAAAGACTGGGAGAGTCTGACTGTAAGTCAACGAAATCAGTTTGTTGCATCGCTCAAAGGCCTAGTCGAGCAGCGGTACTATCCGCGGTGGCATAAAATATTCGGTAAAGGCAAAGTGACCTTCCAAGAAGAAGTTAGCCAAGGTGGCGATATTATTGTGCGCACTAAGCTTATGCTTGGCAAGAAAGAAGAACTCTTGTCGTGGCGCGTAGCTGGTTCAAGCGGCACTGAGAAGATTGTTAGCTTGTCTGTCTCTAACAGCGATCTTTTAGAACGGCTTAAGTCGCGCATTCAAGCGCGCAAGCAGAAAGTCGGCTTTGAGGCTTTACTCGCTTGGATGAAAGGTCGCAGTAGTGATGACTTGAACATTTCTAGCGGAAGTACCGGCAACTCAGGTGTTGGCCGAAATATTGCAAGCGGTGTAGGCGTCAATAGTACAAACGGTATGAGCGCAAATGCTGGAACCGTACTGCCGATTGCAGCTGTTCGCGCACCAAGCCTAACCGCAGCTGCTGCTAGTGCAGCTGCTGCTTCTCTCTCAGACTAACTATCTTCCAAATGATTTCTGCTAAGTAGTTTCTGCTAAATGACTTCTCCTGAATGCTATATGATTTCTCCTGAATGATTCTCTCTAATTTGGTACAGGCTAAATTGGTCAAGCGCTATAAGCGCTTTCTCGCTGACGTCGAATTTAAGGATGGAACAGTAACCACAGCACACTGCCCCAACCCTGGCAGTATGCTTGGCATGTGTGATGAAGGCATGAATGCTTACCTTACTCACAGCCCTGACCCTAAGCGCAAGTTGGCTTGGACTCTCAAGTTAATTGAAACCCCTACTTCACTTGTTGTAGTTGACACAATGTTGGCTAACAAACTCTTCAAAGAAGCTTTCGAACTTGGTCACCTGTCAGAGTTTGATCGCTTTGACAATCTGCTTGCTGAGCAAGTCTTCTCAGACAGTCGTTTTGATTTTCTACTCAGCCATTCTTCGAGTGCTATCAAATCGTGCTACGTTGAAGTAAAGTCTGCCACAATGTGGCAGGATGGTTGCGCGCTCTTTCCTGATGCTCGTACCGAGCGCGGCCGCAAACACCTAGTGACTCTGAGCAAAGCTGTTCAAGATGGCTTTGATGCTTGTCAATTCTACTTGGTTGGTCGCAGCGATGCAAAGTTTTTTGGCACCGCCGACGATATCGACCCTCTTTATGGTCAAGCTCTCAAGTTGGCACAAAAGAATGGTGTCACTGTCGCAGTGCGCGCGCTTGAGTTTGATTATTTGTTTGCCGACTCTAATCGGATCGCAGCCGGAGAGTCTTTCGACCTGAAATTGTCTGTTGGCGGAGTTGTGCCTGTGAATTCCAACTGATTTTGAGATTGTTGTTTGCACTAGTTTGGGCGTAAACCGCGCGATCAAAGGTGGTTACTTTTACCTTCGACGTGAGCTTATTGATTGCTAGGCAAAGCAGACCTCAGTGGTGATTCTCCTATTTTCGGATTTGTGAGATTCGCTTAAAGTGATCGGTCCGGCGCCACTTTTGGCGACTGCGCTTTCTTTTGTGAGGTGTCACCATGTTCAATCTTAAACAGCTGCGGCTTTGGTTTGTTTTGATGTTGTTGCCATTGTAGGCAAGTATAGAAACTCGTTGGCTCACTATTGAATCGCACTTATGTTTATAGATGATTTAGTCAATTCCGGAAGCTGCTGCGTATTCCGGTGGTCTGTGTCAAGAAATAGTGACCGTCAAAAAAAAACCGTCTGTATGTTTTACAGGCTGAGTGTCACCAGATATAGTGCTGATAATCTCAATTCAATTGCTCCAGTCTCAATTTGATTTGCGCAAAAAATCACCGATGATCTCAATCCGCTTTACGTAGCATTCGTATCAACAGCGCTGAACGAATGTATAATTAAGTTCTAATTTTCATTGACCGGAGGTCAAGCAAAGGTAAATGTTCAAGCGCATCAGAAAAACACTTCGCTCTGTAAGATATTCCACCTTAAGCAATGTAATCGGCAAGCAAGTACTTATAAGTAGTGCTGCAAACGCCAGTAGTGAAGTTACAAAGATCTTGCAAAACGAATTTCGTTGGCTAGATCCTACCCGGTTGACCGAAATGGCAGAAGTTACATTACCTAAGTACGGACTATTAGACCTTAGTTTTAGCCTAGTAGATCAGCACGAGACCAATCCTTTAACTGTTAAGGATCTAAAAAACCTTGGAGGGTTTCCATCAAAAAACGACCGGTCGCAAACAAAGGGTGATTACTCACTCTTGCCAGAATTTCATGAGCAGATTTGCGAAGAGGCAGAGATGAACAGCTTAAATGCGCTGTTTTTTTTGACTTCTGATGCTATGAGCGATGAACCTTATGTCTCGGGTGGCAGTCCAGACGTGTTGGCTTTCACTCTAAGGTATCCTCAGATAGTTACGGTCAAAGATGCTTGTATTACAAATGCTGAAAGCATTTGGACTCTAAAGTATTTCTACATGTGAGTTCACACACAGCTGCTTCGTTCCCCGAATAGTTTGTAGAATCAGACTGGTGACGCTTTTTATGCATCTCCAGCCTGATGCTCATCATTTATTGAATTTGCCCGTCAAAATACGAGTTTGAAAATGAATCTGTTTAGTTTGCCCCCTTACAGTTCTGTCTGCAAAACAATGTCAACAGAACTCTCACGACAGTGATGCCGCAAGCCTTTGCTGTCTCATGTAGACACATTTGTAGATCTACAAAGTTCTTTCAGTGGTGTCACATCGGAAGAAACCATGCAGGGCCAACGAAAGGCAGCTTTTCCCTCTAGTAAATTTGTAGACAATTTGTAGACACGCAAGACCTATTTCTTATGCCACTGAATTCTTCTTGGAAGCGTTTTTGCCTCAGATCAGCGGTGCTAAGTCCTCGCAAAACGCCTACACGCCCCCGGTAACGCTTACAGCGCCGATGTCGTGAGAGTTCCAGTTTTGAGAAATCAACCTTCGCTCGCATTCAGAGAGCTGGCTCACATTATGCTCAGCGATATAGCAAAAGGCAATGATCTAAAACCTGGTAATAGCATCGAAACCATTCAAGAAAATTGAGCAGACCAAATTCATCCAGGCTGCTCAGTTCAATAATAATGATGAA
>JBBRMD010000011.1:0-124341 GCA_038231015.1 Candidatus Obscuribacterales bacterium
TATGTCGCTGATTGGCTATCAGCGGCAAGTGAGCTTCTTCACCACCTGGTTCGACTACTTCGTCGCCATCGTGCCGTTCGCTGTCATCCTGCCCATTTACCTGCATGGTGACGTCAAGATCGGCGCCTTCACCCAGGCCAACATGGCCTTCGGTCAGGTGCTCGGGGCTCTCGCCATCTTCGTGTCGCAGATCGGCACGATCAGCTCGTTTGCAGCCTACGTCACTCGTTTGACCGGTCTGCAGACAGCCCTGAATGCCAAGGACCTCGCCGACACGGCTGGTCATTCGGCAATCACCACGACCATTGGCGGCAAGATCGCCCTCGATGGCGTCACGCTCATGACCCCGGACTACAAGCGTCTGTTGGTCAAAAACGTGTCGACCGAAGTGCCCCTCGGCACGGGCATCATCATCAAAGGCCCCAGCGGCAGTGGCAAGAGCTCGCTCTTGCGTGCTATCGCCGGTCTGTGGCGTTCGGGTGAGGGCAACATCACTCGTCCTGAGCTGACCTCGCTGATGTTCCTGTCGCAGAAGCCCTACATGAGCCTCGGCTCGCTTCGCGACCAGCTGCTCTACCCGCACGTTCGCACCGACCTCTCGGATGCGGACCTGATTGCGGCCCTGAATCAGGCGAACGTTGGCTTCCTGGCCACTCGTTACCCTGGTGGCCTCGACGGTTTCCCTGGCGAAGGTCAGGAAGGCGTCTTCCGTCCCTGGAGCGATGAACTGTCGCCGGGCGAACAGCAGCGGCTGGCTTTTGCCCGCCTGCTGATCGCGCGTCCCAAGTTCGTCTTCCTTGACGAAGCCACAAGCGCCCTCGACATCGCCAACGAAGAGTTGCTTTACCGCACTCTCCAGACGATCGGCGCTACCTACGTGTCCGTCGGCCACCGTCCTTCCCTGGACGGCTTCCACCACAAGTCGCTCACCCTCGTTGGTGACGGCGCGTGGGAGCTGCACGAAAACACGAACACCAAGCTGTAATCGGCTTAACAGCTGATTATGGGGGCTAAGTGAAGACTTAGCCTTTGATATGCCCAGGCGCCGTTTGGTGCCTGGGTTGCTTGCGAATTCCAAAATCACCAAGTGCCTTATACCAAGGCACGGTCTATCCAGACCAAATCTCAAAGGAAAACCATTATGAGCGCCAACAACACCAGCAAACCCGCCAATTCCAGCGACAAGAGCGCCGCCAAGAAGGCCAAGCGCGACGAAAACCTCGGCAAGGTCCTCGACCTCGCGACCTCGACGGCTCAGAGCGAACTCGGCGACGCCGACAATCGCACTGCCAGCGCCGAAGCCACCCTTTCGGTGAGCGCCACCGAAGGCGACACCACCGAGAAGGCCGGCGTCACCGCTGCGGTCACCCTCGGCACGACCAGCTCCACCGAGACGGTCGCCGCCAAGAAGTAAGCCCTCGCTGTCGCCAAGGGTTACGCCAATAAGTCAGAGCGTTTTGCTCTGCGCCTCTGGGACCGTGCATCAAGCATGGCCCCAGAGGTTTTTTTTGGCTTTAAGACCTAACCAAACAGGAGGTTGTCATGTCTGAGAGCAAAGCAATAACAAGTCTAGGCATCATGGGTGGTGCTTTCAATCCGATTCACTCTCGCCATTTGATGGTCGCTCAATGCGCCGTTGATCAGCTGGGGATTGATCGGGTTCTTTTTGTGCCCTCTGGTCAACCGCCCCACAAGAAAGCCGGCATGCTCGACAAGGAGCAGCGCTTCGAAATGGTGGCAGCAGCTGTCGCTGATAATCCGTGTTTTGAAGCGTCTCGTTTGGAGATCGATCGCGAAGGTATCACCTGGACGATTGATACTCTCAAGCAACTCGCTACCCTGCACGGACCGTCAGTTCGACTCAATTTCATCATCGGCGAAGACAATCTTGCCGTGCTTAAAAACTACGATCGTCGCAAAGAGTTTCTCTCGCTCTGCCGTCTAGTCGTCTCCCCTCGGGCAACGACAGATATGGCTCTTCTTGCTCAATGGAAGCAAGAGTTGCCTGAAGCAGATCTGGTCATTCTCGACTGCCCGGCCAACGAAGTTTCGAGCACCTTGATTCGTCGCTGGATAGCTGAAGGCAAAGATGTGCGCTATCTGGTGCACGATGCCGTCGGCATAATTCTGAAGGAGAAAAAGTATTATGCTGCCAGTTCCCAAACCGCCCCCGAGGCCCCCAAATCTGGAAGCGGCACAGCTACTGCTCCTGCAGAAGCTGTTGTCGCTGCTCCAGCAGTCGCAACTGCAAGCGTCCCAAGCGCAGCCTAAGCCGCTGCTCATCCTCGATTTGGATGAGACGCTGGTTCACACGGTTGAAGTGGACAAGCCGCAACCACCTGGTCTGACTCCAGACTATGTTGTGGGAAGCTGCCGCCATCAGGTCTATCGTCGACCCTTTCTTGATCAGTTCTTGACCATCGTCGGTCAATTCTACGATTTGGCTGTTTGGTCGTCGGCTGGCTCTGGCTACGTCGAACCCACGGTCAAGCTGATCTTCGCCGATTTCCCTGCCCCACTCTTTGTTTGGAGTTCTCCCCGCTGCACTCGTCGTTTCGACCACGAGAGTCATCAGGAGTATTACATCAAAGACCTGAAGAAAGTGCGCAAGAAGGGCTTCAACCCTGGGCGCATACTGATCGTTGACGACACTCCTCAAAAGAGTGAGCGTAACTTTGGCTCGGTGGTTTATATCAACGAGTTCAATGGTGAGACTGATGATTGCGAGCTGCTCTATCTCGCTCAATATCTGGTCTCGATTGCGACCCACGCTAACTTCCGTAATTTGGAAAAGCGTGGATGGAGAAAACATTTCGCTCAGGAATAAATATGACACCCACTCTCACCCTCTTGGCCGGTTTGCTCGTCGCAGCAAATCTGGCTCTCGCCGTTGCCATTTTCTGGCTGCGGTATCAGTCGAACAAGAAGTTGTTCGACACCTCGGCGCCGCTCACTGCTATCGCCACCAAGAAGCGCTTCTTTGGCATGTTCAATGGTCTCTATGACGCCCTTGACCGCGTGCCTCGGTTGCGTCGCAGCGGCACCGCAAACGAGTTTGATTTGCTCAAGGCAATAACTCTCGTTTCAGTGCCGTATTTGATCTTCAACTTGGTGATGCATCAGGCTAGTCTGTTCATTTGGCTGGCCTCCTTCGGCGTCATGCTGACTTTGATCAACATCATCGTCTTGGCGCATCCGGTCACCAAGCGCGTGATCAGCCGCAAGTAAGGGCTCGCAAGCAAGGGCTCACAAGTAAGCTGCGTTTCTTTTGCACTGACCTCGGCAGGAACAATTGTTTCTGTCGAGGTCTTTGCTTTTTCTTGCTACATAAGCGTTTTTGTTTTTTTGTTCTACTATAGAATGACGTCGCGCTGCTCTGTTGCAGGTCGGTCATGTCTATTAATTGCTCACGCTCTCGTGCATTTCCGTGATCGAGATGGTGAGCGCTTCTGCATCTACGAATTGATAAATCAAAATGTCATATTTTCTGCAGAAAGTATGACATTTTCAGCCGACGCTAAGTGACTGATTTCCTCTTTGAAAAATTTGCCTGCTCTAGGTTGCTCAAAGCGAGATGCCATCAACATTTATTGCCACTTACGTATGGCGACAAAATGGCACAGACAAAACTGCAAGTTGGGGTGGGAATATTTAGTGTTTTGCCTAATGTGACCACTGTTCCCGCTAACCAAGGCAGTTCTAGCTTGTTGCCGTGACGTAAATCATGTTCCATTGACGCGGTAACATCTGAGCCCAGGTTATCGAGATAAGTCATTTGTCTAGCGACAATATCATCGGCAATCTTTACGCCGCGGGCTTTTCCGACTGCTGCTACTTCAGACATTACTGCTTGCAGCAAGGCCCTAGTCTCAGCGTTTTCCCGCACAAGTCCGATAGAAGAGCGGCAGCTGGCTGTAATTGAACTCATGGCCACCAAGACAACAAATTTTTCCCACAGTGCTTTTTCAATGTCCTCAGGCACAACCACTTCTATTTCGGCACTCTCACAAGCTTTTTGCAGAGCTAGTACGCGTTCGGTTTTCGCTCCACCGTATTCGCCGAATACTAGTTTCTGCACGGTGCCTCGTTGTTCGATTACTCCCGGGCTTTGAATTGTGGCGCCCACATAACTAATTCCACCTAGAACATGTTCTGCGCCAAGCTTTGCTTTGAGCACATCGTCGCGAGAAATACCGTTCTGGAAGGAGATCACCGTGGTCTTCGGTCCGACCATTGGCCGGATCAAATCAACCGCTGATTCGGTATCCCAAAGCTTCACCGTGAGGAAGATATAGTCGACCACCCCAACACTTTTGGGATCGCTGACCGCCTGTGCGTCCTTTATTAAAATATCTCCCCTATCGGCGCTGAGAACTTGCAGACCTTTGCTAGTGATGGCATCAAGGTGCGCCCCGCGAGCGATGAAAATGACGTCGAAGCCTGCCTGAGCAAGTCTGGCGCCGAATAAACCACCAACTCCGCCTGTACCCATGATTGCAATTTTCATCTGTCGTCAAGTGTGCCTGTGTGGGGAAAGCTAAATTTTAGCGCTTCTACATAGTTGGCTTAGTTGCGTTAACAGATTTACTAACTACTTTTAGCTTGAATCATGAGTCTTTAAATTACTAGGTTTTAGGTATCAATTACTTCTCTCTCTTTCTCTTTTAGGTTTTTCTAGCAATCCCATCCATCCATCGCCCGCCACACATAACAGCACCTCGCAGTTGAACCCCAATTTGGTTTCTCTGGTGTTGCACTCTTAAGCGTTTTTCTGGATTGCTGCTGACTGAGACGTGAATTTAGTAGTTGAAATTTAGTACGAAATCCTGAGCTTTCGCTGATTGCTTTGCATTTCGAGAACAGGACAAAACAATGAATAACTACAATCTCGGCTCCGAGGTTGCTGTTGTACTTGGCTCTGGCGTTGCCAGTGACGGTACACCGGCTCGGACCACTGTTTTGCGAGTGCGCGCTGCTGCCCGGTTGGCAAAGGCCCATCCCGATGTCAATTTGGTTGTCTCCGGTGACGGACGCAAACATATTGGCATCACGTCTGAAGCTGAAGCGATGAAGAAGATTCTTCTCGCGGAAGGCATTTCGGCTGATCGCATTTTTCTTGAAGACCAGTCGCAGGATACTATCGGCAATGCCGTTCTTGTTGCTGCTCGCTATTTCGCTAACGAAACTCCCGTTGCCACTCGCAAGCTCTATGTTGTTACTTCACCGTTTCACATCGGGCGAGCGCTGATTGCCTTTCGAGCTGTGGTGCCTACGCACTGGGAGGTTGTCGGTTACGGCAGCCGCATTGCTTCGACCGACGCCGCACGTGGCGCCAACGAGTCGGGTGGTGTGCAGTGGATGAAGGACTTTTTCTCGGGAATCGAACCTGGTGATATCGCTGCGGCAGTAGAGCGCTTGCTTGATTGCAGGCCGCACTATCGCTCTGACGAGTTCGCTTGGTTGAAGCCAATCGCGGAGAGACAATCATAAAAAGCGCTCTACTGCTTGAGCTGGTGCGAAGAAATTCGACACTGAAATATGCAGTGGGCCCAATGTTACCCATGACCGAATGTTAGAGGTGCGGAGGAAATTTGTCCTTCGCACCTCGCCATTCTTTTCAAGCCTCATTTTTTTCTGACCGTGCAACTTTTTTTTGCCTCAAAAACTACTAAATGTAGTAGGGTGTCCCAATATTTACAAATGTGCTAAAAATGACGATTGTAACGGGTATTATTAGGGCCAACCCCTATGCAAATACCTGTTTTTAAGTACTCTCATAATTGCAATTGCTGTCATAGTAGTTAAGGGGTATCAACAAAAATTTCACACTACCTCTGCACTGTTACCGCCCTGTTCAGGAAGTGCTTTCAGAGTGTAGAACTAGAGCATCCATTGCTTCTCATCCTGAGGCGTAAATGAACGACGAAATTGAAAATACGAATATTGATGAGTCTTTACTTGCAAGCCTTGAACACCACGCTCGCATAGAGCTAACTGAGTATTGTTCTGAGGCTGAGATGCTGTGGGCCTTGGCGAAGGATCCCCACTGTGATGTGCGCATGGCTCTCGCTGAAAATCACAATATTGATAGTGATATTTTGGCGCTATTAGCGGATGATGAAAATCCCTATGTGGCTTGGCGGGCACGTAAGACCATTAAAAGATTGAGCGTTGGTAGCACACTTAGCGGTAATTTTAGTTGGCCTGAAACCCATAATACGAAGCGGCGAGCTGATAGGGCTTAGTTTCTTATTGCTGGTCTCTTTCAAATTACGGACGGTTTGGTTTTCTGCTCACCGATCGGTGCGCAACCGATGCGCACAATAATGCCGCATTGGTATAACTTGCAGCAAGAGGCCTACGCCCTTGAAGGTGAACCAAAAATACAAAAGTTGCAAGCCGCTTTGGCTGCGGCTCAAGCTTTCAAGCCAGGCGATCATTACCCTGACAGCGAGGTCCTTTTTAGTCTGGCTGTTTTTAGTACTGAGCTAAATAAACGGGCTGAAGCGTAAAACTATTTGCAGCAGGCCATCGCTCTAAAGCAGGCAAGAGACATTCTTTGGCAAACTGCCAGAGCTGGCTTGGCAGAACCTTTTTGGCTGAGCGAAAGTATGGGGAGGCAGCATCTGTCTTAGAGCAAGCTATAACTTTGCTGGATAGCAGCACTAAAAAAGATGGTGAAGTAATATTGTTGCCAGATACTTTGCAGCCATATGCAAAGGCTCTGAGAGCCTTGCATCGCAATGAAGAAGCCGATAAGGTCGAGGCAAGGGCAGCCAAAATAATTGCCACTCGTCGCCTCTTGCTTGATTAGAATTTATACTTTAGTTATTTCGTTTGAAATAGCTTGAAAGCAGCCAATGCTAATACTAAGGCCAGGAGAGCCTGTAGCTTGCGCGAAGAAAATTTATAGGCACCATATCTGGAGCCTATAAGCGCCGCTGGAACTGCCACTAGTAGAAATGGTAGCAAGTGAATGATTTCGCTTTTACCCTGGCTAAAGCGACCAACCAAGCCGCTAATCGAATTGACTACGATAAACAAGGCCGAGATTGCAGAGGTCTGTTTAGTGGTAGCCCAGCGTTTAAATATGATTATTGGGCTGAGGAATACTCCTCCTCCAATGCCGGTCATGCCTGAGAGTAGGCCCAATATGCCACCTGATGCAGCCGCTAAAATAGGTGGTGGTGGTTGGCAGGGCTCTTGGTCTTCAACTGGCGCTGCGGCGAAATCGAGTGCCGCGGAATTAGTTGCTACGGAATTAGTTGCTACGGAATTAGTTGCGGCGAGATCAGTTGCAGTGAAATCGGTTGGGCCAGAAGTGGTTGCTCCTTTTTTAGTTGCATTTGTCGCAGCTTGCGGTTGGTTCGGTAAAAAGGCAAAGCGCAAAGAGGCTAAAGCCAGCATTGTCCCTAAAATGTGAGCAAAGGTCTGCTTGTCTACGGGTATGCGCGCGCCGACATAAGCAAGTGGAATTGATAGGAGCACATACGGCAGCGCCAATTTAATTTGGAAGCGACCGACACGATGATAGTTGGCTAGAGCAATGCTCGCCACAACAGTATTAAGGATGAGAGCCGTCGTTGCGATCTCCTCGTGTTGCAATCCGAAAAGTGAAAGTAAAGCGATATAACCAGTGGCTCCGCCGTGGCCAACAGCTGCATAGAGCATGGCCACGAAAGCAACACAAATACATTCAAGACTAGTGACGAGACTGGCATCCATTGCTAGATGCTAGCAGCCTTGAAGCTGACGTTCAAATGCAAACTTGAACCATACTACGGAATGTAGTTGAAAAATGGAAAAATGGTAGAACCTCGCTGCAAAAAAAAGAGAGAAGAGGAGCAATTCCTCTTCTCTCTTTTGAGTCAAGACTGGCTTAAATAGCCAGTCTTGTGGCGTTTAGGTAAGCGCGTTCCACCAAGTTCTTTGCTTCCAAAGAAGCAGGTAGGGTGCCGAAAGCAAAGCCGCCGCGATGCATGATGCGCGAGGCAATGAAAGCATCGGCCACTTCGCCTGGGGCCTGTTCAACCATCAAACTAGCCTGCAGAGCCAGGGCCAGCTTCTCTACCAAAAGCCGAGCACCCTGCTCGCGAGCAATTGCTACTGCAGCATTTTTGCTCGTGGCGCTCTTTTTCAGCGCCGCAATATCGCGTTTGAGGCCGTTTATAAATCGATCGAGCTGCTTGCTATAGCCTCGTCCTCGCTCAACTTCGATGATGAAGGCATCCAGGCTTTCTGGTTCTTTGCTAACGGCTCGCAAGACATCCAGGCAAATAACGTTGCCCGAGCCTTCCCAAATGCCAAGCAGCGGGCTCTCGCGGAAGAGACGAGGCATCGGGCCTTCTTCTACGTAGCCGTTGCCGCCGAGACATTCGAGTGCTTCTGCCACCTGCATTGGTGCGCGTTTGCAAATCCAATACTTAGAAATTGCGCTGGCAATGCGACGGAAAGCCGCTTCATGTGCTGATTTATCTGCTTGGTCATAGGCGCGGGCCACACGCATGGTCATACGCGTCGCTGCTTCTGATTCGAGAGCCAGGTCAGCCAAGACGTTGGCCATGAGCGGCTGATCGACCAAGAGCTTGCCAAAGGCAGAGCGCTGGCGGGCGTGATGCATTGCTTGCAGCACTGCTTGACGCATCAGGGCTGAAGCGCCAATCATGCAGTCAAGGCGGGTGTGTTTGACCATCTCAATCAGCGTGGGTACGCCGCGACCTTCTTCGCCGACAAGCCAACCGAAAGCATCGGTAAATTCCAGCTCGCTAGAAGCGTTTGAGCGGTTGCCGAGTTTGTCTTTCAGACGCTGAATGCGCAGGCTGTTTTTACGGCCATCGGGCATCCAACGCGGTACGAGAAAGCAGCTCACGCCTTTGCCGGTTTGAGCGAGAATGAGAAAGGCATCCGACATGGGAGCTGAGCAGAACCACTTGTGACCGGTGAGCAAATAGGTTTTGCCTCCGCCAGATTGGCCTATGGGGCGGGCTTGAGTGCTGTTGGCACGAATGTCAGAACCGCCTTGCTTCTCGGTCATGCCCATACCGATGGTGATGCCAGTCTTCTGATCAGCAGGCTTAAAGCCACTGTCGTACTGAGTCGAGCGAATCAAAGGTTCCCAGAAGGCGGCCAGTTCTGGTTGCTTACGTAGGGTCGGCACAGCGGCATAGGTCATTGAAATCGGGCAGCAGTGGCCAGCCTCGTTCTGAAATGCCATGTAGAGCAGAGCGGCGCGCATGACGTGCCGACCGTCGCTGTCGCTTGACCAAGGCAGGCTGTGAATGCCGTGAGCGATCGAGGTTTGCATCAACTCGTGGTAGGCCGGATGGAATTCGACCTTGTCGATACGCTCGCCAAAGCGGCTGTGGGTGTGCAGAAGCGGTTCGTTGTTGTTGGCCTGGATTGCTAGCTCGATGGCGCGGGCGCTACCAGCGAACTGACCGAAAGCGGACAGTCGTTCGGCGGCCCAGGCAGCGCCATAGCGTTGCATCAGGTCGGTCAGTACGCTGTCGCTGGTGTACATGTTGTAGTCAATCAATGGGCTAGATTGATTGTTTAGGTTGTGAGTTTCAGGCATGGCTGTACTCTCGAAAATAGTGTTGATCGGAGCGAGTAAATCGCCGGTGATAAGAAGGCTAGCTTGCAGCCCAGGTTATTCGCAGATGGTCCGGCAGCGGCTGTTGGTGGTGAGAAGATTGGAAGTAGTAGTTATAGCCGGTATTTGTTGTCAGATAGAGAAAAAGTGCCATTTACCATAACCTTGAGACGTGGTTACTCTCAATCTCTCTAACTAGTATCTGTCTTATTTAAGGGTATTTTGGCCTCAGCTCGAAACGATAAAGGCAGCGCAGCTATTTCATCTTGTCATCGAGCCCCACTGTGGGCGAAGAAGTTGTTTAACTATAGCAAGCAGTAGCAGGCGAAAAAGAAAAATGCCGAGGAGCTGGGGGGCTCTTCGACATTTTTCATGGGGGGTTAAACTTCCTGGCGAACAGCCTGCTTACCTTCGCGACGGTCGCGACGACGGGTCTGTTCCTTGTTGCCACCATGCACACCCGCACCGCTTCCGACTTTGACACCGGAATCGATTTGGGCTTGACGGCTGGCGGCGCGTTGCATGGTGCGCTGCTGTTCGACGGTGATGACGCCAACTTTGAGGTTGGAGTTCTTTCCCTTCGGCTGACGCACGACGTGGGTCTTGTTCTTGGCCATGGCTGGTATTCCTTTCGTTTAGATGCCCCTGAGGACGGTTGATTACTGTTTTTAAAAAGACATACCAGAGTGAGAGTGGCTGCCAGAGTGATTTTGCAATCACCGGTTGGCAGCCACTCGCTCGTGGTTGGGTTGTTGGAAAAAGTTCGGGACTTTGTCCGCTGGCTGGTTTCGTTGCTGGGCAACTCTACACTCCAATCGGAAAAGTCACAGTGCGGCAAGCACTGCTTCGAACTCGCTCCAGCTGTGAAACACTGCAACGCAACCGGCCGCCAAGAGAACCTTGGTCAGCTCTTCGCGTTCGTGCTCGTGGTAGGCGCCGGTGTAGCCGACGCAGGTGATGCCCGCAGCGACTGCAGCCAGCGTGCCCGTCTTCGAGTCTTCGATGGCGACGCAGTCGTCGACAGTGATGCCGAGCGCCTTCATCGCTTCGATGTAGACCTTGGGGTCGGGCTTGCTGCTGTTGTAGCAGGCAGCGCTGAAGACCTGCTCACCGAAGAACGAGTCTTGGCCGGCGCCCTTGAGGCAGGCCTTGACGCGACGGAGAGCACTGGACGAGACAACCGAGAGGTTGAAACGACCGACCAGGCTTGCCACCAGCGCGTTGGCGCCGGGGGTGGGCGTGATGTCGACAGCCAGACGAGCGACCACGGCATCCACTTCGTCGGCAACGAGCATGTCGAGCTCGCCGTCGGTGAAGGTGAATGTGTGTTCGGTGGCCAGATCCGTCGCCATGCGGCGGAAGCTGTAGCCGACGAAACGCTTCATCAGCGAATCGACGTTGAACTGCAGCGAAACGCCTTTGCTCGCAAGGAGCTTGTTGACGACGGTGCAGCAGGCGGTGAACGCGGGCAGCTCGGTCATGCCGAGAGTGTTGTCGTAGTCGAACAACACGTGGGTGATTTTCTTAGCCATAGTTAAAGCTCCTTATATCAGGTTTGTTTAGTAGATGTTTTAGAGAAAAGGCCGATGCCTGCTCGCGTTAGCGAGCAAGCAGAGCGGCAATGGCAGAGGCAGTACCGAGCTTGGTGATGTTCGTGAGCGCCCAGAGAAGTTCCTGGACGAACGAGTCAACACCAGCCATTTGCACGAACCGGTTGTCCCGCACCGCTTCTCCGGTTTTGCGGAGGATGTGGGCCAGTTCGTGCGCCTGCGGCTCTTCCGAACGAGTGAGGTTGAGCACCGCCTGATAGACTTCCGTGAGCTTGGGCTGCTCTTGGTCGTCTTGCTGGAAGGTGTGTCCGAACTCGTCGGTGTTGCCGAGGTTGAGCAGCCAGCAGGCCGCCACGAACGTCGGCGCCTTGAGAATCACCGCACCATCGGTGAGCTTGTGAGCCCGCTCGACAGCGAAGAGGATCCGTTCAGACGCTTTGCTCGTTCCACGTGCACCAACGCGGCGCAGCGTGTCCATCGGAGCGCTGTCGGAGAAGCGGGTGCGAATCTTCGCCCCGTATTTCTCCATGCGTTCCTCGCCGAGGATGACACCGAGGTCCTTGTGGAACATCTCGGTCAAGGCAGCGATGCCCGAGTCGGCCATGGCCTCGTGAACGTAGGTATCACCGAGACGCTGACCAACGATGGCCGGCACCTGGTGAGCTGCGTTGAGACCAAGGAACTTGAGCTCCCACCAAGAACTGCAGTCATCCACCATCTCGACACCGACCTGTTCCCAGTCCGGCAATTCGAAACGGCCCTTCTCGATGACGAGCTGACGGAACACTTCCGTGCCGATCACCACGTCACTGTTGAACTGAACCAGCTCGGCAGCATCCTTGCGGAAAGCAGCCGTCACCTCGGGGGTGATGCGGTCCACCAGGGTCGTGAGGAAGTCGACGTTCTCTTCGACCGCGAGCAGCAGCTTTTCGCGCACGCCGTTGGTGGAGAACTCCGACTGGCCACTGGCCTCGATGAACTGCAGCAGGCCTTTCTTCAGCGACTTGCTGTTTTCGGGCACGTTGTCGAGCGACAACACCGACAAGGGCTCGAGCACACCGTGTTCGGCGAAGCGCTTGAGCAAGCCGTTCAGCAGATACCAGTAGACGGTCTTGGGCGTTTTCTTGCCCTCACCTTCCGTGGCAGCCACTTCGAGCTCGAGGTCGCCGATGATGTCGTGGTGCGAGTAGTCGAGCACCGCAGCGGAATCGGCCAGGTAGTAGCCCTTGTTCGTGATGGTCATCGAAACGATCTTGGTGGAATCGTTGGCGATGGCATCGACGAGCACGGACGGCGAGTCTGGCGCGAAGATGGTGTTGACGATCGGAGCGAGAACCGAAGCCTTGCGCTCGGAGCCTTCGCGTTCGATGAGGACGTACAGGTTCTCCTGCTTGCGCAGACCAGTGATGGTGCCGGGCGAACGCAGGGAAGCGACGGTGAAACCCCAGTTGAGGTCGCCGGTCTTCGCCATGTAGTCGTGAACGTAAGCCGCGAAGTGCGCCATGAAGAACCCACCGGGTCCGATGTGCACGATGCTGCTCTTGTCGTTGGAGTTGAACTTGTAGCCAGCCGGCTTGACGTGGGCGGGCAGATTGCTGAACCCGAACGCGGGCAGAGCGAGAGTCGATTGAACTTGCGAATTGGTCATAATGTTTTCCTGTCTGGTTTGTGACCGTAAGGTCTGGTTAAACGTTGGGCGTAAGCCCTTTTCAGATGAAATGGTGAGTCAGTGCTATCAGCTGCTTACGCATGCAGTTAGCTCTGTCTCTGCCGTAGGCACTACTTGGATTTCTTCGTGCGCGGACGTGTCTTGAGCTTTAGCCTCAGAGCCAAAATTCAAGGAACTCTCGATTGGTTAATGGTGAAAACTGATGTGCAACAACGCGCGCTGATCTGAGTTCAGTGCGAGTTATTACGATTTTTCTTCAGGTGTCTTTAGCGACGGTTGGGCGAGGTTGAGACCTAGGTGCTCTACATCGCGCGTTTGCGGGAGATGGTGAAGGTGGTGTTATAAGCCTGGTTTGTTTTTTGGTTGCTTTTTGGGTTCTTGAATAGAGAAAGAAATAGATACCTGAATGTACGTGCGCAGAGTATCTCAAGGCAATAGAACCGGGTACCCCATTGGAAACCTGCCGCCTTAAGCTTGGACAGGCTTACGGCGCCGAGATCGCCTCTGGCGGCGGTTTCTGCTGAAAAAGGCTAGTAGCAATCAATGCAAAACGGCATTAAATGCCATACTTGACATCTAGTGGCGCTGCGTGAGCGCCTATTTATTAATACTGTATGTTTTAGTATGATTAAGGGCAAAATAGCTTGTTCTGATGCAACAATCTTTGCACGGCGAGCTGTTCTTAGTCTCTGTGCTAGGGCTGCGAAGTTTGTTGGATAAGAATCCGAAAACTAGTGTTCCTAAAGGAAATCTAGGTTCGTTTACAATTGAGCGAGCATAGATAACACTCTGTCTGGCAACGATTTTGCAGCGATTGTTCGCACTCAATTGATGTTTTTGTTTTTCGCCAGACTAAGGCGGTACAATCTCATTCTCCGGCTTGCCAATCATCTGGCCTAGCCGCACTTGGCAGCATCTGTTGCCTTGGGCCATTTTTGTGGCTTCTCTGCTTCTACAATTTGTTTTAGCCTAGTGCAAGCTTTGATCGAGCTTCATTTATTTCTTCAAGAGTGACAATAAAATGACGAACACTACAGCCACACCTATTTCAAGCGCTATCCTCAAGGACTTACCGAAGAACGTTCAGGGGCCAACTTATGATCGCACCAAGATTAAAGAGGGTATCTTGCACATCGGTGTCGGTGGATTTCACCGCTCGCACCAAGCACTTTATCTAGATGATCTGCTGCAGTCGCATGGTGAGCTGGATTGGGCCATTTGCGGCGTCGGCATTATGCCTCAAGATGCGGCAATGAATAAAGCTCTCCAAGCACAAGATTGTCTTTACACCTTAGTTGAGCGCATTGGTAATAAAAGCACCGCACGCATAATTGGTTCTCTCAAAACTTATCTTTTTGGCTTTGAAAATGCTGATGCAGTTTTTCAACGAATCGCCGACCCAGCTATCAAGATCATTACTCTTACTGCTACTGAAGGTGGCTACTGCTTCCACCAGGGTTCTGGTGAACTTGATCTTGAAAATAAAGGTATTCAAAACGATCTGAAAAATCCAAAAAACCCGCAAACAATTTTCGGTTATTTGGCTGAAGGCTTAGAGCTTCGTCGCAAGGCAAATGCTGGCAAGGTCACCATTCTTTCTTGCGATAACTTGCAAGGTAATGGTCATGTTGCTGAGCGCACACTGTTGGCATTCTGTCAGGTGAAGAACCCTGATTTGGTTGGCTGGATTAAAGAGAATGTCAGCTTCCCCAATTGCATGGTTGATCGCATCACTCCAGCAACAACTGATGCTGAGCGTGAATTTGTGCGCTCTACATATAATCTAGAAGATGCTTTCCCTGTAGTGGCAGAGCCCTTCAAGCAGTGGGTCGTGGAAGATTCGTTTATAAATGGCCGTCCAGCTTTAGAAAAAGTCGGCGTACAGTTCACTAAAGATGTTGCCCCTTACGAAAAGATGAAGATCAGATTGCTTAATGCTACGCACTCGGCAATGGGCTACCTGGGCTATCTCTGTGGTTATCGCTATATTTATGAAATCGCTCAAGCACCAGAATTCATTCCGTATTTGAAAGCATTGATGGATAGTGAAGTCACTCCACTTATAGACAACGTTCCTGGAGTAAATTTGACCGAGTACAAGCAAAGCTTGATGGAACGTTTTGCCAATGAGTCAATTAAAGATCAAGCGCTGAGAATTTGTATGGATGGTTCGGCCAAGTTGCCTAAATTTATCTTCCCATCAATTGTCGAACAGCTTGAGCGCAAAGGACCAATTCGCAAACTGACACTTTGTGTTGCTAGCTGGATTCGTTTCTTAGAAGCTAAAGATGAAGAAGGAAATGAAATTCCGATTCAAGATCCGATGGCTGAGAAATTGGTTGCAGTAGCCAAAACTAAAGACCTTAAGGCAATGTTGGCAATGACTGATGTCTTTGGCGATCTTGGTCAGAACGAGCGCTTTGTCAAAGAGTTGACCGAGTTGCTTGCTTCGCTCCATGAGAAAGGTGCGCGGGCCACTTTAGATGCTGTCAGAGCTGAGGCCTAGTCAATTTAGCTTTACAGGCTAGACTGGCGACTAATAGATAACAATTGCTATAGAGGGCCTCAGGGCTCTCTATTGTTTTATTGGTTAGCAATCTATATACGTGTCTTGTGGATCTCTTGCTAGCTGTCTTGCTAGTTGTCTTGCTAGATCTCTTGCTAGTGGTATTGCTTCTGGTGGCAAAAGTGGCTAGACGGTTCAAAATGGAAAAGGCGCAAGCACCATCTTTCCAGCAGTAGTTATTCAATTGTCTGGCGGGCTGGTAATAACAGGACAAAACCACTTTTAAAGAAGAATATCGAGGCGAGCTCAACGAAACAAAGTGGTGTAACTAAATACTAATAGGTTAGAACCGATGCCGACCAACTAATAGGTAGCAAATCGCCTAACCCTTAAGCAAATTTAGGTTGAACGCTCTTGGAAAACGTGCCTAAGCCAGATGTGATGGGCTTAATCTGCTGCTTTGCAGCCAAATTATCAGCTGCAAAGCAGCAAAAAAATCCGTCAAAATAAGCAGTGTAGCCAATGGCGCGGGCGCGCTATGTCTATATTCTTTGGTTGTGCTAAGTGTGCCACTTTGGAACTGCCGTATTAATCAGTGATCTCATATTAACTCTGCCAATAAACACAGCTTAGGTCTTGAGACAGCTAAGCAGTCTTGATTAGGGTGAGATCTCATGATTCCTTCCCTTAACCAACTTTAGATACCTCAAACAAAGACTCTTACCTCACTAACCACCTAACCACTGCCTCTCGCTCGCGGGTTGTAGTACTTCGTGGTTTCTGACTGTGGTCAAAGTTTGATTTCTCTTGATGGTTGGGTCGGCATGACATTTCTACCAAGAGAGAGAACTTCAAGACCTGCACGCTGCGGTGTTTTGTTGTTGCTTTCCCTCAGGGGTTCGGCTGAACAGCAGTGCTGAACCTGATTTCGTCACCTTCGATTCTGCAATCGAAACCACATTAACGAGGCCACAAGCCTCACATAAGGAGTCTCATCATGGCTAAGAAAAACATCATCGGTTCCAACACCGGTTCCAACAAGGGTTCCAAGAGCCCGGTCAATGTCGACGGTATCCCGAGCAACATGCTGCTGACCGACTACGAAGTCGCCCAGCTGGCTAAGAAGACGGCGCTGCACAACGCCACCATCGAGGCCGAGCGTGTTCAGTATCCGGATCCGGACGAATTCCACCTGCTCGACCTGCCCAAGATTCAGGCGCTGAACTTCAAGGGTTTCGACCCGAAGAGCAACAACCTGAAGGCCCTCTTCGGCGGCGGTCGCGTCAAGAACAAGAACAAGAGCAAGGGCGGTTCGCGCGGCGGTAGCGGTGGTGGTGGCAAGCAGCTGCCCAATCCGAACGTCGTGCTCTCCGTCGTGCAGAACATGGTCGGCAGCATGCCCGTTGCGGCGATGACCGGCAGCCTGCTCTTCGGCGAACTGAATGCCGAGTTCGGCGACCGCTCCAAGGCCCGCTTCTTCAGCGCATCCTACAAGGAGATCTTCAGCCGCGCCCACGTGATCGCCCTGAGCGAAGTCGGCCCTGACTTCGTGGACGAGGTGGCCAACAGCATGCCGGACTACACCGGTTTCTGCTCGGTCGCCAACACCCGCAACCAGGCCGTCGGCTTCCTCGTGCACAAGCGCCTGAAGGTGATCGGTGACCCGATCTCCCACGACGCCGTCGCCAACGTCCAGGGCGTGCCCGATCTGCGTCCGGCCTACCAGCTCAACCTCGAAGACACCGTCACCGGCGAGAAGTTCTCGGTGGTCGTGGTGCACCTGAAGTCGATGCGTGGCGGTCCGGCGGTTTCGGGTAAGGTCCGTTACCAGCAGTGCGTGCTGATGGTCAAGGCCCTCGGCGCCAACTTCACCGGCTTCATCACCGGCGACTTCAACATGCTGCTGGACAAGGCCGCGGCCGGGGTCATCAACGACCTCGACCCGCTGCTGAAGGCCGGCTACCTGCTGCTGAACCCGAAGGACACCAGCGCCACCCACTCGGGCGGCAGCCGTCTCGACGGTTACGTCGTGCTCAACTTCTCCAAGCTGGGCAATCTGGCTGTGCATGCGTTCTTCAGTGACGCGACCATCGGTCGCAGCTTCACCGACCACGCCTTCTGCACTGCCTCGAAGTAAACTTCGGCAGCCAGAAGTAAGCTTCTGAAGTGAGAAAGGGCCGGACTGTTCGCAAGCGCTTAGGCGCCCGAACGGTCCGGTTCCTTTTTTCACTTTTTCTCGTTTTTTCCGCAAAAGAAAAATAGGAACCCTTCTCATGAGCTCTTCGAAATCTAACGGACCGGGCCGGGAGACCACTCGTGCATACTTCATGCGCGGACTGTTCTTCATGGTTCCCATCGCCGTCACTCTCTGGCTTGTGGGATTCACCCTCAACCTGGCCGACTCATGGCTAGGTACAGCCATCCGCGCCCTGATATCGTTGCTTTTCCCCGATTCCAGTGCTTATCTGGAAGCCGCTGCCTGGTTTGGCTTTGCGGTTTCTCTCACCAGCGTGCTCGTGCTTTGCGGCGTGCTGGTTTTTCTCGGCAAGGTGGCCTCATATCGGGTGGGCAAGGAAGGTCTGCGTCTTGTCGACCATCTCTTCATCCACATCCCCGGTGTCAACGCCGTCTACCGAGCTGCTCGCAAGATGGTGGAAGCTTTTGGTGATGGCGGTGCTGGAAGTTTTCAGCGCTGCGTCTACCTGCGCTTTCCCGGGCCTTACCTCACTCTCGGCTTCGTCACCAAAGAAGTGACCGAGCAGGGCACTGGTCGCAAGCTGCTGTTCGTCTTCGTGCCCCAAGGCCCGAATCCAACTGGCGGCTTCACCCAAATCGTTCCGGCCGAAGAGACCTATGACGCTGGTATCACTCCCGATCAGGGTTTGCAGCTGGTAGTCTCGATGGGTGTCTTAGCGCCTGCGAACATGCCTCAGATTGGCCCCAAAACTGGTTCTTAAGCTGCCTCGAAAGGGCGGTTGATTGACTGAAGTTTATAACTTGAAGGATGAATTGTTGGGTCAACCAATCGTTCATCTTTCAAGTTTTTTTTGATTCCTTCATACTAAAAGCCGTAGTGGGTAATTTACCGTTTTCAAATTTTCTACTACATTCTATAATATGAAATCAAGTAGCAAAAATTGAGGAGGAAAAGTTCAATGGAGATTTGCCATTTTCATCTTCTTAGCGACGCTCGCACCTGTCTGCTTGTGCGGCAGCAACCTGTACACCAGTGTTTAGAGCCTGTGGCAAGAGGCTTATCCCTGCTCAAAACGACAACTGAAAACCACCTATGAAGTAGTTGCAAAGGAGTGTGAAGGATAGATTTTTTACTTTGCTTCTGATGCTTTGGCTCAGTCTATTTGTTAGCAATAAGACCTATAACCTCATTGCCCTATAAAAGAAAGGAAAGCCTAAAGCTTAACTCGCACATACTCTTCATTAGATTCCCTCTGCATTTTCTGGAGGTAGGCTGCAACGACTGCGTTCTCCATTGCTTTTGCTGCTATTTGCCTTCCAAATTTCTTTTCAGCTCTTCTCCAACTTTCCCTTCAATTTTTTCATTCAAATCATCATGAAATCCATCCCTGAAAAATCGTCGGCAGTAGCCGCTGTCGAAGCCTCTTCGCGTGTTCATTTGAACGATGTGGCCGCACTGAACGACGTCATTGTCGATGCCATTGCCGCGGGCAAAGTCTATCCCGGCAATCTCGTCTACCACAGTCGTGCACACATTCTCTCTACCGAACAGCAAGAACAACTGTCTCAGCGCTTCGACAGAGCCGGTTGGCAGCTGCACTTCAGAACCGGTACGGCAGAACACCCGCACATCCACATCTACATCGCCGGTGAAGGTGCGCGTTACTTGCCGGTCATTCCGCAGCCCGATGAAGAACGCCGGCGGCCTCTCAAAAGCGTGCCGTTCTCACAGGTGCTTGCTAGCTGGTTCCCCAGCATTTTTGCAAAGGTTGCCTAACTAAACCGGCATTCTCAAACTGCAAGCCTAGTAGTACTTTTCCCAGCCCAGTTGCTGGGTTTAGAAACATTCGCTAGTTTTTTTACTAGCCAAATAACTACCCATCATGGAACCAAAGACAAATCTATCCCATGGAACTGAAGTATCTTTCGACGCAATCGTGATTGGCTCTGGCTACGGAGGTGCTGTATCTGCCTACCGTTTGGCCCAAGCTGGCCTCAAGGTCGCTGTCATTGAAACGGGCTACGCTCAAAGAGCCCCCAACATCTTGCGCGGTGAGGCCTCGCAGTGGAACCCTGCTGCTGGCCTTTTCGGTCCGCACACCGTCACCCACTTGAGCAAAACGGTTACTGCTTGGACTGGCACCGCTATTGGTGGCGGCTCGATTGTCAACGCTGCGGTGATGATCCGTAAAGACAACTTCGCCAATTGGCCTGGCAACATCACCAGACAGACCCTCGATATCTACTACGACCGCGCCGAAGCCATGCTGGGCGCCAAGACCTATCCGCTCTTGTTCGCTCCGTCGCCATACGCCAGCACGATCAAAAGCAAGGTCATGCTTGATGCCGCACAAAAGCTGGGTGTGCCCTCGGTGATGCCGCCGGTGGCGATCACTTATCGCGAGCCTAATGAGCCAATTGGCACCATCAAGATCAATCAATTTGGCGCCGCCCAACAAGGCTGTCGTCAATGCGGTGAGTGTTCGCTGCCAGGTTGCAATTTCCAGGCCAAGAATAGCCTCGACTTCAACTATCTGTACGGCGCTGAGCACCAGTTTGGTGTGCAGATATTCTCGGGTGAGAAGGCTGACATCATCGCTCCGCAGAAGGCTTCGCAGGGCGGTGGCTACCAGGTAACTACGGTCGACAGCAAGACTGGTGTGCGCAGAATCTACCGGGCCAAGACTGTGGTTGTGGCAGCCGGTGCCGTCGGTTCGTCCCAGCTTTTGCTGCGCAATAAGTTGGTGCACAAGACCTTGCCCGCCCTGTCGCAGCGCCTTGGTCAGCAGTACACCACCAACGGTACTTACATTGGTTTTGCCATTCGCAGCAAAGCCGAAATGGACCCTTCTGGCGGTCCTGAAATCACAGCTGGTCTTGATTTTCTCGGGCCTGACGGCAAGAATCAGGGCGTGCTGATGTTCGACGGTAGCTTCCGCGGCTTCACTTACGACACCTTCTACATCACCGGTCGCTTGATTCGTTTGAATAAGCTCATGATCAAGCTCGTTAGTGGCGGTTTCGCCTTGGCTCAGAAGATCGGCCTGGTCAAGCCCTCAACGACCTTGCCATTGCTCGTCATTGGCCGTGACAATGCTGTTGGCGTGTTCAGCTTGAACAAGAAGGGTTTGATTCAGACTGACCTCAACCCGCAAGACAACGCTTCTTTCTACAAACGTGCTGATGGGCACCTCAAGGCCTTCACCAAGGCTATGGGCGCTCGCTTTCTGCCCTTCCCATACTGGAAGTTGCAGAGCAAAATCGACGTGCCGCACAATCTTGGTGGCGTGCCCATGGGCTCTGGGCCTGAAAACGGTGTGGTCGATCACTTCGGCCGAGTCTTTGGCTACGACAGTTTGCTGGTTTTGGATGGCTCAATCATCCCTGCCACAATGGGTGCCAACCCGGCTCTCACCATCGCTGCTTTGGCAGAAAGAGCGATGGAGCAAGTGGTGGCTCAACTCTTGAATGTCGGTGTGGTCAAAGCAGAAGTGGCTGTGGCTGCGCCCATCGCTCCGACTCAAGATCTGACCGCGCAGTTCCATGCGCTGCACGCCCAAGTGAAGAGCGGTCTGAAGTTGCCGATACCAGCAGCTTTGCAGGGCAAGACGGCACTCTTTACGCCCGGTTTTTTGGCGCGCCACATGGGCAATCACTCTACCCATCTGCTTGCTCGCCCTGTTGAAATGGGTCTGAAAGTACGTCGAGTTGCTGTCAACACCGATATCGCCACCGGTGCCAATTTGCAGTTGGTGAATGAGCAGATTGAAAAGTTGGCCGATGGTGAGGGCATTCTGCTTGGCCATAGCCGTGGTGGCATCATGAATCTGGATACCTACCGCTGCTTGAGCGAAGCCGGCAAAGCCAAGATCGCTCACATCCTGATGCTGCAGAGCCCCGTCAACGGTTCGCCGGTGGCTGACTTTATGGTTGCTTCCAATCTGCTGCGCAAGTTCGTGGGGCCGCTCAGTCGCGTGCTACTCGGTAACAATGTCAACGATACCATGCTCGAGTTGAGCACCAAGTATCGCGCTGTTCAAGAGCAAGCATTGCCGCCTTTGACAGCGGCTGACCGTGCCAAGATCGTCACCTTGCGTTCGATTATTGGGCCGCGCGAGAGCACCACATTTGAAGTGGGACGCTTGATCAACAAGCACTACGGTCATCAAAGCGATGGTCTTGTGCCTCATGCTCTTTCTGAAATCCCGGGCACAAGGGATGTCACCTTGCTGGCTTATGACCACGAACATCCGGTCATTCAAGAGCCAACTTGGGGCAAGCGCATCACTCTCTACCGCGCCAACAAGAAGTATCACGCTGGTGATGTGATCGAATCGATCCTGCGGCTGGCGGTTCAGGCACCAGTCTAAAAGTGTTTAGAAGCTAGTTGGTGATTACACAGTAGAAACTGTCACCATTACCGTTTAGAAACTCGTGGAAAGTCTGCATTTTGCAGGCCTTCCACGAGCCGTTTTTTTGTTTTAAAAAAAAATGACTATAACACTATATGTATTAGTATAACGGGTGACGAAAGAAGCGCTTGGTTGGACTAGCCATCCAAGCACTTCTTCTCGTTTTTCTATTTGTCTTCTATTTCGCTTTGAGCAAGACGAAGTTGAAGATACCGCTCTGCGTTGCACCAGAAACTGCAACTGCAGGTGAAAGCTGCACGACCAGCTCCGCTTGCAGACAAATCAACCAAGCTTCGTTTTTCCAGCCACGACGAAGTGGATTATTTTCATTTCGCTTGAGTGCCTGCTGCTGTGACGATCTTCAGCTTGTAGGCATAGTGGCCGTTGGGAAACTTGAGAAAGCTCACCAAGTCGCCGACGTCGGCCAGGTTGGCTTCAGGTGAGCTTTCTAGATCGCAGATGATCGAGTGCAGCTCGCCCTCTTTGTCTTCGAGCAAAAAACAGTGCTCGGTGCAATCGCTGCCGAAGGTGCTGTTGGGTTGGCGCCAACGCACAACCTTAGCTTCTACTGCGATTCTTTTTGGAACAAACCAGTTCAGTATTGACATTTTTCAGTCCTTTCTCGATTGCAATTGAGGCTTAGTGCTAGTTGTGCAGTATCATATTTGGTGGCAGATGGAGTTCGTTGCGTAAGGCCTTAGGTTGAGTCAGCGCCCAGTGATAGAGGCGCGACGACGGGTCGGCAATCATTTGGGTTTTCTTCCAGATGCCCCAGTCTTTGAGGTTGTCATCTTCCACCAATAGCGTCGTGTTGTTTTCCCAAAGCGATTTGACGAGCTTGAGATTGTTGTCGTTGACGGCATAGAGGTGAAAGGCGTTCTTGCCATTGGTGGTGTCAGCTGCCATGCAATAGAAAGAGTCATTGAGAGCGTCGTCTCGTTGGAATGATAGTTGAACACTTTCGGTCACTTCGGCAATGCGCGGTATTATTTGTCCAATCAGCTTTGCGATGGCAAAGCCAATAACCAGGCCAATAGCGGCGGCCGCGAGGAATGGCACGAAAATGAGATCCCAGAAAATTAGGGCATCGAGAATGCTGGCGTCGACAAAACCGAAAAGACAGTAGAGCAGAAGCATGAGGCATGAAGCCAAGATCGATGTAGAAACTGTATACATGATGAGACCTTTCGCTTAGGTTTCTAGTTTCAAAATTGCAGTCGAAAGTGTGTCACTGTGTGCAAGACTAAAAAGTCTTACAGATGATACCGGTCGATAGGTTTTCTTTTGCTGTTGCAGTTTTTTTGATTGTTTTTGTTGTTATGAGTTTTTGGCAGATAAGCTAATCTGAGCACAATACTTTGACTAGATCAAAATGCTTCTTTCTGCTTAAAGCCGTGTATTAGCTATTATTAGTGTGATTTGGTTAGCTCTGCTGCCACTGGTATGGCAGCTAGGTATTAATTTTGGTATGGCAGTTTGTTGTGCCAGAGGGTCGCGTAGACTTGTCATTTCTCTAGCCGTTTTGCTTAAGTGCGCTCGCAAAAGTAGCAACTGTTTCAGCAATTTCTTCTTCAGCTAACAATGAAAAATTGATCAAATATTCATCGGCTTTGGCATCTTGTAAATAATATGTCGCTGTCGAAAGTAGCGGTAAGTTTGATTTCTGAGCAGCGGCTTCTACTGAGTTCTGAGGCCATTTGCGCAAATACACGACAAAATAATTTCCTGCACTTTCGTTGCGAATTTCTATATGAGCACCAAGTTGGTGTTTGAGCTCGTAGATGAGGGCAATTCTTTTTTTAGCAAAGGTTTTTTGTATCTTGCGAAGGTGCTTTTCTAAATGTCCTTCGTCAAGCATTCTTGTCAGAGTTAACTGCACTGTAAAGTCTGATATACCCTCGGTTTGCATCTCTTTAGCCGCCGAGATAAGGGCTATAAGATTTTTGGGCACCACGGTATAGCCGACGGTGGCAAGAGGATAAAGAAGCTGCCAAAAAGTAGAGCTGTAAATTACATTTTCTTCTGGTTGCAGTGCCCAAAGACTCTGTGGTGCTGACGTTCCGTAGTAAAACGTGCTGTCGTAATCGTCTTCGATTATCCAAACACTTTTTTCTTTTGCCCAAGCCAATAGTTGTTGGCGGCGAGCTAGTGACATGATTATACCGGTAGGGTCATGGTGACTAGCTGTCACGTAGACCATCTTGATTTTGTCACTGTAGTTTTTTAACGTTTCAACGCACAAACCTTGATCGTCAACTGCAATGGGCAATAGTTTTATGCCATGGCTTTTAGCAATGTTTTTCACTGCTCCGTAGCCCGGATCTTCCACTGCCACTAGATCTCCTGGCTCTAAGAGGAGTTTGAAGATCATGTTGATAATGCCAGCTGAGAGCGAAAAAATGGCTACTTGCCGCCAATCACATTCGATGCCTTTGCTGCGAAATAAATAGGCAGCAATTGCTTTGCGCAAGTCAGCTCGACCCAAGACATTGGGCTCATACTCTAGCTTTCGGAAGGTTTCAGGAATGCAAATTTGTTGCATCAGTTCGCGCCAACGTCTAATTGGTAAGGCGCTGCGCGGCACGGCGCCATAGTTAAGGGCCGAAAAGCTAGGTGTGGATGGGTGCTTAAATGATTGCGTCAGCATCTGTCTGCCGAGGTTTGAGAGCTTTGTTTCGTCTACTAATTCACTTGAGCCGCTCTGCAACTCGCCCGCTAATTGCTCTAAATGATCTTTACGAATGTCTCTGTCTTCGCGGTTTAGGACATAAGTGCCTTTGGTTGTTGATCCGCCGATAAAGGCTAATCGACTTAGTTCGCGATAGGCGCCCACTACAGTGTCGCGAGACATACCCAGAGAGGTGGCCAATTCTCGACTAGAAGGGAGCTGACTACCCGCTTTCAGTTTTCCACTCTCAATTGCTTTAGCGATCGAGTTGGCCAATTGAATAAAAATTGGTTCGAGCGATTTTGGATTTGCTTCAAAAACGATGTGCATGTTGCTCTTACTTGACCTGGCAATGGCAAAAATAACTTAGAGCGGCAGTATAACCTTTCTATTTGATAAAATTGTCTGCTCGTGGCCTTTGGCTTGGTATTTATCCGGCTAACTATTTTGGAGTTGGAGCTTAGATGAAGATTCGCGTTCTCATTGGCCTAGTCGTAATAGCTGTCGCCTTTGTCTGTTACCAGGTTTACCAGTACGTTCAGTTAGCTCAACAGGCCCAAAACCCCCTGAAGCCTGGTCAACGTTTTGCTACTCATCCTGGCGCCCCCACTGAAGAAGAGATGCTGCTTGAAGAAAAACGCTTAGAGCAGAGGGTAAAAGAAGAACAGGCCGCTGCCAAGCAAACTAAGTAGCAGCCTCAATTTTTTAGGGGTGACGCTAGCCGCGCTACGTAGCGGAGCGACGAAAAGAAATTACGCTTAGTTCAGAAATGTCAAGCAGGGCCCCGCTTTCCTGTGGATTGGGGGTGATCGTAGCTTTGTCTATGTAACCAAGCGAAACAGTTGCTTGCATGGTCTCTTGATAACTTTCTAGATTAAATCATCGCTTTTACATTCTCTTCTTGTTCCTGATTCAAAGACACCAAAACCTCAACACACTTTAGGTTCCTCTTTATCTATACCAACGCGCTGCGCTGGTGGAACTTCAACACGCTCTTTTAACAGTCGTCGAGACCAGTTAACCAAACAACAGCTTCTGACCTTCGGGGGATGCTGCTGCATAAGGAAACCTACTATGAACCTAGCAAACTTCAAATTCTGGTCGTGGTGGAAGCCCAGCAAACCTCAGCGAGTCGGCATCTACGGCGGCAAGTTTGACCCTCCTCATGTGGGCCACTTGATGTGCGCTGAGATGACCCGTGAGGCCTTCCATCTCGATAAAGTACTTTTCGTCACCAGTGCCAATCCCCCTCACAAGAAGACCGGCGTCTCGGATGCTCGTGTTCGTCATGAGATGGTTGAGGCTGCCCTCTTTCGCAACTGCTTCTTCGAAGCTTGCGACATCGAGCTCAAGCGCTCTGGCCCTTCCTACACCCTCGACACAGTGCGCGCTTTGAGCGAACAGTACGGTGATGGCACCGAGCTGTTCCTCATGCTCAGTTCTGAATATCTCGAGCCGACCCATGCTTGGCACTTGAGCAAATGGCACGACTCGGCCGAGTTGTTCAGTCTCACCCATTTCCTCATCTTCGCCAGACCTGGTCACACCACCGAGCAAATCGAAGAATGGGCCAAGCTCATTCCTCAAGCTCGCATCGAAGTGTTGGCATTTTGTCCGGCCCCGCCTGTGTCCTCGACCATGATCCGCGACCGCATCGGCCGTGGTGAATCGGTTTGGTACATGATTCTGCCTGAGGTCTGGCAGATGATTCGCAAGCGCGGCCTCTACACCACCGGCGGTGACAAGACTCCCCGTCGCTGCACCACCTGTCAGAAATACGGAAACCTTGTCGTCGGGCTTGTTCGCGGCCTGCGCAACCGTTTTTCTCTCTGACCTCGCTGTAACCCGAACCAGTTCAAAGCAGCTCTAGCCAGAGCTCAGGTTGTGGACTAGAAAGCCACCTCTCTGTTTTTAACCAAGCCAGACCGCGTCCCGCGGCCTGGCATAACCGCTAGTCGGAGATACAAACTATGAGTAATCACACTTCGCAATCACATGTTTCTGCTCAGCCCAAAAAGTTGAGCGCCGCAGCCAGCAGGCGTCTTGCCACCCGCATTCAGACCAAGCGTCAGAAGATGGTCGACGAATTTTTCGATCGCCTCTTTTTGCTCGGTGGCATGATCACTGCCACCGATACCTACAAGCGCACCATGGGCCACGCCTTCCGCGATTTCGCCATGAAACCGGCGGCCTATCACCTGACCATGCGCAAGGGCATTGGCGAGCCCGGCGCTGGCAACCAGCTTATCCAGGCTGGTCACGAAGCAATACTGGCTCAGTGGTTCCGCAAGCCGCTCAAGCGCGCTGACATTCAGCTCGCTCGCGACTTCGCTCACACCAGCTCCAAGGTGCCTTACTTCCCCACCGAGATGTGGGAAGCGTTGTTGGCCGACCAAAAGGGCAGTCAGAACATCTACCTGCCGGTGGATGTCTGGGGCTTCCCTGGCGGTCAGACCTTCCTTGCTGGCGTGCCTTCGCTCACCTTCGAAGGCCAGTACGGCGGCGTGCTCTCCTACTTGGAGCCGCGCATGTGCAACTACTTCCAGCCGGTCATTCAGGCGACCAAGGGCCGCTTGATGGACATTGCCACCAAGGGCCGCTTCGCTGAATTCGGCCTGCGCACGGCTCTCGAGGTCAATCACCTGGTGATGTTGCTGGCGCTCTTCGTTGGTGCTGGCGGCAAGCGCATTCTCACCTCGAACGACACCGCCGAGCTGATGTGGCCGGAGATGTTCTACGCCATCGGCACCTTCGGTCACGAAGGCATGAGCAGCAATCAGCGCCTCGACCGCAATCTCAGCGATTGCGAGTTGGAGATGATGATCGCAGCGCTTAAGGCCGTTCCCAACGCCCGCGTGCTCACCGACCTGATCGACGCCGAAACCGTCGGTCTGGAGAACTTCATCAAGGCCCTCAAGGCCGTACCGGAAGCGTCGGAAGCCGGCCCCCGGGTCGACTCTGGTGACATCGCCAAGCAATGCGCCATGTACTACCAGCGCATGGTGGAAGAAGGCATTGTGCCGCGTCTGACCGTCTACGAAGACGAGGT
The DNA here is from genome assembly GCA_038231015.1 of Candidatus Obscuribacterales bacterium. Classification (GTDB taxonomy): domain Bacteria; phylum Cyanobacteriota; class Vampirovibrionia; order Obscuribacterales; family Obscuribacteraceae. The sequence continues at coordinate 27,643 of JBBRMD010000011.1, forward strand.
CAACCCGGAGAAGTGCGTCGAAGTCGACCGCATCTTCTTCGAAACCACTGGTGCTGAGCCGACCAAGCTCTTCCCCGGTGCCGGCGGTTACTTCTGGCGGGGAGTTCACCGCGACACCGTCGCCGCTGTGTTCAAGCGCAGCGAGTCGGACGGCAACCCCAACATGAAGTTCAGTAACTCGCCGGGCAAGGCTTCGATACCCGGCAACGTGCGTGTCTACGGCAAGGGCGACGTGATGTACATCGCTGATGTCAGCGAAGTCGTTGATGGCGAGCCGCTCTTCGTACAGCTCGTCAAAGACGGTCGCATTGTCTACAACGAGTCGTATGTCGACCAAGGCAAACGGGCCGAGGCAACTTGGGGCAAATACACACGCTTCGAGTTGTCGCCTCTGCTGCAGAGCCACATCGACACCTACAACGGCATGCGTGCTCATGAGCGCGCTGCCTATTTCAGCAAGCACCCAACTGAGGCCGCCGCTACCGAGAAAGCTCCGGTCAAGGCCTAACTGTCTTACTCAACCAATACCGACAATAACCGGAGATATATTTATGGCCAAGAAAATCAAACCGTTGCTCTTCTGGACTTCGAGCTACGCCTACCTGGGCGAAGCGATGATGAAGAGCGGTAATTTCATTGCTGGGTCACTTGCTCGTGGCATCAGCGACAGCGGTGAGCCCGTGCTTGCCGACCAACCGTTCCCTGACGGTGAGCGCTACCATCGCATGCTCAGCGACGTCGAAGGTCGCCAAGCCATCGTGCTGGGAGGCACCATCGACGATCGCGAGACCATGGAGCTGTTCGACATCGGCAATCTGCTGGTGGACATGGGGGCGGACGAGCTCAAGCTCGTCATCCCCTATTTCGGCTACTCCACCATGGAACGTGCCATCAAGGAAGGTGAGGCAGTCAAGGCGAAGTTCCGCGCCCGGCTACTCTCCGCCATTCCTCAGGCGCGTCAGGGCAACAGCATCTTCCTCATGGATTTGCACTCCATCGGCACGCAGTATTACTTCGAGGGCCCCACCCACACTCGTCACATCTACGCCAAGTCGGTGGTGATCGATTCGGTCAAGGGCCTTCTCTTGCAGCGCGCTGGTGTGAGCGCCAATAGCAAAGACAAGCAAGCCGTCGCCGCAGCTCTGGCGCAGCCCTTTGTCTTCGCCTCTACCGACGTCGGCCGCTCTGCTTGGGTCGACTCGCTCACCCGCGAGATGGTTGAGCTGGGCCTGAACGCCTCGGCTGCCTTCATCATCAAACGGCGCAAAAGCGGCAACAGCTCTGAGGTGCGTGACATCTCTGCTGATGTCGAGAACGCATTCGTGATCATCTACGATGACATGGTACGCACCGGCGGCAGCTTGATCAAGGCTGCTAATGCCTATCGCGAAAAGGGAGCGGCTGACGTCGCTGCCATTCTCACCCACTGTGTTCTGCCTGGCACCTCGAAAGAGAAGCTGCAGAAGAGTGCCGCGTTCTGTCAGGTTGTCGTCACCGACAGCCATCCGCGCGCCGTTCTTCTTGCCGATACCACGCAGAATCCGTTTCTAGTTGTAAACTCTATAGCCAATCTGCTCTCCGAAAAGGTTACCAAGGGGCGGCACCAGCTTGTCTGATGCCAAATCAGGGAATAATCTTTCAAGAGCCTGCTTGCAAAAGCACTAAGGAAACAATTATGACTTCACATAAATCATCAAAGGTTTCAAACAGGGCCCTGGGTTTCGTCCGGGTCGCCACTGTCTCTCCCCGCTTGAAAGTGGCCGATTGCCAGTTCAATGTGGGTGAAATCGTCAGCGCCATGCAGCGGGCACAGGCTGATAACGTGGAAGTGCTGGTCACTCCTGAGCTGTCCATCACCGGTTATACCTGTGCCGACCTCTTCCACCAGACCACCTTGATCGAAGGTGCCAAGCAAGGTCTCAAAGCGATCGTCGATGCTTCGGAGCATTTCGACGGCATCGTCTTCGTTGGTGCACCCCTGGTGCTCGACGACAAGCTCTACAACTGCGCCATCGCCATCAAGGGCGGCATCGTTCTCGGTGTCGTGCCCAAGAGCTACCTGCCGAGCTACAAAGAGTTCTACGAACAGCGTTGGTTCGCCTGCGCTGAAGTGGCTCACAGCAAAGAAATCGAAGTGCTCGGCCGCACGGTGCAATTCGGCAACGACCTGCTCTTCCACACTGACAGTGTCGATGGGCTCTCCATCGCTGTCGATGTCTGCGAAGACCTTTGGGCTGTCATTCCGCCCAGCTCTCTGGCTGCCCTCAATGGTGCCACGCTGATCGTCAACCTCTCAGCCAGCAACGAACTGGTCGGCAAGTCCGAGTATCGTCGCGATTTGGTGGTCGGTCAATCTGGTCGCCTGATCGCAGGCTATGCCTATGTTTCGTCCGGTGTCGATGAGTCGACTACCGACGTGGTCTTCGGCGGTCACGCCATGATCGCTCTCGATGGTTCGCTGCTGCAAGAGAGCCCGCGCTTCTCGCGTGAAGCTGTCTTTACTGTGGCCGATCTCGACATCGAGCGGGTGCGAGTTGCTCGCATCGGCAACACCAGCTTCTCCGAAGCACAGCGCAAGTTCGCTCGCGCTTTTCCCTACCGCAAGCGCATGTTCCGTCTCTCGCGCACGGCGAAAACGGCCGACCAAATCGGTCTGCTCGCCTACGTCGACGGCCAGCCCTTCGTGCCCAAAGATGGGGCGAAGCTCAAGAGTCGCTGCGACGACATCTTCAACATTCAGGTTGCTGGACTGGCCAAGCGTCTAGAAAAGATTGGTGGCGTTGGTAATATCAATTGGCCCGGTGTCACCATCGGCGTCTCTGGTGGTCTTGACTCGACTTTGGCCTTGCTCGTCACCGTCAAGGCTTTCGACTTGCTCGGCATCGACCGGCGCAAGATTAAGGGCTACACGCTGCCTGGCTTCGGCACCACCAGCCGCACCAAGGGCAATGCTCACTCGCTCATGCGTGAGTTGGGTATCAGCGCGCAAGAAGTCGACATCCGCGAAATGTGCCTGGCACAGATGCGCACCGAAGGCCACAAGCCTTTCGGTATCGATTTGACTGCTCTCAACGAAGAAGTGCAGGCTGAATATCTGGCCTTGGTTCGTGCCACTGCAGTCGGTGCACCGATTGCCGACCCGAATCAGATGATGGTGGCGAAATTCACCGAGAAGCTGATTGCTCTTCAGGCTACTGGCACCGAGCTCAAAGACTTGCACTTCGAAAACGTGCAGGCTCGTGCTCGTACCAAGATCTTGATGGACAACGGCTTCACCATTGGCACCGGCGACTTGTCGGAGCTGGCCATCGGCTGGTGCACCTACAACGGTGACCACATGAGCATGTACGGCGTCAACGGCAGCATTCCCAAGACGCTGGTGAAGTTGCTTGTGCAATGGGCTGCTCTCAATCAGTTCGAAGGTGAAACGCGAGTGACTTTGCTCGACATCTTCAACACCGAAATCTCGCCCGAACTCTTGCCCACTGACAAAGATGGCAAGATCGTGCAGAAGACCGAAAGCGTCGTCGGCCCTTACGAGCTGACTGACTTCTTCCTGTATCACATGCTGCGCAATGGCGCACGGCCTGAGAAGATTTTGGCCCTTGCCGAGCACGCTAGTTTCCAGACGGAGTACGGCACCGCTCAGCTGCACAAGTGGCTCAAGCTCTTCCTCACGCGCTTCTTCAATGCTCAGTTCAAGCGCTCGTGCTTGCCGGACGGCCCCAAGGTCGGCTCGGTAAGCCTCTCTCCGCGCGGCGACTGGCGCATGCCCAGCGACGCTGAGGCTACTCTCTGGCTGGATTGGGCCAAGAACCTCAGTGAATCTGACACCAGTAAGGAACCGACGGCCACCGCCGCTGGTTCTATCGCAACCAATCACAACTCGGGAACTCCTATGACCAAACCCAGCACCACTGCTGCTCTCGTTCGCAAAATCTATCGCGTGCTTCTGCGCGTCGATCTGCAGAAGGCCTTCTGCCCCGGCGGCAACCTCCCGGTCAACGGCGGCAATCTGATCATGCCCTTGGCCAATCGGCTCTCGCTGGAAGGCGGCTACGATGAGGTGATCGACAGCCAGGACTTCCATCCCAAGGGAATCCACGGTTCTTTCGTCTCGCTGTACTTGGGCAAAAAGCCGTTCGTCGACACTGTCATGCTCAACGGCGTGCTTCAGGTGTTGTGGCCGGAGCACGCTGAAGAAGGCACGCCAGACGCCGACTTCCACCCCGAGCTCGATCGCTCGATGGTGAAGAAGACGGTGCAGAAGGGTCGCCACCCCGGTGTCGATTCGTACAGCGCCTTCTACGACAATGGCAAAGATGCCGCGGCCGAACTGAAGGCCAAGTATCCCTTCCTCGGTCAAAGCACTGGCTTGGCTGAATACATCATCGCTCAGGCCACCGCCGCCGGTGCTGATGAAGTGGCCGTCGACGTCATCGGTTTGGCGCTCGACTACTGCGTCGGTTTCTCGGCCAAAGACGCTGCCGGTGAGAAGTTCAAGGGCGCGCCCTTCACCGTGCGCGTGATCATCGACGGCACCCGTGCCATCGGTGATGTCGAAGCCGCTCGTGCTGACCTGATCGCTCACAATGTGGGCGTGGTGGAAAGCTCCGCGGTGTTGCCTGCTGCTGTGACGAAGTAGCTGGAGGAGAACTCATGAAACTTCCCTCAATGCCGAGTTTGGCAGGGCTGCGAATCTCCAATTGGCCCACCGCCATGAAGTGGTCTGTGGGTTCGATTGTGGCCATCGTGGCGCTGGGATTTCTCGCTTACGCCGCGGTGTTTCTCTATCTGCTAGGCGGAGTCCTCGCCTCCATCGTCGGTCAGTTCTGGCCGCTCATGGTCGGCTCTGTCGTCGCTGCCACCGCTCTTGGTGCAGCGATTGGCCGGCGCTCGAGTGGCAACGCCTTGCGCGGTGCCAAGTTCGGCGCCATCTACTCTACTCTGGCGGCCATCGTCGTGCCGTTGGTAGTAGCAATCGTTACGCTCGTCACCTGGCAGGCCTAAGGTCTGTCGCTTTGCCGTAACGACGCGTACATAACAAAAACGACAAATTAAAAAACGAAAAAGGAAACTGAATGAGGAATGACTTCCCCAGCGTTATCGTCGAGCGTGCCCGTTACGGCCGCTCCCGTCTGCATCCCAAGGCCGCTCCCTTCAATCCCCGTCTCGATGATGACGGTGTGGTTGATGACTCGGGCGTCGCCAATCATCAGTCGATGAACGCTCCCTGGCGGCACAACCGCAAGGAGAAGCGCATTCACCTGGCCCCGCTGCGTCGCTATCTGCGCGCGCAGGTGGGCCGCCTCTGGAACGACGTCTTCTCCGACGTCTGCCACACCTTCCAGGGGGCCGTCACCAACGGCGAGCGTCTGAGCAACTACATCGATTGGGATGTGGAGCTGAACATCCGTGTTCGCGAGAGCGATGGCGAGTTGATCACCGAGCGCGGTTACACCGTGGGCGGCAACACGCTCTTCGTCCATCCCGAGACGGGCATCCTCACCCTCTCCCCGACCAGCACCCGGCGCCGCTGGAAGAACAAGCCCCGCTACGAGATGGTGGTCATCGACAACGAGCACAAGCTCGTCAACATCGATGGCCTCTGGTTTGTCGTCAGCCTCGCCACCATCCCCGGTGCCGAGGTGAGCGAGCGTCCCTTCGATGTGGTGCTCGGTCGCACCGCCTTCGCCGAGGACATCAAGTATTCCTACGACAACGACTTCCACCGCACCTGGGGTGGTTGCCGTTACGCTTCCCAGAAGCGTCAGGCCAATTCCCGCGAGATCCGCCGTCTGGTCAAGAACGACGATACCGCTAGCGGTGACGGCAGCGCCAAGAAGAAGTTCAAGGCCAGCTGCTATCGCCCCCAGGGCCGCCGCTAGTAAGTAAGTCACTAAGTAAGTAGTTAAATGGGTTGGGGGAGGAATGGCATAGCAATGCTTAATTCCTCCCCCTTCTCTATTTGATGGCATTCAGTATTTTTCTCCAAGGCAATTTTGGTATAACCTGCCAGAATTGCCTTGAAGAATTCTCCAGACGAGAAGACATCGTAAGCAACCCCTAAAGAAGGAGGAGTAATATGCATCGTTGGGCTCCACTTCTGTGGGCATTGCTGCTGATCTTTGCCGCGTTTCGTTTTACGACGGGCAAGGTTTTTGCTGGCAGTCCGCAGCAAGATGGCAAGTCAGCGTCAGCTGCTGCCGCCGACCTTGATCTTGAACGTTTAGAGAGCAGCATTCGTGCTTTCGAGGCGCAAGACCAGAAACATCCACCTGCTCAAGGAGCCACAGTTTTCGTTGGTAGTTCGACCTTTACCCACTGGACTACTCTCGAGAAAGAATTCAAAGACCTTGGTGCTATTAACCGCGGCTTCGGTGGCTCCACCATTCCCGAGGTTAATCACTACTCTGATCGCATTGTTCTCAAATACAATCCCAAGCGCATAGTCTTCTATGCCGGCACCAACGACATTGGCGAACTAGGTCATTCTGGTGAGCAGGTGGCACAAGATTTTGAGAAGTTTGTTGGTATCGTGCATGCCAAATTGCCCCGCACTGATGTTTATTTCATCTCGCTTAGCGTGGCACCTGTGCGTCTGCAATATGCCAGTGAATATCGCGATGGCAACCAGCGCATCCGCGCTTTCTGCAGCCATTCTCCCCGGCTCCATTTCATCGATGTCACCCCTGTGATGCGCGACAAAGATGGACGTCTGAAGAATGAGTTGTTCGGCCCCGATCGTTTGCACATGAACGAAAGTGGCTATGCTTTGTGGATTCCCGTAATTCGCAAGGCGCTTTCTAACTAAGAGTTGCATGTGAATTGCAGGTAGCACTTAGTCTGTTCGTTGAATAGACTGGTGCTCCTGTCTTCACTTGTGCTTACCCCCGAAACGCATTCTGAAAGGCTTGTATGGCTTTCAAAGACAAACTGATTGTTCTGACGAATAGTGTGGTATTTCAACTCGCTTATTTGTTCAGTTGCTGCGGCTCGATCATCTACGGTGCCTTGACCAACAATATCTGGGCCTGTTGGCTGGGTGCACTTTTCGTCGTCACGCCTCTGTTCTGCTTCTTCTTCGACGTCTTCGTCCATATCGTGGCTCCTAAGTACGAAGAGCCATTGCTTCCCCCGGTGATGCCACCTAATTTCAAAAAGAAAGACGAGACTACCTAACTTTAAAAGAATGCGGCACAGCAGAGATTGCTGCCTGCTTTCTTGACTATTGGGAAAATCAAATTTTATTCTTTTTTGAATTTTATTTACTATAAACTATAGCTGTATACCCCAAAAATAAACTTGTTTAACCCTTCCCGCCGTTGATGCGCTACACTTTTGTCTGTACCGATTGCCTGTAAGAGATTGCAGTAATTATTGGTCGTCCATATTGGCAAGATTTTTAGGCTCTGCTTTTGTGGAATATCTATCTTAAGTACTGATTTGCTGTAGAGGTCAATGGTCGAAAAGGATAGCGAAAATAAGTCAAATGCCGCAGCAGCCAATGATAGGGCCCTGCGCGAGGCTAGCGCTGTCATGCGTACCGGGCAGTCTGCCTATGACAACGGCAACTACAAATTGGCTGAACCTTTACTTCTTAAAGCTCTCGATGTTTTTGAACTACATGGTGTTCTTGACAGTCCTGAATACTATTCCTGTCTTTCTGTTCTGGCTGATAATTACTATCATCTCAAGCGATATTTTGAAGCAAAGGCCTTCTATGAGCGCCTCTCCGTTGCCCGCTTAAAAAATCCTGATGCTACCGATGCTCAAGTAGTTGTAGCGTTACTAAAATTAGCGTCATGCCAAGAGAAGCTGCACGAAATCAACGACGCTCTTAATTCCTTTGATTTAATTCTTGAATTAGCTGAGACTACGATTCCTCACGGCCATGCCTTGTTTGGCGTCATTTTTGATTCTTTTGAACTGTTGGTAGAGAATCATGTCGATCGGCCGCAAGAACGTTCGCAACGTCTCGATGATTTGAAAATTAAGCGAGAGCAATTTGGTTTTGCTGAGACGAAGACTGGTCAATGGGATGCCTTGCCTAATGAGATGAGTGACAGTCAGATTGTCGCTCGTTATACTGAACAACCTGGCAGCGCTGTGGTTTTGTCTAAGACCTCTGAAGAATTGATTAGCTCGCTTAGTGCTTGGACTGTGCCAGAGTTAACCAGCAAGGCGCACGATTTGCGGGTGAGACGAGCAACTGGCGAGATTAGTGGTTTTCATGGTCAAAGCCTCCATGACAGCGATTCGCAGAGTGCTTTGGGCAATCTTAATGACCTTGACGATCGCGCCTTCCATGAAGGAGAGAAGCACCTGCAAGTGCATTTAACCACTGATATGTTCAAGCGCAAGCCGCGCATGGGAGATCAATCAGAAGTCGCTCTCCCAGCTGTTGAAGTGTCTGAAGTGCCTGTTGAAATAGTTGAACCTGTGCGTGAAGGCCCTCGCACTGAAGATCGTTTAGCGAAAGCGGCCAAGCGCGAAAAGTCAGATCGACGGCCATTTAATCCGCTGCCAGCCCTAACTGTTTTGATTGCAATTGCTGGTGTGATTGGCTCAGTATATGTTGCTTACGAATGGACAAAAACTTCTGCAGTTTCTCACGCTGATATTCGTACTTCAGTTAGTGCCGCAACAGAGCTGGTTGGCAAAGAGTACGCCTCAAGCGACGGCCAGAAAAAACTTAAATTTACATCGCTTACTGATTGCGAGTACAGTGTTGCTGGTGCCACCATCCCTAGTGTTTTTCATATTCAGGGAGAACCAGAAGCTTCTTCGCTAACTGGAATTTTCAATAGCGGTTCGGATAAATTAGCCTTGAAGCAAACGGTTTCAGGCTTTGAATTTCCGGATGGTGTGCGGCTTTATACTGATTCATCTAAAGATCGTTTGATTTTAAATAAAGTGCAAGCTACTTCGAATTTCGCTACTTTTTATTTTGCTAGTCATGACCATTTGTATCCTACAAGCACTAAAGAAAATGTGGCTGGCAGCACCAGTTTCAATTGGGTTAATCCACTGACAAACCAGATCAATGCTCCGGTGGTAGAAGCGAAGCAGTATGATGCCGATAAGTTTGACGAATTTTTTGTCAGCAAATTGAGAGACTTTAGAGCGAGCAAATCAATCTTTGCTGTGGATGAGTCAAGCACGCCTCTTCCTGGCCAAATTGAGTGCCTCTCTATCATTCCAGGCGCAGATAGCAACGCCAAACCTGGGCAAGCATCTAGCGCTTTTCTAATTCGCGGCTACGACAGCGAAGGCAAAATGTTCAAATCGAGTGATGCTCAAAAGGCATATGTAATTTCGCTGAAGAATGGTGTTTCAGTTGATCCCATCAAAGCCAGCAAAGAAGACGGTGCGGCTCCCGGGACGGCGGGTAAATACAGCTTTGAAGTAACGCTCTTGCCAAAAGCTGATGCAGCGTCTGCGAGTGATAAAGCAAAGTAGCATTCGCTCAAGAATTGTTAGGTAACTCATTTTACAAATCGTTTATATCTCGCACGCATGTGAGAATGACGTTTTAGCATGAAGAACCCTTTTGCCTACGTATCTCTACGAAGTGATGGCTATTACAACGCAGCTTGTCTATGAAAGATTGTAGACATCTTCTTTTCTTATTTAAACCAATAACAAAACCCAAACAACTAACTCAGCACCTATTACAGCAAACGCCTCGTTGACTTCGGTCGATTGATATCAGCAGGCTGTAACTTTCATAGGTCATATTGCCGTGCCTGTCTATCACCAGTCAACTTCAACTTCGAATAGGAAAGAGCAATCGCATGTCTAAGAAATCTGAAGTTATCACTGCTCGTCGTGCCGCTCTCGGTCTCACCGTGATCACCAACGACATTGTTATTAACAGCGCGCCGACCTCGATGATCAAATCTGTTTCGCCATCGGGTATCACCGAAATCACTTCTGCACCGGCACGCTCAAGGGCTCTGGTCACCACCACTGCTGCACCGTTGACCCCTGCACAGACTACTTGTGCTCAGGCGCCTCAGAACAGCAATGCCATCGACACCAGCATCGCTTATGCCAACCACTGCAACGACGGAGAGCGCCTGACGGCCTCTGACATCGAGAAAGGCAGCTCCGGTAAGAGCGTTCACGCGGCAGCACCTGCGCCCCGTTCCGCTCTCGAGCGCGCCAATGGTCGTCTCTCCCTCGTGCCCATGTCGGGACACAGCGCCGCCAGCTAATTTCAGAAGTGCCGAATTGACAGCTGAATTAGCAAGCAACATCAAGCATGTAAGTGCCTGCTGAGAAGTGATAGTCACTTCTCAGAATCGTTCAAATTAGCTTCGCAGTTGAATAATTCACTGCGTAATCAGGAGAAATTGCATGACCACTCTCACCATTCGCGAACGTGTCGGTGTCATTCTTCGCCGAAGCGAATACACTGTGCAACCGCCTCTCTGCGCTCCGGAAGTTCGTCGCGTGGTCTTCATGGTGCGTCTCGACGGCGGTGTCGGTTCAGAAATCGTCACCATCGACCAGGCTCTCGACCTCACGGCTGCGCTGCTGCGCGAGAACGACCAAGTGGTTGCCACCATGGTCGACAACGTTCATGTCGAATCGACGGTTGGCCCGGTCTTTGGGCACAACACCATCGAGCAACTCGCTCGCTCTACGACATTCCGCGGCGAGGTGCTTCGTCGTGGTGAATATCTCGGTGTCGGCAATCGGCCTTGCGTCGCCCTCTTGGTTCTTGCCGAAAAAGAGTCTGGTGCTCGTCTCGTTGAACTCGCCGTCGAGGTCAGCGACCTTGCGAAGATTTCGGCAACGGGTATGCTGCACGTCAACATTCTCGCTGACGGGTCAGTCGTGATTGTCTAATAGCTTCGCACTTAGTCTGACTTAGGCGGTTACGGTCTAGCTCAGTCTAGGGCGCTATAAATGCGGTGGTCGCCATTTGGCGGCCATCCTCTAAAGAAGTAACTGCAAAATTTTTTGTTGCGAAGCAATACTATTGCATATCATAGATGCCGGGAAAAAGAAGAACAATTAGCTGGGGGTCTAAATCCCGGGCCAATTGTTCTTCCAAGCTTGATTGCTTTTGTTGTTGGCTCGGGGAGAGCACTTGTGGCTGTCTCAGGCACCGGTGGTGGTGGCCATGAAGAAGCCGTCTTCTCCGTCAGCATAGTGCTGCGGCAGGGTGGCAACAATCTTGAAGCCCAGCTCATAGTAGAGGCTCTGTGCCTTGGTGTTGGAGCGACGCAGGTTGAGCGTGACGGTGTTGCCTTCGAGACTGTTCACCATCGTGCTGCCGATGCCGTTGCCGCGATGATCATGGCAGACCGCGATGTGGGCGATGTGCAGGCGCTCACCATCTTCGCTGGTGTCGTTGCTGATGCGTTCGAGCAGCATGTAGCCGACGAGGCGACCAGCGACCGTGGCGATGGTGGCACTGGTGTTGGGCTTGTTGATGAAGTCGACGAACTTGTCGGCCGACCAGGGGTGATTGAAGCTTTCACCTTCGATGGCGAGCACCGCGGCAAAGTCATTGCGCCAATCAGCCTGGCGGAGAACCGGGAGGCGAGTGGTATCGGGATGCACGATTTGTTGGTGGATACGCTGGCGAGCGCGCTTGTCGATCGCCTGCTGTTGCATGGCTTGGGTCATGATGACTCCTGTTTGCAATTGGTAAAAGTGCGTTGATTAGAAGTGAGAAAGCGAAGTGAGAAAGCGAAGTGAGAAAGCGAAGTGAGAAAGCGAAGTGAGAAAGCAAACTGACTAGCAAGACTTCGATGCTGAACTGCGGGGCCCTCCTAGCTCTTGCGAGATTTGGAGAGCCCCACGCTCATTTATTCACCACGCTTGCTATACGTGATGAAGGGCATGAGCTTCTTCAGCATTTTCATCTGCGCCTCGCTGCCCCAGACAACCAGGTCGAAGCGGTAGGGCGCCCGGTGGGTTGTCGCCTCGTATTCGATATCGAGATCGAGAATTTCGAGGACATAGTCCAAGATCTCCTGACCGCGATCATCGACTTCGTTGAGCGACTTGGCCTGCGTCTGAATCAAGAAACGATCCAGACCACGCATCCGGGTGCTTTCGGAGAGTGGCTGGAAGAGCGCCGCTTTCTTCGGGTCACCCTTGGGGTCTTTCGGACTCTTGCCATCCTTCGGGCCTTCGAGCAGAAGTGTTGGCTTCGGCTTGGCACCATCTGTGGTGTCGGCCGGTTTCGCCGCCTTTTCTGCCTTGGCTGCTTCGTCCGCCTGGGCCTTGATTTCCGCGGCGGTGCCGGGAGTCATACCGAAGTCGAAGCGCTCGATCTGAGCGTTGTACGACACCGTCACCGTGCAAGCCGGTGGCAGTTTGCCCAGGTTGAAGAGACGGCCGAGTGGCGTCAGCAGCTCTTTCTGCATGACCCGCTTCAGTTCCGCCACATTGGTGCCGGTCTGAATGAGGAGCTGCTTGCGAGCGCTTTCGTCACAGACCAGCTTGAAGCGCTTGCCCAGCGGAGCCTGCTTGATGACGCGGTCCTGAATACGAGCCAGCTCGGTGACGACCACCTTGCCCAACTCTTCAGCAGAGAAGGGACGGAAGATGACGACAGCGTCGAGGCGGTTGCGGAATTCAGGCTTGTAGCGCCGCTTCAATTCGGCGTCGACCACACCTTTGACGTCGTTCTCGGTGATTACCTTGGGGCCACCGTTGGTGAAGCCGATGCCGCCCTTGGCCAGGTCCTCGAGCTGCTCCATACCCAGGTTGCTGGTGAGGATGAAGACAGTGTTGGTGAAGTCGACGATGCGACCGTCGGAGAGCTTGACCTTGCCCTTGTCGAAGGCACCCATCCAGAACTTGTAGAAGTCGTAGCTCGACTTCTCGAATTCTTCCAGCAGGACGATGTCGATCTCCTTGCCAGACTTCATGCGCAGGCGCATGAGGTTGTGGTTAGAGATCGGCGAGGTGGGGTCTTCGTCTTCGGCGGTGAGCTTGAGCTTGCCGACGTCTTTGAAGCCGATATAGCCCGGAGGGGCTCCGCGCAGGTCAGCGACCTGGTGGTCTTCTTCATAGTCGCCGCACTGCAAGCGGGTGAGCGCGTCCTGGGTGCCGTGCATGAGCTCGGCCAGAACTTCGCCCGTGTACGACTTACCGGTGCGCGAAGGGCCCACCAGGTAATAGACGCCGATCGGACGGGTCTTATCGCGGAAGGGGTTGGAGTAGGCGTTGTGCACCATGGAAGCAATCTGCTCGGCAGCGGGCTGACCGATGATTTTGCGACCGAACTGATGCACGAAGGCTTCTTCGGAAGGGCTTGGGGTGTACGGGTCCAGAACGATGACGCCGCTGTTCAAAGCAATCAGGCTGGTGCCTGTCTTGTGCTCGATGGTCATGATAGTTTCCTTTTGAAAAGGGCCACGCGGGTGGCAGTTAATACAGAGTTAGTGCCGTGAGCAGTGCGAAATTTTTCAACGTCGCATGCACACAGCTCCCTTAGGGCTAACTGTCAGTGCGGCTTTCGTCTGGCTGTAGCCATGGCTTGACCGCCGGGCTACTTCCTCTTCACTAAGCCTGCCGAAGAAATCGTCAACGTCGTTGGAGACGCTGACTACGTGCTCATTGGAGCCGTTGGGGAATACCGAGTCGACCAGTGAGCCGCCGATAAGCTTGCTCACAATCGTCTTGGCACCATCAGGGCTACCGGGGTGCGGGTGATGTACGCCACCGTCTACAAGCAAGCGTCGCTTGCCATTGATAGTGGCAAATACTGGCCGCATCAACCCTGGTACTGAGCAAGATGCTGCCAGTGCCAGGGTTAGGTCGTAGTCGAGACCTTCAAATACCAGCGGTTCGAGTCTGAGCACGTCGTAGGCGATCATGCGCAAACCCGGTTGGGGCTTGAGGTTGTACTTCTCGACCAAATGCCTCATGAGCGGAACGAGGTCGACCAAGCCGAGCATGCGCAGCGGATTAATCGAAGGCAGAATGGCACGCAAAGCCGTCGACAAAGGCGGGAAGCTGATGTCGTCGACAAAGGCGCTTTTGATGGCATTGAGGGGCACACCGTTTAGGTACATCGCTGCCACGATGCTGCCTATTGATACTCCAGTGATGCTTTTTACCGGTACCTCATGCTCTTCGAAGAACTGCAGAAACCCTAGGTGTGAGGCACCACGGTTGGCACCTCCACCCAGAGTCAGCACTACAGCCGGCTTCTTCTGAGAACGTGTTGACATTAGATTCTCCCAGAGTAAAAAAGGGCCTGAGTGAATCAGCAGGCCGAAAATTTGAACTTAGAGAAGTGCCAGTGCGTCTCAAGCAGCCAGAAGCTGGTCAAGACGCTGCCACATCGGCTGAAGTTCGACGTCGTCGGCCTGGTAGAGCGTCGCCTTGAAAGCAACGTGCTCATGCTGGTACCGGCTGTACTTCTTCTGGTTGTTGCGACGGCTCATGATGACGTTGGCGAGGCGGTCGCAAAGCTTGACGATGAGAGCGACGCGGTTGGCGGCGATCTTCGGCAGGGTCTTCGCTTTCTTCTCGTCGCGGTTAGCACCGTCTTCGTCTTTCAGGGCATAGGCAGCAGCGACAGCTTCGGGCGGGAAGCCGGCGGCGAGCAGCGTAGCGACTGATTCATTGGGGCAATCTTCGAGCACGTCGTGGAGCCAGCAGACCATGATGATCAGTTCGTCGGTAAAACCGAAGCGAACTGCAAGTCTGGCAACAGCCTCGAGGTGGACACGATAAGGCTTCTTGCCGTACATCTGCGTGCCGTGGGCCTGAATGCACCAGAGTGCATACCAGGGGAGTTGCTGGTTGGTTCTGATCGGGGTTTTCATGGGACTTTCCTTTAGCCGCAACTGGCTCCTGCGGGTGGAGGAGAACGTCCCATCTGGTTGATGAGCCGCTCTCTAAGAAAAAACGAAATTAGTTCGAAGGAACATATAGAGATTTTCTCCAAGTACGTTCGCGAGACTGAGCATGGGCACAAAGAAGTGCTTCTCAGGTCCGAGAACTTTGGGTTACGAACGCTGGGCAAAAGAATTCTGCAAAGCGCTAGAAAAACGGGCTCATACCAGACTGCCAAAGAGACTGAGGAATTCCTGGGGGATTGGGTGGAAGTAGGGGCGGAGATGCCTCGGGTCTTTGGAAGAGAATTAGATATGTAAGATGACTATATGCGCGGGCATGTCAAGAAAGCCATGAGTCTTATCAGGCCTAAGGTATTAGGTTTTTAATGATACTGAGCCTATGGCTTCTATCATGAAAGATGTACTTGTCGCAGCTAGCGCACACTTGCGAAACCAAGAGGTTTTTAAGGTGTTGTTTGATTGAACCTGCTTAACAGAGGAGCAAATAGCTGGATTTCAGCCCTCTTTTCTTCATAGGGTCTGATGTCCCCTTAATCCTTCCTATCAGCAGTTTTCTTTCCACCAAAACCAATCAAATCCGACCATCGCAATCTTTCTCCAATCGACTTTTGAGCAGCAAGGCTCTCGGGTGGTTGGCGAAGTCGATTGTGGGTTGTCTTTGGCTGGAATTCAGGTGTGGATTGAGCATTTGTCTTTCTGACTGACCGATTGGAAAGGGAGAAGTGGGTAATGTCGTCGAATGAGTTTTTCGCGGAACACAATTGTGTGCTCTTGCGATAACACAAACAGAAAGAAGGAAAAACACTCAATGCTCGGTTTTCTCGCTTTGCTCGCTCTGGCTGCCGCAATTGCTTGGGCTGCATGCGTTGCTTCGCGTCGCGAAGTGTATCGCGGACCGGCCAGTGCCATCCACAACAACATGGCTCACTATGGCGATACAACAAGAACTGTCTTCGTTGTTCTCCATCGTGAGCTTCCCGAACTTCCATCTGCTTCTCTAGTTGCAGAATTGCCGAAGGCCAAATGTGATGCGCTTTTTGCTGGCAATCAGCTGGCCATTAAGCCCGTCACTGTATCAGTGGTTAAGAGCCTTTGCTCGGGTGTTCGCACTTACATAGTCTGATGTCTATGGTGCACACCAGCAGTTCTGTTCGCAGTCTCGCTGCCTAGTTGGCCTCGAAGTTTCACTTCGTTGTTTGACTTCGCAGTTCTCGCCTCCGTCCCTGCGCGTAACAAGCGCACAATCTCGCTCTAGAACAGAGCACCAAAGGAAAAAGCAAATCATTATGAGCACCCAAAACAAGCAGCAGCCCGTTGTCTCCGACGCCCCCGATTCGTCGGAAGTGACTGTCTATCTTGGCGGACCCGCCTTGGTCCGTGAGAATCGTCTCGTGATCTTGCCCGAGGGCAAGAGTGAAGTTTCGCTGGCGGGTTTGCCCGAACAGCTCGTTCCCAATTCGGTGACCATTACCAGTGTCACCGGCGACGGTGCCTTCAAACTCGGCCCGTTCAGCTATCGCCCTGCCAACCTCAGCGTCGCTGCCATTCTCGAGAAGGCCGTCGGCACCACCGTCACCTTGATCGATCGTGACCATCTGGGCGAGCGCACCACCACCGGCAAGCTCGTGCATGTCATCCACAACCAGGCCGTCATCGAAGAAGCGTCCACCAGCAAGGTCGTGATCGTGCCTCTGGGCAACCGCTACAGCGTCGACCCTTCCGTCCTCAAGGGCCTCACCAGCCTGGCCTCGCTGGTCATGGAGCCGACGGTCTCCAAGGAAGGTCGCTACGGCATCGGCATCATGTATGCTGCTGAAGGCCTGGCCTGGGCCCGTCGCTTCGAAGTCTTCTACGACGCCAAGGCCGAGAAGATGCTGCGTTTCGCATGCTGGGTCGACCTGACCAATAACAGCGGCGCCCCCATCGGCGATACCAAGTTCAAGCTGATCGCCGGCGTCAACAACGGCTACCAGCAGGCGCCCAATCGTGGTCGCAGCCCCAAGGGCGGCGCGCGCATGATGGCGATGTCGGCTTCGGCTGACTTCGGTGGCGGCGGTCTCGAGTCGGCTTCGTTCTCGGCTGACAATGCCGAAAGCGAGACCGTCGGCGAGCAGAAGCTCTACACCCTGCCTGACACCCTCTCGCTCGACAATGGCGAGACCAAACAGACCGTGCTGGTCATGGCCGAAGGCGTGCCGGTTACCTCCGAGTACTTCCTCCACGACACCGGATACTACCTCTATGCCGGCCGTCGCGAGGCTGAAGAGAACAAGCTGCCCGTCTACGTCCGCCTCAAGGTGGCCAACGATAAGGCGAGCAACCTCGGCTTCGCTCTGCCCTCCGGCTCGGTGAACATCTTCGAACCGGACAGCTCGGGCGCACTGCAGCGTACCGACTCGAGCAACCTG
The DNA here is from genome assembly GCA_038231015.1 of Candidatus Obscuribacterales bacterium. GTDB lineage: Bacteria > Cyanobacteriota > Vampirovibrionia > Obscuribacterales > Obscuribacteraceae. The sequence continues at coordinate 44,888 of JBBRMD010000011.1, forward strand.
GCCAGCCACGTCGCCGTTGGCGAAGGCTTCACCCTGCTGCTCGGCACCCCGTCGAAGGACATCAAGGCCACGCGCCGGTTGACCAAGCAGAAGATCGACCCGGTCGTCGTTGCTGCAATCGAGCCCGAAGGCGGCGTGGAAAACGGTGAAGCTGGTCCCGACAACGCGCCCTCGCTGACCGCTGGTCCGGTGATGGCTGCTTCGGTCGCTCCCGCCGCCAAGAAGAAGCCTGAGAAGAAGCCCCGCTACTGCACCGAAGAGCGCGAGCTGGTGGTCGAGAACTTCAAGGACAAGGACGTTGAAGTGCAGGTCACCGATTCGCTCCCGACCTTCGAGTTCGAGTTCACCAAGCCCATCGACGGCGTCAAGGGTCTCGTTCACACCCAGGGTTCCGGCGCCTTCACGGTGGCTGTGCCCAAGGGCGGCAAGACCAAGGTGGTTTACGCCATCAAGTATCGCGTCGAATAATCGACGTAATCTGCGCTCAATCGGCGTAGATTTCCCCTAGCTCAGGGCCGACCAGTTCTCACTTTCATAGTGAGCTGGTCGGCCTTTTTTTTCTTTTTTTTGGTCTCGAGATACTATATACGTTAGTTACATAATTTTTGATTCTCGAGGCGGTTATTCTTCTTCCACTGATTAAAGCTCTGGGCAAAAATTCCGATTTCTAAAATGTCATATTTTCTACAGAAAATATGACATTTATTGCGGTGGCGCAGAAAGACACAAGCTTCTGTGTTCTACACGCAAAGACTTGAGCTAGGAAAAGCCCATATCTAAGAAAAGCCCATATCTAGGCAAAACTGATTGCTCATGCAAAACTCTTAGCTATGCGAATAGTCTGACAATGCAACTCAGTAGTCATGTCAGGGTATTTGTTATAACCACCGCCATAAACAACTACCAACGGCAGATTCAATTGGCGCACAGAGGCAATCACGAAAGTATCCCGGGCTGCCATTTCTTCTGTAGTTAGGCTCATCTGGCCAAAGCGATCATCTTTGTGCACATCAACACCAGCAATATAAAAGACTAGCTCCGGTTCAAATTGATTCAAGATGTGAGGCAGTGTTTGTTGTAATTTTTCCAAATAGAGACTGCCTTGAACATAGCGTTCTAACTCAATGTCGTGAGTTCCCGCTGTTTTTTGTGAAGGATAATTGGCGCCTACGTGCATTGAGAAAGTGTAGACTTTTTCTTCTTTCCCCAAAATGAAATGGGTGCCGTTGCCTTGATGGGCGTCCAGATCAACGATTAATACTTTTGTCGAAGGAGTGCTGGCGTGCAGCTTCTTCACGGCAATGGCGATATCGTTGAACACACAATATCCCTCGCCGTGATCAGGAAAGGCATGGTGCGTTCCTCCGGCAAGGTTACAACTGATACCTAACTGCGCCGCTGCCTCGCTTGCTCGAATTGTGCCGGATGAAGCTGTACGACTGCGTATGTTTAATTCAGGGCTCCAGGGCAGTCCTAATTTTCGTTTAGTTATTCCGTAGTAATTGCCGTCGCCAATCGATTGCACATACTCTTTTGTGTGCACCCGTAAAAGGTCTTCTTCATCAACAAGGCCCGGATCAATAATTTCGACTGGCGATAAAGTGCCGTCATCGAGTAAACGCTTGGCCGAGTCAATGAATTTATTCATTGGAAATGGGTGTCGGTCTGGCAGCGGTGCAAAATATCGCGGACTGGAAAAGCACTGAAAGCGGGTCATTGGCATCCAATTTGGTACGAACTAGCGATACTGAAATTGTAGCTGCTCTAGCGAACCAAGTTAAAACAATTTTTTCAGTTTATGGAAGTCTGGCATTTTCACGGGTAAGTGGGGCATGTGAGGCAGTTGGTGTTTGATATTTTCGGCTTTGTGAATGATCAAATCTGGCAAGAAGCCGGTGCCTTTTTTGCCTGTCGCAAAATCGACATATTCATGAGGTGTCACTTTTTTGTTGTGATCATGATCGTACATTTTGAATTCTTTGCGAGCCTGCTCTTCTGCCGCTTTCTGACTTAGTTTGAAGACTTCACTCTTGGTGGAAACGCCAGCCTCTGCACACTTTTGGCGATCTTCATGTTTGCGTTCAGCAATTAATTCATCAACGCTCAAGATTCTGTCGCGGTTGGTGTCCATATCTTTGAACTCTTTCATTCTCTTGAATATGTTGTTGCCACCGGGGTTGTTATAGGCATCGGTGTGAAACTTATCGTTAGCGGAAGAGGAGGAGTTTTCTATCAGTGCTGCATCTTTTGATTGAACGGATGATTCGGCATTTTTAGTAAACATATCAGGCCTCTGGTAAATTTTGAGTCGTGAATTTCGGGGATGTCACTCTTTTATAGAGGCTGAAAATGACAATGAGATAACGGTTAAGCCGAGATCTTGAAAGGCACTAATTCTGAAGACACCGCTTAAATAGATGAAGAAGGGCCGCCGGGGGAGTGGCAGCCCTTCTTCATTTACTAGCAGCCGAAGTAGCTTATTGATCTAGAGACAAGCGTTCGACCGCTGTTAATTTAGTCAATTCCATTATTCGGCGTACAGGTACAGTGGCAACGATTTCGCGGGCGTTAGCGCTAGTCGAAATAACCACTATGTGCAGCTTTTTCAGAAGTTCCACTACAGACGGATCGGCCGCCTTTAGTGTGATCTTGAGCTTGAGTGTGGTGGAGTCATCTTGGATTTTCTTCCACGATGCCATTGTTTTTTGCAGCTCTCTATCGATTTTATTTTTATTACTATCGATTTCGTGCAGCCTTTCCGTCGAGTGAACGTTGCTTGTTGAGCCATTCTTGTTTTCGTGTGTTTTGTCGATGGAGCTGATCACCATAACACGGTACCCGTGCATGGTAGTGGCATGGCTGTCTGTGTGGCTTGCTTTTTCCTGCTGTCTGCCGTACATCTTGGCTCTTAGCTGTTGCTGCTGTTTCAATAACAATAAGTGCTGAGCTGGTGCGCCGACTGATCCATACAAGTTTGATTGATTTCGCTTCGAATTGCCTGCCAGTGCACCAACTGCCGTGCCTAGAGCTGCTCCAGTTCCGACTTCTGCGTTTGCTCCTGTTTTTGTTCTTGTTCCCGCTCCAGCTTTGCCACTTGCTGGCACTTCTTCTCCATCTGGAATTGGTGCACCATCGGGCAAAGTAGGAGAAGTCTTCTGATGTCTTTCAGCGCGGCCAGAGGTGAAGTGTCGCTCGTCTAGAACTGTCGGTTCTACTTGGAACATGTTCATATCTCTTGGGCCTTCTATGCGACCAATTTCTTGCGGCAGATTTAGTGGTGCCAAATTACCAGGTTTGAAAGTATTGACCGGCTCGCGCATCGATACTCCGCTCGGTGACTCTACTGGCACTTGTATTGTGCGGGCACTCGGCGTCATGCGGTTCTCGCTTGTGTCTATTGCAACAAAAGATGTGAACTTAGTGAGAATGTGATATTGCAAACCAAGATTTTCTATTTGTTTTTGCACCGCTGGTGGTACTTGTCCGGCTTGGTCTTCAGCGCTGTGCATCAGCTCGCTCACTTCTGAACGGGCCCACACTGAGGGAAGAGAAGTGTTATTAGTGTTGCTTGTCGGCAAGTCAACTTCCATTTTTTGCTCGTACTTTTGACCACCGCGAATGCCTGTTAGAGTAACTGTACCTTTGCTTGGTCTTGCATATTTTCCTGTTATATAGAGGGGCCGTTCGGCCCAGACATCATTCATTATTCTGGGATTGATTTCGCTTACTTCTAGCCCTTCAAACTTGAGGCCGACATCGGTAAGGACAGGGCTCGAAAGCTTATCGTGGAAGTCTTTGGCTACTTTTTCTGATGAGCTATTGAGCAGCACCATTTCGGCCTCACCACCACCGTGATGGGCGATGCCATCGATTAGATAGCGATTGACTGAGTCGCCGGTGCCGAATGAGAACCAGCGTGATTTGCTGCGTGTTGATTTGACAAAGTCAATCACTTGTTTGTCGTCACCTATGTAGCCGTCGGTCATGATAGCGAAGACGCGCAAACGGTTATCGGCAGCGGGAAGTTCGTTAGCAATCTCTACGGCATGCATCATTTCTGTGCCACCATCAGCTTGCAATGCCGCCACATACTTCTTTGCTTCGTCTATGGTGTCGGCGCTCACTGGCTGCGGTTTTGTAAAGAGTAGTTCAATGCCATTGCTGAAACTCATCACTTGAAAAGTGTCCCGTGGGTTCATATGATCGAGTATGTAGAGCATTGTTTCCCGTGCCTTTTGCAGTGGAAGGCCGCTCTGTGAGCCCGAACGATCAACAATGAAAATAAGTTCGCGTGGATTAACTTGTTGTTGTGTTGGTTTTGTCGGTGGTACCAACATCATTGTAAAATAGCCTGTGCTGCCATCTTTGTGAGTTAGATAGCCAGACTTGACCTGCTCGCCGCCGACTGTCCAGCTCAGGACGAAGTCGCGGTTGGGAATGCTGTCGCTATCTTGAAGTTGAATGACCGCCTTGCTTGGTGCGATTTGATCGGTTGAGATTTTGTGCAAATCGCTTTTCACATCAGAGAATGTTACACCGGCATCCAGATTCACTTTGAGGCTGATATCGTGGCCAGCCCTTGTGCGCTGCCCTAGCATTGGTGGTGATAACAGTGAGGCGTCCGGCACTCTGCTTGTATCTGGCTCTGTGCCGCCGCCTTGAGCTCCGATAGGTGAGCCCGCCATGTAGCGAGGCCCTACGACCATGGGAAAGACGAAAGAGTATTTGCCCGAATGATAGGCAAGCAAGTCACTATAAGTAATTTGAATTTTAATAGTGCTATGCGGTGGAATGTTTGCGACTGATTGAGTGAAGATATTAGGTCGTTCTTCGTCTAATTTGGCTGCCGATTTGCCGTCTCTTTTGGCTTCCTTATAAGCTTTCATGGCATCATCTCTTTTGAGAATTTTGCCTACAATTGTGCGACTGCCAATTTGCATTGTCATCTCATCGACTGCAGCAGTGTAAGACAGTGGGAAGGTATAGACCGCTTCAATTGGTTCTGAGAAAGGGTTTGTGAACTCCTGCTCGACTTTTACGCGGGCGACATAGCCAGAGATATCGGCTTGCACATCTGTGTGTTTGAGCGGGCATACACCTAGTTGCTTGCCGCTTTGGTCGCTGGCCTCAAGGTTGCCACTGCCTTCACTCTGAAGGCGATTAGAGAGGCGCCGACCTTCGTTTTTGTGGCCTTCAGTTTTTACCGAATTACTGGCGGGTCTGGATGAAACTATGCAGTAACCATAGGGTGCCAAGGTTAAGCTAGTCAGTAGGCACGACAATAACGCTAGCTGTTTGCTGGGTTGCCTATAAGTTGATGGCTGCACAACTTGACCTCTGACTGGGGGACATTTGTTCTTAGACGGCATGCCAAAAACAAATGTGCCCAGTCAAGAGCTTAGTTGCTGTTAATAAACAGCTTTAGCCCATTTCGATGCTACTGCTGTCTCCGAGTTGCTGTTCGATTGCTGTGCGTTGTCCGCTCAAGTGCATGAGGTAGACGTAAGCGTGCACGGCAAGTGTCTTGTAGGTGAGGCCCAAGGCAAGCATTACGACTGTGAAAACCGCGACTAGCATGTTTTTGATCATTTCATTGCCGGCATTACCGTGCAAAATTGCACCAGCGCCGAAATAGAAAATTACTGCGACAATACCTAAAGCAATGAGAACGCCTAAGCTAATTAGTATCGGCCAGAGGGCACAATAGCTAGCGATAGACCAAAGGTTGCCGCTCATAATCTGCCTGCTTTTGGCCATCGCTTCAAAGATGCCGCAACCTTCTAAAACAATGATTTCTTGAGTCATCATGTGCACCATGGCGAACCAAATACCAGGCACTATAAAGAATAAGCAACCAAAGACGGTGCCCATGTTCACAATTATTGCTGCGCCAATCATTTTGAATTCAGGATTTACCGGAAAAAGTTCTGATCTGTCGCGCGAGGCTGGAACAAGAGACTTGTAAGTCGCTTGCATCAGTTTTGATAGTACGAAAAACATTATTATCGTCTGCAGCAAGTCCCAGCCGGGAATGTTTGGCAGAAACAGCTTGAGGAGTACTGTGCCCAAGATAGCGGCAACAGGAATCGGCACTGCCGTTACTGTTTCAATTACTATCGGGAGTGATTTTTTCCAGTCGTTCCAGAAATTCAGCTCTGGAACAGGACTTGAAGAAATACCTGCTGGAATTTGGTTCATATATGGTGCCTTCTAACCTTGGCTGATAAATGTTTCGACCAGGGACGCCTCACATATGGTATCACTGCCCCTCTATTTGAGGAACCAGTTGTTTTTCTATAGCTGTAAGGCTTCCGCTTGTATGCGTAAATTGTACGTAAGCTCGCACCATCAATGTTGTGCAGCAAATATTTGGATCTTCATGTTTGATCGAACCCAAATAAAGTAGTTTGATTCTTGCTAGTATTGAATTTCACTTTTGTTTGGAGTCACCGATGCCTGCTTCGTTTAGGAATAGTCGGGTCTATCTCAATCTTGCATTTGCCCTTGCAGTTTCAGCTGTCTTTGGCTGGCCCTGTCAGGCTGCTTATAGCAAAAGCCAAGATTCTAAGGCGGCTGCAGCTACTAAGAGAACGCTGCATTTTCCCAAAGGCCTCTCATTGGGTGTCATCAATGTGGGCAACGATACTCTGGCTTTTAAGGGTTGGGCTCAAAATGTGCGAGTAGCTGGCGCTGCGGGCGATGTCACAATCAGTGTGCCTGCCGGACAACGAGTAATATTTGAGGCTAATCACCGAGTATTTGAGAACCCTGCATTACTTGATCAGATTTCACCGGTCGGAATAGATGGACTTAAGCTCGGTTTTATTTCACTGGCTGATCGCGAAGATGATATGTGTGATGCGGCCCTCGCTCATGTGGTGCATTTTCAGGGTTTGACTGAAGTTAATGTTGATCGCTCTGAAGCCACCGATGCTGGCTTGGCAAAGCTGAAAGCTGTGCCATCGCTGGTGGTGATCAGTTGTTTCTTGTCTTCTGTCCATGGTCAATGTTTTAAGGAGCTAGCGACTCTGCCAGCGCTGCGCGCTCTTTTGGCATCATATTGCCAGCTTAAAGCCGAGAATTTAAAATATCTCGCTCAATTTCCAAAACTGCAGTTGTTGAATCTTGACTGGACGCATATGGATGCGGCTGGTGCTAAGCATTTGGCAAATTGTCGCCATCTGGAAAATTTGTCTGTGCGCGGCAATGTTAGATTTAACGATAGCTGTATGGCCTATCTCCAATCCTTGAAAAATCTGAAGAAACTTGATTTGCGCGGAACTTCGGTCAGTATTGCCGGGCTGAGACAATTGAAAGGGAATAATTATCAAATGCTTTGCCTACCAGCTGCTATGAAAGAGAATCTCGCCGAAGTCAAACGACTCTTCCCAAAAGTTTCTCTATTATTTGAAGCTGAAAGAACACTTAATCAGCAAGAGAAAACTCTGTACGCGCCTTTGCACTAAACACTGTGAGCGCTTGTCTTTATCGACATTTTTGCAAAGGAAAAACGTAGTTTCAACTTAAGCATATAGTAGTATTTTTCAAAAAAGAAGAGCACCAGTTACGGTGCTCCTCTCTAAAATTTTTCGGTAACTTAGTGACCGTCGACCGACCAGTGCGGCGGATCAGAGATCAGCTTGATCACTTTGTAGGTAGCACCCACATTGATGAGCAAACTGTTCTGACCTGTGCGCGGGGAGCCAATTGTCACAATCTTTCCTTTGGCGTCAGCGATTTTAAGATCGCCGCTCCAGGAGATTGTCATGTCGATTGCCAGACGCTGAGTGTGCTGCGAACGCAGTGCTGGTTTGAAGGCGATGCCATAAGCGTCGACCATCTCTTCAGCTGCATTGCGCGAGGCGGTCAAGTCGAGCTTGCCGCTGGCACTTTTGTGCGCCCATTCGATTTCCACTCCAGCAAGAGCCGGCACATCGAGAGGGCTAAGACCTTGGCGCGCTATGCGGAAGGCATAGTGCATCAAGTAGGCGCGCTCTCTGGGTCGGTAAGTGGCGTTGATACTAACGTTGGCTCCGGCTGCTGCAAGAGCGGCCAGAAACTTGCTGACATTGGCCCCAAATGCAGGGTCGAGGTCAGTAACACTTTTGCTGGTAGGAAATTTGTTCACCCAGTCTTTGCCACTGAGAATCAGAGTGGTACCGGCTGGGTGACGCCTTGGGCGTTTACTCGGGCGTCTGGCGTTCTTTACTTTTGTGGAAGAATTTTTTGCCATAGAGGCCTCTCTTTCTTGTCGTCGAGCTAGCACGGGGCTAACTCAGGGCTTAGCGCAGAGCGCGTTTGCCCGTGCCATTTGCCGTAGCAATTTGCTTGACGGCATCGGCGACGGCCTTGGCCACACGCGAATCGAAAACCGTCGGGATGATGTAGTCGGGGTCGAGCTCTTTCGGCTTGATCAAGCCAGCGAGAGCGCGAGCGGCGGCGATGCACATCTCTTCGGAGATCTGCGGGATGCGTGCTTCGAGGGCACCGCGGAAGATACCAGGGAAGGCCAGAGCATTGTTGATCTGGTTGGGATACTTGGAGCTGCCCGTCGCCATTACGGCAACGTTCTCTGGTACCTCTTCTGGCGCCACTTCCGCCTTGGGGTTGGCCAAGGCAAAGATGATCGCTTTCTTGTTCATGACCTTGAGGTCTTCACCTGTGAGCAAGCCGCCCACCGAAAGTCCGAGGAACATGTCGCGCTTCTTCAGGGCTTCTTTGTAGGTGCCCTTGAAGCCAGAGAGATTGGTGCGTTCGGCCAGCCACTCTTCGGTCTCGGTCAGGCCTTTGGCGCCCTTGTATACCGCACCGTCTTTGTTGTAGGCGATGATGTCTTGCACGCCCAAGTCGATCAGCATTTTGATACAAGCCATTCCGGCTGCACCAGTGCCAACGGCCACCACTTTCAGCTTGTTGAGCGGCTTCTTGATGAATCGCGCAGCATTGATGGCGGCGGCGCCGACAACAATGGCTGTGCCATGCTGGTCGTCGTGGAAGACCGGAATGTCGAGGGCGGCGCGCAGGCGACGCTCTACTTCGTAGCACTGGGGAGACTGGATGTCTTCCAGGTTGATGGCGCCGAAGTTGGGAGAGATGGCGATCACGGCGGCAACGATTTCATCGACGTTCTGGGTGGCCAGACAAATCGGGAAGGCGTCGACGTTAGCAAAGCGCTTGAAGAGCATGGCCTTGCCTTCCATCACCGGAAGTGCTGCCAGAGGACCGATGTTGCCCAACGAAAGGACGCGGGAGCCATCGGAGATGACAGCTACCATCTTGCCCTTGATCGTCAGGTTAAAGGCCTTCTCGGGGTCTGCCTTGATCGCTTCGCAAACGCGCGCGACTTCGGGCGTATAGACCTGGCAGAGGTCGATACGGGTCTTCACTTCGCTGGTCGGCTGTATTGAGATCTTGCCGCCCAAGTGCTTGAGAAAGACCACGTCAGAAACTTGCATGATTTCGACATCAGCAACTTTCTTGAGAGCTTCGATGATCGCTTCGCCATGTTTGACGTCGCGGGCACCGATGTTAAAGTCGCGCAGCATGTATCCGGTGGTCGACTGCACGACGTCGATGTCGCCAGTATCGCCGCCTGCGTTCGAGACCGCTGCTGTGAACGATGCCAGTGCACCGCGACCATTGCGCAGCAACTTGGCCCGCACGATCATGGTGTAACTGCGTTCACCAATCTCACCGTTATCAGCGGGAGAATCAGATTTGGTTTTTGTGGACATAGCGTCTTCCTAAAATGAACAAAAGAAGCGGTGCTTTTCAGGGCACCGCCTCTTCGTTCGTGAGTTGATTTTGCCGGAAGCTTGTTTGGCTTCAGGTTTTACAGAGAGGCTCTCGAGAAGGAATTACTTGCGCTTGCTAGTGGGGCGCTTCTTCGGAGCTGCCCGACCGCTGGTGCGACGCTTGCGCATCTGAGCCAGCTCATCGGTCAACACCTGCACCTGACTCTCCAGCTTGCCGAGCTTCTCTGATACTGCGGCAACGTCGCCGGTGGCGGCCGTCGCAGCTTCTCCAGCCGGCTTCTTGCTGGCTGCTTTCGCTTCGCTGATATTGGTCGAGGTCTCGCTGATCAGTCGCTTGATGCGACCATCGAACGAAGTCTTCTCCAGCTGGCTCAGCACCGGCAGCGAGTCTTTGTGAGCACCAGCGCCGATGGCCTGCACGAGCGACATACGCAGGGTGAACTGCGCGCTGTCTTCCATGTCAGCCAACTTGTGCAATGCTTCACGAGCTTTGCTCGACTGCTTGGCCAACTGGCCAAGGCAGCTGAGCGCCGCCGGACGAGCCGCGAAAGGCTGACCAGGAGCCGCCAGACCCTGAGCAACAGTCACGCCTTTGGCATCACCCAGTTCAGCGAGGCCGTTCAGGGCACCGATGCGGATGATCTCGTTCCAAGAGTCCATCGTGCTGGCCTTGGTGAGCACCTTGAGGGCGCTCTTGTCCTTGGTCTTGCCCAAAGCAACGCAGGCATCAGCCAGAACAAACTGACTGCTTTCTTTGCCGCTCGTGATCAAGCTAGCCAGAACTTTGGCCACACTGCCATCGGTTCCCATTCCCGAATCTTTCAGGCTGCCGAGGGCATTGACCACAGCCCGACGCACTTTGGGGTGCTCGGTCTTGATCAAATTCTTCAGCGCTTCCCGGGCGGCCGGCGTGTTCATGCCACCAAGGAGAGTGGCTGCTTCGATGCCGACACCGTAGAAGAACGGTGCGTCAACTGCCGCGCTCAGTTCGGCGACAACGTCGTCACCGCCCAGCTTCGAAAGCGTTTCAGCAGCGAAGATACGACCCATGACCGTGGGGTCGTTGCGCAGCTGGTAGATCAGCATGCCCTTGGGTACAGACAGTTCCACCTTCTTCAAGATGAAGTTGTGCGGGTCGAAGCGGAACATCGACGGCTTCTTGTCGAGGGAGAAGCTGAACGAGTGTTCGGCCGCCGCGACATTGATGGTGACGTCTTTGCTGGTGCCGTCGGCAAAGCCGAAGCTGATGTCGATGGGCAGCGTGAAGAGCCCGGTGAGCTCTTCCAGCTTCTGCACCTGGTTGACCTTGACGGTGGCCAGTTTCTGCTTGTCGTCGTAGCTGTATGCCACCTTGAACTCAGGGTAGCCAGCGCCGAAGACCCACTGGTCGAAGAACTGACGCATGTTGCGGCCGGTGGTCTTCTCGATGGCCTTGATCAGGTCAATCGTTTCGACGGGCTGGAACTTGTTGTCCTCGTAGTAGGTTTTGATCGACGCGTAGTAGGCTTCGCGGCCGATCAGGTGACGCAGCATGTGACGCACCAAACCGCCCTTCTGGTAAAGGTGCCGGTCAAACAAGTCGATCGGTTCGCGGAAGGTGTTGCACACCAGCGGACGACGGTAGCGACGGTCTTCACCGAAGTAGACCTTGGAGAGGCCGAGGGCGTAGTAGTCGCGCGCCTTCTCACCGTAGAGGTGTTCGACTGCTTCCACTTCGCCAAAGGTAGCGCCGCCCTCGTTGAGCCAGGCGTGCGACCAGTCGCGGCAGGTGACCAGGTCACCGTTCCAGTGGTGGTTCAATTCGTGCGCGTTCAGACGCACTTCTTGCAGACGCTGCTCTTCGCGGGTACCGACATCGGCGAGGATGCGATCGGTCATCACCGTGATCGTGGTGTTCTCCATGCCACCAAAGATGAAGTCTTGCACGAAGACCTGAGCGTACTTGCCAGGCCACGGATACTTGACGCCGTAGAGGTCAGAGTAGAGACGCACCAGTTCAGCCGTGCCCTTGAAGTATTCGCGCGCACGCTCCAGCATGCTGGGGTGAACGTAGGCTTCGACGGGCAGGTCGTCATACTTCTCTTCGAGCTTGACGAATTCGCCGACCACAAGAGCCATCAAGTAGGTGACGTGCGCTTTGTCGTGCAACCAATGGAAAGTCTTGGTGGCGAGTTCGGTGGCATCACCCTCGGAAGTGCCTTCGACGGCGTTGACCTGCTCACTGACCAGACGGCCGTTGGAGAGGGCGGTGAAGCCATTAGGAACAGTGGCTACAACCTCGGAGGTCATGCGGTGGTTGGGGTGATCGGCTTCGGCCACCGGGAACCAGTGGTGGGCGTCGTCATCCTGGCTCTGGGTCCAGACCTGGTAGGGCTTGGAAGGGTAGAGGGAGGAAGGGCCGGTGAAGTAGATACCGAGCTTCGGCGAGAGCGTGTGGTATTTGATGTCGATGATCAGCTGTTCGCCCTTGTGCAAGACCTTGGCCAAGTGCACGAGGATGCCTTTGTCCATGATGTCGAAGGTGAGCGCAACGCTTTCAGAATCGGTCTTGTCGGCCGAGTTGCCCAAGGCGCGAACGCTCTCGATCTGCAGGTCGGTGGCTTCGAAGAAGATCGTCGAAATCGGCTGATTTTCGTAGATCGGTTCGATGGTGGTCAGGCAGTTGCCGATCAGAGTTTTGGCGACCGGGTCGACGGCGATCACGAGCTTGGTGTGGTGCACGTGAGCGGTGAGGTCGGGGGCGTACTGCTTGGCGGTGCCGGGCAGGGCGAAAGGTTTGCGGGCCGCGGCAGAGGTGAGAGAAGTATTGCTCAGGTGCCGCCACCAGTGAAGGTGTCCGCAGCATGCCGAGCTTTCGTGACTGTGTGCGGTGAAACCGCTAAGTTTACTATTTGTCATTTGAGGCTCCTTTTAGACTTTCGCGCAAGACAGAAGAGAGTTCCGCAGAGGCTGGAACACCGATGTGTCTTGTGGAAGTCTTGTGGTTAGAGAAAAGCTTTTGGCTTGGGTAAAAGAAAAGTTTGTTGAGAGTTTGTTGGTAGCAGAAAGACTTGTTGAACCTAGTAATTAATAGCTTCCAAGAGCAATGGGCAGACTATTACATCTGCCTCAGATTGAGGGCACGCAGTCTCTAGAGAGACTCTCTATCAGCGCCTGTGTGCGTGGACGGTATGGCAGACGCTAGGCGGGTTAAGTGGCGCGGGTGCGCAAGCTTTTTTGAGCACTTGTCGCGTCTCGCGCTAACTGTTACGCCACTCAAGCGTTGTATATGTCAAAAATCTAAAAAAGAAAAGATAGGTAGTTCTTCTATCTCGACATCATCACTCATCTCTTACTAGATAAGCTTTTGAAGAGTAAAAAGAGCTTAGATGTGCGCTTCTTGACAAGATTGCATTAATACGGGCGCGTAAGGTAGGTCTTTAGGTCTACACTTTCTTACTTTTTCTTCAAAAGCACTCTGGACCAATAACAACAACACAGCTTTCAACTTTTCTTCATGAGCCCAAAGCTCGTGCCTTATCTAACGACCTGGATACTGCGTATGTCATTCAGGAATTCTACTTCGGCTTGCCGGAGGAGGTTTTATGTCGAACCCAACCAAATATGCCAAAAACGCATGGAACGCCCTAGTTAACCCAACTGTCCGCCTCTCCACCGCTTTTCCGTTCAGTCCTGGAAGTTCACTCAAGCTCTATGCCATGAGTCTCGTTTTCTTCACAATCGGGTCAGCCTTGCCTGTTTGTCTCTTCCTGCTCGCACTGCGCTTCATGCCCGCTGGCAACTCCACCATCGGCAGACTGCTAATGGCTCCTGGAGCGGAAGGACTGATTCTCACGGTGATTTCGCTTGCCACCTTCATCTGTGGCTTCGGCATGCAACTCTCGTGGGTGCGTCGTGCATTCCACAGACAAGGCCTGCGTTTGCGCGATGTCATCTCATTCAATTTGAAGAGCTTGCAAGGCTCTTGGGCAAAGGCTATCGGCCTTGGTGTCTTGACCTTCGGTGTCGGCGTTGTCGCTGAGCAACTGATCGGTCTGGTATACACACTGCCGAGCTCTGACCCCACCGCTGATTTTATGAAAACAATTGGCGGCAGTGCACTCTACCTCATGGCCGCCCTGGCTATGATAGGCCCGGTGATGGAAGAGATTATCTTTCGCGGATTTCTCTTCAACGTGCTGAACAGCTCACTTAGCAAGAAAATGGGTAAAGGCACTATGACCACAATGGTGGCAATCATCGGTAGTGCTTTCATCTTCGGTGCCATGCACATGAACCTACCGGCTCTGCCGTTCTACATGGTTCTTGGTGCTGTTTACGCTGAAGCCTATCGGCGCTCTGGCACTCTCGTGGTGCCTATCATAGCCCACGTGCTCAACAACAGCATGATTGTCATGGCACTTGTGCTGTCACGTCTCTAGGTCTGGTTTAGTATGTGAGCTTGAAAAGTCTTGTTAACCGGCTCGGTGATAGTCATCAGCGTAGCGGACGATATCTTCTTCAGGGAAGCCGTCGCCCACTTGCACTTCGATGATTTCCACCGGGTCGGAACCAACACAAGCAATTCTGTGCTTGGTGCCGCGCTTAATGAAGACGTGTTGGCCATAGCTCTTCTCGACGGTTTCATCGTCGAGAGTAACTTGAGCTGTGCCTTTCACGATCACCAAATGTTCGTCGCGCAACTTGTGGCTCTGGAGGCTGAGTCGCTGGCCAGGATTGACCAATAGTCGTTTGACTTTGGTGTTCTTCTGGTCGACTAGTACGTCGAAACTGCCCCAGGGGCGGTCTTCGTGACTCGGATCCATCTTGTCGAGCTACCTCGTTAGCGTTTTTCTACATCGAGATCCTACCACCAACAGCCTTTCGCGGTTCGAGGATTGGAGGTTCTCAAGTTGATAGTTTTGGGCGCCAAGCGTCTAAAACCATCAATTTGTTCGTATTTCATCTGATTTTCGCTGGGGTGTTGCACCAACGGCGATTGACTAACCAACTACAAGAATCCTAGCTGTGCTTGCAAGGCAGCTGAGGGTTATGGAGGCTTATATGTCTACTCAAACTCAAAATGTCGTTTCTCCGATTACCGATAGCAAGATCGCCAACCTGCAGCCGCAGAATAGCGACCTCGCCAAGCTGATCCGCGCCAGCTACAGCAGCGCCGATCTCGAAACTGTTCGTGCCGCCCTCGTCAATCTGCGTACGCTCGAGCTGAAGCGCTACAAGAGCGGTGGTCACTCGGCAGTTACCGTTCTCAATGCCGACACCCTGGAAAACAGCATCGATGGTTTGCTGATTTTCATGTGGGATCGCGACAACATCATGCAGTGTCTCGCTGAGCTGATGCTCGCCGAGAATGACTCGCTCAATGCCGGCCTCAACGTTCCCAAGAACAACTGGAAGCGCGGTCTGGCAGCCAGCATCACGCACCATCGCAAGGGTGAAGGGCGTTTCCTCGACGTCATTCAGGGGCGGGCCTCTGGCTTCCCCAAAGATTACTTCCGTCGGCCTCACATCCGCTACAACCCAATCTCGCTGAGCGAGGTTGGTGACCCTTGGGGCCATGGCCAGAATGACTCGCTGTCATTCGTCAACTTCCTTCTCTTCCACGGCCTGAAGACCAACCGTGTGCAGTGGTCTGACGAAGCGGGTGTGCAGGCGAATGCTTTTGCAACGCTTCTGCATGCCTATTTCTGGACCATTCACGTTTGGGAAGACCAAGACTTGGGCGCTTGGGAAGACAAGGTTGCGCAGCACTGGTCGTCGATCGCCTGCGCTCTTGTTAGCCTGCGTGAGCAGTACGATGTGCTTTTCCCTGATGGTGCGATGCGTTACAACAAGGACGGCGTCGACTATTGGGTACGCGACCATGGCGTCAAAGAGTTGATCGAAAAGTGCGAAGCTAAGCTCCGTGAGCTGGGTGTGCGCGAGTTCATCAGCTCTGATAACGGAGACGTTCGCAATGCCGATTTGGCCCAGATCAATCCGCTGCTTCTGGCGGCGGTAGCTGGCAAACCGGTGCTCGACGACGCCAACACTGTGGCTGTTCTGGAGAACATCGAGGCTGAGCTGATGGGGCCTTTGGGCATCCGTCGCTACACCAAAGATGTCTGGGACGGTCGTATCAATCGTTACGACCTCGGACCTGGTGAAGAGGCACAGTGGTGTCATGGTTCGCCGCAGATTTCGTACATCTATGGTGAGCTGTTTCAGCGCACTGGCGACTCGAAATACTTCGAGAAGCAGCTCTTTCACTTCAACCGCACCATTGCCTCAAGTCCGGCCAGCGGTCTCATTCCGGAGGCCTGGATTGTGGACGTCAACACTCGCGAGTGGGTAATCGATGCCAACGAACCGTTGGCTTGGACCCAATCGATGGTGGTAATGGCCCTCGGTCAAATGCAGGCCAGCCTTAAGAAGCAGGGCCTCTAGTTGCTGCGGCAGCCATCACCGGCTTTTTGCTTTTCAAGAAAAGTATCTTTGGAGTAACACACAATGATGAACACAAAAATTTCCACCAACCAGATAGTGATGTTCGCCATCAGTCTCGGTCTCTGGTGGGTTCTGCTCGGCTCCATTCAGATGGCGTTGGGTTTCTTTGCCCTGATTTTCGTGCACGAAATGGGCCATGTGATCGCCGCCAAGCACAAAGGCTTGAGCGTGACCATGCCTACTTTCACGCCCTTCGGTGCCTACGTTCAGACCGAACGTTGTCGCTCGGCCACTGACGAAGCCTTCGTTAAGTTCGGCGGCCCCTTGCTTGGTGGCCTGGCAAGCTTGGCTACTATGGTGGCTGGTTCAGCTATCGGCAGCGACATGATGGTGCAGGTCGGCGTCTTTGGCGTCTTCCTCAATCTTTTCAACCTGATTCCGCTTGACCCCATGGATGGTGGCGGCATGACTCAGGCGGTCAGCAAGTGGTTCTGGATTCCGGGCTTCGCTTTGCTCGCCTATGTGATGTTCTTCGTGCTCGGCCACAGCTTCTTCAACATCATCATCGGCGTGCTGATCGCTCAGCAGGCTTATGAATCTCTCGGTCAGCGTGAAATGCAGCGCGCTGCTCTGCCCAGCTACTTCGCTGTGCCGTTCAGCACCAAACTGATGATTCTCGCTTGCCACGTCGGCTTGGCTTCTGGCCTTGCCTGGGTGCTCTTCAACAAGCACGCCTTCCTCAGTCTCTTTGCCGCCTGGTTCTAACTAACGGCAAATCTGTTCGAAATCTTTTCAAAAACTTTTCGAACTCTCCATCTTTCATCCAATCACAAAGGAAATCACCATGCTCCCCTTCGGTATCGTCGGTCTGCTCTTCACCCTCATCATCGCCCTCGGCGCTCGCAAAGTCTGGCTCACTGTTGTCCACGTGCTCAGCAAGTGGTTCCATCACGAAGCCGGCATCAGGAAAGGCGCCTTCTGCTTCATCTTCGCCACGGTCATGCTCATGGCCGCGCCGCTGATCATGCCCTTCAGCCCGGTTCTGCGCCTGGTGGTCTGGGCTCTTTACCTGCTCTACGCCGGCCTCGGTCTCTACCAGATCTACGACTGGCTGCCGATTGGCAAGGACAACGACAGCAAGTAAAACAAGGGGCAAGTAAAAAGGAGACCACATGTCAGACTATAAATTTTGCCCGCTCTGTGGCACTGGGCTTGGCGAAATAGTGGAGGAAGGTACCACCTTCCCTCACTGCCATGGCTGCAAGAAGTTCACCCACTACGACAACCCCAAGGGTGTCTCGGTGTTGCTCATCCCCATGGATGGTGGCATCATCTTCGTCAAGCGCAAGGTGGCGCCGCGAGCTGGCAAGCATGCTTTGCCGGCCGGCTTCATCAACAAGGGCGAGGGTCCGCGTCAGGCAGGCACTCGTGAAGGCCTCGAAGAAACCGGACTGGTTGTCGAAATCGTTCGCACGCTGGCAGAATTGCCGGTGCCCGGTGGCAATCAGTTCTTGATTTTCTATGAGGCAAAAGTGGTGGGCGGCGAACTCAAAGCTGGTTCGGATGCACTCGAAGTGGGTGTCTACCCCTTCGACGCTCTGCCAGCCGAAATCGCATTTCCGCTGCACGATCAGGTGATCAAAGATTGGATTGCCGCTCGCGCTGCAACCCTCTCAACCCCGGCTTCCAGCAGCCCCACCCCGCTTCCTGCCACAAGCAAGTAAGCGGAATTATCTTTCGCAACACAAAGTGCAAGGCGCGAGCACTCTTGCAGATAGATTTGGTCTTATTTTGCGTCGTCTAGGCGCCACCACAATCTGTTTGCCTTGCACCAATTAGAAGAGCCGAGAGCAGCATGCGGTTCGCCGCTCTGCCTCGGTTTTCTTCTCATAACAACAAGAGGTCGCTGTCTGAGTACGCCTGTTTAGGTGTGTTTGGTTGGACAGATGGCCTATAGGAGTTTCAACATGAAACAAATCAAGCAAAAGCGTTCGGCACCAAGCCAACGCATCAAAATGCACATTTTGGGCTCAGCCGGAGACGTCTCTGGTTCGCTCTTTTTCTTTGAATATACTGATGCTGCTCAGAAAACCATCCGCTTCCTTTTGGAATGCGGTCTGCACCAAGAGCATGAGAGCATCAACCACGAGAAGCGTTTGCCCAAGGGCATCGCTGCTTCAGACATCAACTTTGTCGTGATCAGCCACGCCCACATCGACCACTCAGGTTGGTTGCCGGCACTGGTGAAAGACGGCTTTGCTGGTGCAGTCTACACCCACCCGGCTACCAAAGACCTGCTGCAGTTTCTGCTGGCTGACTCTGGTCGTCTGCAAGAAATGGCCGCCAAGCGCATCAACAAGCGCAACGCTGTCCGCAAGAGCGCTGCTCTTGAAGTCGGCACCAAGCCTGGTGCCAAGAGCCGGGTCAAACAACTCGCCGTTGTCGAGCCGCTTTATCGCGCCGACGACGCCGCCAAGTGTTTGCCGTTGATCAAGTCGGTCAACTACAACCAGCTCTACAACATCGCCGATGGCGTGGCTCTGCGCTTCACCGAAGCCAGCCATATTCTCGGCGCTGCAGTTGTCACATTGACCATCGGCAAAGGCGAGGCAGCACGCACAGTTTGCTTCACCGGCAACGTTGGTCGTCCCAACACCCCGCTCTTGAAGGAGCTTGCTCCGATCAAGGCGGCCGACTACGTTATTTCGGAATCGACCTACGGTAACAAGCTGCACAAGAAGCGCGACCGTCTGGAGATTCTGGCTGACATCATCAACAAGGCCTACGCTCGCGCCAAGGTGCAAGAGCGTGGCACAGGCAGTGGTGTCATTCTCATTCCGGCTTTCGCTGTTGGTCGAGTTCAAGCTGTGCTTTTCGATTTGCGCACCCTGATGAAGGCCAAGCGCATTCCCGACATCGCCACTTTCCTCGACAGCAAGATGGCGATTGAAGCGACCAAGGTTCACCGCAAGTGGGCCAGCCTCTATAACGACGAGACTCGCAAGATTTTCGCCCGCGGTGAAGACCCTTTCAGCCCGCCGCGTTATCTGGAGTGCACCGAGCCGAGCATGTCGAATACCTTGTATGAAAAAGCAAGCGAGCCGATTATCGTGGTTGGCTCTTCGGGCATGGCTGCCGGTGGCAAGATTCTTACCCATTTGGAGAAGCGTCTGCCGCAGAAGAACAGCACGGTGCTCTTTGTCGGTTATCAGGGTTCGGGTGCCCTCGGCTATGACTTGGTCAACACCAAGCCGAGCCAGGTTCGTGTTCATGGCAAAATTCTCGCGGTGAGAGCTACCATCGAATACATGTCTGACTATTCGGGTCACGCCGACTACGAAGAAATCATTGACTGGATGAAGCATTTCGAAAGCAAGCCGAAAGCGACTTTCCTCGTTCACGGCGACGGTGGTGCCTTGGAGACCTTCCAGCAGCACATCGAAAAAGCTCTGGGCTGGAATGTCATTGTGCCTTCGCGCGGACAGGTTTTCGACCTCGCCTAACAAGCATCACGTCTGATTGTGCTGGTGAGCGGTTCCCTTGGTTCAGGTCAACTGAATTAGGAACCGCTCTTCTAGCAATTCTCTATTCACCTCAAGTCTAAATAACAATGCAGGACATGTTTATGACAGATACTCTGACGAAAGAAACTGCCGTCAGGCGGTTCAATGGCCTCTGCCCTCTCACTGGTGAAACTATCCAGTTCAAGGGCGGCAAGCCGATCATGGCCAACCATCCGATCATCCCTTTTATCGAAGGTGATGGCATCGGTCCGGAAATTTCGGATGCCACCAGGCTCGTTCTCGATGCTGCGGTTCAGCTTGCTTACGGCAGTGATCGCAGTATCAAATGGTTCGAGGTTTTCGCTGGCGACAAGGCCCGCGAACAGTTCGGTAAGCCTCTACCCGATGACACTTTGGCTGCCTTGCGGCACTTCGGTGTCTCCATCAAAGGGCCGCTAAACACCCCCACTGGTGGTGGCATGCGTAGCCTCAACGTTACCATGCGCCAGTACTTCGACCTCTTCAGCTGCGTGCGTCCTGTGCGCTACTTCAAGGGTGTGCCCTCTGTGGTCAAGCGTCCGCAGGACCTTGACGTCGTGATCTTCCGCGAGAACGCTGAAGATGTCTACGCCGGCATCGAGTTTGAGATGGGTTCGCCCATCGCCAAAAAGATTTTGGCACTCCTCGAAGCAGAAGGTTACGATATTCGCGAGGATACCGGCGTCGGCATCAAGATCATGTCGCGCAGCGGCACCCAGCGTTTGGTTCGAGCGGCCATTCAGTTTGCCATCGAACACCAGCGCAAAGTGGTGACCATCGTTCACAAAGGCAACATTCAGAAGTACACCGAAGGTGCCTTTCTCAAGTGGGGATTGGAGCTTGCAGCTGCCGAGTTCGGCGACATCATGGTCTCTGAAGATGACCTGTGGAGCAAGCACGGCGGCGTAGTGCCCGAGGGCAAGATTTTGCTCAACCACCGTATCGCTGATGCCACCTTCTTCGAGCTTCTCACCAAGGCCAACAAGTTCTCGGTGATTGCCACCATGAACTTGAACGGCGACTACATCTCGGATGCCGCTGCTGCCCAAGTTGGTGGCCTCGGTATTGCCCCTGGTGCCAACATCGGCGACAGCTGTGCCCTCTTCGAAGCGACTCACGGTACTGCACCCGACATCGCAGGCAAGGGCATCGCTAATCCGTGTTCGCTGTTGCTCTCGGGCGTGATGATGCTCGAATATTTGGGCTGGACTGAGGCGGCAGAAATTGCCATCAAGTCTGTTCAGAAGACGATCAAGGCGCGCACCGTCACTGGCGATCTCGCTCGCTTCATGAAGACAGCGACCAAGTTGTCGACCAGCGATTTTGCCCAGGCGGTGGTCGGCAATATGGTGAAACCTCGTCGTCGGTCTGCAAAGGCGGTTGTGGTCAAGTCAGCCAGCAAATAAGCTTGGGTTTCTGTATTTTGTGGGGCTCCCGTCAGGCAGTATCGCTTCTAGAGCGAATGCCTGACGGAGAGCTTCATTTTTTGTTTTTTGCCTAGGTCTAGTCAGCTATATAGTATATCAGGCTTTTTTCTATTGATGGCTGGGTCCGGTTTTTAGTCGCTCTATCGTTGACATTCGGACAGCTGAAATTGGTTATCATCGGTAGTTACAAATCAGTAATTAATTTAGTCTACCTTGGGCAATGATTAGTCTTCAATTGCGCTGAAGACTTTCGTCGAAATAGCTAGTAACTGCCAATCATTTTGTGTTTGGGAGCTGCTGCGCTGAATAGAGCAAGCTGATCGCACAACTGATGCGATTGGCTTGCTTTGCTTTCTAATTGGTACTACGGGTGGTGGCGCTAGCTGCGCCATGTTTGTTCAGCTGAATTGTCGCTTTCGTTTATTAGATTGTCTTGACTACGGCTTTCTTTAATGGCAGTTTTAGGTGTTTCTTTCTTTCCTTTGTTCTGCCGCAGGTAATCTTCCCTTCTGCCAATCTATCCAACGAATTCGGCTTTCAGCTTTCACCACTAGTGGTGTAGAGCCAATGCCGAGTTTCGTATAAATTACTGGCTAGGTGCGTCAGAATTTCGGCAAGGACGAACACTCCTAACAAACAACATCGCAACAAGAAGGAATCAAGCGATGACCTCCGCAGCCAACCAATTGAACTTGCTCGTCGTTGAGAACACGCGCTCCGTCACCATCCGCCCCACTGACAGCGTGACAGGAGAATTGCTGATTGAACTGCTCAATACCAGGCAGGTCAGGTTCGACGGTAAGTTCTTGTTCCATAGCTCCACAGGGCAGCTGCTCGGCCAACGGGTTTTCTCTGTCAATGCCAAAGATTATAAGATTGCTGGCAATCAGAACCCGCTGCCTGAGTTGGATACTCTCGACCTCTACGACTATAATTTCAATAATATCTAAGGCACTGTTGGCGGCCGTAGCTCGCTAGATTGACATCTGTAGCTGAGAGACATCACTGCGGTGATGTCTCTCAGTTTCGGCATACTTCAGGCTAAAAATTTTCCCCTGGTTTATGCATCCATATAGTACAACCCTTGGGAGCCCCAGGCATGCCATTCAGTTGAGCAACGGCTTAATACTACACCGTACAGTAATTTTGAAAATCAAAAAAATGCAATAGTCCTTTAAGGCGTGCAGGATGCGAATATCAAGAAATTAGGTGGAAAGCAAATCAAGATGCTTTTGGCACCATGACTTGCTTTCCACCTGTTGGAAAGACTGCGGTTTAGCGTCGAGCGTTGAAGCGTTCTGCCCTGGTCATCACCGCAACTTCGTGGTAGCGAAGATTGCCGCCGTTGAAACTGAGCAGAACACCGTCGGCCCAGAGGTCGATGGCAGCGCCGGCTTCATCCTGGAAGATGACGTTGGCTTTGATGCAGTCACCGTCTTCGAAGATGCCGAGGAAAACGAACTGCTCGTGCCCGGTGGTACGTCCCATCACCCTGTTGAGGTGGCGGCTGACTACGGCGTGGAAGTAGAGGTTGGGACCCATGGCCGTGCGGTAAGGGCTGGGCTCGACAGCGCTGCCGGAGAAGACAGCCTGAGTGTGGTCGATGCCACCGAGAACGAGAGCCTTGCCGTCAGGAGTGACTTCGGGCTGCAGGTCGCCATTGACGTAGATGCAACGGTCAACCACCACATCGCCTTCGTCCATGTGCGCGCAGCCGCTGCTCAGAAGAGCGTCGACCGATTGCACTTCGCCGAAGTGATCAGGATTGACGTGAACGAAGAAGCGAGTTTTCCCTTCAGCTGAGGCGGGAATTTCCTTGGTCAAGCGGATGCCTTCGGTGACCACACCAGCGTTTGCAGTAAAGCATTTCATAATGAGTTTCCTTTTTTGGTTAATGAAATACGCACGCAAAAAGCACCCAGGCAAAATTACCTGTGTGCTTAATGTGGCGGTGTCGCTGCAGCGAGCTTACTTGACGTTGAACTGCTGCACGACGGTGCCGACAGGAACGCGGAATTCCTGGCGGATGGTTTCCTTGCGGTCGCCGGTGCCGATGGCCCACGCGTAGAGCGGCGCCGTCGGATCGACTTCGCGAATGGTGGTGCGCCAGTAGCCGACGTTCTTGAGCTCCGGATCTTCGATCAGGTGCACCAGGCTATCGGCATAGATAGAGCCGGGCACCATGCTGCCATCTTCCATCGCTTGGAGGAAGTTGTAGCTGGTGCGCTGGTTGATGCTGCCGGAACCCCAGAGGAAGGTGCCGGAGACACCGTCCGAACTGCGCATGGCCACGAGCTTGCCGGGGCCGTAGACGACGTCTTTGGTGGGCACTTGGTAGCAGATGATGGCGCCGGCAATGAAGAGGCCGACGACAGCACCGACGATGGGGCCGATGATGCTGGCGCAGATGTAGCTGCCGATCTTGCCCTTGTTGAGAGCGGCGATGATGCAGCCAATGAGAATGCCGAGAACGGCGCCGAGGATAACGGTGTTCATGATGGTTTCCTAACTTTCAGTTGTTGGTGGTGAATGGTAAGAGGCGTTTTTGACCGGTTACGGTGGCTTAACGCTGACGACGAACTTTGACCGGAACCGGAACGGGAGCCAGCTGCGGGCGCAGCGAGCGGGCGTGAACGCTGACCGTGATCAGGGTGAGCACCAGGGCCGTCAGAATGACGGAAGCGATGTTGAGCTGGTTGATTTCCAGACTCTTGACCAGGCCAGTCACTGCCACCAGAGACAGTGTCAGGCCGGCGGCCAAGGAACGCGGAGTGAAGAGCGCTTCGTTGCCGAGGTTGCGCACGACCAAGAAGCCGAGCGCGACGGAGGCGATCATTGCGACGATGACGAATGCAAACATGGTAATTCTCCTTGATTGAAGTTTCGAGATGTTGATGACGCCGACTGGATTGCTTAGCTTTTGCGCAGGTTGGCGACGCTGGCTGCGCTGAAGGCACGCTGCGGCGAAATCAGCAGACGACTGATCTGACTGACCTGGCCGATGACGTGGTTGACGATGTCACGGAAGGGGTCTCCCGTGCCGCTGAAAGCGTGGTACATCAGATGCACACGCTGTTCGAAGTAGGCCACGGCGTCTTCGATTTTGCCGTCGCCGTTGAGTGCCGGTGGACCGCCGGTGGTGGAGATGCTGCGCAGAACGTTGACGGGGATGACGTGCTTGCCCTTGTCGAACACGGCGTTGATGTCGTGCTTGAAGGCTTGTTCACGACCGTTGGCCGCCACCAGTACTGCCAGCGAGTCGATGAAGGCGTTGGCGTAGTCGACCTGGGTTTTGGCCACGTAGACAGGAACGTCATCGTCTTCGACGTAGAACATGAAGCGCGGGCACGAATGTCCGAGCTGTCGCTTGTTCAACTTCGCCGCCACCGAGAGAATGACGCCATCGACACCGAGCTGTGAGGCCCCGTGAGCAAGACGAACATCGACACCCGGATAGTAATTCTCCAGTTCGAGGATGACGCTTTCGAGGATGGCGGCGCATGCTGCCTCATAGGCACCAGGTACCACACCCCAATCGCGGCATTTCTGCTCGGTGAGTGAGCTGTAGCCATTCATGCCCAACACGATGACGTCGGTGCCCTGGAGATTCTCGCGAACGGCCCGGGCGTATTCGTGGGGCATGTAGATGGGCTTGTGGCGGAAAGTCTTGCTATAGACCCTCTCGTCTTCGGGCGCTTCTGGGTTGATGCAAGTGACGCCGGCAATCGCCGCAACGTAGCCTGCACCTTTGACCAAGACCACGTGTGAGCCGTCAGGCTGGCGCGTGATCTGACCTTCCTTGTTGATCTTTTTCAGATTCATAGTTTCCTCCATACTTAAACAGGTTGCTGTTGTTACTAAAGAGGGCTGATGGTTGCCTAGGCCACCACCAGCCTGTTGCGTTGTCGAAAGGCTTCCCAAGCTCCTTTCTCAGAGCTAGCCATGGCCTTCTCCTTGTGTGGCAGCGAAGACATCTGGTGGCGCTACTGGTGCGGCCAAGGTGTCTTGCAGGTAGTTGAAGAGCAGCGAACCCACTCGTCCGTTGCCGTCTGCACCAGCGTGAATCTCTTCGAACTCACGGTAGAACTCCACGGCCGTGAGGTCGTCTTGGGCGGCGAAGAGATTGCCGAATTGCTGGCGGATGTGCTGCCAACCAATCACTTTGCCGCCGACGACGACGTTGGTAAGGCGGAAACCACCTTTGTTGACGCGCGGTTCGACCAAGCTGTACAGCTCTTCCGTCAAGGCAACGGTGAGCTGAGGCTTACTGGCACCATCGCCGCGAAATTCGGCCAGACGCTGGTAGGCGTTGATCATCCACCAGACCGAAAGCTCACCGCTTTGCTGACGGCGACACTCGTCGGCGCAGTAGGCGACAACACCGATCTGGCTGAGAGACAAGAGTGTTCTCATAGAATCCTCCTTGCAATTAAGCTGGGTAAGTAGGCACTAACTCATTTCTGAGTTAGCACCTGGGTGTTACTTAGGGAGCACTGCTGATAGGTTCAACCGCAGACTCTGCGGAAGACATATCAGCGGTGCTTGAGTCAACGCCAGATGTAGCAGCCGCAGCGGTAGTCGTAGACACGACGGGGCTGGTGGCGCGGCGGCGGCGGCGGCAGGCGACGATAGACCCGCGGCGGTTCGCGATAGACGGGCCCACGATAGTAGGGGTCGTCGCGATAGACGCGCGGATCGCGGTATTCATCGACCTCGACCGGCGCTTGACCGGAGAGGATGTCGACAGCTGCACCGATGCCGGTGCCAATGATGGCAGCCCGACCGCCGTCGCGGTTGATGATGCTGGCAGCACCGCCGACAACTGCACCGGTAGTGGTGCCAGGTCCGACATGCATGCCTGCACATCCGGAGAGGGCGAGGGCGCCGAGCAGAAGCAGCGGCAGAGCAGAGGTACGCAGTTTTCTGGAGTTCATGATTTTCCTTGGTTAAGGGTGTTGATTGGTTGCTTGATTTGGTTTTGTCAGTGCCAGAAAGAAAGCCGAAGCTTTCAATCTGGCAGGAGGTGTGGCTTTGTGGTCGGTGTCGATGCGCCTTCTGAGCGGAAGCCCAGAGCGAAGGCGAACATCGGCACGACCTTTCGCCACTCGGGATCAGGCTGCATCGCCAGAGCGTTGAAGTCGCCCCTGGAGAAAACAGCCGTTTGCGAAAGCTCTTCTTCGCACAGCCAGAAGAGCTGGTTCATGGCCTGAATCACCTTGAAGTTCATCAGCCTGCTACCAAAAGGCAGCTCAAGGTTGGCCACGAGTTTCTCGCCATCTTCGATGTGCGAGCAGAGAAAAGCGCGAGCTTGCGCTTGCACTTCTCTGTTGCCCGCCCACTGGTCGAATGGCGCGTCGAGTCTGTATCGCATGGTTCGTTCCTAATCTGTCTTGGTTTGTTGCGTTCAGCAGATGTGGTCGCGAAAAGCTTCGCCCGAATCAGCAGCGGGATACTGCTCATTCAAGCGGGCGAAGATTGGCTTCAGGCGCTGTCCCAAAGTTGAGAAGGCGCTTGGCGAAACCACTTTGCCCTGCTCGACGGCGTAGGCATAGATGGCTTCGATAATCATGCGGGCATAACCCTTGCCTTGGTGTTTGTCTTCCACCGAGACATGGGTGACCCAGAACATTCCCTCATCGTGCGGATTGACTTGCAGTCCGCCGATGCCGATGATGCGGCTGCCGAGGGAGAGAGTGACGCTGGTTTCCTTCTGCCAGGGGTCTGGCGAAAGGTAGTGCAGGCGTTTCACTTTCTTTCCCTTCTCGCCGTTCTCTCCTTCCGTATCGCGCACTGTGAACAGGTCGCGATTGGAGGGTTCGGTGCGAGTGCGCTGGTAGAGCTGTTCTGCGCTCAAGATAGCAAGACTGAGAGTGGGTTTTGTCATGTTAATCTCCTTGAGCGCAGAGGCACTCGTTGGTTAGGGGTTGGTCGGGGGCACGTCGATGTCAGGCAGCGGAATGCCGTTCTCTTGGGCGAAAATCAGCAGCAGGGCCAAATTGTCACAGCAGAATTCGTGTTCGGCGCCGCTGCGGAAGTCGAGGGGGTCAGTGCTTCGTTGGCAGTTGAAGGCGAACAGGCGGCGTTCCCGAGCCTCAGCGCTTTCCACTTCGTGCCAGGTGAAGTCAACTTCCAAAGAACCGGAAGGCACTTCGCTGGCAGCTTTGTCGAACTGCATGTTGAAGTCGCCGGTGATCAATCCAGGCATGTGAGTGCCCAAGGCCCTGGCCAACAGCAAACCCTGCTGATAGCGCTCTTTGTCCGAGTGCGAAATCGCCGGCTGGGCTGAGATGTTGTCCGGGGAAGTCTTGTTCGAGTCGTCCATGATTTTCCTTGTGAGAGTTGCGGGAAAAAGAAAGTATTAGGCTTTGGTTGGCACGCCCAGGTCTTCGAAGAGCTTGTGAGCAAACTCCTGAAAGCCCGGGTAATCCTTCACCTGATCGCCGCCGACGCGCAGGCCGAAGTTGACCTCGCGATGACGCATGCCGCTCCTCACCGGCGTGATGAAGAGCTTGAGGCCGGCTCCGTTGAGGCGAATTTCCTTCGAGCCGCTGAAGCTGTCTTGGGCATCGGCGATGACACCCTTGACGCGCATCAGCTGCTGGTCGGCACTGCCTTCGCTGTACGAGCTCATTGGTGCACTCCAGCCCGACTTGGTGAAGTGCGGCTGATTGCCCGTTTCGATCAGCTTGAAGATGGCATGTTCCATGGTTTCCATGGCTTCCAGCTCCAGGCATCCCTGACAGGGTACGCTGCCGTTCAGTTGCAAGATCTTCTCGCCATTGACGCCGGCGGTGATCTTGTGACCTTGCATCCAGGCGAAGGGCCAGTTCTTCCCTTCCCAGACACGCGCTTGCCGCAGAAAGACATCGGTGTCGCCGTCGACGTTGTAGTTCATGATGTGTTGGCAGTGAGTCATCATGCTGCGGCGATTGTTGGCGTCGGGGCCGTGGAAGACAGGACGGAAACCGCACATGGGGCAGTCGCCATCAGCGTTCTTCATGCGGCGCTCGATTTCACTGTCGCGGAAGTACATCGGCTTGTTCGCTCGCACGTAGCTGACAGCGCTGTCGAAGAAGCGATGGTCAGCGGGTGTGGAGCAAAGCTTGTTGAGGCGAACATGGTGCAGCATGACGATGGGGTCATCGCAAGCGCAGGTGTGACGGTTGGCGGTGCGGTAGAGATATGAGCCGTCGTCCTGGCAGAGGTCGCTGACCAAGTCGAGGTAGGTGGCGATGTCGGCGGGAACATTGCCAGAAGCATTGCTGTTGCTGGAGAGGCCCATGGTGGCGCGCCAGTCGAAAGCGATATCACGGTTTTGCATCATAGTCTCCGTTTCAAATTTTGTTTTGCTGCGAGATTGAGACAGTTAGTGGATATTCTCGATTTCAGTTTCTTCGACGTAAGCTTCTAAACCTCGCAAAACTTCTAGGCACTAATGACCGCGGCTTCCCAGGAAGATCAAAGATCCAAAAGGAAAGTCAGGGGATGGTGATTTGAAGATTGTTTGGTGAGAAGAGGCTTTTGTTTTGGAAGGAGAAAAAGGAGAACTCGTTTATGATCAGCTTCTCAGCTTGTCTAAAGCAATAAGAAAGCCATGGAGAAAGCTCTTCGAATCATGGTCTATAGCTAATTAGCTCGTAGCATCACCATGATTTAAGTGATAAACAGATAGCGCAGATTAGCGCAGGCTAATATTGGACCTTTCCTACTGCTGATAGCGGGGCTTGCGCTAGCGTCACTATTCCCCATGCTTTCAGTAGCTTGCTTGGTTTCTAAGAGGAATCTGAACGAAGCTTTGTAAACAACCCTTTGAACGTCAGATCTAGTTCCGCGTAGGGTAGATCTATCCCCTTTTCTTCTTCACCCGAGCAAATATAACCACAAGCGCCTGCAAATAAGCATCTCTCTCTACCAAGTCTTCTTCTAAGACTGCCGTAGAGGCTCGTGCCGATTGCAGCATCAAGTAGCTTGTCGTTTGTTTTCTTTGTGGTGTTCGAAAAAATGCCGGGCAGCTTCGGCCTGCAGCGTGCACTGTCACCAGTTCACCTTTGGCAGGCTGTCTACCAATTCAGTCAACCGTGTCATTTCTGACACCGAAAAGGCTCATATGAAAAACGACACTCCGCAAGGTCCGTCCAATGGTCCCTCTGGCGACCATTCCGACAGTTCCCCTGATTCTTCTCCTGGCAACAGCACTGGCGTCCTCCAGAAGCTCTTGACCGGCGTCATGTTCGCTGTTGCCTTCGTGGCAATGATCTTCATCAAACCGGCGCAGTACCTCAAGCGTCACGTCTACGATCAACCCTCCACCGGCGGTCCGGCTTGGTTCTTCGGCATTGTGGCCTCGATGGCTGCAGGCATCGCTACCGGCTATCCTCTTTGGTTGGCCAAGGCAGCGATCACCAGTTGGGTGCCACTCGCACTTGCTGCGGTGATCGGAACTTATTACTACCTCTGGCCAGCCTTGTACATGGCGATTTTTCGCTGGGCTTTCCAGTCGAGTCGCTTCTTATGGCGCAACGTGCCGAACGCTGGATCTCGCACCAACAACCCGGTGTGGTTCAGTCAGTTGCTCAATGTCGCTGCCATCGCCGCTACTGTTCTCGCCTGCCTCTACGAAGCTTGGTTGACCGGTACGTCGCTCTATGCTTGGCTCGCTTGGACCAGCGTTCTTGGTAAGGTGGCGGCATTTGCCATCAGCGTGGTGGTCGGCGGCGGTGCTGCCTGGATCACCGGCTTCGTTGCCATCACCATCATCGTGCAGGTCGGCATGCCCGCCCTTGCCATCGCCAGTGGTGCTGCTCTTGCTTGGTACTACGACAGTGCTCTGGCCAGCTTGGTCAAGCACTACGAACTGCCTGGCGCTGTCACCTACGGCCTGCAAGCGGCTGTGGTGTTCGTCGTTGCCTCCTACCTCTTCCCCTTGGCGCACGTCGTCATCAGCCGTGGTCTGAACTTCGTCGGCAAGTACATCGGCCCCTTTGTTCGTCGCATCCTCGACGGTTTCGTTGATGCTTTCGGCCGTTTCCTCGATGGCTTCTACAACGACAATGACAGCAAGTATCTCAACTTCGTTCGTCAGGTCGCCGGCATTGCTGTCACCTACTTCGTTGCCTCCTTCGTCTACGGATGGGCAGGCAGCTTTGGTTTGGTCGCTTCCGTCGGCCTCACTTCGGTTGCTGCCTTGATCAGCTACCTTGTCGTCGGTGCCATCGTTGGCAGTATCAGCAACATGTTCATCGCTGTGGTCGGTTCGCTTGCGGCCGCTGCTGCTGTGGTGATGTTGCCCTCGCTGCAAGTCTATGACGGCTGGTTCTTGGTTGGCGTGCAAGCCGTGCTCACCGCACTGCTCTCTGCCCTCGTGGTCATGCCGCTGGTTTATCGCGTCGTCAAGTTCGTCGCCAATCCGCTTCTGGCCAGCTGGCTTTCTGAGCCCCTGACCAAACTGCACAGCTCGCTGCGACGTGAGTTGCTCAGTGCCAACAGCAACACCTACTCTGATAAGACTGGCTTCGAGACCCTCTTCTCGCACTTGGTCAACATCACGGCTGCGGGCGCCGGCTTCTTTGCCGTCAACGCTCTGCTGTCGACACTGGCAATCAGCGGCTGGCTCGCTCTGGCGATGCCGATTGCTACGGTGGTGTTCGCTTATCTCTTCGTCGGCAAGCTGCTGCTGCGCTTCGGTAACCATCTGATCGGTGGTCTCGTTGGCCTGGCATGCGGTGTTTATGTGGGCGTTGAGGTGTTCGCTAACCAGGGTCAGAACTACTGGTACGCCATCCCTGCCTTCGCCGTGGCTGCTGCCCTTACCGCCGCTCTGGTTTTTCCCGTTGTCTACGTGCTCTTCCGGGCTGTGGTCAACGCCGTTCGCGGTATGGACTGGCTCTTGCCTGTGGTCGGCGGCGTGTACAACTTCTTCTTTGGCTTCGTCGCCAAGGTTTGGAGCCAGTTCCTGGTCGTCTACAAGCGTCTCGAAGCGTCCTTTGTCCCGGTTTGGCGGCGTCTGTCGGCAACTTGGGACGAGTCGTGGGAAGCCGCCAAGGCCGCCATCAACAAGGCTTGGAATCAGACCAAGAAGTAAGCTCTGACGTCAGTCTCTAG
Source organism: Candidatus Obscuribacterales bacterium (assembly GCA_038231015.1). GTDB lineage: Bacteria > Cyanobacteriota > Vampirovibrionia > Obscuribacterales > Obscuribacteraceae. The sequence continues at coordinate 76,139 of JBBRMD010000011.1, forward strand.
TCTTGAGGGGGATGTGGTGGCTTTGGCTGCTGTCATCCCCCTCTTTCTTAACCGATAGAAAAAGGAAACTCTCATGTCTCAGAATACGCAAATTTCCGCAGCACAAACCCCTGTGGCCACCACCGGTAGCACCACTCAGCCGACTTTCAGCGCTGAAGCGGGCATCGTTCTCAACACCGCTACTCAGTCTGTGCAGTTCCAAAATTGGCTGGCGCAGGTCGACAGCAGCAAGTTCACGGTGCGCTCGGTGCACTTCCAGTCGGTCGACATGTTCGGCCCAACAAAAGTTGGCTTCATCAAGTTCAAGGCCGACATCGTCGACAAGTCGGGCAAGTTCATTCCCGGTATCGTCTTCATGCGCGGTGGTTCGGTCGGCATCTTGGCCGTGCTCACATGCAACGGCAAAAAGTATTCGGTGATGACCGTGCAGCCGCGCGTTCCCACCGGCAACTTCGACTTCGTTGAAATCCCCGCTGGCATGCTCGACGGCTCTGGCAACTTTGCCGGAGTCGCCGCCAAAGAACTGGAAGAAGAGCTCGGTATCAAGATTTCTGAAAAGGATCTCAGCGACCTGAGCAGCTTGTCTGGTTCGCCCAAGGGCGTCTACCTCTCGCCTGGTGCTTCGGACGAGACTCTGCGTTTCTTCTCTTTCACTCGCGAAGTGACCGAAGAAGAAATGGCTGAAATGAACGGCAAATGCACCGGTCTGATCAGCGAGGGTGAGCAAATCACGCTCAAGATCATCCCCTTCGACGACCTGATCACGGTCGCCGACGCCAAGACCATCGTCGCTTACGCGCTGTACCAGAAGTATCTGGCAGCCTGACTAGCTTGAAGTCACCCGCCTAATCTAATTGGCGGGTAACCTCTCTATCTCAAGAGTTTTCGAAAACAAAACCATAAGCAGAGGAAAATAGATGACCCAGAAACTCCCGCTGCCAGTGCCGCTCTTCAGTGACCTTTTCGTGATCATGGACCCAGGTCGTGATCAAGACGACGAGGACGTGCTGGTCGGCATCAACCGCTTCATTCGTCTCGAGATTCTCAGCGTTCTGGGAGTGGTGGCAAACCTTGCTCCCTCCCTGGAACGCGCTCGCCTTGCCAAAGGCACCCTCAGCCAACTCGGCCAGAACGGCATCGCCGTTGGTCAGGGTAGCAGCTGCAAGCAGGCTGACGACGACGGTCTCGAATACCAGTTCAACGTCGGCTATCTCTCGGACGCGGGCGCCATCGTCGACGGCAAAGAGCTGATTCTGCGCACCTTGAAAGAGGCCAAACCCAAAGGCATCGTTCTGCTGCTCATCTCGGGCATGACCGATGCCGCCGCCGTGCTCAAAGATCACATGCACCTGTTCGCTTCGAAAGTGCGTCGGGTTGTGATCATGGGTGGAGTCGTCAGCAAAGACGACCTACCAGTGCTCGACGACGAAGGTCGCTTCGTGCCCGACATGACCGCTCAGAATCACTCGTTCGACAAAGAGTCGACCGAGTTTCTCTATCGCCAACTGCAAGATCTGCAGATTCCGATCACCGTGCTTTCTCGTCACGCAGCCGTCGCTGGCAAGGTGCCGCGCGCTATCTACGACGACATGGCGGCCACCGGTCATCCGGTCGGCGTGCGTCTACTCGCCGCTCAGAAGCTGGCCATCGAAGAGCTCTGGGCTCGTGCCTGCATGCCAGCCGACGCCACTGCTCGTCAGGGTCTGCCGGCGCGCTGCGACAAGGCCTGGTTCTGCTCAGCCTTCTGTGGTGGCCAAGGTACTGATCGGTCTGCCACCGACTCGATTTGGGACATCGTGCAGACCTTCAATCTGTATGACCCCTGCACTCTGATCGCCGCTATTCCCAATCTGCGCGAACATTTCTTCGCACCACAGGTGGTGGAGGTGCACGGCGTCGAACATCTGGTCGTCGGCGTATCGGCAACCCAGAACAATGTGCGCAATGCCGCCGATTTGGCGACCTTTTTGCGCACCACTTTGGTGGATGGCCTGGTCGCTGACGCCGCTCCTCTGACGACGCCAGGGTCGGCAACCACGGCAACGCTCGCGGCTTAGAAGGGTTCCCGTTAAAACAAGCAGAACAGCGGCTCCGGTGTTCCGCAGTATTCCTCAACAACCTTCAACAAAAATATGAAAGAAGGAACTGCCATGCTTAAGAAAGAACAAATCATCAAAGGCGCCATTGTCGAAGTGGTGCGTATCAACAAGGGCGTCGCTGGTGCAGGCACAGATGGTGCTGCTCACCCTACGGATGGCTATGTGGTCGTCACTGCTGAAGCCGGTGGCTTCTTGAACGGTGGTAAGGGCGCCCACGTCGGTACTCGCTTCGAAATCGTCGAAGGGCCCAAGCGTCGCGGTAGCATCAACACAGCCGTGGTGAAGTTTGCCATCGAAGATGGTGAATATCAGGGCCACGTCTATTGGTGCGAGCTGCGGGCTAGCTGCAAACTTGTGCAACCTTCACCTGCCGATACCGGTGTGGCTGCGCCTCCCGCTCGCAAGCCCTCTGGTGTGCTCAAGGTCTTCAGCGAGAAGCAGCTTCTACGGCTGCCTGCTGCTGGCTATTGGGTCGGGAGTTCTGGTCCGTCTGCCACCATCTATTGCGTCATGAACGGTGCGGTCAAGTACTGCGGTGGCAGTCCTGAAGCCCGCTGGTCGACGCTGATGTGGAGCTGCTGCCCGACGGCAAAGCAGATTGCCGCGTCCGCGTACGGCGTTACCTACGAGCATTTTGCCGACCACGGAGCCATGCTCGCAGCTCATCCGACCATCGCCCCTCTCGCCAAGGCGCCGAACGACGTTTGAGGCTAGTAGGCCCTGAACAAAAAAATGTATCAGCGGGCATCCACCATAGCCTGCTTTAATTAGTTTCCGGCGAGGCATAGAAAGAGACGAACAGTCTTAATCTATGCCTCGTCGGTTTTTTTAGATTCCCATGGTTTCTTTTTTTTTGCGCAATTATTAGACCGGTCTATTACTGACCTGAAAAAAGAAACCATGGAGGTTTTCTTGAGTAACGGAAATAGAGCTGGTTTAACAGCCCTATTTCTTTTGAAGATACGCACAGCACATTGAATGTGCGTGATTATTTGACTGCTCTTTTTTTAGGGGTTTTGCTCGCGATGCTTCCAGGCAATAGCGAAACTTGTCGACATGGCGGCGCATTGCTCAATGAAGGTGTATTTGTTGTTGTTCTCCACAAGTTGCAGCACCCATAGAAGCTCGCGCGTCTCTAGGATGGCACCAGCTTGCAGCTTTTCTCTGTCGGTGATGCCCTTGGCCAGCATGAGAGCGCTGTTGATGGTTCGCTCTCTACGGGAATAACCAATTGCGATGAGGCGATCTTCACAGCCATCCCAACTGCGGCATTGAGCGAGCTTTCTCATTGTTTTCTCTTGCAAGGAGCCGTCGTAGCGATGCAGAGGCAGCTCTCTCACTCTGAAGCAGAGCATGAAGCCGACGGTGCGAACAATGGTGGCCATTTCTTCTGCGCTACCGCTGAGGGTGGTGGTGGTGCGCCCGCTTACGGTCCAAGGTTCGAACACCACTTTTTCGTCGCTGATGTCGGAAATCAATTCGCCAGAATTGAAAACGTATCTGGCGAGCTGAGAGAGGATTTCGTCACGGTGCATTTGGGCAGACCTTTCTCGGAACAACTTGAAGCCGATGACAGGGGTGCCTGTGAATTCATTGACAGTCACGGTAATCATTTTGTAGCAGTCCTAGAGTTAAGAACGTTGGTTAGAGAGGCTTGAGAAGATTGTTCTTGTTTTGCTTTCACCGCGGCCCTTGCTGCACCAGTCGAAACTAGATGCGGGAAGGTGCTGAGTCTGATTGAGCTGGAAGTTTTTGAAGGTTATTTATAAACTCAGTAGTTGAAGGAATTGGAAAAGATAAGTTGATTCTATTCTTGCTCTCTTCTTGAAAAAACACGGAAGCGGTCTGATTTGTACAAAAATACTTTTTGAGCATGGTGTACTTACTATTTTTTTGCCAAATTGCCACCCTTGTCAAATCTCTCAGCTCGCATCAACATTGGCTTTTTATGGGCTTTTCAGTGGTCTGCTTTTGTTGCTAAATTTACCACTCTGCCACACTGTTTTTACTACTTGATTACATATTATAAAATGTAGTAGAAAAACAGAAAAACAAAATTGCACCAGCCAAAGCCAGCACAATTTTGTTTAAGTTCGATCATTTAAACTCTTCCATGAGGAAGGGTCGCAGGTAGTCATCGGCTCGTTTTCTTATGGGTTCGAATTCTGCTGAGAGCAACTTGCTCTCCATCAGAAGCAACTGCTGCAGCAAAAGAGAGTCGGCCCTCTTGCCACGTTTTTGCTTGGCGAACACTCGCAGCAAAAACTCAGGGTTGAGCAAGCCAGCGACCAAGGCAACGAAAGCAACTGGCTTTTTCAAGCCGAGCTTGGCGCCGAGGTCAACCATTTCTTGATTGAGGTCTGACTGTGTGCTGATACCGAGGCACGGCACACAATTGTGTGAGAGGAAAGTGACAACCTGCGGGCCAGTAAACTGACCAGCGAGTTGTCCGTCAACAAAGGCAACGTCGAATTCTTGGGGCGTCACCTGGTCGTCTTGGTCAGCTTCGTCAATGCCGGTGGCATTGCTCGAATCTTCCGCGACTGTGCGCAGACCGATGATCCATTGGACGACATGGCCTTGCGCTTCGAGCAACGTCTTGATGGCTTTGCCCATCGAAACGCTGTCTTCAACTAGTAAGATTTTCATTGAAACCTCCTTCTGAAGACAGCCAAGCAGGTGGGGCAGGGCGGCACTGACAATGAGCTTTTCAGCCCATCACCGTGCCGCCCTGCCAGCCCCTTCACTAGTCTTCGAGTTTGATGTGAATGCCGAGGGCGTCCGCACCACATTCGGCACGAACGTTTTTAGCGTAGTTCATGAGTTCTTCGATTTCGTGCACCGTTTTCGGCGCACTGGTTTGCACGTAGGCACCATTGGCGGTGACTTCGATGTTGTCTTCGATGCGAATGCACATGCCACGATAGGGCTCGGGAATGCGCTTGTCGTCGAGCGACAGATAGACGCCGGGTTCGATGGTGAGAACCATGCCTTCGCGGAATGGTCGGTCGCCATCTTTGCCTCTCTTCGTCTTTTCACTGCCCAGTTTATCACTGCCTGCTTTGCCAGAGGCCGCTTTCTTGGCCGACTTCACGCTGACCCGGGTGCGCCTCCTGTAGTTGCCCACATCGTGCACATCCAGACCAAGCCAATGGCCCAGTCCATGCGGCATGACGTCACTGACGCGCAGGCCACCTTTGCCCATTGGGAAGCCTAGCGAGTTGAGGCCATTGATGAGCACGTCAGCGCAAACCTTGTCGAGCTCGCTCCAGGTTACCCCGGGCTTGATGGCAGCAATGGCAGACATTTGGCTGGCCAGAACCACTTCGTACAGCTCCTTTTGAGCGACAGTGAAACGGCCCGACACCGGAAAGGTGCGACTGATGTCAGAGGCGTAGCCAGCGATTTCGCTACCGGCATCGATCAAGACCATATCGCCATCATTGAGTGCCGCGAGGCCCGCCGGATAGTGCAAGCACAGTCCGTTGGTACCGGCGGCAACAATGGTGTCGTACGAGGCCACACCGCCATTGGTGGCGAAGACAAATTCGAGAATGCCTCTCAGGGCGAACTCGGTGCGTCCTGCCAAGCAATGACTCATGGCTGCCCGATGGCCGATGCTGCCAATTGCACCGCTGCGCCGCATAATCGCCAGTTCTGCCGGCGACTTGATCAGGCGCTGTTCGGCGACGATAGCGAGCGGGTCGCGCTGCGGTACTTTCGGGCCTACGTGTGCGGCCAGAACCTTTTTGACGACAGCGTCGAGCCTGGTGTTGATGCCGTCTTTGAAGTAGACGGTGCTGGCTTTCTTTGCCAGTCGAGCAAGTACGCTGCCAGCCAAGCTAATCTTGTAGGCTCTGTCTGCACCGTAGTCACTCTCTGCACCGCTCAGGCCGGCGCGTTTGCCGTGCCAAATTTCGGCAGCAGGGTCACGGGGCTGGACGAACATGAAGAAGCGGTTGTTGTCATTCTGACCAGGGCCAGAAGTCCCGGTTTTATCAAAGACCAACACGCAGTTGGGCTCAGTAAAGCCGGTCAGATAAAGAACATCGGACGAGGCGCGGTAGGCAAAGGTGTTGTCGGTGCCGTTGCGCAAAACCTCCGGGTTGGCGTTGATGATGGCAAGCGAGCCAGCCGGAAGAGCGGCAAACAGCCGTTCTCTTCGGGCAGCGTATTCGCTGGCCGCGATATATTGCGACATAGTGTTTTTCCTTTTTTGAAAAATCTTTTTGGGGCTAGGCGATCAGACCAGCGATTGCTGCGGTCAGCCATGTGCCCATGTTTGCAGCCAGAAGCGCGCGCATACCCATGCGTGCGATTTCACCACGACGCTCTGGTGCCATAGCACCGAGGCCGCCGATGTTGATACCAATCGAGCTGAGGTTGGCGAAACCACAGAGCGCAACCGTAGCAATCAGCTGGGTGTGGATGGCCAACTGGTAGTCGCCCGTGCCTTTCATGACATTGGCCAATTCGCCATAGCTGACGAATTCGTTGACGAGAATTTCGGTAGCGACCAGACGCCCGACATGAAAACATTCATGCCAAGGAACGCCGAGCAGCCAAGCCAACGGCATAAAGAGATAGCCGAAGATGTCTTGAATCTGCAAAGCGTGGCCGCCCATCGAGAGAGTAGCGCCGAGAACGCCGTTGATGAGAGCGACGAAGGCCACTGCCACCATCACCATCACCATGACGTTGACAGCAATTTCCCAGCCGGTCATGGCACCTTTGGCGATGGCATCAAAAGCATTGGCTGCTTTCGTTTCTTCGCTGATGGTGACTTCGCCGGCGAGGACGCGTTTGTCGGTTTCGGGCCACATGATTTTGGCGATCAGAATGCCAGCGGGAGCGGACATAATTGAGGCAGCCAGAAGCCATGGTGCCGGCATGCCCATTGAAGTGTAGGCCACCAGAGCAGAGCCAGAGATGGTGGCCATAGCAGCAGCCATAGAGGTGAACAGCTCAGACGAAGAGAGCTTGTTCATATACGGACGAATGAGAGTCTGCGACTCGACCTGTCCAACGAAAATTGCCGCGGTGCTTGAAAGCGCTTCGCAGCTGCTGATGCCCATCGTCTTTCTCAGCACCAAGGAGAGCTTGGAGATGACAAACTGCAGCACGCCCCAGTAGAAGAGTAGCGAACTGAGAGCCGAGATGAAGATGATGCTGGAGCCGACGCGGATGACGAAGAGAAACTTGCCGTGAGCAAGTTCGTCGCCGACCACGAAAGCGGCACCATCAACGGCAAAGTCGAGCAATTTGTTAATGCCTTGACCCAACATGGCGAAAGCATCGCGCGTGCCTGGCACTTTGAGAACAAGCAAGCAAACCACCACGGTGGTGATCAGCCCGGCAATGGAGGAGCGCCAGACGATTGCCTTGCGGTTATTGGAGAGCAGGTAGGCCAGGCCAAGAATGGCGGCGATACCGATCAACGGTTGCAGTGTAGCCATAGTCAAATACCTTTATTAAGGGTTAAAGAGAGGGCCATTGCAAACAGTGCGCTGGCGTAATTTATTTGAGTTAGCGCTTGCCGTCGAAGTGAGCGGCAGCCGTGATGCCGGTCTCATCGCAAAGTGCGAGGAACTGGCTTTCGGGCGGAACATTGAGGCCATCAACAGTGCGCTGACGCAAGCTGAGAACGGCAGAAGTACCGCTCTGGCTGCGCGATTGGCCGGAAGGCTGTCCCAGTCGCCCGGTCTGACAAGGCTGACCAACTTTGCAGGTGGCGCCGTCGGCCGGATTGGATGAATCGAGAGTGATGTTCATTGGGTGTCCTTAAGATTTACTTTTGAAACGACGCACCAAAACCATGATCAAGCTTGACCAGAGTGATAGAGCGATGGCATAGGGAAAGCATGAGAGCAGCACATCCACGAGAAGAATCTCGACGATGTCGCTACTGTCTTTGGCAGAACCAGGCAGCCAGGTAGGCATACCCAGGGCAATTTTGCTGGCTAAAGGCCAGAAGAGATAACCAATACCTCCGGCGATGGCGAAACCTGATGCCATCATGAAGCCCATCAAGACTTCTTTGGCAGTGGGTAGACGCAAACGACGAAGCAGACGCACAGTTGCTCCAGGCAGGCCCACGATAGAGTGCAGCAGGGCGAGAATGGCTTGACCAGCTCTGTACAGACCAGCTCTTGTGCTAGTGATTGCACAAGGGAGCCAGGCGCGGAATTTCTTCCATCCGACTATTACTTCGAGAACGATGCGATAGAAGAAGGCCAACTCCAAGTAGAAGACTGAAGCAGCGAAGAGGGTGACGAGGGAGAGGAGACAAGCTCCGCCCAAGCGCTCGCTTACGCTCAACTCTGGCGGACCACTGGAGAAGGCGAAGCCGGCGGCAGCGTAAAGCGCCAAGGCAATGGCTGCTAGCGAATAGGCGATCAAGAAGCGCTTCGCTGGCCAAGCCAGGTGACGATTCAGTGAATTTTTAATGGCTTTGATCATGGTGAGACCTTTTAAGAGATTTGGCCCCTTGGGGCTTACCAAAAAGAGCCGCTCAGACTTTTCAATCTGAGCGGTCTGTAAGCTATTTGGTGTTGCCGTTAGGTCACACCATTAAGACGAAGCGCTGCCGCCGGCATTGCTGTCGGGGCTGTCGCTATTGGCTGGAGTGAGCGGAGTGCCGCAACTCTGGCAGGCATTCTTGGTCGTGCTGCACTGCGTGCAGAGTTTGTCGCTCATCTGCGAAATCATGGCGCCGCAGCCGGAGCAGTTGCCGATTGCATGGAGGCCATTGCGGGTGGCACATTTGTTGCACTTCATTACTTTGTCCTTATTTGTTGTTGAGGTTGTGGATGCTTCCGACAGTCTCTTCGACTTCAGAAGCAGCCACCGAATATAGTGTCAAGACCTGAGAGCTGATTGCCATGCTCCCTGAGATCTCTTCGGTGACGCTGGAAAGCGCGCCTCGCTCTTTCAGGCCATCGACCTGACTAGCGCGACGGGCGCGGGCAATGATGCTCACCCCAGGGTTAAGACGGTGAGCCATTTCGACGGCTGCCAGCAAAACCTCTGGGTCGGAGAGGGTGAAGACGATACTACGTGCTCGTGACAGTCCTGCGTGGCTGAGCACCTCAGGACGGCTAGCGTCACCGTAGATGATGTTGAGGCCATTGCGCTTCTCTTGCTTCACCACAAGCGGATCGTACTCGACGACCATGAACGAAATGTTGCGTGCCTTGAGGGCTTGCACCAAGTTGCGACCGGCAACTCCGTAGCCGACTACAATGGTGTGATCGTCGATTTTCTTCGTCTCAGCACCACTGCCCATGCGGCCTGCGCCCCATGAGACAGGGATGATGCGATCAAGCATTTTCTGAAATTTCTCAGCCAAGGTAATTACCGAAGGCGTGAGGAACATCGAGAGAATGGCCACGGCCAGAACCAGTTGGTTGACGCGGGCATCGAGAATGCCAGCGTTGAAGCCGAGCTTGGACAGCACGAACGAAAATTCGCTGGCTTGTGCCAAGGTGACACCGGTAAGCAATGCTACCCGCCAGGAATGACCCATAGCAAAAGTAGCAATGAAAGCCACCAGTGTTTTTATCGACATGAGCGCCACTACCAAAGCCAAGACCAAGAGCGGCTGATCGACTAGCACGCGCCAGTCAAAGAGCATGCCGATGGAGACAAAGACTAGGCAGTTGAGTATCTCGCGAATAGGCAGAACTTCAGCCAAGGCCTGATGACTGAACTTAGAATCAGAAATAACCAGGCCGGCGATGAAGGCACCAAGAGCCATCGAGAGGCCGAAGTGCGAAGTAGCGAAAGCAGTTCCGAGGCAAAGCAAGATGATGCTGAGCACGAAAGCTTCACGCTTTTTGATGCGAGCAACGTGATTGAGCAGCCAAGGAATGAGGAAGCGTGCTGCTGTTCCGGCCAAGGCGACGAAGAGCAGCGCCTTACCGGTGGTGAGAGCCACGGTAAGTAAATCACCGCCACTGCCAGCCAAGTACGGCGTGAAGAGCACCATGGGCACGATGCAGAGGTCTTGGAAGATGAGGATACTCATTGCCGCACGGCCGTGAGTTGATTCCAAATCTCCGCGGTATTCCAAGATGCGAATGACGAGCGCAGTGCTCGACAGCGAAACTAGCATGCCAATAAAGATGGCCGTATTGAGTGGCATCCCGATGGCGTTCACTAGAGCAGCTGTGGCCGCCATTGTTAGAGCAACTTGGGCCGTTCCTGCTATTAACAGAAACTTTTTCAAGCGCATGAAGGTGGTGACCGAGAACTCGATGCCCGCCTCAAAGAGAAGCAGCACCAAGCCGATTTCGGCTAATCCTTCGATGGCATGAGTCTCGCCAACAAGGGCGAAGGCGTGTGGTCCTAAGAGCACGCCGGTGATAAGAAAGCCTAAGACCGAGGGCAAATTGAAGCGATGAAAAATCACCACCATCGCCACCCCCAGTGCAAAGACTATGAGCAAGTCTTGGAGCAGGGCTGTATCTGGCATATTTTTTCCATAACAAGACGAGCAGTGCAGCGATGCACTACTCTGGGTTGAAAATAGAAAGGGGGTCTACAGCTGTAGACCCCCTTTGTTAGTCATTCTCAGCCGTTGGCTTTACTTGGCCTTGGCCGGCTTTTTGCTTTTGGCTTTGATAGCCGCAGGCTTGGCCTTCGGAGCCACGAGAGCGGCTCCGGCTCCGGCTCCATTCATCTGAGCGAAGAAGCTCTCGACGGCTTCGTTGTGAGCACGGCCGGCGGCCATGATCGCTTCGATTTCGTCTACTTCTTTGGTGACGCCAGCCGTGAGCACTTCATTGCCCTTGGCTGTGATCACCACATCGTCTTCGATGCGAATGCCGATGCCGCGGTACTTGGCAGGCACGCGGGTCTCGTCGGCCATGACATAAATGCCGGGCTCGACGGTGAAGGCCATGCCCACTTGCAGAGGGCGCTTCTTGCCCATCTGACTGCGGGTGCCGTAGGTGCCGACGTCATGCACATCGAGGCCAATCCAGTGACTGGTGCCGTGCATGAAGAAGTCAAACAGGGTGATCGGACCCTTGTCGGCACCTTCACTGTCATTGGAAGCTTTGCCGGCAGCCTTGGCTTTTTCAGCCTTGGCTTTCCAGGCATCGACAACCTTTTTCTCGCCGGCAGCTGTCAGATGGCTCTTGGGCAAGAGGCCCAATTTCACCAAACCGGCGCGCAGCGTGTTGCAAGCAACTTCGTGCACATCGGCCAGGCAGACACCGGGACGAGCCAAGGCGATACCAGCCTTTTCAGCTGCGAGCACGATCTCATAGAGTTCGCGCTGGGCCGGGCTGAACTTGCCGTTGACCGGGAAGGTGCGGGTGATGTCGGAAGCGAAGCCTTCGAACTCGCAGGCGGCATCGATCAAGAGCAGATCGCCGTCATTGAGAGCGACTTTGTTCTCGATGTAGTGCAAGCAGGTCGCATTGCTGCCACCGCCGACGATGCTGGTGTATGCCGGGAAGCTGGCACCGTTCCATTTGAAAATGGCTTCGATGGAGGCCTGCACCTGATATTCCATCATACCAGGGCGGGTGAGGCGCATGGCTTCGATGTGAGCCGACGCCGAGATCGCACCAGCGTGACGCATGATGGCAACTTCGGCCGGCGACTTGAAGAGGCGCATCTCGTGGATGATCTCTTCAGGGCTGACCAAGGGCTTCTGCGACTTGCCCCAGAGAGCACGGAACTGCTCGTCGAATTCTTTGTTCCGGTCGAAGCGGTAGTAGACCTGGTCGGCTTCAGCCAAAAGAGGACGCATGACGCTGTCGAACTGGTCGATGGTGTGAGCTTCATCGGCACCGAACTGACCGACGGCACCTTCAGGTCCGAAGCGAACGCCAGTCCAGATTTCGCGAGTGCGATCTTTGGGGCGCACGAACATGATGAAGCGGCTCTTGCCCTTGGCTTTGACGAAGACGAGCACGCCTTCAGGTTCAGGGAAATTGCTCAGATAGAGCATGTCGGAGGACGCCCGGTAGGGGTACTCGGTGTCGTTGCTGCGTGTCTGTTCAGGGTTAGTGACGATCACCGCCACTGAGCCCATCGGCAGACGCTTGAGAAACTCCTTGCGCCGTCCAGCGAAGAAGTTGGCGGCGAGAGCAGGTCTCGGGGAGGCGATGTGTTTGTAGGGTGTTTTGTTCATTTAGAATCTCCTTACTGAATTTTAGTTTGCTTAAGGCCAGAAGGGAACCTCTTGTTATGAGGTTTCATCTCTTGGTTCGAGCGAAACGAAAGGAGCAGTAACAATGGTGGAAGTGCTCAAAAGCACTCTGAAAAGAAATCTGCCAAAATCGGCTTAGCATTAAGGGCTACCCTCATTTCTGAAGGTAGCCCTCGCTAGTGCTTTGAGTCGAGAGCCAATTGCTCAGCCCTCGACTGTTGTCAGTGGGTTTTAGCCCGTCTTAGACAGTCCCGACCACCACCGTCACCGCCTTCGAGAGGTCGAAGTTGGCGCGGATGAAAGCGTTGACCGCCTCCTTGGTGACCGCCTGGTAGTTGTCCGCCACCTTGTCCATCAGTTCGACACCGACACCGGCGAAGGTGTAAGTGCTGATCGTGCTGGCCACCACATTGGGCGAGTCGAGGCGAACGACGAAGGCGCCAACGGCACCCTTGATCGCTTCGTCAAACTCGCGGTCGGTGATGCCTTCCACGACATACTTGGCCACCACTTCATCGATCAGCTTGAGAGCCTTGTCGACGTTGCTGGGATTGACCGTGATGCTGATTTCGAAGTGACCGTCACCGAACATCGAGTTGTTGAAACCCGAGCGGATGCCGTAGGTGAGACCATGTTCCTTGCGCAACACATCACCCAGGCGCGACGACAAAGTCGACTCACCGAGGGCAGCGTTGGCCACCTTGGCGGCGTAGAAATCGGCGGTGCCGAACTTGACTGCGCTGGGCAGGCCGATCACAATCGAGACACTGGTCATGTCGGGGACATGCACCACGTGCTTGCTGGCCTTCTCCTGCACGGTTGCCGGAGCGACCGGGATAGCCTGCGGCTCGATAGCGAACTGCGGAGCCCAGTTGCCGAGAGCCTGTTCAACGAGAGCGAACGCCTCGTCGGCTTCGATACCACCGGCGATGGTGACGATCGTGCTCTTGGGGCTGTAGAACATGCCGTGGAATGCCTTGACGTCATCGAGGGTGATGTTCGCCAGTTCGGCAACCATCTGGGCGTGCGGCTTGGCATGATGCACGGCGGTGGCCGGATAGAGCGCCTCCGAGAGCTTCTGCGAAGCGAGCTCGTCGGTGTCCGACATCGCTTCTTCGAAGTACGACTGCAGCTGCAGCTTGGCCTGCTCCAGTTCGACCTCGGGGTAGAGCGGGTTGCGCAGTGCGTCGCCGACCATGGCGATGTAAGCGCCGAAGTCAGAGGTCACCACTTTGCCGCTCAGGTTTGAGTTGTAGGTGTCGCTGCCGAACTCCATGCGAGCGCTCATTTCTTCGAGCACTTCGGCAATCTGAGACTTGCTCGCCTTTTCACTGCCCTTGTTGAGCAGCATGGCAGCGAGCGTGGCGACGAGCGACTTGTCCGCCGGGCTGTAGCAGTCGCCTGCACGAACCTTGACGGTGACCGCGACGGTCTTGGCGCCCTTCATCGGCATCACCTGAATGGCGACACCGTTGGCAAGGGCCTTTTCACTGGTTTGCGATTTGAAAGACACGGTTTCCTCCTGGGTAGAGGCAGCCTCTTCGCTCGAGCCATCGTCACCGTCAGCCTGCGGCACGGCCGTGAGGTCGCGCGTTGCAGAAGGAGCGGAGGCTGCGGCCTGAGGCACGAAGGTGCCGACGGTGCGGTTGTTCTCGCTGAAGTAGCGAGCGGCAACATCACGCACCATCTGCGGTGTGACTGCGTCGAACTTGTTGTCGTAGTCGATGTACTCCTTCCACGTACCGACAACTTCGGCGTGGCAGAGCTGGCCGAGCAGGGCCATCTGGTTGTCAGAGCCGAGCGCCGTGCCCTTGCGGTTGGCTTGCTTGGTGCGATTGAGCTCGTCTTCCGAGACCAGCTCCGAAGCCATGCTGTCCATCACCTTGAGCAGAACTGCTTCCACCACTTCCGGCTTGACGCCTGGTGCACAGGTGGCGTTCATGATGAAGAGGCCGGGGTCGAGCATGTCGGACGAACCGGCACCACACGACACCGCCAGACGGGTCTCGATCAGTGCCTTGTAGAGGCGGCTGGCGCGCTGACGCGAACCACCGAGCACGCGACCGAGCGCCGAGAGAGCGTACGAATCAGCATGCATTGCCTCCGGCACGTGGAAGCCGATCATGACCGAGGCCGGCTTGGTGCTCGGCTTGACGATCTTGAAGCGGCGCTCACCCGACTGCGGCGGCTCGGCCGTGTAGACCTGGGGGATCTCGTGCGCGGAGCGCGGGATCTTTCCGTAGGTCTCGCTGATGATGCTCAGGCATTCGATGGTGTCAAAGTCGCCGGTCACCATCAGGGTGGCGTTGTTGGGCCAGTAGAAGGTGTCGTAGAACTGCTTCATGCGATCGAGCGGCACATTCTGCACGTCATCCAGCCAGCCGATGATCGGATGGTGGTACGGGTGCTCCTGGAAGGCCGTGGCCATCAGGTGCTCATGCAGCAGGGAGTTGGGATCGTTTTTCGAGATCTCAAACTCGTTGCGCACAACGGTCATCTCGCTGTCGCGGTCAGACTGGCGCAGAGAGAGGTTGCGCATGCGGTCCGCTTCCATGGTGATCAGCTCACGCAGGTAGCGGCTGGGCACCTTCTCGAAGTAGTTCGTACGGTCGTACGAAGTGGTGGCGTTGAAGTCGGCGCCGAGCGGCTTCAGGCTTTCCACCAGGTTGTAGTTGGGTGTGCCCTTGAACATCATGTGCTCAAGGAAGTGGGTCGAGCCGGTATAACCCACCGCTTCGTTGCGGGAGCCGACCTTGTAGACCACCATGCTGGTGACCACCGGTGCGGCGCGATTCTCGATCAAGAGAACCTTGAGGCCGTTGCCCGTGTGGCGATACTCGACGATGCCATCGATTTCTTCGATCTTCTCGAAGCCGAGGCTTTCAACAGTTTTGTTCGTGTTCATGATTTTCTCCTATGGCAAGCTGGCCACTACGGTGCGATCGACCGTATGGCTCAGCCTGCTGGTTTGGATTGTTAGAGTTGAGAAAGGCTCAGTGCCTACTTAGCAATGAGGTCGAGGGCAAAAGAAAGCTGGTTGTCGTTGGGCGATCCCAGCCGAGTTTTTGGCGTCTCGATGAGCTTGACCACGTGGTCGGGCTCGATACCATAGCTCTCGCTGGAGTTGCCACCGTCGCCGAGCCACTTGCCGCTGGGCGTGAAGTAGCGCAGGCTGGTGATGTGCAGGCTGGTGTTGTTCGGCATGGGCAGGACCGACTGGCCGATGCCTTTGCCGAAGGTACGCTCACCAACCACGGTGGCACGACCGTTGTCTTTCAGCGCACCGGTGAACATCTCCGCCGCCGAAGCAGAATTGCCGTTCACCAGAATGACAATTTCCTTGTTGCCGGCAACAGCAGCAAGGCGCTTAACGTGGTGGTCTTTGACGGTACCGTTGGTCTCGTCCTTGACGCTGATCACCATGTCCTTGGGGTTGACTGAGAAGGTGCTGAGGCTGTGACCAGAACCAGCATCACGCTCGCGGATGGAGACCAGGGTGCCATCGTTGATGAACATATTGGCCAACTGCAGGCAGACCTGGACATTGCCGCCTGGGTTGAAGCGCAGGTCGAGGATGAGCTTATCGGTAGCACCGAGTTTGCTCACCGCAGCCGCCATTTCGTCGGCAGCGTCCAGCTCCATGAAGTGTTCCAGGCGGATGTAACCGACCTTTTTGCCATTGGCAGCAGTCAGCATCTTCGACGAAACGACTTCGGTCTTGACGGCGCCGCGCACGATTTTGAGAGTGACGTTCTTGCCACCACGGGTGACGACAACGACAATTTCTTCACCGGCCTTGCCGCGCATCTGCGAGACCATCGCTTTCAGGGTAGCGTCTTTG
The DNA here is from genome assembly GCA_038231015.1 of Candidatus Obscuribacterales bacterium. Taxonomy (GTDB): domain Bacteria; phylum Cyanobacteriota; class Vampirovibrionia; order Obscuribacterales; family Obscuribacteraceae. The sequence continues at coordinate 92,241 of JBBRMD010000011.1, forward strand.
GCCGACACACCGTTGATAGAGACAATGGCGTCACCGTCGCGCATACCGGCCTTCATGGCAGGGCCGCCGGCTTTCACTTCTTTGATCAGCGGGAAGCCGCTGTCATCGGTAAGCATGAGAGGGCCTTCTTTGGGGTCAGCTGCCATCACAGGCTTACCGTCTTGGTCGACTTTTGCTTCGACGCCGACACCGATGCCGGCAAATTCGCCATTCGACTGCTCTTCCTGAGCTTTGACGGCTTCAGGTGGGAGCAGCGAGGCGTAATGGTCACCGGTCGACTCCAGCATCTCGTTGGCAAACTTGATGGCGTCTTCGTCGGTTTTGATCTGGCTGTCGTACTTGTGCTCCCACGCCGCCCAGTCTTTCAGTTTGGCCGGGTCGTAAGCGTGGTCAGCAGCGCTTTCCCACGTGCGATGATAGAGTTCGACAGAGGAGACCTGCTCTTGCATCGGCAACACGTAGAGTGCCAAGGCGACAAGCAGAAGAAGGAGGTTGAAGCCTCCCAGAAATACTCCAGAAAAAAGGCGTGCAAAAGTGCCAGCCTTTTTCGCCGGAGGGGCGAGTGGCGGTTGAATGTTCATTTCATTTCTCGATTTTCGGTTCTCTCGTTAGGGAGATTGTTGATAGAAATGGCTGGCCAAGAGTGGCTCAAACCCATCCAGTGGAGGCGTTTGAACGATCATGGGCAGCCGATAGAAAAACTGCTTACTTGCTCAGTTGCCTGACGGCAAAGGCAAGCTGGTTGTCGTTGTCAGAACCGAGCACAATTGCACCCGGATCGATGTTGATGATGCGGTCTGGTGTCACTCCGTTCTGCTGAACTTCTCTGGTTGCACTGCCACCGCTGCCGAGCCACGACCCTGATGGAGTCATGTAGCGCGTGGTGGTCAGTCGCAATTCGGTCTTGTTCGGCATGCCTAGGGTTTCAACACCGATGGTCTGACCAGTGGTGGCGACGCCGACGATCAATGCCCGATGGTTATCCCGCAGTGCAGCTGCAAACATTTCGGCATTGCCTGATGTATTTGCGTTGATGAGCACAACAAGTTGACGATGTTGGGCGATAGACGGATAGTTTTCAACGATGGTTTTACTTGCATACTTGTTATTTCCTAACCGTCGATACATCGTGATGTGGTCGCTGTTGGTCAGATATGTGGTGGCATCATAGTCACCGTAACTGTTATACCGACGCACTAAAACTAGAGCGCCATCTTCGACAAACAAGCTTGCTAGGCGCAAGTAGCTATCGAAGTTCTCGCTGTTAGGCTCACTGCGGTTATCGCGCAGGTCCAAAACAACCTCATTCGGCTTCATGGCGAAGAGGGCATCAAGCATTGCTGTTTCAATCTCCTTGCTCGCGGCGCTGAAGCCATTGAGGCGGATATAGCCAACTTCGTGACCAGAATCACCTTTGAGCACTCGGCTGGTCACTAGGACGCTGATAGCAGGGTTGCTGGAGGCTGTTGCGTCTGGCGGCAGGGAGACAGCGCGAGGCGAGAGGATAGCGGCGGGGTCGCCGATTTCTCTGAGCATCACGTTGGCATACTTGATAGCGTCTTCGTCACTAGCAATTTGTCCGTCAAATTTGTGCTCCCACTCGCTCAAGTTTTTCAACTGCGCTTGGTTATACGAATTTTCAGACACTGCAGACCAGGTGCGGTGATAGAGCTCAACTGGGCTGACAATGGCATCGCTGATGAAGCTGTAGATGGTGAGGCAGATGAAGATGGCAGCAAGCAACACGCCGCCTCCGATAAAGCTGACCACGGCGAGTTCGAGTGAGCCTTGGCGAGCGTAGCGTTTTTCGATTTGAGATTTTTCCATGATGATGTTGAGTAACAAGCAATGGGCTGGCAGATGCTTGTGTGTTGCTGGGTGTGTCACGGCGTCCGATATCTCGGTGAGCTGCTGTGGCGCTATAGGTGCATGAGGTGTTTGTTTGCTTTGGTTGAAAGTACTGAAGAAGAAAAAGAGAGGTAACAACTGAACCTAGTGATTAGAAGTCATGAAGTTCAAATTAATGAAATCAAAGATCTAGTTGGCTTTCTTCTCTAAGAAAGTTATGGACCCGTATATAAAATTAGACTCATAGTAAATAACCAATCATGAGTGTTAATCTCTCCCGCCGCAGGCTGCTTGGGGGCGAGTTCTCAAGCAACACGCGGATGCCAAGCGGAAGCGGCGTGGCAATTTGGTCGGAAAAAAAACAGCGCTAATCGTGGCTGGCTATAAGGTGAGCGGCGTCTCAAGAAAGGATGTCAAGCGCAATTAGTCGGTGGCGAAGGTTAGCGAACCCTGAAAGCGGGAGGCTGTCAAGAGCGGGCGTGAGGTAAGCGAAGCTTGAAGTAAAGCCTGAATAAAAGCCTGAGATAACGGTTTAGCTTAGGCCTAATAAAATGTCGCTGCGCTCTTTTTGGCCTTTTGCATGTCGAGCACGTGCTCTCGTGCTTCTGCCACCACATACAGTGAGCCTGTTATGCAAATCAAATCGTCGGCTGCGGCAACCGCTAAAGCTTTGTCTATCGCTTCTGAGACCGATTGAGTAACGCTTACTTCAGGCCTGTCGATTTCAAAGACATTCAGTAGTTCGGCTATCTGGCTGGGTTCCATTGAGCGTGGATTGGTACTCTTGGTGGTAATCACTAGTTTGCTCATGGCTGCTAGTTCTTTCCAGATTGCTGAAATATTTTTGTCTGTATTGACGCCTACAATGAAAATGCAGTTCTTCTTGTCAAAAACATTTTTGATTGCTTGAGCCAAAGCTGCTGCTGATTCATGGTTATGAGCACCATCGGCAACGATAATCGGCCCGCTAGCTGCTTGGGAGAGAATCTCAAGACGACCGCGGATGCAGGCGCTAGAAAGGCCTTCTATAATGGCCTCATCGCTTATCTCTAACTCGCCGCGCTCACGTAGTCCAAGAATGGTGGCCACAGCCGTTGCCGCATTATTGATTTGGTGCGCCCCTAACATTTTTATGCGCAGTTCAAGATTGGCTCCTAGACCTTCCATTGAGAAAGTCTGTCCTTCTAAATCTTGCGATATTGGTTTGATTTTGTATTTCTTGCCCACATCAATAAGTTCAGAATCTACTTCGTGGCAACGACGACCAACAGCGGTACGGGCACCTGCATCTTTTTGTGGAGCTAATACGGTTAGGCAATGAGGAACTACTATTCCGGCTTTGTTAGCGGCGATTTCAGTTTGCGTGCTGCCCAAAATTTCGGCATGCTCAAGGCTGATCGGAGTGATCACCGCTGCTGCTTTCGATTCGAAGACATTAGTAACGTCATAGCGACCACCCAAGCCAACTTCTACTATCTGCCACTGCACCGGAGTCGGTGCGGATTTGACGAGATGAAAGAAGAGAGCAGTTAAGATGCCAAAAGTAGAAATGGTGCTATTGCCAGAGTCGCGCTCTGCTTCAACACTGTCTTTGATTTCAGCAACGCCTGTCGCGAAGCGTTCGTCAGATATTGAATCAGAATTGAAAGCAATGCGTTCAGTGTAATCATGAAGGTGCGGACTAGTGTAGAGAGCTACTTGCTGTCCGCCAGCTTTGAGAATAGAAGCTATGTAGGTGCTGGTCGAGCCTTTGCCCTTAGAGCCAGCCACATGAATAGTAGGCGTGCCCTTATGCGGATCGCCCATGCGATTGAGCAATGATTTCATCGAAGGCAAACCCATGGTTGGTCCGCGGGCGCCAAATGTGGCTCTTTCCATGTCTGGAAATGCCTGTAGAAATGCCAATGCTTCCTCGTAATTCATGCCAATGATTTTTTCTTTCGGATGTGGAGGTTGATCTAAAATCCCTGACCTGTAACTAAACAGGATTTTGAGCAAGTTTACAAGTTTAAAAGAGGTGTCAATCTTCCCCTCTTTAACTGTATTTACTAGTCAATAGCTTCTTAATTGGCGCCATTGGCGTTCTTGGCTATTTTGTAGGCGGAAGGTCAAGAAAAGCCCCGCGAGGAAAATGCAACATTTTTATCAACCCTTTATTACTATCCAGATCTTTCCCTTTTGTTGGCTACCTCGTTTCCAAGAGTGGCGCTAGTCATTTAATAAAGGGCACTCTTAGTATTTTCACCCTAAGTATCTAAGTGGAATTCGGCAATTGGGCGCTTACTCGTAGATTAAGGTCGGCTATAGGTCTTGGTTTTGTCGGTCGAAATTTTTTAGAGTGCGGTGTAAATACATGCGCCAAGATTGCCCGAGGTTATAGCTCTAAAGCAGAGCCATTCTTCTTCTTTGAAAAACTCTTACTTTCCTTTTGAAAGAAGGGGGCTCTGGCGCTTTTTTTTGAGGTATTGAATATGAATGGACACGATTGTGGTCTCTTCTGGCCCTTGCTCAGCAGCATTTTGAATTGCTTGATGCTGCCACTGATGATAGTGGCAATTTTAAGTTCGATTATGGGCGGTGCTGGCAATATTGTTGGTTCTGTACTGGCTGATGGAATTCAGACGATCATCGCTTTTGTTTGTGAAGTTCTCCTGCGCTTGTTGCGCCTAGCAATCGTCTATGCTGACAGCTTACGACGTCTTGTCATGCAACTGAGCGCTTTGCTTTTTAGCTATCTCAAAGGCAAAGGTTGAGCACTGGAAGAGCCCAAGGGGCAGCGTTGCTTGCAAAAGTCTGCGAACTCTTGCCCCTTGGCTTTTCTGGCATATTCGACTGTTTTTTGGAGATTATTTGGGCTTTTCTCTGGGTACATACTTGGGTACATATCTAAGTACTTAAAAGAAAAGACAAATGTGAGGGACGGCTATGTCTGATTTGCATCGCGCTGAAACAAAACTCGATAATGGTGATAAGCAATCTAATGACAAAGAGGCTCCCAAGCCCTTGAGCGTCACCGATATAGATATGAAAGACTTTAGAGCGATTGACAGAGAGGCTGGCCGTGCGGCGCTCAATGGCTTCAATCATATTGAGACAAGCACCTTCGATTTGGTCGCCAACAAAGATGATGTGATTACTAAAGCAGCCTTGAAAAAAGCTGCTGACAGTCCCGCTCTTGATGAAGTTCAAAAAGACGATGTGCAGCATATGCTCACTAATTTTGCCTTATTGCGCGATCAGGTTAAAGACGGCGGAAAAGGAATTTCGCGAGAGGACATTGCAAAATACAATTTTCCCCACGATATCAATCATATTGAAGACTCGACTGTAGCTAAGCTGACTAAGGCTGGCGATGGAACGATCACCAAAGATGGTATTGCTGAAGGCCTCAAGCGCACCGATCTCAGTGATATTGAGCGCGATGATTTGCAGTACTTACAGCGGCAGTACTCAAATATCAAAGAATTGACCCCCAGTGGCTCAAAGAAAGAATTGGGTATCTCAATTGCTGATATTGCCGCTAGCAATTCCCGAGTAGAGAGTTATATGGCCTCTCGATCTGGTAACACTGGCAGTGGCAGTGAAAGCAGCTATGTGATCATTGACCGCTATAATCGTGAGCGTCAATTGGACCTTCTAGATAAAACACCATAGGTAACAGTGGTTCTATCGCTTGTTCATGGTTTTTGTTTTTTATTAACTATAATGTGTAGTGTATGCGGAAAAAAAAGGGGAGAACAGCCATAGCTGCTCCCCCCCAAAAAAAAGTGCCTTATTTCGACTTCGCTTCGAGCAACTGCTCGAACTGATCGAGATAGTCTTTGAAGACATCGAGGGCCGACTTGATTGCTTTCGGGCTCGAGAGATCAACACCCGCACCCTTGAGCAGGTCGATGCTGTACTTCGAGCTACCGCTAGAGAGGAAGCCGACATAACGCTTCACCGCCGGCGCACCTTCGCTCAGGATCTGGCTAGCCAGAGCCGTCGCAGCCGAGATGCCGGTAGCGTATTTGTAAACGTAGAAGCTGTTGTAGAAGTGAGGAATGCGAGCCCACTCCACCTTTACAGCATCATTGTCGTCGACGACATCGCCGTAGTACTTGCGGTTCAAGTCGAGGAAGATTTCGTTGAGCTTGTCTGCTGTCAGCGCGACACCGTTTTCGGCGGCCTCGTGGGCGATCATTTCGAACTCAGCGAAGAGGGTCTGACGGAAGAAGGTGGTGCGGAACGCTTCCAGCTGATGGTTAATCAGATAGCGGCGCACGTCATCGCTCTTTTCGACCGAGAGCAGGTGATGAGCCAACAGTGCTTCGTTGCAGGTGGATGCCACCTCGGCTACGAAGATGGTGTAGTCACCGTAGATATATGGCTGATACTTGCGAGTGAACCAAGAGTGCATGGAGTGACCGGCTTCGTGAGCCAGGGTAAACATGTTCTCGAGGTTGTCCTGCCAGTTCATCAGCATATACGGCGGAGTGCTATACATGCCCGAGCTGTAGGCGCCAGAGCGCTTGCCCTTGTTCTCGTGCACATCAACCCAGCGCGAGTTGAATCCGCCATCGAGCTCCTGAACGTACTCACTGCCGAGTGGTGCCACGGCCTTGAGAATCTGCTTCTGGGCAGACGGATAGTCGATTTGGTAGTCGACTTCGCCGACGATGGGAACGTAGAGATCCCACATGTGCAGCTTGCCGTCAATCAGCTCACCGCGCAGCTTCAGCTCTTTCTTGCGCAGGTCGAGGTAGCGACGCAGCACCGGCAGATATTCGTGAGCCGTCGCCACCAGGTTTTTGTAGACCGAGATCGGCACGTTGTCTGGGCCGAGAGCGGCAGCGATAGCGGAAGGATACTTGCGGGCACGAGCCTCGAAGATATTGCCCTTGACCTTGTTGGAGTAGTTGGCAGCAATAGTATTGCGCATGCCGTCAAAGGCGCTCATCATGCCGAGATAAGCAGCTTTGCGCACGGCGGGATTGCGGCTCTGCAAGAAGACGATGTAGTTGCCGTGAGTGAGCTGGACATCTTCGCCAGCTTCGTTCTTGATCACAGGCAGCTTGAGGTCAGCGTTGTCGAGCATCGAAAACGTGTTGCTCGGCCCCTGCGAAACCTGTGAGTATTGAGCAAGCAGCTCTTCTACTTCGGGGTTGCGCACATGGTCGCGCCGCAGCATCAGCTCAGCCAGCTTGTGACGATAGAGCTCAAGGCCCTTGGTCTTGGCGATGAAGCTTTCGATTCGTTCCGGCTTTGCTGAAAGCAGCTCAGGATCTGCCCACGAAACAGCTTCGCCGAACTGAGTGTAGAGTGCCAGAGCGCGCTCGTTCATTGCTTGGTAGTGGCTGTTGCCCTTGTCTTCATCGGCTTTCAGGTGCGAGTAGACATAGAGCTTTTCGACCAGGTGAGCAACAGTGTCGCGCAGCTGGAAGTAAGCGAGAAGCTGTTTGCCCGAGCGCTTGAGCTTGCCCTTGAACTGCGGAAGCGTTTTGACGAGGTCTGCCGCGCGGACGAGATCGGCTTCCCAGGAGGCTTCAGACGGAAATACAGGAGTGAGGTCCCAGGTCAGTTCAGGCTTTACCTGACTGCGGGTGGGAACTTCTCCACGAGAGAGGAGGTTTGAGGTCATTTTCGTTTTCGTTCCTTTTGTGGTTAACGAATTCTGCTTTTCGAGAGATGAACAGAAGATAGTAAGTAGCTCCACACCAAGACCTAGTCTCATGCGCGTTATTGTGACTAGTAAAGCATAAATAGGCTTTGCTGAATTATTGTTTCTGAGATTTGGAATGGGATGAGAGCTGAGGTTAATCTAGCAAGCTCTTCTTCAAAATCACCAGACACTTGAATACTGTTAGCGCAGTTGCATATCGACTAGCTAGCAAATCTTGGCAACCTTGGTGGCTTGCCTTAGTTGACTGTGTCTAATTAACCGAGTTTGCGCTAACACTCTGGTAGGTCTGAAAACCTGATACTGGCCTACTCTCAGCTAATCGTCTAAGCAAAACTTGCGCTTGGCAAGGTCGGCCGCGTGGAAAGCCTTCGCAGGCTTTCGTTTGGGCTTTCTTGTTTTGCAGGTAATTAGACAAAGAGAGCGTTATTTAGATCAATTATTTCAATTGCTTTTAAATACGTGATTTATCTAGTCTATGAGCTATCAACACCCTTTTTACTTAAAAATCAAAACTACGCTTTAACTAACAAACCCTACCCACGCATGCTCTCCACTCTCAAGGCCAACCAAGTGTTTGTCTGATAGAGGTCGGCCTATGCTGGAACTGATTGTTGTTTGAGCTAAAGCTTTGATGCACCACTGGAGGCACTGCATGAAACAACAATTCGGCTTGGCCGAGTTGCGGTTTTGGTTCGTTCGGACTTTCGTCTGGCGTATCTGGAAACCGCGATTTGTTACCTTACTTGGCGGACCGGGAGCAGGCAAAGGAACAGTTGCAACGCAACTGGCTCCGCGCTTGGGTCTCAGTCATATCAGCACCGGCGCCTTGATGCGCCATGAAGTGGCAATCGGCAGTGATGTCGGTAAGCAGGTTCAAGCATTGATCGAGAAAGGAGCGCTTGCTCCCGACCGATTGGTGATGCAGATACTGACCCGCGCATTAATGCTTCCTGCCAATCAACGCGGCGTCATCCTCGATGGCTTTCCTCGTACATTGGCTCAGGCTCAGATGTTGGACCAGCTTCTGGCTTCTTGGGGCGTTGCTCTGGAGAAGGCTATCTGGCTCGAGCTAACTGAATCTGATCTGATTGAGCGTCTCTCGCTGCGGCGCACCTGTACCAATCAGAAGTGTGGTCGTACATACCATCTCACATTCGAGCCGCCTCAAGAGAGCGGTAAGTGCGATGCTTGCCAGAGCCCGCTCTATCAGCGCAAGGATGACTCTGCTGAAGCAATTCTCTTTCGGCTCGAAACTTACAAGGTCGAGTCAGCTCCGCTCAGTACTTACTACAGAGCCGGCACCACGCCTGGTGTCTTCGCTCTGATCGTTCCGACCAATGCCATGACCAAAGAAGAGGTTCTGGCTCAGGTCGTTTCGGCTCTTGCAAAATAGAGCCCCTTTCTTATTCTCCTGTAACAACGGCGGATTACCGTCGATAACATTGGAACTCTTACCATGAATACGGAACCCAACACCTCTGACAATGCTTCTGCTACGGCTCCTGCTGCTGATGCAACCACCGCGAAGAAGCCCCTCACCATCGACGAGAAGCTGAAGACCGCTCAGCTCGCCGAAATCAACCTGCGCGTCGGCAAGGCCAAGAAGCTCAAGTCTTCTGAGCTGGACGAAGCCAATGCCAAGCTGCGCACCGCTCTGGCTCAGGCTGAATCGGCCGAGCTTGACCTGGCCAAGAAGCGCCGCGAAGCATCGCGCGAGACCTCTGGTGCCGAAGAGCATCTCACCTATACGATCTGGGACGGCGTCACCAGCGACAGCATGAAGGCCTGCGTTGTGGACCTCTCGCGCTGGAGCCGTCGCTTCCCTGGTCAGGCCATGACCCTCATCCTCAATTCGCCTGGCGGTGCGGTGACGCACGGCTTGGCGCTCTACGACTTCATCCTCAAGCTGCGTGCTGATGGCCATCACGTCACCGTGATCGTGCTTGGTCAGGCGGCTTCGATGGGTGGCATCTTGCTGCAGGCTGGTGACAAGCGCGTCATCGGTGTCAGCTCGCGTGTGCTCATCCATGAGGTGTCGGCTGGCACTTCGGGCAACGTCCAGAAGATGGACGACGACGTCGAGAACTTCAAGGCCAACTGGGACAAGCTGGCGCACATCCTCGCTTTCCGCTCGTTCCTGACCGTGGCGGAAGTGAAGCGCAAGGCTTATCGTTTCGACTGGTGGCTGACCGCCAAAGAGGCTGTCGCCGACGGCTTTGCTGACGAGATTCTGGCCGCTCCGGTGGAAGTGGAAGGCATCAAGCGCAGCGCTGTTGCTCGGGCCAAGGCCAAGGGCACGACTGCTCCTGCGAAGCCAGCTGGCACCACCAAGCGCACTCGCGCACCCAAGAAGAGCTAAGCTGAAAAGCCGCTAGTCTTGGTGCAGCAAGCTTAGGCTGTTGCTCTAAAATTTCAGGGGGGAGGGAGAAAGCAATTTCTCTCTCTCCTCTGAACTTTTTAGTTTAAGCTTTCTTCTACGCTTAGGAGCTCTTCTTGCCTCGATTCTGCGATTGACGCTGCGTAGCTTCGTTACGGTTTTTTTGCTCCTGGATTATGCGGCTATATAGTAAGTATGCGAAAAAATGATTTCGAGAACAGATTACCGATCCGACAATCTTCTCTGCAGCCTTGAGTTTGCTATGAGAAATTGATGGGCATCTAGGCCCATAGCCCGCGTGCGATCTGCTCTACCCATCAGCCTCTGAACGGTCTGGTTCCCTAGGTTTCCTCTGTCATGCCAGGCATGAGCGCCGCCTCTGAAGACATTTACTACTACAGGTGCGTTTTCGCATTGATAATCGGTTATGGTCACATCTGGTCGTATCGTATCCCTTGAGCTAGTACAACTATTTGTCCGACTCCACACCATTGCTTGATCTAGTGGTTGTGACCTAGCAAGATTGGTTTGAACGACCCAGTCCATCCAACTACTAACTCTTCCCATTCCTCCGGTTATCGGTAATGTTTGATCGGCATTACCGAGAACAATCTTGATAGGCACAGATGCATTAGGGAGAGGGTCTCCGCGCATCCAAGTCCCATGGCCGCTATAGACACCTGAAACCCTGTCAGGATGTAGCGAAGCAAAAAGCTGTGCCATACGTGCACCATCACTAAAACCAGCAAGACCAACTCGTTCAGCCGTAGTTACGTTTTCTCTGAGGTTGGTAATAACACTGTTGAGATAATCGACATCACTATAAGAATTATCTCTCTCTCTCGGTAAGTTTAAGTATCCTGGAACATTCCAAGCTACGCCTTGATTAGCTCCCAATAGGTTTGCAATCCGCCCCGCATCAAAGCTCCGAACCTTAGGTTCAGCAAACACTACAATACTACCAGTGCGCTCGGCAGCCGAAATCATACCCATCTCATTTAAGGCCAGATTTTCTCCTTCACCACCGGCGGCGCCATGCATTGCTATTACCACTGGTGCTCGACTGTCTGCGTTCTTTGGTACATAGACTTGATAGTGGCGATCTCCGATTTCAACTCTGCTAACTTCTCCTGGCCTTATATTGCTGCCAGGCTTGATTAGTTGGTCGCCGGTGGTGCGAAACTCAGGAGGAACGTCATTATTATTTTTATCTCTCATCAAATCGTCAAAGCGATGCAGTTCTTCTCTACTGACACTGCGAGCTACCAGTTCGCGAAGGCCAAAGCTCTCGCCTGGGCGGGCCAACTGCCTGCCAAAGGTACTGCGAATTTCTTGATCGATAGCCGCGACTTCTTCTGGAGTTTTGTTTTCAAGAGTCCTCCAGGCACTGTTGAAGTCGTAGCTCCAGCCTGAGCCAGAGGACAAACTAGGCATCCAACTTCCAGTGAAGTTTTCTCTCAGCTCACTTGCTGCTCTTCTTACCGTGGCTGCGTCGATAGGCCAAAAGGTACTGGCATCGGTGTCTCTAGGCACGACTTCGGTTGCTGAGTTGGTCAAAGTTAGTGGCATCAACAATTGGTCTAGGTGACTTTGATCTCTGGCTTGGTTTCTAATTGTTTGGGGGGAAGGTTGATCGTAATCACTTTGATTCAGGAGGTGCGCGGGAATAAGGTATTGCTGTAGTAATTCACGTTGTACTCCAGTAGCGTCAACGACAGGAGCGGCCATTTTCGAGCGGTCGACTGGTAAATGGTTCGAATCTAGCATTACTTGCTCCTTGTAGGTTGCGAGATTGAATCTCTTTGCTCAATTTAAGAACAAGTTGTTACGGCTCAGTGACCGGACTTCTGCGAATTAGATTAACTGAGGACGGTCATTGTTGTATTGCTTAAATCAGCATCGCAGTCCTTGGGCCATTTTGAGTTGTTGTGCTCGATACAGTAAATGATACGAACGTGGCGAGCTAGTGCTTTGCGTTCCGCATCAGCACGTTCTTTGGTAGGCAATGAGCGAATCCGATCGTGTTCTTTTTGCCAAAGTTTGTTTTTACTTTTTCCAGTGTAAAGAGGCTCACCGAATTGTTTGCGGAACTGTTTTTCAGCAGACTCAATCACATCTTTAATTTTGGATTTTAAGGAAGACATTGTCGGGTAGCCAATTACGTACCAAACATTTAGAGAATCCAGCTTCTCCAACAATCCTGGACTGTTAAACCCAGTGTCCATCACGATTGTAATTTTGACGTCTTTCCAGGCCTTTTGTAGATCTTGGACAAGTTGAATTATCGCATCCGTTGAACGTGAGTCGTGTTGGCTACCTTCGCGCAACTGGGCAAGGAGCAATTCTCCAGATTCGGTCGTTGCGAGAAGTGGAAAATATTGTGTTTGGCCGTAGCCCCCTCTCCATGTGGATTTTTCCTGGCTTCCGAGAGTGCGAATCGCAGTGCCGTCAACATATATAAGTTCACAGGCTTGGGTCAGCAACGATGTTGCAACATTTGCGCAGTAAGTTAGGTAATTGAAAATTGCATTGGCACCAGCCAAAATAGAAATCCAGTGATACCTTATTTGGTGCTACTGGCTATTCGTATTTGTGTTTAAGTTGGCTGCTGAAGCCGTTCTTGCTGGGCTTGTTAGCGTTAATCGCGCTAGCGCTTTGCTGCTTTTTGTTGTGGCGCAAGCTTTGCTGCGCTAGCACAGTTGCATTTGCACCAATTTCTTCAATGGGAAGCGAAATTTGCTTGTAATGCTGCTCTGTAATCGGTTAGCAATACAGGCATTGACCATTCCAAACCCTTTTCAAGAAAGCGCAAAGCCGACAAGCACCTACTATCGCTGAATGGTTCTGAGCAATTTAATTGCTCTACAAGAAGAGACTTTTGCAAGTGACAGTGCCTTATTTCAATTGCATCCTGTCGATGCGATGGCCTGTTCCTTGCCCCTACAAGAAGAACAAGAAACGGGAAATCATGAGACTTCAATCTATCGTCCGCATTGCCATGCCCGCTCTGTGCCTCGTCGCTTTGAGCGCTGGCGCTTGCTCTGCGCAAGCTTACCCCTCCGGCGGCGGCGTGCAGCTGCGCTTCAACGGTGGCGGCATCAGCATCGGGGGAGGCGGCATCGGTATCAACCTCGGTGGAGGATACTATCCCTATCCTTCTAGCCGAGGCTATTATGGACCGAACTATTTCGGACCGAACTATTATGGGCCGCAGATTCCGCCGTTCGGGCCAAGCTATTACCCGCCCCGGAATTACGGACCGAACTACTTCGCACCTAGCTACCTGCCGCCCAGCTATTACAATCGGCCTCAGTACCCGCCGCGCTATCCGCAGTACCCCAGCTATCCTGGCAATCGCAGCCCCTACCATGCTCCAGTGCGCCAGCAGTATCCTTCGCACCAGCATCCAGCTATCCAGCAGCAACATCGTCATCGTTGAATGATGCCGAAGTCGTTCGCTCCTTCGACTTTGCCATTGAGGACTAAGTTCTCCCCGGGTAGAGTCAGCCAGTAAATTCGCAGTTGAGCCGAGGCAGCAGATAGTTATCGTCGTTGATAATTGCTTGCTGCCCGGCTTTCTGACTGAGCCTATTTGTTCAAACCGTTACCAATAGGGAGGTTTATTACTACGCTTTGTTGGTTTAAAGGAGATCTTGTTAATGATTGGTGCGAGTTAAGCTAGCCTGCTGTGGCAGGCCTTTGCCCACGCGTACATTTACTATTTCACCCTGATCTAATCTCCGCCCGTCGATCTAGCCATAGATATAGACCCTTTCTTCAGCTAGTTTCAAATTATCTTTTAAATTTTTCAACCAGCAATCAAACAAGAGTAACAACTAGAAACCAGCCAAATACTATGACTACCAACAATACCCGTACAACCCTTGTCGTTGTCGATGCTCAACCAATCGAATTCAAAGCAGCCCGCCATCCCTCCTTTCAACAATCGCTTGTTGGTCTCGTGCAATCAGCGATTGCTCTTGGATGGGACATTCTTGTTCTCGAATACAGCGGAGCCGGTAAAACTCTGTCTGAGGTGACGGCTCTCCTTTGCGGATATGCCCGCAGCCAAACCATCGAAAAACAGACCGATGGTGGTGGAGAAGAAGTCTGGCTAGCTCTGGCCGAAAACGGCTTTGGCTATGGTCAGGTGTTCATTAGTGGTTGCAACACTCACGGTTGCATCCAAGATACCACCAGCGAACTGTCTGTCTTGTTGCCTGAATCTGAAATTGCTGTGGTTAAACCTGCGTGCAACGACGATCGCGGCAATACCTGGAGCCGATTCAAGTGTGCAACGAACGTTCAGTTGGTGGACAGCTTGCCTGCCGCTGCCTGAATGCTTGAAGCTGATTCTTGAAGTGCGGCCAAGCTAAGTAAAGAAAAGGAGGAGGGGAGGCGTTCGCGCCTTCTCTCCTTTTCTTGGCTTCTCTTCTCTTTTTTCTTGTTCTTTTCTTCGTTAGTACTTTTGTTCTAAAAAAAACCATCGTTTTTACTATAGAGCGCAGTATTTGGTTTGAGAGAAAAAACAGTCGGAGCTTCTTTTGCAAGAAGGCGACTGTTTTTTCAATGTGGCTTAAGCTGCCAGTTTCGCGCGCACGTCGTCGAGCAGGCCGGTCAAAGGAGCAGAGTCTTCGCCTCCTTTGAAGGAGCGGCATTGGATGCAATGCTTCTCCACCAAGGCCTTGTAACGTGCTTCGCCGATCTCCTTGCGCTTGAAGCCGAGCATGCCGAGCTTTTCCTCGAAAGAGGAGCTGCCGCCTTGCAAGTCGTCGACCAGCACCCAAGAAGGAGGCAGCTCGACGCGGCCCGTCGATTCGAAGCCGATCACTTGGTCGAGGTCTTCGTCGAGTTCGGTGAGCGCCAGAAGCAGGTGTTGAATGCGAGTACTGCCGCCGGTGAGGACGACAATGTTGCAATCGTCTGCTGCCACCGCTTTGAGGAAAGCGTCGGCGCTGGGCCGGGCGAGCACGTGATACCACTGACCGCCGCGTTCGATCGCCTTGAAACCTTCAGGCACCACGTCGCTGCGGCTTGCGTGTCGCACTGCAATGAGCGTGTCATTGCAGTCGACAAACACGGTTTTGCCGTTTTTCATAGTTGTCGTCTCCGGTTTGTGTTTTTTGAAAAATCAGTAATCCCGGCCGTAGAGCTTGTTGATCACCTGTCGCATGCGAAGCATCCCGGAGGAATTATCGGAAACGATGATGATGTTCTCGGTGGGCAGATACTGCGGAAATTCTTCCAACCAGCACATGATGTGATAGCCGGTCATCTCCTTGCCGTCGGGTCCGCTGAAGTCGGCCAGGTCATGGTCGAGGTAGAGAACGTCGAACGGCTCGCCCTGGCAGCCCGCTTGCAGAAGCTTGATGCCGTCTGCATAGTTGCGGGCCACCACAGCGTCAGCCGGGATGTTCTTTTTGTTGCGAGCGTCTCCGGGAATGCGGAGATCGTCAATGAGCAGGCTTTTCATGCTGACCTCCTTTGTTTTAGGTGATGTGGGTGAGCGAAGTTTCGCAGGCGGCGTTACTTGGCCTCGTCCAACTTGCGCTGGTAGAAGTCGAGCATCGACTGCGACAGACCTTCGAAAATGGCGGCCGGGTTGTCGCCGATTTCGTCGCGCAGCTTGTCGTCGTCGAGGCGGTGGGGGAACATGCACTTGCCCTTCTCGCCGAGAGCGTCAGCGGCGAAGAGTTCTTCGATGCGTGACAGCTTGCCGGAGGCGAGAGCCTTGGCCTTGGCGGGATAGAGCGCGAGCATCGCCGTGCGGGTGGCTGCCAGCAGCTCATCGTAGGGCGAGAGGGTCGGAGGCGCGGTGTTGGTGGAATCGGTCATTTCATTCTCCATCAGTTAGGAGTTTATAAAAGAAACAGCAAAGCAGTTGGTCGGCTTGTTGGTTATTTGGCCTACCAACTGCTTGCCGTTAGTGGCTTACGAGTTGCTGTGGGTGAGGTCCTCGTAGGCACCGCAGTTGTTCATCTCCTCCGACATACCGGTCTCAGAACGAGGCCAGAGTGTGGTCTTGAGGAACTTTCCGCTGGGCCGGCGCAGCGCGATGAAGAAGTGCGGACCGCTGTGCCAGGGGGCAACTTGCAGGTACTCGTCGTACACCACACCCGAGGGGAAGGTGTAGCGATGCAGCTTGGCGATAATGCCGGCTCCGAAGGCACCCTGGATTTCGCCGATGATTTCGACGTGGATGTCTTCACGGGGAACGTGAACGACGCGGTCGAACTCTTCGCGAGAACCGTTGGGCATGATGCGCACACCGATTTCGCGAACGTTGACGCCGAGCTTCTTGAGGGCGACCGGGGTGAGGCCGGGCAGATGATTTTGACGTGACATGATGTTTTCTCCAGTTCGTTTCCAGGCAATTTTCTTGGTCTCGTCCTCGCCTAGTCTGAGGAACGCACTATTTGTGCGCTGAGCCAAGTGGTTATAAGAAATACTGAAATGCAGAGCCCAACGAAGACGGCAGCAGATTGCTCCGCTGCCGTCCTGTTGTTGCCAGATTTAACTGACTGCTCTTACTGCTGTCTTAGCGGCGAACCGTTAAGACTTACGACTTGGTCGCTTCGCTGCTTGTGGCAGCGGGAGCAACCGGGACAACTTCCGCCTTGACTTCGCCAGCCGAAGCCGGAGTCGCCACGACGGTTGCTTCGACCTCGACCACCGCCGCAACAGGTGCAGTCACAGCGGGTGCCACGGGAGCAACCACTGCAACTGGCAACGGGCAGACGTTGCAGCTCAAGGTACGGAGGCCTGCCACCATTTTCAGTGCGTTGCTGTTGACCTGACTCGCAGCCGCGGCCGGATCCATCTTGTTTGCGACAAGGCGGAGGAAGGCGTTGGTAGCGGCCGAGCCGACGTAGGTGGCGAAGATGCTGCCCTGGTCGGTAGGAAGGTCCGCGCTGCCCTTCGCCAGGATGGCCGCGAGCGCGTCCACCTTGGCTTGGCGATGCGTGTTCCACATCACCAGGTCACCGTTGCTCTTGCCCGACAGGCTCTTCATGGGAGTGCGGATGATAGCTTTCGCCACCACCGGACCGACCGCGATGAGGTCTGCCGTGTTGAACTTGATGACCAGGTCTTCCTTGCCCTCGGCGTCCTTGTAGATCACCTCGGTGGGGATGGTGTCACCGACCATGAAGTCGGCCAGCTCACGAAGACGGGTTCCGGCGTTGGCGAAACCGATTTCCTCCAGGGTTGCGGCGACCAGCTTGACGCGCACGTAATCGACCGGGTGCTCTTCGAACACCAGACCGACCGAACCGTCCTTCTGAGGCACCAGGTGGTAGCGCGACTCGTTGCGCAGCAGGTTCTCTTTCGAGGAAACCTTGCCGCTGCGCACCATCATCGCCGGGAACGACATGATCATGTTGTCGCCGAACGCTTCGCCCGAGAAGAGCACGCCGCCGACAACGTCAGCGTCGATTTCCCCGAGCCATTCGCAGAACAACTTCACGACCATCTCGATGGTAGGCACCTTGTCGCCGTTGACTTCCATCTCGTCGTTGGCGAACTTGATGGTGCCGGCAGCGTGAGCGTCACGGATGGCCTTTTCGACCACTTCGAGCGACTCTTCTTCGAGGCCCTTGACGTCGTGGTAGACGTTGTGGCGCGCCTCGTGACCCAGGAGCGGGAGCACGAGCATCAAGATGTCGAGCATCTCGAAGGGAACCTGCAACGCATTGGCGCCGACCGGACCACGAGCACCAGGGATGGTGGCGAGGCCGGAGGCGGTCACACGCGGCATGAAGACGTCACCGACGCTGTAGGTCTCCGTGGGCAGCTGCTGAGGCAGCTTGCTCCCGTCGGCAGTGCAGTGCATGTCACCGGCGGTGTAGAGGTTGAAGGCGTCTTCGAAGAAGACCGCCACAGCCGCCAGTTCTTTGGTGAAACGACCGTCGCGACCCTGCTTGATGCTCTCTGCGTAAACGTTGAGCACATACAGAATCTGCATCAGCTCCTTGTCGATGAGCTGAACGGCCTTTTCCATCACCGCCATGACCGGCGCCTTGGGGTTGCGCTTGGCCAGGTCTTCCACCAGTTTCGGCAGAGCCTTGACGTAGCTGGTGCGCAACTTGCCGAGCTGGCGGTCGAGACTGATGACCACCGGCTTGTACTTGGCCTCCATGTTGGCAATGCCCCAGGTGAAGAGCGAAGCCATGTCGCCGAAGCGCTCTTCATAGTAGCCATCGAACTGACGAGCGACCATCAGAGCTTGGAAGCCGTCGGCGCCGTGCAGGATGGTCTGGCCGTCGGTGTAGCTCTCGCGGGTATGACCTACGGGAACGACTTTGGCCGGTTGAGGAATCACCAGATTGCCGATGAGGCCCTTGCCGTCCAACGGTACGTTGGTGTCGGAGGTCTCGCTCTGCGACTGGGTCACGCTTTTGCCGGCCTTGCGGTCGCGCTTGCGCTGGTTCTTGGCTTCACGGGCGGCACGCTTGAGCGAACGCTTGACCAAGTCGTCGGTCGAAGGGAAATCGAAGTCTTCCGTCCCGGTGCCGGGCAGGATGTCGGTGTGGTGTCCGTGACCGGGAAGGGGTGCATCCTTCGGGGTGGAACGAACGGCGGCGGCGAGATTGATTTTGATCTTTTGCATGGTAGTGTCCTTTGTTTTGGAATGTGAGTAGTCCCCACAACTGCGCTGCAGTGCGGGTTTCCTCGGGTTACATAAACGTTGCTAGGCCAAACTCTCAATCCAGGCTTATCTTTCGATGGCTTGGCTGGTTCCACGGGAACCTGCAGGAGAACCGCAATTAACCGCCGATAACTTGAGCCGAGTTCGATGCGATCAGCAGAAGTGCTGATTAGGGGCGCATGGAAGGTAGGCAGAGTTACTGGTTAGGTGGTTTTTGGTTCTTAAGTTAAAGAGTTGGAATAGTGAGTTAAGGCTAATAAACATGCCTCATGACAAGCAACGGTTTATAAGTCTTATTAGGGTTAATTGGAGTCTTACGGGCTGATTTAAGGTTCCGCGCGACATATAAGAGCTAGGTTAGCTCGCGCTAACAATCAGATTGAATGGGTGTGTGAGGGTGGCGATGAGGCTACTCTTGCTCGAAGTTCAAGTTGACTTGGCGTGCTGGGTAGATGGTACGTTCTTCCCGGTCAGCGGCACTTCTTCACTAACTTGGTCCTGTCGAGGAATCGCCAATGTCGATACGCAACCAAAGCTGAGCCTTACCCCGATTTTCAGTTCAGTCTTGACCCAGTCTGACATCCGTAGTCGCTTGCCCAGTTATTCATCTGGAGCAAATGCTTGGGTTAGATTGCCTAACTGTCTTGGTGCTGATACTCGAGATTTAAATAGGCACAACGCGAACCCAGCTGCAAATATCGGTGTGGTGTGGAAGTGATGAAGGAAATTTTGACCGTTGCTTTTGTCATTTCCAGTTCTGCTTTCTGTTTTCACAGCGCGGTAGCGATGCCTTCTAATGAGTGGCATTCTTAAGCTTACAGTTGAAGGTAAATTCAAAATTTTGAAAATGATTTGGGTAGTGCAGCAACTTTGATTTTCGAATCGTCAGCACCGGGCAGACTTTTCGGTTCCTTTCCGTTTATGACTAACTGCACAACAGTAACGTCAAAAGCATCATCGTGCTGCGACCAGCTTATAGCTAAACCTCGATTGTTATAAACTCTGGGAGCACAACAGCTCGTTTCGCTAAGGTACTTAAGTGCGTCAGTTTGATTGCTGAAGTACTTTCGCTCCTCGGAAAAGATGCATTTAGAAACCCCTTTATGCAAATTCCAGAACTGTCTGTGGAACGTGTATTTATGCCTGTATCTCTCAGCTGGATCAGGAAAACTAAATGTCTCAGTTATGGCGTTCTTCTCAGCTGTTTTGTGAGCTGTAAGTGAAACTGAACTTGATACTCCATCCCAGGTTATCGTTCGCATCAAACCATTGCCCGAAGTTATAGCTATGTTTCCTAACGGAGTAGTTGCAGAGACATTTGTGTTTGGGCCAATCACAGGTTTGACTCCTGGTGGTGGCAAATTGTCTATGGGATGATACGGGAAAACTGTCTTAGCAACTACGGAACCAGAGACTGCTATTAGTCTATCGACAATAGTTTCGCTTTCCTTTATGTATTGAGTATCTGCTAAAAACATCACCACAGCGCTAAGAAAATAAATTGTGCCAAGTGTCTGAGTACGCATTCCGTACGCACTAATCGATGCACCAAATAGAACTGCCAATAACCCATACCAACAGCTTCTTAGTTGAATCCAGAAGAAGCCAACGCTAAAATGTTTGGTGGACCGGAGAAGGCCAGAGAAATGATTCATTGTGTAGTTGTCTTATTAGGGCTTGAGAATCTTCTGCAAAGGCTAGATTTTGTCCAAGTATATGAAGGGCTATGACTTAGTTCTTGAGGAACCGCACACTTTGCTAGGTGATTAACGACGCGCGAAAAAAATGACAAAAATGCTTTTGCTATCCTAATTTAGATACTGACTTTCTAACTCCTATTTGGTTAAGCCTCTCCTTTACCGGCACCTTCTAAATGTTTTGGTGCTGAACAGCGCTTGATAGCACACTTTGCATTCAACGAGCGCATATATTTGCTTATTGATCTGCGAGATTTCGATAATGAGCATCACGGTGCCTTAGTACTCAAAAGAATGGCCTTGGAACTTTATAAGAAGCATCTGGCCCAGTAGTTAATTTTAGAATTTCCGAATTTAATGGTAGGGAGCTGCTTCATCAGGAAGTTTGCTCCCTACCATTAAAAGTTTTTCGCATTGCATTAGACCGGTCTATTATGTGATCGGAAAAATAAATGACCGCCTCGTCTAGCCAATCCTGAGACATTCAATTAATCAAGTGTTTGTGAGAAAAGAGGGTCCTCAACATGAGTTGAGGACCCTGCGAAACTAACCGAAGGCTAGCTAATGCTTACCGAAAATTCGGATTTATCACGCTTGCCCAGCTGCTTAAACGATCAGGGCGTCCAAACGCTTGATCGCCTCCACGCCGATGGCGAGCTCTTGTTCGGCCGAAAGCGTGCCACCGTTCATGGTGCCTTCGCTGCCCAGGCAAAAACGCGCTTCGGCGTCGGCCTTGATGTAGGCGATGTGGTCGGCATCGGTGGTGCCCATGATGCCATCGATGATGGTTTGAGCTTCGGCCGCGGTCTTGCCGGCGCCTTGCAGTTGAGTCATGGCGTTGGCAATGGCCTGATCTGCTTGTTCTTTGCTGACCGGGACGCTGAAAGTGTTCTCGGCCAACTGCACCGAATCAGCAGCACCGCTGGCGATCACTGCGAGGGTTTCGAGCAGCGCCTTGGCGTCGACCTTGATGGGGCCATCAGTGAGGGCATCGACTTTGGCGGTGCTGGCGATGACTGAGCTTTGCAATGCCGCGAGAGCACCGGCCAGAGCCGCTTTGCGCGTCGCCATGTCGGTGGGCAAGGCCGGCGGCTTGCCGTCTTGGCAGTCGCCCCAGGCCAGATAATGGGCATCGTGCTGCACGAAGATGAGGCCAGCCAATTCGGCGGCGATGCCCGAAGCTTGGCCGGTTTCGTCGTTCTTCGATTGACTGAGCGCCTTGCTGGCAATCTCGACGACGCAATTGCCGCTCAGGCAATTGGCGACACGATAGGCGCGTGACAGTTCATTGCTGTCTTCAGAGAAATTGCTCAGCGCTTGGCTGTGCACTTCGGCCATGGTCTGGATGGTGCCGATGGCGAATGCCAGGTCGTTTGCTGTGACGACTTGGCCTTTGATGATGATTTGGCTCATTTTGTGAAGTGGAGTTGAGTTGGGGGTATTGAGGGAGGTGTTGGTTACTCGGGCATTTTCCAGCCGAGTGCTTCGATTTCTTTGAGCGAATAGGTCTCGCTCAGAGTCAAGCTGATGAAGAGCTTGCTCACCTTGCAAGCGATAGTGACTTGGTCACCGCTTGCTGTTAGTTCGATGGCCAGCAGATTGACCCAAGCCGGGGCATCAGATCTGGTGGCTTCGATGCCCTTGATTTTGGTTACTGTGATTTTCTTCGACTGACTGGCGAACTGAAAAGAGAAATTTTTCGCCACTCGCATCTTGGCACCACGAGCGAGAAGCATCTCTTGCGGTGCCGCAGCGGTCACCGAGATGTTGCCGCCATTGTTGACGATGCGAGTGATTTTGTTTTTCTTCAGTTCGGCAGCAGGGGTCTTGCCGAAGGTCTTTTCGAACTGGTCGGGGCCGATGTCGGCTCCGGGTTTGATTTGCGAAAGATAGGGAAACATTTGGTACTCCAAATGAAAGCCTAAGCCACGGGTGGCTTAGGGTGTTGCATAAACTTGAGAAATCGCCTTTAGGGCCTAAGAATTTGCCTCGTAAGAAGCCCGCACGATCACCTTGATGATCAGACTGCGGCGCGGATTGGTCGAGGGAACGACGACGGTGCGCGTCAAAACAGCGCAGGCGCCGCCGGGAAATTTGCCGTCAGGAAACTGCTCTTCGTCGGGCAAGCTCAAATCACAGCCTTCGGAAGCCAGACGCAGAGCGATCTCGGACAAGACCTTGGGCAAGCGCGACAAGTCGTGGCCGATGGCGGCGACGAGGTTGAAGCTGTCGCGCTTCTTCAGGTAGTCGGCCTGCTCGTAGTAGGGCGGCTCTTCTTGCAAGTGCTGAGAGGTGACTTCGAGCCGGGCAGTGTTGCCATGGCTGTCGTTCTTGACGAAACGAGCGAGGTCGAAATGGTCATAGGTACAGCCGAAGCCAGCTTCTATGATGGCATTGAGAACAAGGCCCTGATTGATAGTGCGTAGCATGTAGTCTCCTTTTTTTCAGATTGATTGCGCTAAGTTCTGCTGAGCCTTAGTACAACCAGGATGTCTTGCTCACGACCTCGTCGCGCTGGGCGATGGTGCCGAGAATTTGCATTGCCTTGGCGATTTCTTGGTAGCCGCGGCTATCGCCGAGATCAGCTGCCAAAGTGCGGCCGTAGAGGAAATGCGCTTTGGCCAGTGCTTCGGTTTCACAACCGAGTTCGCGACAAGCGATTTCGGCCTTGTAGGCTGCGAGCGAGCGCTGCAGATATTCTCGCTTGAGCTCTTCACCATGGAAGTTAGTGCGCACATAAGTGCAACTGGCGGCCACGAGGGCGTAGGCGTCAGCGAGTTGTGGATTGTTCGGCGCGAAAGAGAGGTTTTTCATGGTCACCGTTGCAGCGTTGGCCATCTCAGCCGCTTCGATCGCGATGCCAATGGCAAGGCGCTCTCGGGCATCTTTGAGAAGCTGAGCAGGCGAGCGACCCGCATAAGATTGGGGAAATTGGCGGTTGGTCATAGTGGTTAGTTGGCGTTTAGTTACGCAGGTTCGCGGCGGCAGTACTTGTAGACTTCCTCCTCGAGAAGAAAACAAATGACGCCGTTCTTCAGGCACATGGTGCCGTGATCGTGTTCTTTGTCGACAACGAGAACGTCACCGACTTCGCATGAAACGTGGTACGAACGAGCAGCAGAGGCGGGGAGGAACGCCTTGAGAACGATGATTTTTTCAGGTGCAGCAGACATGGTATGTGCCTCCAGGTGGTCTCTCACGCTCTCAAGCGCCCCCATACATCAACACGCACACAAACACTCTTCACTTCAATAGGACGGTGTTAGACACCCGGCCTAGAAATGGGGAACGGTTGTGAGGGAAGGGCTTGGATACAAGAGACGGGTTGTTTTGTTTAGATCAAAAGTTGCTGTTGAAGTTAAAGAGAAAAGACATTTGACTCTCGCCTGTTATGGCTCCTAATACATCAAAGAGTTATCTAATTGCGAAATGTTGCGCTGCGTAATCTCTCGCAATATTTGGCTAGAGTCAGGCCCTAGTGTGGGCTCAGCGGGAATGTAAGCAGGTGAGAGGACGCTTAGCCGGCATATGCATTTGGCTTTGCTTCTACTTCGACATTGGCGCAACTGGCGCCAGTAGGTTCTCAAGCGCTAATTTTCATCATGGCAAACCGTGCTGAAACAACAGAAGAGAGTTATCGTTAATGCATAGAAAGCAAAGAGAAGCGCTGGAAAATGATTATTGAAACAGCAGAAAATGCAATGCAAAAATTGTTTGGTCTAACCGCTGAACAAGTTCAGCGAGTTTTAGACACCGCTACCCGTGGTGAGCAGGGTAAGAAACAAGGAGTCTTCTGTGATATTTATTTTCAGGCAGGAACGGCTCAAGGTCTAACTTTTGATCAAGGTGTCTTGAAAAACACCTCAAGCTCAACCACAAGTGGAGCAGGTGTTCGAGTTGTTGTTGGAGACAAGACTGGTTATTCGCATACAGGCCATGTTAATGCTACTAATTTGATGCAGTGTGCCAAAGTGGCGCGGGCGATCACCGAGCATGCTTCTGGCAGTGCTAATGTCGCTCTTGATGCGACCAATAGTGTTGGCCACAACCTCTATCCGGTATTAAATAGCCCAGTTGATATTGCCCTGCAAGAGAAAATTGATTTGCTGCGCAAGATAGATAAAGAAGTTCGTCTCTATGATCCCCGCATTCAAAACGTCACTGTCACTATTGCTTGCGAGAGCTATACGATCATAATAGTCAATTCGCTTGAGCAAATTTTTGCTGATGTTAGGCCACTGGTTCGCATCTCAGTATCATGTTTAGCTGAGGAGAACGGTCGCAAAGAAACTGGCAGCTCAGGCGGCGGTGGGCGCTTTGAGTTTAGTGTTTTGGCCGAAGATAAAATGTGGCAAGAACATGCTCACATTGCCGCCAAAATGGCCATTGATTTGCTTGCATCAACACCTGCTCCGGCCGGTGTCATGGATGTCGTGCTTGGCTCGGGTTGGCCTGGTGTGCTCATACATGAGGCCGTTGGTCATGGCCTAGAAGGTGATTTTAATAGAATGGGAACCTCAGCATTTTCTAGTCTTATGGGGGAAGCTGTGGCATCGCCCCTGGTGACAGTTATAGATGATGGCACCATGGCGGATCGCCGTGGCTCACTTAACTTTGACGATGAAGGAACCGCTACTGGTCGTACAGTTCTGATTGAGAACGGTGTCTTGAAGAACTATTTGCAAGATAAGAAGAATGCTGGTTTGATGAAAGCCGGTGTGACCGGAAACGGTCGCAGGCAAGATTATCGTTATGCGCCTATACCCCGCATGACCAATACGTTTATGGCTGGTGGCGAGTCGACTCCAGATGAGATTATTGCTTCAGTAAAATATGGATTATATGCCGCCAATTTTGGCGGAGGACAAGTCGATATCACCAACGGTAACTTTACTTTTAGCGCTGTGGGAGCCTACCTTATTGAGAATGGCAAAATTACACGCACAGTTAAAGGTGCCACATTGATTGGCAATGGCCCTAAAGCATTGCACAATGTCACTATGGTTGGCAATGACCTCTCTCTTGATCGCGGAATTGGCACCTGTGGCAAGGCTGGTCAAGGTGTGCCGGTCGGTGTCGGTATGCCAACCATTCGCATTAATGGTGTCACAGTTGGTGGCTCACAATAATGGCAAGTAGCAAAATTGCTTCAAAAAGTAGTGCAAAAAATAGCCTAATCCCTATTGCCGAGTTTATTATTCAAGAAGGTAAGCGGCTTGGTGCAACAGAATGCGATGTGCGCATTTCGACTTCTAATTCAGTTGACACTGGAGTGCGATTGGGTGAGGTTGAGACTCTAGAAGGAGCTCGCAGTCGCGGTTTGCAGTTTGAAGCCTATGTTGGCAAAAAGAGCGCTTCTACATCTACTTCAGATTTGCGCAGACCAGCCTTGACTGAGTTAGTGCGCAATACCATTGCCATGGCCAATGCTTCTGAAGAAGACCCGTTTGCCGGTTTACCTGAAGCCAAATATCTCGCCAAAGAAATCCCTGATTTAGGTTTGACGGATGGAGCCATCGCTAAAATAAGTACTGAGAAGAAGATTCAAATGGCTCTGGCAGCCGAGTCTGCTGCTCGTGGCTTTGATAAACGAATAACTAATTCACGGGGAGCCAGTTTTACCGATTGGAGCGGAACCACAGTATATGCCAATTCTCATGGTTTTATCGGCACTTACAGTAGTACTCATTGTTCGATTAGTGCCGCTGTTGTTGCTTCGCAAGATGACCAAATGCAGGTCGGTGGCTGGTCTTCTGGTGCTCTAAGCTTCAGTAAATTAGAGTCGCCTGAAGAGGTCGGCATTACAGCTGCTAAACGCGCTTTGCGTATGCTTGGTGCTAAGAAAGTTAAGTCGCAGGTTGTTCCTGTTGTCTTTGATCCACTTATGGCTGCGCAGCTTTTAGCTCAATTTGTCGGCGCAACAGCAGGCTCACATGTTTATCGCAATAGTTCATTTTTAGCGGGAAAAATAGACCAGATGGTGGCCAGTAAGTTTGTCACTATCGTCGATGATCCACTAATGATCGGTGGCCTGGGTTCGCGGCCTTACGATGGCGAAGGCCTACCGGCGCTGCGGCGCACTTTGGTTGAAAACGGCAAACTCAATACCTATTTACTTAGTAGCTATTCTGCTCGCAAACTGAGCACCACGCCTAACAGTGGCAGCACTGGCAATTTGTATTTTGAGCCAGGAAGCCTTAGTCAGCAAGAAATTATTGCTTCTGTCGGCACTGGTCTATTTCTCACAAGTGTCTCGGGCCCTGGTTTTAACGTCGTCACTGGAGATTATTCGCGCGGCGCCTCAGGCTTGTGGATTGAAAACGGCGAACTGACATTTCCGGTAGAGGGCATCACTATTGCTGGCAATATGTTGGAGATGTTCAATAACATAGATGCTATCGGCAATGATTTGATTTTTCGCTCTAGTACTGTTTCACCAACAATTAAAATTGCCTCAATGATGGTGGCTGGCGACTAGCTGTGTCTCGGTTGTTCAGATCTCTGCCTGTGTAGTGTTTCATAGCTATGTTGGCACCTGACCAAATAAATGCACCGCCGCAAGCAACAGCGCCGAGGGTTGCTGTGCCAATTATTATGGGAGATTCGACAACTGCAGCGGTGATGGCAAAAGTCGCTCCGCCGATACCAAGCATTGCTTGAACGCCGTTATCTGTGCGATTTTCGTTAAAATATTTGCCCATTGTTGTGAGTGCTTCTTGGCTAGATCTTTGCTCTTTTGATACAGTAGCGACTGTCTGTCTGTATGCGTCTTGCCAGAGGTGAGCACTGGGATGAGAGCCGCAACTTTCTTGTTCGTTGATTTCTTGCAGCCCAGATTTGTGCAGCAGACTTTCTCTCAGCTTTTCTTGTCTGGCATATTCGCGGTTGTCCATTTTATTTTCCTCGCCCCAATTACGTTCGACATAATTAGATTAGTGGTGGCGGCTTGGCGAATAAATGTGCAATTGAACAGTCTTTTCCATGTCAGGGCTGTTGGCGTTGGGCGTTTCTCGGCTAGAATGACAGTAAAGGAAGCAATGGGCCCATGCGCGAGCATCAGATCGTAGTCAATCTAAAAGCACAGCAGTTTGAACAACTGCAGCAATTGGCGCGGGAACGCGGCTTTAAATCAGTGAGCGCCTATATCAAGCAGAAGGTGCTTGAGCTTGCCATGGGGCTTGATTCTGGCGCTGATGGCACTGGTGGAAGTGAGGCTGGTATCGAACAGCTGTCAATGGCTGCTGCGCCTGTTTTGGGTGACCTCGACCGTATTCATAATGAGCTTAAGTCTTTCCTTGATGAGTTATCGGGACCGACTGAGTTGCCTAACTCTGCATTTACTAGCTCAACGGCTACGGCAGGAAGCGGCAGCGCACCGGAAGTCTTTCGAGGCTTTTCCTCGTCTGGATCGGCATTTTCTAGCTCAGCAAATTCTGGTTCATCAAGTAATTCCGCCTCAGGTACTAGCGAAAGAGATTTTGGTGTGGCTGCGCCTGATGAAGATTTCGACTGGGCAACGAGCGGCGGTTCGGGCTATTCCACAGCAGCTTACAGCGACGGCTTGACTCCAAGCGGCTCTGCTAGTGGTAATAACGTCACTTCTGCAGCTTCCAGTTTCGATATAGGTACTGGTGCTAGCAGCTTCCAAGAAGATTCTGATGCCAGCACTTTGCCTCAAGTGCTTCCCTCCAATAATCTTGGTGGCTTTGGCTACGGTCTCGGCAAATATTCTTCATTCGGTGGTGCTGGTACTAGTGCGAGATTCAGCACTCCTTTTAATGCTGGCGATAGGCTTAGTGGTTACCGCGACATCATGGACGACATGGAAGAGTTGGCCGACCGTGCCTTTGCTATTTCTCCGCGACTTGGTGCCCTCGATGAAAGTGTCGAAGATGAGCCTGCTGAAGACAGAGGGCGGCGCAAACGCGTCGAGCATGTTGAGCCCGAGCTAAAGCAGTCCGAGCTAGACCAGTCCGAGCTAGTTGAACCCGAGCTAGACGCACAGGGCGCCGCCGAGCTAGAAGCATCTGCATACGAAGATTCTGCCGATGATTACGATTCCGGCTACGATTATGCTGAGGAAGAACTAAAGCTCGACTTGGAGCTAGGAGTGATAGCGGCCGCTCCTCCACAGACTTCGTTTGTCGAACCAATTGCTTTGGACAAACTTTTGACTCCCGAGCAGTTGGAAGCTGAAGAGGTTCAAGAAAAACTGATAGCCAAAGAAGGCAAGAAAGCCCAGGCTGAGGCGAAAATGCGTGCTGACTTGGCCGATATCGCTCCTGTAACCGACTTCTCGCCAGCGGCTGCGAGCGAACTAGCTCAGCCGGCCGTGGCAAAGTCAGAAGAGACAAAGTCAGAACAGACAAAATCAGAAGAGACAAAGCAACCAGAGACAATCCAAGAAGCGACAACCCAAGAAGAAAACACGCCAGAAGAGCCTAAGGTCGAAGTAAAGCCCTTGCTACGTCGCCGCTCTAATAAATTGTTCGATGATCCGATGCTGCCTCCGCCCGATGAGATTGATGAGAGCGTCGAGCGCAAGCCTACTTTTGTACCACCGCCGGCTCCGCTGCCGCCACGAGTAAGCCAGACCAATATTCCTGCCATGAGCGCTGAAGAAGCTGCAGCCATAGAACTGGAAGCAGCCAGGGCCGCTGCTGCGGCTATCGAAGATAACCTGCTCAGTGAATTGCTTGACGGCAATCTGGCCCATCAGCGTGACCATTCTGCGCCCAATCCCTTTGCTGTGTCGCTTTCCTTTGAGCTAGAGGCAACGGCTGTGGCCACCAATGATGTGGCGGGACCGGTCGGAATATTGGCCGACCAATTAGCCAGTATGGAAGAGCAAACTCCTCTTGGTCAGGTAGCAATGGCGGCTGAGGCGGCTTTGCATGAGGCTTCTGCCGTTGCCGATGCTGATTCCACTAATACTTCTGGATCTACTAGTACTTCTACCACTGCAAGCAGCGAGTCAAGTAGTTCGGGATCTGGAGGCACTTCTGCTCCTGCAGATGCAAGTTCGACAGATTCTGGAGAAGAAAGCTTAAATCCAACTACTTTCAGTGGGACTCCTCCCCCAAAGAGACGTCGAACATGAGATTCCTCGCATTGTTTAGTGCCCCTTGACACCATATTATTCATTCAGTTGCAGCGATGCACTTGACTGGTTCCCCACCGGTCGTTGAATTAAGCGGTTGTCAAGATAATTAATCGCCTGGCGTGGTATATAGATTTTGCGATAAGGAATTTCATCATGGTTCAACATCACGGCGACGCGCCCGATAGAAGTAATAATGTTGAAGGTTTGCAGAACGGCGAAGGGTTCGAGCGCCGCACAGCATCACGCATTTTGGACGAGCAAAGTCTAACCAAGGTTGATCTCAGTGTTGAGTCGGCCAGTGGTGTCAAACTGTTGGGAATGGCTCTCAATCCTGAGCGTCACCCACAGGGTGTTCCTGGCTTCCATATTGAATCGCTCCGGCGCCTTGAAGAACAAAGTGAGAAAGTGGCGAAAGGCTGCACTCCTGAAGAACTTATGAAGATGATGGACAACAATACCTTTATGATGGAAGCCGCGACAATGCGAGTACAGGCCTTAATGCAAACCGGCAAGAGAGCCAGTTTGGCCAATGTTATTGAAGGCGATCAGTTGCGTTTTTCGTAGAATCTGATCAATTTAAAACTAATAAAAAAGGCCGTCAGATTGACGACCTTTTTTGTATTTAGAAGCGCGAGCCGGGCAGGTTTTTAGAACTTCGTGATTGAATCAGTAAGTTTTTTCACCGTGTCGATAGTCATTGGCTGTGGGTTTGCTGAGGTATCAATCGATTGAGCCATGACAAAGATAATTTTGCCGCTTGTGGAAGATTTAATGGCCCCGAAGAAATTGTTGTCTATTTTGCTGTCGGTTTGAGTGGCTGAGTCTGCGTGCCCAATCACATAAGGCATTTTTTGTCCGCCTACATCAAGGGAGCCGCGAGAGTTAACCGTGAGCTTCTTGGTTGATGGTGCGCTACTTGGTGAACCAGGGGCACCTGGTGCGCTAGGAGCAGAGCCGCCTTTAGCAATTGAATCGATTGCAGCTTCAGGAGTCGTGGATATTTTTGTTGATTTTGATTCAGGAACGGTGAAGAAGGTGTAGATAGTTTTGGTGTCGTCGCCCTGAATCACTACCATTGGTGTATCGAAGAAATTGGCACCGAATTTATACTGAAAACCAGTTGGCAGGGGATCAGAAATACTCATGAAAGCGGCTGCCGCTTCTTTCACCTTAGCTGGGCTAGTGACATTCTGGAATCCGATAAACATGAACACACCGAGGGCGACCGTGCCGAGTAGGCAAAGCCCTGCTGCAATCAAGACTACCTTGAGCCAGGTTGCCATGCCTCGGGCGCTTCTCCAGCGGGATTGTTTTTTCATGCTTTTGCCTTCTAGTAAGTTTTAGGTCTACGGAACGTTGCCGAACACAGCCTAATCTTAATCGATTGCCGACCGATGTTTAAAGGCAATCGTGTTGTCAACATCGCAGTGCGTGTGTGTAGCGAAAACATTGAGCGGCCCTGGTCGTTCTACTGTGGACTAGCTGCCGATTGCGAACCGACGGTGGTGGCTTGGCTAGCTGGCGATGGAGTGGTGAATTGTACCTTTTCGCGCAAAAAATAGCCGGACATTTGACTGTCCGGCTATTTCTCTTTTGTATTTTTTTGACTAGCTAAATGAGTCTAGCTTAGATGTAGCCGAGGTTTTGTTGTGCACCTGCTGGTGGCAGAATGCGCAGGCGTCTTTGCGGTTCGTCTCCGACACTGCGACTAGATAGATTGAAACGCTCAACTAACTGGTGCTGCAATCTTCTTATATACGCTTTGCGGGGAGTGAGTTCAGTTGGCTCAAGCCGATCCATCACCCGGCCAATGGCCTGCCGTGCTTCTTCTAAAGCGACTTCTGTTTCGTCGATATCGCCTTCGATATCAACAGAACCAATTGTCGATTCTTCAAGATGGAGTGCTTCTCTTAGTGCTTTCTGAATTTGTGGCAAGTTGTTGCTCTTAACTACATAGACTGGCACTCCTTGAGCTTCAGCTAGACTGAAGATCTTGGCGCCGGCCCGAGCATAGCTGCGCAGTGCGAGAATTGCATCGGCTTCATCAATTCCCTTTACCACCTCCACCGGCAACTGTAGGGTCTTTACCACGCGTTCAAGGAGTCCTTTACTAACGGCGTAAGGATAGACCTTGAGGTGAGTTTCCTTTGGTGAGGCCCAGTCGCTGGCGAAAGGCTCTAGGCCTTCGACCATCGATACTGTAACTGTCGGTTCTGGTTTTTGCACCACTGCAAAACTTCCGGTAGCTTCGTCGCGACGACGAATCTCTGGATGAATTTGCCAGCCGCGTAACAGTTGATCCACAGCCTCAGCCACGTTGCGGTGAACTGCCAGTGTTTGTCTGTCGAGAATTTCGATACAGATATCAAAGGTCGGTTCAGCTGAACGCTCTAAGACTGTCTTTTGCGTGCCTCTTCTTCTTGCTTCATCGTCGCCTAGGGTAACGGTTTGAATGCCGCCAACCAAATCGACTAATGTGGGGTTCTTCAACAGATTGTCTAGAGCGCTACCATGGGCGGTGCCAATTAAAGTGACGCCTCTTTCAGCAATTGTTCTTGCTGCTTGGGCTTCTTCTTCGGTTCCGATTTCGTCGATAACGATCACTTCAGGAGTATGGTTCTCTACTGCTTCGATCATGACAGCCGCTTGCTGCTCAGAGCGAGGCACTTGCATGCGTCTGGCTTTGCCAATAGCCGGGTGAGGCACGTCGCCATCGCCAGCAATTTCGTTAGAGGTGTCGATTACGATCACTCGTTTCATTAGCTCA